>NZ_BAAGSQ010000029.1:0-115479 GCF_054782355.1 Paraburkholderia jirisanensis | reverse complement strand
CCGTTCGTACCACCGGCCAGCGTCACCTTGTCGTGTGCCGACGAATCGTACTTCACCGCATCGGCCAGTTCGCCGTTGATGTTGGTAATCTGCGTGTTCACCGCGCCGATGTCGGCGGTGTTCTGCGCGACGTTCTGGTTCGTGGCGTACAGTTGCGCACCGTTCACCGCGTCCGTGCTGGTGGCGCTCAGTGCGCCCGCCTTCACGTTCGTGATCGTCGTACCGTTCGTGCCGCCTGCCAGCGTGACCTTGCCCTTTGCTGCATCGTCGTACGCAACGAACGAGTTCGTCACGTTGCCCGATGTGTCGACGTTGAGGCCTGCCGCCTTCAGTTGCGCCAGGTTCACTGCGTCCATGTCAGCCGTACCAGCCGTCACGTTCGACAGCTTCGTGCCGCTGGTGCCGTTGAACGTCACCTTGTCATGCGCCGAGGCGTCGTATTTCACGGCATCGGTCGAGCCTGCGCCAGCCTTGGTGTCAACCGCTACCAACGCGGAGCCGACGTCCGTGTAGGTACCACCGGCCACGTTGTAGCTTGGCTTCTTCACCGAGCCGTCCGTGTTGACGCCCGCACCTCCGCCGAGCGCGGTCGTTACGCCCTTCAGCTGCGAAACGTTCACTGCGTCGAAGTCTTGCGTGCCGGCCGCCACGTTGATGATCTGGCGACGAACGAGGCTGGTGCCCATACCCGGTACCGCAGACGAACCGACAGACACCGTATTCGCACGGTTGTCGTCCGAGCTGTTCGCGCCCAGCACGACGCTGTTCGCCGTACCGACCACGATGTTCGAGCCGATACCGACCGAGTTCTGGTTGCCGACCGACACGCCGCTACCAATCGCGACGGCATTTGCCGCGCCAGTGTTGACTTCGGTGCCGTTGCTACCGATAGCGACGGAGTTCTCCGATGCGACCGAGGTCGCAACACCGATCGCCACGGCCGAATCCGCGCCTACTGCGATGTTCTGGCCGACGGCGACTCCGTTCGAGCCGAGCACGCTGACGTTCTGGCCGGCAGCGACAGCGTTGTCTGCGTTGGCGTGGGAGTTCAAGCCGATTGCAATGGCGTTTCTGCCACTGGCGTCGGTTGGCGTCGACAGCGAGGTCGGACCCGAGACGATGAGTTGATCGGGCGTTTTGCTTGACTGCGTCGCGCCGAGCATCATCGTCGAAGCGCCGAGCATGCCATTATTTTTCACGCCGTTGCTGACGATCGCTGCACCAATGGCCGTGTTCATCTGGCCAAGCGTGACCGCATCGCTGACGCCGGTTGCGTCAGCGACGTTCACAATGCGGCGCCTGGACGTGCTGGAGCCTACTGCGAAAGTGTTGGCTTGCGTGGTGGACGAACCGTAGCCGATTGCGACTGCATTCGAAGCGATGGCGCGAGCGTTGGCACCGATCGCGAGCGCGTTGTCACCCATTGCCTGGGAAAGGCCGCCGATGGCGACTGCATTGAGACCGGAAGCATTTGCGTCGGGCGCTGAGGTCTCACCGAATTTGATGTACTTGAGCTTCTCGGCGAGACCGTCGGCCCCGGCCGACGTGGCATTGGTAATGCGCGTGTCGAGCGCGCTAACCGCGCCATCGACGCCACTGACCGAGTTGCCGCCTACGGTGTATGACGGCTTGGAAATGGTGCCGTTTGCGTTGACTACGGAGCCGCCACCCATGGCATTTGCCTGGCTTGCGGCGAGTGCATAGAGTTGCGAGCCATTCACCGCGTCATTGCTCGACGAATTAATCGCGCCTGCTTTCAGGTTTGCAATCCTGGTGCCGTTCGTACCGCCATTGAGCGTCACGGTGCCTTTAGTCGAATCATCGTAGGTGACGAACGAGTTCGTCACTTTGCCCAACGTGTCGACGTTCAGACCCGCTGCTCTCAGCTGCGAGACGTTAACTGCGTCTTTGTCAGCTGAACCTGAACCCACATTTGTGACTTTGTTACCGGACATGCTCAAAGTGTCGTACATGGTCACAGCGCCGTACAAGGCCGATTTTCCGGATGTCATCACATCACCGTACAACGCGATTCCAGCATTACCATAAAGCGCAAGCGAACCAGATTTGTAACCCAGAATACCCGCTGTCATGGCACCGGATGCCAACCCTCCGGTTCCATCCGAGTTTCCATTGTTGGACATACCAAACGCAGTCACACTACCGTTACCACCGGTATTACTGTTACAGTCGGTGCTACCGTAAGTCACGCTCTTTGCGGCACCGAAAAAGTTACCCGAAGTCCCGTTACACACCCACATCGTACCGTTTCCATTCGCAGCGGCAGCGGCGTTCACCATGTGCCCCAACAGGCTCACGCCCAAAACACCGGCGATCGTAGTAGTGACTAATCTTTTCGAGGAAGCTCCGCCCTTTTTCTTTCCACTTGCATTTTCCTGCACAGCGACCCACGTACCGGTGGACTCATTCCAAACTGACCGATAAGACTTATTCATCACACAATCCTGAAAATATGGGGATTTTTCAAGCGTCAAAGTGTGAGGATTAACCACACGAAAAAGACGCAAAAACATCCCACGGCGCCGATTTAGCGGCACCTTTTGACTAATAAAAATGAACACTTCAGACCGGCCTCGGGACACGAGAACTCGTGCTCCGCTTTCGCGTGTCAATCGGCCGAAGCCGGCAGTTGGGATAGGAGAAATTTGGAATAGAGAGAAATCGCCAAGCCCACCAACCGTGATGTGAACTTTATTTGTCGCAGTCTTAAGCGCATATCGGACTAGTCCGAATCGATAGCTGTCAGGCCTAAAACCGCACGTAGGATGAGGAGAATTCCGATGGATACAAGCCGCAAGCCGATGGTATGCAAACAGAGCTCATGGCCAGAGCGATGTGAATAGAGACGTCGCAGACCAGATGCGTCTGCGTCGATAGTCTAGAGAGGTGGGGGGAAAACGAGACGCCCGAGCGTCTTTCAGACAGCGGCGATCAGACGGACCGGCAGCAGAAGAAGATGGGAATTGAAAAACAAGATGTACAACAGAACGCGCAAGGAAAACAAACTCCTCGCACCAAACAAGGCAGCGCGTTCGCACGCCGCTGCCCGGACATCATCAAACTAAAACGGCTTGATCACCACCAACGCCACTGCCGCTAACATCCCCAGCACCGGCAGTTCATTAAACATCCGATACCACTTATGCGAGCGACGGTTTTCCCCGCGCTCGAAGGTCCGCAGCAAGACGCCGCAATACGCGTGATAGATGATCAGCAGCACCACCACGCCAACCTTCGCGTGAATCCACCCTTGCCCGCGCCCGATACCAACCGCGAGCCACAACCACAACCCGCAAGCCAGCGCCGGCACCGCAATAAACGTCATGAATCTGAACAGCTTGCGCGCCATGAGCAGCAACCGGGCAACTGCGGCCGGCTCAGTCTCCATCGCCAGATTCACAAAAATCCGCGGCAAATAAAAGAGCCCGGCAAACCACGAAGCGATCAATACGATGTGAAACGTTTTGATCCAGAGCATCGATAGTCCTTATTCTTCGTTCGAACGCAGCGCTTTATTGGCGACCTTCGCCATGCCCCAGCACAACATATTTCAACGACGTCAAACCTTCGAGGCCAACCGGGCCACGCGCATGCAGTTTGTCGTTGGAAATACCGATCTCCGCGCCGAGGCCGAATTCGAAGCCATCGGCAAACCGCGTCGAGGCGTTCACCATCACGCTCGCCGAATCCACTTCGCGCAGGAAGCGCATCGCACGGTCGTGGTCTTCGGTGACAATTGCATCGGTATGCGCGGACCCGTATGTATTGATGTGCTCGATCGCCTCATCGATACCGTCAACGATTTTCACCGCCAGCACAGGTGCGAGGTATTCGGTACGCCAGTCTTCTTCAGTCGCATCGACAAGCGGTGCGACACCTGCTGCCTCGAGCACCTCGCGCGCCGCGGCATCGACACGCAATTCCACTTCTTTCTCGCGATACAACTTGCCAAGCTTCGGCAACACTTCCGTTGCGATACCACGCGCCACGAGCAGCGTCTCCATCGTGTTGCAGGTGCCGTAACGATGCGTCTTCGCGTTGTCGCAGACATTCATCGCTTTGGCGAAATCCGCGCGATCGTCCACGTACACGTGGCAGATGCCGTCCAGATGCTTGATCATCGGCACGCGCGCTTCTTCCATCAGGCGTGCGATCAGGCTCTTGCCGCCGCGCGGTACGATCACGTCGACGTATTCGGTCATCGTGATCAGCTTGCCTACAGCCGCGCGGTCCGGCGTCGCAACTACTTGCACCGCATCTTGCGGCAACCCCGCCGTATCGAGCCCTTCGCCAATCAGCTTCGCCAGCGCCGTATTGCATTCAAGCGCTTCTGAGCCGCCACGCAAAATCGTCGCATTGCCTGACTTCAGACAAAGCGCCGCCGCATCGATGGTCACATTTGGCCGCGATTCATAGATGATCCCGATCACACCCAACGGCACCCGCATCTGCCCAACCTGAATGCCGCTCGGCCGGTACTTCAGATTGCTGATCTCACCGATCGGATCTGATAGCGCGGCAACTTGCCGCAAACCTTCGACCATCGTCTTCAGTGCTTTGTCCGAAAGCGTCAGCCGGTCGACGAACGCCGCGTCGTGGCCTTTGTCGCGGGCTTTCGCGACGTCGCGTGCGTTCGCTTCTTTGAGCAGCGCGGCATCGCGCTCGATCGCGCGCGCAACTGCTTCGAGTGCGGCATTTTTCGCCGCCGTCGACGCCCGCGCCATCGCACGCGATGCGTGACGCGCGCGGCGGCCGAGGTCGGTCATGTACTGGTCGATATCCATGGTGATTCCCGTCTGTCCGCGCCGATTCGTAGTGCGCGGACCCTGTCAGTTTGCGAATGTTGGATGGATTGTAAGTCGGGTCGAAAATGTCTGCGCCGCGACTCGATGTCTCGCTGGGAAGCACGTGTGGCATGTGCTGCACTCGTGCCGCCTATGTTGCCTTGCAGCGCAAGAAGAAGCGCGCCATCAGCAAAAAGGAACGCCGAAGCGGTCGCTCCCTCAGCATGCATGCTGGGCTTGCGCGAACAGCCGCCTAGGAAGGTCGCCGCGCAGGCGCCGCGGTCGACGGTCGGCCGCCTGCCGCTGGCATTCGTGGGATACCGCCGGCCGCCGGTGCCACAGGCCTCGCAGCGGGCGCAGGCGCCGCCGCAGCAACGGTCATCGCCAGTTCGAACAAGCCGGCCCACGGATCAGGCGGCGGATCGCTCTGTCGCCTGCCCGGCGTACTGCCGGACAGGCCCTTCACCTGCCGATCGAGCTTGGCCGCCAGCACCAGAGCCTTTTCCAGCGCCGCTTCGGTCACGCGCGACAGCGCCGGCCCGATGAGCCGCTCGCGCGGCCCCCAAACCCGGTTCTCGCGCACCAGCATCGCGAGCGGCTTGCCCGCCGCAACGCCTCGTTTGATCCGCAGCAGCGTACGTACTTCTTCGACAACCGCCCACAGCACCAGCACAGCTGCCTCACCTTCACCGCGCAAACCATCGAGCATTCGCGACAGCCGCGCGACATCGCCGGCCAACATCGCTTCATTGAGCTTGAACACGTCATACCGCGCGACGTTCAGCACCGCATCCTGCACCTGTTCAAACGACAGCGCCCCTTCCGGATACAGCAGCCCCAACTTCTGAATTTCCTGATGCGCCGCGAGCAGGTTTCCTTCCACCCGCTCCGCGATGAACTGCAGCGCGCGCCGGCCTTCTTCACCTGCTGCGACGCGCTGCCCTTGCTGCGACAGCCGCTGGCCGACCCAGTTCGCCAATTGCGCGCGCTCGACCGGATCGATCTTCAACGCGACGCCTGCATCCGACAGCGCCGTAAACCAGCCAGATTTCTGCGTCGCTGCATCGAGTCGCGGCAGCGTCACCAAAGTCAGCGTATCGGGATTCACCGCATCGGCGAGTATCTTCAGCGCCTCGGCGCCTTCCTTGCCGGGCTTGCCGGTCGGAATCCGCAATTCGACCAGTTGCTTGTCGCCGAACAGCGACATCGACTGGCTTGCCCCCAGCAGCGAGCTCCAGTCGAAGCCGCGCTCGACCGTGAACACATTGCGGTCAGTGAATCCCGCCGCCCGCGCAGCCGCGCGAATGCGGTCGCACGCTTCCATCGCGAGCAGATGCTCGTCGCCGTACACGACGTACAGGCCGGCAAGACCCTTCGCGAGATGCGTTTCGAGCGCGTCAAGTCGCAGTTGCATGGCTAACGGTTACGAAAATGCGGTGAGTAAGACTGAAAACTGAAACGGCAAACTGCAACCACCGCGCTCAAAGCGGCGGTGGCGGCAACGGTGCACGCGGCGACACCGCCGGCACACCTTGGCCCGGCGCCGGATGCAGCGACTTCACAATCGCCAGCCGTCGCCACAGTTGATCGACCGCATCGCTGCGCATATCCGCGTACAGAATGTCCGCTTCGGCAGACTTCGATTGCGAGAACTGATCGCTATAGGTCATTGCGCGATTCAACGCGATCGCGCTGGGCGGAATCAGCACAGTGCCATCCTTGCCAACGAGCGAGTAGCTCACCCCATAAGTCAGCGCATATTCCTCAACTACACCGAGCGAGTTCAGCGTCAGCACGCTGTTACCCAGCGACTCGCTCACCTGCAGGATCGCATCGGCATTCGCGACCGAATCCACGACGACCGTATCGCTGCCGCCCTGCACAATGCGCGTGAGGCGCGCCGAAAATGCCGGCGGGGCTCCGGAGATGGCGAGGCGCTTGAACGCGTAGTCCTGCTGGCCGCGCAGCTGGAAGCCGCACGCGGACAACATCGCTGCGCTCAACGTCAGCGTCAAAAACGATCTGCGAGTCACATTGGCTCCCGGTTTGCAGCAGTCGATTGCTGGGCGAGCGGCGGCGGGTTGTCTAACGGCATGCCGCTGCTCAGCCACTCCTTCAGTTCCTTCGTTTTGCAACACCGTCATACGACGATGTTGACGAGACGTCCCGGCACAACAATCACCTTCTTCGCCGGCCGGCCTTCGCTGAACTTCGCGAACATCTCGTGTGCCAGTGCGGCCTGTTCGATCGCTTCGCGCGGTGCATCTTTCGCGACGGTCACCGCGCCGCGCACCTTGCCGTTCACCTGCAGCACGAGTTCGATTTCGGCCTGCTCGAGCGCCTTTTCGTCGACCTTCGGCCACGGTGCGTCGAGCAATGCGCCGAATTCGTCCGCGTAGCCTAGTTCCTGCCACAACTGGAACGTGACGTGCGGCACCACCGGATACAGCGCGCGCAACAGAATGCCATAGGTCTCGCGCAGCACGGCCGGTTGCGCATCGCGCGCGCCTTCGATCGCGTTGAGCATCTTCATCGCCGCCGACACCACCGTGTTGTACTGCAGGCGCTGATAGTCGAAATCGGCCTGCTTCAGCACGCTGTGGATTTCGCGGCGCAGTGTCTTGTCGGTATCGGCAAGCGTGGCTGCGTCGAACGGCGCGCGTTCATGCAGCGCTGCCGCGTTGCCATGCGCAAACACCCACAAGCGGCGCAGGAAACGGCTCGCGCCTTCGACGCCCGCGCCCGACCATTCGAGCTGTTGCTCCGGCGGCGCAGCGAACATCGTGAACAGACGCGCCGTATCCGCGCCGTGCTGATCGATCAGCACCTGCGGGTCGACACCGTTGTTCTTCGACTTCGACATCTTCTCGACGCCGCCCAGCACCACCGGCTGGCCATCGCCATTCAGCGTCGCGCCGACCGGACGCCCCTTGTCGTCGTGCGTGACGGTGACGTCGGCCGGGTTGTACCAGGTCTTCTTGCCCGCTTCGCTTTCGCGGTAGAAGGTTTCGTTCAGCACCATCCCTTGCGTGAGCAGATTCTTAGCCGGTTCGCCAAACTTGATGATGCCGAGGTCGCGCGACACCTTCGCCCAGAAACGCGAATACAACAGGTGAAGAATCGCGTGCTCGATGCCGCCGATGTATTGATCCATCGGCATCCAGTAATCGGTGCGCTCGTCGACCATCGACTTCGCGTCAGGCGCAGCGTAGCGGTAGAAGTACCACGACGAATCGACGAACGTATCCATCGTGTCGGTTTCGCGCTTTGCGGCCGCGCCGCATTTCGGGCACGTGCAGTTCACGAACGCTTCGGACTTCGCGAGCGGATTGCCCGTGCCGTCCGGCACGAGGTCTTCCGGCAACACCACCGGCAAATCTGCTTCCGGCACCGGCACGTCACCGCACGAAGGGCAGTGGATGATCGGAATCGGCGTGCCCCAGTAGCGCTGGCGCGAGATGCCCCAATCGCGCAGGCGATAGGTGATCTGCTTGTCGCCGAAGCCGAGCGCCTTCAGATCGGCGGCGATCGCATCGACCGCTTCCGCGTACTTCATGCCGTCGTACTTGCCGCTGTTCACGCAAACAGCGCTTTCCTTGTCGCCGTACCACTCCTGCCATGCGTCGGTCGAATACGTCTGGCCTTCGGCCGTCACCACCTGAGTGATCGGCAAGCTGTATTTCTTTGCGAACGCGAAATCGCGCTCGTCATGCGCCGGCACGCCCATCACCGCGCCTTCGCCGTAGCTCATCAGCACATAGTTGCCGATCCACACTTCGACTTGCTGCTTCGTGAGCGGATGCGTGACGTAGAAACCCGTCGCCATCCCCTTCTTTTCCATCGTCGCCATGTCGGCTTCAGCGACGCCGCCATGCTTGCATTCGTCGATGAATGCCTGCAGCTCCGGCCGGCCCTGCGCGAGGTGCGTGGCAAGCGGATGCTCGGCGGCGACCGCGCAGAACGTGACGCCCATGATCGTGTCGGCACGCGTGGTGAACACGCGCAGCAGCTTCTGCTCGCCGTCGAGTTCGTACGGAAAGCCGAAGTTCACGCCGAAGCTCTTGCCGATCCAGTTCTGCTGCATCACCTTCACGCGCTCGGGCCAGCCGAGACCTTCGAGATCGTTCAGCAGTTCATCCGCGTACTGCGTGATGCGCATGTAGTACATCGGGATTTCGCGCTTCTCGATCACCGCGCCCGAGCGCCAGCCGCGACCGTCGATCACCTGCTCGTTGGCGAGCACGGTCTGGTCGACCGGGTCCCAGTTCACGGTGCCGGTTTTCTTGTACGCAATGCCCTTCTCGAGCATCTTCAGGAACAGCCACTGGTTCCAGCGGTAGTAATCCGGCTTGCAGGTGGTGACTTCGCGCGACCAGTCGATCGCGAGGCCCATCGACTGCATCTGCTTCTTCATGTACGCGATGTTGTCGTACGTCCACTTCGCCGGCGGCACGTTGTTGGCCATCGCGGCGTTCTCGGCAGGCATGCCGAACGCGTCCCAGCCCATCGGCATCAGCGTGTTGTAGCCGTTCATCCGCAGATAGCGGTACATCACGTCGTTGATCGTGTAGTTGCGCACGTGCCCCATGTGCAGCTTGCCCGACGGGTACGGCAGCATCGACACGCAATAGAACTTCGGCTTGCCGGCGGTTTCCGTCGTCCTGTACGCGTCGCTGGCGCGCCATTGCGCCTGGGCGGCGGATTCGACGTCGGAGGGAACGTATTTTTCGTGCATGGTGTGATGGGATCGCGGGTTCGGTGCTGAAGGCACCGGCCGGTGCTGTCCGGCCTGATGAAAATTCGTCGTTTCCCCCTTTTCAGGGGAAAGCGCAGATTATACCGTTCGGTGGAGGGTGTGCCCCAGCCGTTGCGCTAGGGATGTGTAGCTGCCGGCTGGGGTTGCGGTTGCGCGGCGCCGGTATTGGCGCCCTTCGGCGGCTCCGTCACGAAGCCGATTCGCTCGAGCCCCGCCTGTTGTGCCGCGCCCATCACCTGCGCAATCACCTCATAACGCGTCGAGCGCTCCGCACGCAGGTGGATCTCCGGCTGGTCTTGCTGCTTGCCCGCTTCGGTGAAGCGCGTGCGCATCTCGTCGAGCGTGATCGGCTTGTCGTTCCAATATAGCTTGCCGGCTGCGTCGATCGACAGCGTGACGGTCTGCGCGGTCTCGCGCGATTCTTGCGCTGCCACACGCGGCAAATCCAGCCGGATCGCATGCGTGAACAGCGGCGCGGTGATGATGAAAATCACCAGCAGCACCAGCATCACGTCGATCAGCGGCGTCATGTTGATGTCCGCCATCGGCGCAGCCGTCTTGTGCTTGTCGAGTCCGCCGAATGCCATGGGATGCTCCGTTGCGGGTCGTAGTCAGGCGGGGGTTTTAGGCTGCTCGCCCGGCGCACACACATACGCGTGCAGATCATGCGCAAAGCCGTCGAGTTCCTCCGACAGATGCCGCACCATTCGCCCAAGCACGTTATACGCAAGCACCGCCGGAATCGCGACGACCAGGCCGAAGGCAGTCATGATCAGCGCTTCGCCGACTGGCCCGGCGACATTCTCGATCATCGCCTGACCACTCGCCGCGATGCTGCCCAGCGCGTGATAGATGCCCCATACGGTACCAAGCAGCCCGACGAACGGCGCCGTGCTGCCCACCGAAGCCAGCAGCACCTGGCCGAACTCCAGCCGCCGCTGCGACTTGCTGAGCGCGTTGCGCAACGCACGCAGCACGCGTTCGCTGCGTTCGACGCGCGCCAGCAGCGCGCCCGGTGGCTCCGCTTGCGTAACCTGCAGCGCGGCTTCGGCGAGCGGCGCGAACACGCGCTCGCGGTCGACGCGGCGCAACGCGGTCACGCCATCCGAGAGCGTCGACGCCTGCCAGAACAGGGCCAGCGCACGCGGCCCCTGACGCTTTGCGCGCCCAAGCATCCAGCTTTTGACGATCAGGAAGCACCAGCTCGCAATCGACATCGCCGCCAACACATAGGCGACGCCGTGCGTGATCGCGTCACTGGTTTGCAGGTAATGGATGATGCCGGTGCTTGCCATCGGACCTCGCTGTTGAACGACTTAACGCAAGCCGAGCACGTCCTGCATATCGTAAAGGCCCTTCGCATGGCCTTCGAGAAAGCGTACCGCGCGCAGCGCGCCTTGCGCATACGACAACCGGCTCGCCGACTTATGCGTGATCTCGATACGCTCACCGATCCCCGCAAACAGCACCGTATGATCGCCGACAATATCGCCGCCGCGAATCGCGGCAAAGCCGATCGTCGAAGGATCGCGCTCGCCGGTCACGCCTTCGCGACCGTACACCGCGCAATCTTCGAGCTTGCGGCCGAGCGCATTGGCAACCACCTCGCCCATCATCAACGCGGTGCCCGACGGCGCATCGACCTTATGACGGTGATGCGCCTCGACGATCTCGATGTCGTAGCCCTGGTCGAAGTGGCGCGCCGCCAGATCGAGCAGCTTCAATGTGACATTCACGCCGACGCTCATATTCGCGGAGAACACGATGCCGATCTTGTCGGCGGCGGCACGCATGCTCGCCTTCTGCGCTTCGTCGAAACCGGTCGTGCCGACCACCAGCTTCACGCCGTGGCGCTGCGCGGCGTCGAGGTGAACCATCGTGCCCGCAGGCCGCGTGAAATCGATCAGATACTCGGATTGGGCCAGCACCGCGTCGATATCGTCCGACAGCACGACGCCAGTCTGCTTGCCGAGAAACGCACCGGCGTCCTGCCCAAGCTGCGGCGTGTCCGCGCGATCAAGCGCGCCCGAAAGCGTCATGTCGGGTTGGTTCAGAACGGTTTCGATGAGCATGCGGCCCATCCGGCCCGATGCGCCGGCAATGGCAATTTTCATGGCTGACTCGACAACGAACGACGTGGCAAAGGAAGACGTAATTCTCGCCGCGCGACGCGGCACGGCAAACAACGCCGCAAGCTAGCTAATGCGTATGACGCATAGAAAGAACGCACGGACCGCGCGGCGCGCGAAACTCGACGCACGACTTCACGAATGAAACGCGCGCGGCGCGAAGCGACCGCGGCACGCAAGGTGCGGCAGCATGAACGCGGCCTGCACCCTACGACATACGCACCGTAGCGCACCTCAGGAACGGACAACGCAGCGCGTCAGCCGTTCCCTGCATCGATCACGACGCTGGCTGCGTCTGCACCGGCGCCTGCGGGCTACTGCTTTGCGGACCCGTCGGGCCGACCGGATTGCTATCCGGCCCCTGGATCTGCGGCGGCGGCGGGCGATGGAACTGGAATTGCGGCTGGCCTGGCGCCGTCGCGTTCTGCGGCACCCCACCATTCGACTGCGGCGTATTCGCGCGCACCGACGGCGTCGCGCCCGGCGCGGGCGCCTGCACCGCATTCGTCAGCCGGTTGGCCGCCTGCGCAGCCTGCGCGTTCGGATCTTCTGGCGGCAGATTGCCGGCCTGCGACGCATCGGACGAAGGCGTCAACGCGGCATCCGGCACGGTAGGCAGCGCCGGCGCAGCGGCCGCCACGCCAGAAGCTGCAGCCGCGCCCGAAGCACCCGACGGCGCGCTTGCACCGCTAGCCGACAGCAACGCAGCCGCCTTCTTCTTGCCTAAGCGGTCGCCGTCGATATCCGCCAGCAGTTCCAGATTCGACGGCAGATCTTCGCCACCCGACCAGCTGGACACGCGATCGTTCTGAAACAACACGATGAAATCGCGCTGCTGAACAATCGACGTCGACCCGCGCTTGAAATAGAACAGGTAGTCCCAGCGATCCGCGTGGAACATGTCGGACAACAGCGGTGTGCCAAGCAGTTGGCGAACCTGCGCGCGCGACATGCCGACCTGCATCTGCGCCGCCGCTTCCTTCGATACGAAGTTGCCTTGCACGACAGTAATGCGATAGGGCGTAATGCTTTGCGCGATGCGCTGCGTAACGTTATCGTAGGTAGAACATCCTGCAACCAGTGCAACCGCTGCCGCGGCCAGCAAGGTACCCCGCATGCGGCTCCCCCGGTAGAACAATACAGATTTTGGAATCATTTCCCTCACCGTGCGGGCTCCGTGAGCCGCCACTTGACCGCGCAGTTCGCGTCGAAGATGACCGAATCGGCAAATCACATTACTATGAGAACCCTGCATTGTACTCTAGGGATCCCTTGCCATGACCAATCCAGCCGATCTGAAGAATATCGGGCTCAAGGCGACCCTACCGCGCCTCAAGATTCTGGAGATCTTTCAACATAGTGCGGTACGCCACCTGACCGCCGAAGACGTCTACCGCAACCTGCTGCATGAAGAACTCGATATCGGCCTTGCAACCGTGTACCGCGTGCTGACGCAGTTCGAACAGGCGGGCCTCCTCACGCGCAGCAACTTCGAATCGGGTAAAGCCGTTTTTGAGCTGAACGAAGGGACTCACCACGATCACCTCGTGTGCATCGATTGCGGCATCGTCGAGGAATTTTTCGACCCCGAAATCGAAAATCGCCAGCAGGCGATCGCCAAGCAGCGTGGCTTCAAGCTTCAGGAACACGCGCTCGCGCTGTACGGCGCCTGCACCAAGGAAAACTGCCCGCATCGCAAGCATTGAGTCGCTAAGTTTGTGACGCTTCGGCAGGCGTCGCAGCGCAGATCGTAAAAAAACCCGTCTGACGCAAAACGTCAGACGGGTTTTTTGTTGCAGTCGCAGATGCGAGTATTTCTCGTTACACCGCGCGCTGCGCTTTAATTACTTCGCGTTCGCGAACGCCACCGCCGTATCCAGCATGCGATTCGAGAAGCCCCACTCGTTGTCGTACCAGCTCGACACCTTCACCAGACGGCCCGACGCCTTCGTCAGCGTCGCATCGAAGGTCGACGAAGCCGGGTTGTGGTTGAAGTCGATCGACACCAGCGGCGCAACGTTGTAGCCAAGGATGCCCTTCAGCGAGCCTTCCGCTGCTTCCTTCATGATCGCGTTCACTTCCTCGACCGTCGTATCGCGCTTGGCGATGAACGACAGGTCGACGATCGACACGTTGATGGTCGGCACGCGAATCGCGTAGCCGTCCAGCTTACCGTTCAGTTCCGGCAGCACGAGGCCGATTGCCGAAGCCGCGCCGGTCTTGGTCGGAATCTGGCTGTGCGTAGCCGAACGCGCGCGACGCAGATCTTCGTGATACACGTCGGTCAGCACCTGATCGTTCGTGTACGAGTGGATCGTCGTCATCAGGCCGTTTTCGATGCCGATCTTGTCGCTCAGCGGCTTCACCAGCGGCGCGAGACAGTTCGTCGTGCACGAAGCGTTCGAGATCACCGTGTGTTCGGCCTTCAGCGTGTGATGATTCACGCCGTAGACGATCGTCGCGTCGACGTCCTTGCCGCCCGGCGCCGAGATGATCACCTTCTTCGCGCCGCCCTTCAGGTGCGCGCTGGCCTTTTCCTTGGTCGTGAAAAAGCCGGTGCATTCCATCACCACGTCCACGCCGAGATCGCCCCACGGCAGTTCGGCCGGATTGCGGTTCGCCAGCACGCGGATCTTGTCGCCGTTGACGACGAGGTTTTCGCCATCCACCGACACTTCGCCCGGGAAGCGGCCATGTGCCGTGTCGTACTGCGTCAGATGCGCGTTCGTGTTGGCATCGCCAAGGTCGTTGATCGCCACGATTTCGAGGTCATGCTTCTTGCCGTTCTCGTAGAACGCGCGCAGCGTGTTGCGGCCAATCCGGCCATAGCCGTTGATTGCGACGCGAATCGTCATTGCTATCTCCTGTGGACTAAAAAAATCTGCACGTTGCGGCTGAAGACCGCGCCGCGCCGCCGCGGCGCACCTCGTGGGGCGCCCATGTGGCGGCTACGGCGCGAAAACCGTCAGCCCAGCGTGGCCTTGACCGTCTCGACCACCTTCTCGACGGTAAAGCCGAAATACTTGAACAGCACACCCGCGGGCGCCGATTCGCCAAACGTGTCCATACCGATCACGTCGCCTTCGAGGCCTACATACTTGCGCCAGAAATCCTTCACGCCCGATTCGATCGCAACGCGCCGCACGCCAGCCGGCAGCACGCTGTCGCGATACGCCTGATCCTGCCGGTCGAACACGTTGGTCGACGGCATCGACACGACGCGTGCCGCGATGCCTTCAGCCGCCAGTGCGTCGACCGACTTCATCGCCAGTTCGACTTCCGAGCCGGTCGCGATCAGGATGATCTTGCGGGCCGGCACGTCTTCCTTCCAGTCGCGCAGCACGTAGCCGCCCTTCGCGACGTTCGCGATCTGCGCGTCGGTGCGCTCCGAGAACTGCAGGTTCTGGCGCGTGAAGATCAGGCACGACGGGCCCTTGTGCGCGATCGCCTGGGTCCAGGCCACCGCGGTTTCGACTGTATCCGCCGGACGCCACACCGTCATATGCGGAATCAGACGCAAACTCGCAGCATGTTCGACCGACTGGTGCGTCGGGCCGTCTTCGCCGAGACCGATCGAATCGTGGGTGAACACGAAAATGGTCGGCGCCTTCATCAGCGCGGCGACGCGCAGCGCGTTGCGGCTGTAGTCGGAGAAGGTCAGGAACGTGCCGCCGAACGCCTTGTAACCGCCGTGCAGGTCCAGACCGTTCAGCGCGCCGCTCATGCCGAATTCGCGCACGCCGTAGTTGATGTGGTTGCCCCACTGGATGCCGCTCGAACCTTCCTTGCGTGCGCGCACCGGCTTCGACGTCTTCCAGTTGGTGAGGTTCGAACCGGTCAGGTCAGCAGAGCCGCCGAGCAGTTCCGGCAGCGCCGCGGCCAGGCCGTCGAGCGTTTGCTGCGAAGCCTTGCGTGTGGCGATGGTTTCCTTGCGCTCGTTCGCGCCGGCGATAATCGCCTGGGCTTTCTGCGCCCAGTCGTCGGGCAGCTTTTTCGCCATGCGGCGCTCGAATTCGGCCGCTTCCTTCGGATACTTCGCCTTGTAGTCGGCAAAGCGCTGGTTCCACTCGCCTTCTGTCTTCGCGCCCGATTCCTTCGCATCCCAGGCCGCGTAGACTTCCGGCGGAATCACGAACGGCTCGTAGTGCCAGCCGATCGCGTCGCGGGTTGCCTTGATTTCGTCCGGGCCGAGCGGCGAGCCGTGCGCATCGTGCGAACCCGCCTTGTGCGGCGAACCTTCACCGATGATCGTCTTGCAGCAGATCAGCGTGGGCTTGTCGGATTGTTTGGCTTGCTTGATCGCGGCGTCGACTGCGTCGACGTCGTCGCCCTTCACGGCGCGGATCACGTTCCAGCCATAGGCTTCGAAGCGCTTGGGCGTGTCGTCGTGGAACCAGTTGACCACTTCGCCGTCGATCGAAATGCCGTTGTCGTCGTAGAACGCGATCAGCTTGTTCAGCTTCAGCGTGCCGGCAAACGAACAGGCTTCATGCGAGATGCCTTCCATCAGGCAACCGTCGCCGACGAACACGTACGTGTGGTGATCGACGATCTTCGCGTCCGGCTTGTTGAATTCTTCCGCGAGCAGCGCTTCCGCAAGCGCCATGCCGACCGAATTCGACAGGCCCTGGCCGAGCGGGCCGGTGGTCGTTTCCACGCCCGCGGTGATCCCATACTCCGGGTGGCCCGGCGTCTTCGAATGCAGTTGACGGAAATTCTTCAGCTCTTCCAACGGCAGGTCGTAGCCGGTCAGATGCAGCAGCGAGTACAGCAGCATCGAGCCGTGCCCGTTCGACAGCACGAAGCGGTCGCGATCGGACCACAGCGGATTGGTCGGGTTGTGGCGCAGATGGCGCGACCACAGCGCGACACCGATCTCGGCCATGCCCATCGGCATGCCGGGGTGACCCGAGTTGGCTTTCTGAACGGCGTCCATGGCTAGCGCACGGATTGCGTTGGCCATCAGGGAGGTAGGAGCGGGAGAGGAGGTCGTCATGTCGAGTTCCGGGAACGAGTCCAAAAAACGAGGAGCGGGCGAGCGATCCGGAAGCTTGGCCGCCAGTCAGCCTCGGCGCAGTGCAGCGCCCAGAATTGCGAATCTGGACAGAAAACAGAACAGCCAGGCAATCGGACGAGGCTAGAAAGCGGAATATTCTAACAGAGGATCAGCGTAATCCCTTGCCAGCAAGCGGCTTCCAGCCAAAGCACGGCCTCTATAATCCGCTCATTCGCCACTTGATGCGCATGACCTGCGCGCCGCCCAGCCGTGAGCGCTTCGCTTCTTTTCGCCCCCACGCCCGATGTCGTTTACGGTTTTCCGAACGCGCGTCGCATCGCGCACGTCGATTCGCCGTTTCAGCGCATCGAAGTCTGGGACACCGAGCAACTCGGGTGCCTGTTCACGCTCGACGGCCGGCCGATGACATCGACGGGCGATGAATTCATCTATCACGAATGCATGACGCACCCTGCCGCGCTCGCGCATCCGGCGCCGCGTGCGGCGCTGGTGCTGGGCGGCGGCGACGGCGGCGCGGCGCGCCAGTTGCTGGCGCACCGGTCGATTGAGCGCATTGTGGTCGCGGAACTGGATGCCGAGGTGGTGCGCCTGACGCGCGATCATTTGCCGCAGGTACATGGCGGTGCGTTCGACGATCCGCGCGTGGAGCTGGTGATCGGCGATGCTGCGCAGTATGTCGAGCGTGCGCAAGCTACATTCGATCTTGTCGTGTTCGACCTGACGCCGCCGGATTCGCCCGCCGCGGGGCTGTACACGCCTGCGTTTTACGCGCGTCTGAAGCGCCTGCTGGCGCCGCAATCGGCGATCTCGCTGCATCTGGGCTCGCCGTTTTTTCACGCGGAGCGCATCGCTGCGTTGCTGGGCGATCTGCGGCAATCGTTCGTGATTGTCCGGCCGCTCGCCGCATACGTGCCGCTCTATGGGTCGTTGTGGCTGATGGCCGTCGCGAGCGACACACTGGATGCGGCCGCCATCGCGCAGGTCGAGCTCGCTGAGCGCACCGCGCAACGCGGCCTGCAGGCGCTGCGCTTCTACGATGCGTCGCTGCACGCTGCGCTGTTTGCCGCACCGTACGCGGTGCGCGATAAACTAGGCCGATTCTTAAATCCGTTGCCGTGACAGTCATGCACAATGCCCCGCTGCGCGCTTCGCCGAGCCGCGGCACGCTCACGCGCGGGGCGCTGATGCGCGAGGCGTTATCGTATCGGGCACCGATGCACGGGGTGCCGATGCACGAGGCGTTGTCGCATCGGGAGCCGATGCGCGGTGTGCCGACGCACTGGGCACCGATCCACTGGATGCCGATGCACCGGGAACCGGTGCGTGGAGCGCCGCCGCATCGGGCACCGCAGCACTTCCGGCCGCGCATGACGACAACAGCAACGACGACACACCCAAGGTTCAGGAGAGCACCATGACTTCCCCACGCCCCGCCGGAGTGCCGTGGTTGACCCCTTATCTGACGGTGCGCAACGCGCGCACGTCGATCGGATTCTACGAAACCGCGTTCGGTTTTCGCGTGCGCGACAGCATGCATGAAGACGGCGCACTGATGCACGTCGAGATGACGTATCAAGACCAGCTGATCGTGATGTTCGCGCCGGAAGGCGCGTTCGGCTCGACGGCCAGAACGCCGAAAAGCGCGAATGCCCTCGCGCCGCAATCTTTTTATCTGTATGTCGACGATGTCGACGCGGTCTATGCTCGCGCGATCGCCGCGGGCGCGAAATCGCTGAGCGAGCCACAGGATCAGTTCTGGGGCGACCGCTTTGCGCAGATCGAGGACCCGGACGGCTATCGTTGGGCGCTCGCGCGCCACCTGTCATGATTCGATGAGAACTTCGCTTATGCCCCGCTTTTTCGTCGGCACGCCGCTCGCGTGCGGCGACGTGATTCAACTGCCCGATGACGTGAACCGGCACGTTCAGGTACTGCGTCTGCAACCCGGCGACACCATCACGCTGTTCAACGGCAATGGCGGCGAATTCAGCGCTGAAGTCGTCGATATGGAGCGACGCGGCTCGACGGTGCGTATCGACGATTTCCGCGACGCGGAAGCCGAGCCGCCGTATCAGCTGACGCTCGCCCAAGGCATCGCCGGCAGCGACAAGATGGACTGGTTGATCGAGAAGGCGGTCGAACTCGGCGCGTCCGCGTTTGCGCCGCTGACCACCACGCGCAGCGTCGTGCGCCTGTCCGGCGAGCGCGCGCAACGGCGCCAGGTGCACTGGCAACGGATCGTGCAGTCGGCGTGCGAGCAATGCGGACGCAACCGGCTGCCGGAAGTGCTGCCGACCCGCGAACTCGCGACATGGCTCGGCACGATGCCGAAGACACCCGAAGACGGCGAGTTGCGGCTGCTGTTGTCGCCGCGCGCGAGCGTGCCGTTCGCCGCGCTGACCACCGAGCCGCCGAAGCTGCGCGCGCTGGTGCTGATCGGCCCGGAAGGCGGTTTTTCGGCTGCCGAGGAAGCGGCCGCGACGAGTCACGGCTTCACCGCCGTCGGCCTCGGCCCGCGCGTATTGCGTACCGAGACGGCCGGCATCGCGGTACTGGCCGCGCTGGCAGCTCGCTGGGGCGGCTGGTAAGCCGTAGCGGAAGCGGCCTACGCGCACCACTTCGCCTCAAAAAGATAAAGCCTGCCGGTGCACAGCAGGCTTTATCTTGATCAAGACACAACCGGGCGGTTCAACCACTCAACCGCTCAGGTTCACGCAGAACCTGGCGCAACCGGCGCGTTTCACGCAAACGAGTAAAAAACCCGGAACGTCACCTTGCGCTCGGCCCAGAACTCGGCCGCCTCGCGGAACACGTCGAGCAGCGTCTCGCGCCCTTCCTTGTCGAACTTCTGCGCCACCGGCAGCGCCTCGAGCACGATCACGAAGCCCGGCTGCGCGCCGGCCTTATGCACGAGATCGGTCAGACAGTCGTATAGCGCGTCGTAATTTTTGCCGAAGTGCTTCGGAAACAGGAACGACGTCGCGATGGTTTCCATCACTTCCTGTTTGCTCTGCGCATTCGCGCAGAACGCATACAGGAAATGCTGGTTGAGCTTGCTCGCTTCGTCGGCGAGATCCTGTACGCGGAACGCGCGAATCGACTGCACGATGTTCGGTCGTACGGTCGCGAAAAGATCCATGGATCCCTCGTTCGATGAAGGCGGCATGCTGGCTTCGTTCTCGGTAGGGCGGTCTTGTCCGGCATCGCGCATCTGCATGACGCGCTGGAACAGATTGCCGTCGCCGGCCGCAAAGAGATCTCTCGCGACTTTGCGGTCGTGCGCGTAGATGTTGTCGCTCATGCCGTATGTCCCGATGTCATTCAATGATGCGATTAAAACTGGCGTAGTGATCGTCGCTGTAGTAACAGTTGTCGGTTTGCCTCAACGGACCGCCGCAAACGATGCGGCGCGCCCCCCGATTGCGGGCACGCGGCGTGGGAACAGTGTATTCGTGGTAGTAGCCGCGCTGGCGCGAAGGCAGCAACCGCTCGCGGTTGCCGAACACGACGCCATCCTTTTCATACGGGTAAGGCCCGCCGGCCGCGATCAAGTTCAATGTCTTGACCGCCTGCGGCGGCAACTGCGCCACCGCGACGGTGCCCGGCTGCACGAACTCGCGGCCGAATGCCTCAGGAGCCAAACCGCTGCACAGAGCGCCGACCGACAGGACGGCGATCAGCACGCCGTTGCGAAGCCACCTGCGTGCCATGAATCAGGGTTCCCGCTGTTAGATCACGAGTTTGACGACCATGAAAGTCGTAAGGGTATCGCTAATGGACCCCAGAAGCAACGTTCGTGCGGGAAATGAAAGGTTTAGCGACGATTTACGCTGCAAGTTGCGTGCAACGCGCGGCTTCCGCGCGGTTTGTCATTTGACAACTCTTTACAGATAGATTTAGCTTGATCAAGATAAAATTAGCCCAAGGCGAGATGCGGGGCAAAACCTCATGCCTCCTTGTCCCCGGCGTTCTGCAAAACGGAGTGCCAGCATCCGGCCTTTTTGGGTGGCTAATCCCCTGCGCACCCTGAGGGCGTGCCCGTTGCGGGCACGCCCTTTTTTTCAGGGCAAGGCGGTGCTGAAAAGAGACGTGAAACTTAGCGCGTCGCGGCGGCGACGTCGGCGACCAGCAGCGCGGTCATGTTGACGATGCGGCGCACCGTCGCCGAAGCGGTCAGCACGTGCACCGGCTGGGCCGCGCCGAGCAGCATCGGACCAATCGCGATGTTGTTGCCGGCCGCCGTCTTCAGCAGGTTGTACGAGATGTTCGCGGCGTCGATGTTCGGCAGCACGAGCAGGTTCGCGTCGCCTTCGAGCGTCGAGTCCGGCAGGATCTCGCGACGCAGATTCGCGTCGAGTGCGACGTCGCCGTGCATTTCGCCGTCCACCTGGAGGTCCGGCGCGCGCTCTTTCAGCATCGCCAGCACCGTGCGCATCTTCTGCGCGGAAGGCGCGTGGCTCGTGCCGAAGTTCGAATGCGACACCAGCGCGATCTTCGGCTCGATGCCGAAGCGGCGCACTTCTTCAGCGGCCATCAACGTGATTTCGCACAGCTGTTCCGGCGTCGGATCGACGTTCACGTGCGTATCGACGAGGAATATCTGACGGTTCGGTAGCACCAGCGCGTTCATCGCCGCGTACACGCTGCAGCCTTCCTTCTTGCCGATCACCTGATCGACGAAATGCAGATGGCGATGCGTCGTGCTGATCGTGCCGCAGATCATGCCGTCGGCTTCGCCCTTCTTCACCATCATCGAGCCGATCAAGGTGGTGCGGCGGCGCATTTCGAGCTTGGCCATCTGCTCGCTGATGCCCTTGCGCGACATCATCTTCGCGTAGGTTTGCCAGAAGTCGCGATAGCGCTCGTCGTGATCGGTGTTGACCACCGTGTAGTCCTGGCCCGCGACGAGACGCAGACCATAGCGCGTCATGCGCTGCTCGATCACGGCCGGGCGGCCGATCAGGATCGGCTTGGCGAGCTTTTCGTCGACGATGATCTGCACCGCGCGCAGCACGCGCTCTTCTTCGCCCTCGGCGAACACGATGCGCTTCTTCGTTGCCTCGACACTGCGCGCGAGCTGGAAGATCGGCTTCATCGTCGTACCGCTGTGGTAGACGAACTGCTGCAGATGCTGCTCGTACGCGTCCATGTCCTCGATCGGACGGGTCGCGACGCCCGAATCCATCGCAGCCTTCGCGACGGCCGGCGCGACCTTGACGATCAGGCGCGGATCGAACGGCTTCGGAATCAGGTACTCGGGGCCGAACGACAGATCCTGAATGCCATAAGCGGTCGCGACGATATCGCTCTGCTCCTGGCGCGCGAGTTCCGCGATCGCGTTCACCGCGGCGATCTCCATCTCACGCGTGATGGTGGTTGCGCCCACATCCAGCGCGCCGCGGAAGATGAACGGGAAGCACAGGACGTTGTTCACCTGGTTCGGATAGTCGGTGCGGCCGGTGGCGATCACCGCGTCCGGGCGCACTTCGCGCGCGAGTTCCGGCAGGATTTCCGGCGTCGGGTTGGCGAGCGCGAGAATCAGCGGCTTGTCGGCCATCTGCTTGACCATGTCCTGCTTCAGCACGCCGGCAGCCGACAGGCCGAGAAACACGTCCGCGCCGCCGATCACTTCCGACAGCGAGCGCGCGCTGGTTTCGCGTGCGTAGTGCTCCTTGTCCGGATCCATCAGTTCGGTGCGGCCTTTGTAGACCACGCCCGCGAGATCGGTCACCGTGATGTTGTCGAGCGGCAGGCCGAGGTCGACCAGCAGTTCCAGACACGCCAGCGCCGCGGCACCCGCGCCCGACGTCACCAGCTTCGCTTCGCGGATGTTCTTGCCGACCACCTTCAGCCCGTTCAGGATCGCCGCGGCGACCACGATCGCGGTGCCGTGCTGGTCGTCGTGGAACACCGGGATCTTCATCCGCTTGCGCGCTTCACGTTCGACGATGAAGCAATCGGGTGCCTTGATGTCTTCGAGGTTGATACCGCCGAAGGTCGGTTCGAGCGCAGCGATCACGTCGACCAGCTTGTGCGGGTCGGACTCGTTCAGCTCGATGTCGAACACATCGATGCCCGCAAACTTCTTGAACAGCGCGGCTTTGCCTTCCATCACGGGCTTCGACGCGAGCGGGCCGATGTTGCCGAGGCCGAGCACCGCGGTGCCGTTCGTCACGACGCCAACCAGATTGCTGCGCGCGGTGAAGCGCGCTGCGTTCAGCGGGTTCTCGACGATGGCCTCGCACGCGAACGCGACACCCGGCGAATACGCCAGCGCGAGGTCGCGCTGATTGATCATCTGCTTGGTGGGCGAGACGGCGATCTTTCCGGGAGTGGGGAATTCGTGATAGTCGAGCGCGGCTTCACGGAGTTTGCTGTTGGCGGAATTCGACATAAGCGAGCCTGAATTGGCGGATTAGAATAGATGTTCGACGGGCATTGTAGCGCCAATCCCACAATTCAAGCCTTTCATTCGAGGTACAGGGGCCGCGACTGAAACCCCGCTGAACGCGCGCCGCCGCGCATCGCAGTGCAGCATTTTCAGGACATCGTGCTGCAATCTTTTTGCAAACAAGCGGCTTCGTTTGCCTAACGTCTTCCGAACCAATCGACATGCTTTCCGAGTTCTCGCTGATCGACCGCTTCTTTGCGCGCCGTGCGTCGCGCACGCGTCCGGGGTCCGCCGCCGCGCTTGGCATCGGCGACGATTGCGCGCTGATCACGCCGCCTGCCGGCGAATTGCTCGCGATATCGACGGACATGCTGGTCGAAGGCCGGCACTTTTTCGCCGACGTCGATCCACATGCGCTTGGTCACAAAGCGCTTGCAGTGAACCTGTCGGATCTCGCCGCAATGGGCGCGCGGCCGCAAGCATTCACGCTCGCGTTCTCGCTGCCGCGCGCCGACGAAGCGTGGCTATCGGCATTCAGCGATGGCCTGTTCGAGATCGCCGAGCGGTTTGGCTGCGAACTGATCGGCGGCGATACGACGGGCGGTCCGCTGAACCTTTGCATAACCGTGTTCGGCTCGGTGCCGGCACAAGTCGCACTACGCCGCGACGCAGCAAAAGCGGGCGATGACATCTGGGTTTCGGGCGTGCTCGGCGATGCGCGCGCGGGCCTCGGCGTGCAGCGCAAAGAATGGAACGCCGATGCCGAAGACACCGTGGCATTTCGCCGCGCCCTCGAGCGGCCGGAACCGCGTGTCGCACTCGGGCTCGAACTGCGCGGTCTCGCGCATGCGGCACTCGACCTGTCGGACGGACTGGCGGGCGACCTGCTGCATATCCTCGAACGCTCGCAGATGAACGCGACCGTCGATGCCGATGCACTGCCACGCTCAGCCGCGCTGTCGCGTCTGCCGCGCGACGTGCAGTTGCGCTGCACGGCGGCCGGCGGCGACGACTATGAACTGTGCTTCACTGCTTCGGCCACCGCGCGGGCGTCAATTGAAAAAGTCGGTGACAAGCTGGGTGTGCCGGTAACCCGCATCGGTACAATAAGCGCTCCGGAATCGGCCGCAGCCGTACCGGCCATCGCGTGGCGCGATGCGGCCGGCACTCCGCTTACATTGACGTTGCAAGGCTTCGATCATTTCCATGCAGACTGAACCCTCGCTCGGCTCCGACGACGGTCGTGCAGCTGGCGTACCGGCCACCGGCGTGCCGGCCACCGGCGCCGCCGCACCCGACGGCCCAGCCTCCGGCGCCGCGGCGAGCCGCTATCCGAACGACATCGGCGGCCCCGGCCCGCGCGAGCCGCAGCCGCGCCGTGCCACCGCTCGCTTCATGTTGTCGCACCCGCTGCATCTGCTGTCGCTCGGCTTCGGCAGCGGCCTGTCGCCGATCATGCCGGGCACCGTCGGCACGCTGTTCGCGTGGGCTTCATTTGCGGCGTTCAGCAATCGTCTTACCGTCATCGAATGGGCTGTGCTGATCGTTGCGGGGTTCTTCGGCGGCATCGCGGTCTGCGCGTTCACGGCGAAGCGGCTCGGCACCGACGATCCGTCGCCGGTCGTGTGGGACGAGATCGTCGCGTTCTGGCTCGTGCTGCTGATGGTGACCCCCGCCACGTTTACCGGCCAGCTATGGGCCTTCATCGTGTTCCGCTTTTTCGACATGCTGAAACCTCCGCCGATCCGTTACTTCGACCGCAGACTGAAAGGCGGTTTCGGCATCATGTTCGATGATCTCGTCGCCGCGTTCTTCACGTTGCTCGTGATCGCGCTGTGGCGCATGTCGGTCTGACCGGCGCTGATTGCGCCACCTGCAAGTCCATAACCGCGGACCCCTCGCATGCCTACCGCTACCGTCGTTCATCAACTCGCCATCCGCGTCGGCAACCGCCTGCGCGACGAACGTCTGATGCTGGCGACCGCCGAGTCCTGCACGGGCGGCATGGTCGCGATGGCGATCACCGATATTTCGGGCAGCAGCGGCTGGTTCGAACGCGGCTTCGTCACGTACTCGAACCAGGCGAAGAGCGAAATGATCGGCGTGCCGGCCGACATGATCGAGAAGCACGGCGCGGTCAGCGAACAGGTGGCGCGCGCGATGGCCGACGGCGCGCTGCGCAACAGCCGCGCGCAGGTATCGCTGTCGATCACCGGCATTGCCGGGCCGGGCGGCGGCACGGAGACCAAGCCGGTCGGCATGGTGTGCTTCGGGTGGAGCAACCGGCTGCATACGCTGGTCGAGACGCACGTATTCAAAGGCGACCGCGAACGGATTCGCGTGCAGGCCGCCGAGCAGGGCTTGCGCGGACTGCTGAAATTGCTGGATGAACGCGAGCGCTGAAGCGTTCTGTTCGATGTTGCGTTTTCTTCGTGCGCCGTGCACGGCTCAACCATGCCGACCATCAATCAAACCCAGCTTTCCAAAGAAGACCTGATCCGCCGCTTCGAACTGATTCCGCATCCGGAAGGCGGGTACTACCGTGAAACTTATCGCGCCACGCAGACCGTGCATCGCGCGGGCGCCGACGAACCGCGTTCGGCATCGACCGCGATTTACTACATGCTGTGCGACGGTGCGCACTCGACGTGGCATCGGCTGAAGTCCGACGAGGCGTGGCATTTCTATGCCGGCACGCCGCTACTCGTGCACGTGCTCGATCGGGACGGCAAGCTGACGACGCACCGGCTCGGCAATGCGCTGACGCATGCAGATACGGTGTTTCAGGCGATCGTGCGGGCCGGCGACTGGTTCGCCGCCGAATGCGAGGATCCGCAGAGTTTCGCGGTGGTCGGCTGCACAGTGGCGCCGGGCTTCGAGTTCAGCGAATTCGAAGTGGGCGATGTGGCCGCACTGCAAGCGCAATATCCCGCGCATCGGGAGTTGATCGCGCGGCTTGGTCCGGCGGCTTAACGCCGCCAATACCGCGCTCACTCGAACGAACCGTTGCGGGCCTTGAAGTCGCGCGTGGCGGTTCGAATCATTTCGCGGCTGCGATCGCTTCAACGATATGCGTTGATCGTATCGCGCGTCTTCTGCGCAGCCTGCGCCGCGGCCTCCGCATAGTGGTCATCCTTGCCCGCGTAGATGATCGCCCGCGACGAGTTGATCAGCATCCCCGTTCCTGCTGCCGTGCGCCCGGCGTGCACCGTCGCTTCGACGTCCCCGCCCTGCGCGCCGATGCCCGGAATCAGCAGCGGCATATCGCCGACGATCCCGCGCACCACCTCGATTTCCTTCGGGAACGTCGCGCCGACCACCAGACCCAGTTGCCCGCTGGCATTCCACTTCTGCGCCGCGAGCCGCGCCACCGTCTGATACAGCGGCTGCCCGCCCGTCTCCAGGAACTGCAGATCGGAGCCGCCCGGATTCGACGTGCGGCACAGCACGATCACGCCCTTGCCTTGATGTTCCAGATACGGCTCGATCGAATCGAAGCCCATATACGGATTCACCGTCACCGCATCCGCGCGATAGCGGTCGAACGCTTCGCGCGCGTACTGCTCGGCGGTGCTGCCGATATCGCCGCGTTTCGCGTCGAGAATCACCGGCAGTTGCGGGTGCTTCAGATGGATATGCGCGATCAACTGCTCGAGCTGGTCTTCGGCGCGATGCGCGGCGAAATACGCGATCTGCGGCTTGAACGCACACGCATACGGCGCCGTGGCATCGACGATCTTGCGGCAGAAATCGAAGATCGCATCCGAACGGTTGGCGAGTGCGCCCGGAAATTTCGCGGGCTCGGGATCGAGCCCGACGCACAGCAGCGAGTTCGTGTTTTGCCAGGCGAGATTGAGCGTCTGAATGAAGGAGGACATGATGAGACCCGCAGCGGGCGTGAGGAGCAGATGAGGCGCGTATTTTACTCGCGTCTTTCATCTGCGCCCGTCGCCGGGTCGCGCGGGCGGCACGCACACGCATCACATCCACCGCATGAAGCACGCCGCTGCCGCCACGCGGCACCTGGCGCCATCCTCACGACTGCCGCTTCGCACCGCGCCCACCGGCTACCGCGCGCAGCCCGGTATGTTCGACCGTGAAGCGGAACGTGCGCGACAGGCGCGCGCCGCGCGCCAGCATCGTCATGCCGTGTTCGGCCGCGCCGCCCGGCAGGTTCATCGCGTTGATCGGATGATCGACCGGCTCGAAGCAGAAGAAGTCCTTGCCCGGCGGCGTGTACAGCACGTAGTAGTCGGTATCCGACGACACCGTCAGCGACAGCCGCCGCTTCGGCCAAACGATCGTCGCGCGGCCGCTCCACTCGGTGAACGCGTGATTGACCAACGTGTCCGGCAACGGATACGCAACGCCAAACTGCCAGGCCGGCGGCACCGGCACATGCCGCACCGGCAGCCAGTCGTCGTCGGACAGCCACAAGCCAGCGGCGGCCGCCGCCAGTTGCGTATCGGCATCGCGCACGAGGAACGGATGCACGCCGAGACCGAACGGCATCAGCTCGCGCCCGACATTTTCGACTTCGAGCGTCATCACGAGCGTCGGCCCGTCGAGCGCATAAGTCTGCGTGGCGCGAAATGCATACGGCTTGCCGTCGCTGCGATCGAGCGTCAGCCGTACGCTGTGCTGGTCCGCATCGGCAATCTGCCAGGCGGCGAGCCAGCCGTCGCCATGCAGCGGCAGCTCTTCGCCGGCGCGGTTGCACGGCACCTCGACCGTGCGCGCGCCGACGCTGAAGCGTCCGCCGCCGATCCGGTTCGAATACGGCAGCAGCGCGTAGCACGCGAGTTCGTTCGCATCGGTATCCGCGCCCAGATGGCGGCAGCGCCGGAATACCGGCACCAGATTGCCGTCGCTGCGCCAGTCGAAGCGGGTCACGCCGCCACCTAAGCGAGGCGCGACGTCGAGCCGCAAATGGATATTGGCGAGCGTCACGCACGCAAGCTCGCCGGCGCTGGCCGCGCCGATGGCCACCGCCGACGTGCTCGGTCCAGCTAACACCGGATGCGCGGCCGCTTCGAGCCGCGCCTGGCGGGTTCGTACAGGTGAAGAAGACGGCACAGCAGAATTCGCCACAGTCATATCAAGCTCCCTCGAGAGGCATCGAATGTCGCCGTCGATTGCCGACGGCTGCTTCTGTGCGGGCAGCGCGGGAAACCGGCCACCTCTTTGGGTCTGTGCTGCATGCTGCGAACTGCCCTGCTTCTGGCGATCAAACCAACACAAGCGGTTAAAGCACGGCGGCACAGTGCGCACCGCCGAAAAAACGTCGGCACGCTACGCGATAGCGCGCGTGGTGGGCGCGCCTGCGAAAAGCGGTTCTGGCACACCGCGGCGCGCGGGCGTCGCGATGAATACCGCGCCGGCGCGCGAATCGTCGCGCAGCGCGGCGGCGTCCAGCCCGACGCGCGCGCTCGTTACGTAAAGCGTGCCGAGCCGGGCGCCGCCCAGCGCGACGCAGCTCGGCTGCGCGGTGGGCACCAGCACGCGCTCGGTCTCGGTGCCATCCGGCGCGTAGCGCACCACCCGGCCACCGCCCCAGTGCGCATTCCACAAGCCGCCTTCGGTATCGACGGTCGAGCCGTCGGGCTCGCCGGTCGGGTCGGCCAGCTTCACGAACAGCCGGTCGTTGCGTACGCTGCCGTCAGCGCCGTAATCGCAGGTGCGGATTTCGCGGGTCGGCGAATCGCAGTAGTACATCGTCGCGCCATCGGGACTGAACGCAATACTGTTCGAGATTGCCGGCGCCGGCAATGGCAAGCGCTCGAGCGTCAGGTCGCGATTGAGCCGGTAGAAGCCGCCGATCGGCTGCACCGGCGCGGCTTCGTCCTTGGTACCGAACACAAAACGGCCCTGGCGATCGCAGCGGCCGTCGTTGAGACGTGTATTCATACCGGGTTCGACGTCGACGATAGGCTCGATCTCGCCAGTCGCCAGATCGAAAAACGCCAGCCGCGACGCAAGCCCAAGCAGCAAATAATGCGGATCGGCGCACAGCGCGAAACTCGCAAGCCGCTCAGGCATCGGCCAGAACGTACTGCGCCCGTCGCGCGGATCGTAGCGCCACAAGCGCGCGCCTTCGATATCGGTCCAGTAGAAGCGGCCGCTTCTCGCACACCACGTCGCGCCTTCGCCCAGCTTGCATTTGACGTCGATCGCGAGCGCCGCCACCTGTTGCCGCGCGGCGCCGCTCATGCCCAGCCTCCGTCGACGATCAGATCCTGCGCGGTGATCATCCGGCTGTCGTCCGCGGCGAGGAACAACGCCATGCGTGCGAGATCGTCCGGCATCAGCTCCGCATCGAGGCACTGCCCTTCCTTGATCGCGCGGCGTCCCGCATCGGTGAGCCACAAGCGCTGCTGTTTTTCGGTCATCACCCATCCCGGCACGAGTGCATTCACGCGAATATGAAACGGACCGAGTTCGCGCGCAAGCCCCTTCGTCAAACCTTGCACCGCGGCTTTCGCCGTCACGTACACCGGATAGTTGCCGTTTTTCAACATCCAGCTGATCGAACCGAGATTGATGATCGAGCCGCCGCCGGAAGCTTTCATATCGTCAGCTACGGCCTGTGCGGCGAAAAACTGATGCCGCAGGTTCACTGCGATGCCTGCATCGAACGATTCCGGCGTTACTTCGGCCAGCGTGTGGCGGCGGTCGTTCGCCGCGTTGTTGACCAGCACCGCAAGCGGTCCGACGGCCGCGCGCACGTCGTCGACCGCTTTTTTCAGCGCATCGAGATCGGTCACGTCACAGCGCACAAACAGCGGCTTGTGGCGCGCATCGCCGAGCTGATCGGCCAGCGCCTCGGCGGCGCTGTCGTCGATATCGACGAACGCGACGCGCGCGCCCTGCGCGACGAAGTGCTCGACGAACGACGCGCCGATGCCCGTCGCGCCGCCGGTGATCAGTACTGTGCGGTCGGTGAGACTCGGATAGTGCGCGTACGCGCTGGCGGCTTGCCGGGCGTTCGCGTTGGCCGGAGACGACATCGTTCGGTTCCTCAGGTCGGGTTGCAGCGTGCGTATTGAGTCAGCGGCATCAGCGGCAGATGGGCGGCTTCAATCGCGCGAACCGCGGTTCTTCAACTGGTCGAGCAGCACCGCCGCAAGCAGGATCGCACCGCGCACCAGGTACTGATAGAACGCGTCGATGTTCAGCAGGTTCATCACGTTCTCGACGGTGCCCATGATCAGCACGCCGATCACCACGCCGGAAATCGTCGCGCGGCCGCCGAGCAGCGACACGCCGCCCAGCACGCACGCGGAAATCACGTTCAGTTCGAAGCCTTCCGCTGCATTCGGCTGACCCGACGTGATGCGCGACGCGAGAATCACGCCGGCTAGCGCCGTCACCGCGCCCTGGATCAGGAAGATGTACACGCGGGTACGCTCGACGTTGATACCGGCCAGCCGCGACGCTTCCGGATTGCCGCCGATCGCCAGCGTATTGCGGCCGTACACGGTCTGGTTGAGCATCACGCCGAACGCGATGAAGCACAGCAGCGTGACCCAGATCGGCAGCGACACGCCGAAAAGCGACAGGCCGCCGAGCGCGATAAACGTGTCCGACGACACACCCACCGCCTGGCCGTGCGACACGATAAAGCCGAGGCCGCGCACGATTTCCATCGTGGCGAGCGTCGTGATCAGCGCATTGATGCGCAGATACGCGATCACCGCGCCGTTCACGAAGCCGATCGCGGCGCCCGCGCACACCGCGGCGACGATCGCAATGAAGGTATTGCCAGTCGCGTTGAGCACCATCGCGCACAACACGCCGGCGAACGCGACGATCGAGCCGATCGACAGGTCGAAATCGCGCGACGCGAGACAGAACATCATCGTGCACGCCACCATACCGATCTGCGAGATCGACAGCGCGAGACCGAGCATGTTCTCGATCGAGAAGAAGTGCTCGACGGTCAGCGACATCGTGGCGAACATCACGACGAAGATCACGATCAGGCTGTATTCGGTGATCTGCTGCCACCATTTCTGGCGGTCGTTGCCTTGCGGAATCAACGCTTCCGCGGTGCTTTTCGCGGCCTGCTGCGCGAGGTTTTCTCTAGCTTGTTGCATTTGCCTGGCTCCTACCGTTTTGTGCGGTTCGGTCCCGCTTCGTGCCATCGGGCGCGGGTTACCGACCTTCGTATCCGTTCGTCGAATTCACGCGGCCTGTTGGCGGCCAACGCGAGCGTGCAGCTTGCTGCCCTACGATGCCGTCAGGCCGCCTGCGCCGCGGCGGGCGTAGTCGAACTCTGCGGCAACGCGAGGCTCAGCACCGATTGCTCGGTCGCGTCGCCACGCGCCAGTTCGCCGGAAATGCGGCCTTGCCGCATCACGACGATGCGGTCGGACACGCCGAGCACTTCCGGCAGCTCCGACGAAATCATCACGATCGCGCAGCCGCGTTCGGCCAGCTGGTAGATCACGTTGTAAATCTCGTGCTTCGCGCCGACGTCGATGCCGCGGGTCGGTTCGTCGAGAATCACGACTTTCAGGTCCGGTTCAGCGAGCCAGCGCGACAGGATCGCCTTCTGCTGGTTGCCGCCCGACAGGAAGCGGATTTTCTGGCGGCGGCTCGGCGTCTTGATCTTCAGCAGCTTGATGAAGCGATCCGCGGTGGCGGCTTCCTTCTTGCGGTCGAGGAAAATGCCGGCGCGCAGATAGTGGCGCCGGCAACTGATGTTGATGTTCTCCGACACCGAAGCGATCGCGACAATGCCCTCTTCCTTGCGATCTTCCGGGCACAGCACGATGCCCTTGCGGATCGCATCGCCGGCGCTTTTCACCTTGATGGTCCGGCCGTCGAGCATCAGCTCGCCGCCCTTCTTCGGGTCGTCGCCGTAGACCAGATGCATCAGTTCGCTGCGTCCCGCGCCAACCAGCCCGAAGAAGCCGACGATCTCGCCGCGCCGCACTTCGAAGCTGGCCGGCTCGGCGAGCGGTTTTCCTTCGATGCCCTTCGCCGCAAAGCGCACTTCACCGAGCGGCCGCGGCGTGTAGTTGTAGATATCGGAAATTTCGCGGCCCACCATTTCGCTGACGATCGTGTCGCGGCTCACGCCTTCGAGCGTCGCGTGCGAAGCGATCTTGCGACCGTCGCGGAAAATCGTGCACGAGTCGCACAGCTGGTAGATCTCGTCCATCCGGTGCGAGATGTAGATCAGCGCGCGGTTATCGGCGCGCAGGTCGCGCACCAGCTTGAACAGCACCTCGGTTTCGCGGTGCGACAGCGAGCTGGTCGGCTCGTCGAGCGCGATCACGCGCGCATTGCGCATCAGCGCCTTGCAGATTTCCACCATCTGCCGCTGCGCGATCGACAGCTTGCGCAGCTTCGCGTCTGGATTGAGGTCGACGCCCATCGCCGCGAGCTGCTCGCGCACGTGCCGCTTGGCGAAGCGCTTGTTGACGAAGCCGAGCGCGTTCGGCAAACGGCCGAGCAGCAGGTTCTCCGCCACCGTCAGATCCGGCACGTACTGCAATTCCTGGTGAATCACCGCGATGCCGGCCGCAATCGACGCACCCGCACTCGCGAAGTGCACTTCGTTGTCGTCGATCAGCACGCGCCCGGAATCGGGCTGATACTCGCCGCCGAGAATCTTCAGCAGCGTCGATTTACCCGCGCCGTTCTCGCCCATCAGGCCATGCACCTGCCCCGCATGCACGTCGAAGGAAATGCCGTCGAGCGCGCGCACACCTGGGAACACCTTGCCGATATTGTCAAAACGCAGCGTCGCTGACACTTCGCCTCCTGTTGCTTCTGGGGTTACATGAGCGGTTGCATGAGCCATCACACGAACTTCGTTCGCGGCTCATGCAACCGTTCGCACGACACGCGCGGATGCGGAACTGCCCGTGCAAACTGGCGCTTGCCGTTTTGCCGTTCCGCAGTGTGCATCCACGCGTGTTGCGCCTTGCCGTTATGACCTCTTGCGTCGTGCGTTGCCGCCTTAGTTCGACGCGAGACCCATTTCCTTACGCACCGAACCGACGTTGTCGCGCGTGGCCAGCATGCCGCTGGTCAGCGTCAGCTTCGGCGGTTCCTTGCCTTGCGTGATCCACGCGTACATCAGGTCCGAGGTTTCTTCGCCATGGCGCTTCGGGCTGATGATCACCGTGCCGTAGAAGCCGGTCGGCGCTGCCTTCTTGAACTCGTTCAATGCCGAATCCGAACCGCCGATGCCGATGCCGATCATGTTGTCGGCCTTGAAACCACGCGCTTCCGCTGCACGCACGGCGCCCAGCACGGCTTCGTCATTCAGGCCGTAGGCAACCCAGTGCTTGAACTGCGAGTTCTTGGTCAGCGCGATGTTGGCGGCGTTGAATGCGTTTTCCGTGTCGGTCTTCGCTTGCGGCGCAGCGATGACGTTGGCCTTCGGGAAGCCCGCGGCGATCAGCGCGTCGGTCGCGCCGCCGGTGCGGTCATGCGCGGTCGGCAGCTGCTCGTAGGTCACATCGATTGCGCCGACGTCCTTCATGTCCCAGCCGCGCTTCTTGATCTCAGCCGCGATGCCGTCGCCGACCTGCTTGCCGATGTTGTACGCCGAGATGCCCATATGCGGCACCGCTTCGATCGGCTTGCCCGCGCCGTCGACGAGGCGGTCATCCACCGTCATCATCTTCAGGTTGTCGGCCTTCGCCTTCGCGACGATGCCCGGCCCGAGCTTCACGTCCGGCGTGCAGATCACGAAGCCTTGCGCCTTTTGCGCAGCGAGGTTGTCGATTGCGCTCATCACCTTCTCGCCCGACGGCGCGCCGATCTTCACCAGCGTGAAGCCCTTTTCCTTGGCGGCCGCTTCAGCAAACTTCCACTCGTCCTGGAACCACGGTTCTTCGGGTTGCTTCACCAGAAAACCGATCTTGACCGGATCGGCGGCCTGCGCGACCGGTGCATTGAACAGCACGCCGGCTGCCGCTGCTGCGAGCGTGAGGAAGATTCTGCGTTTCATAATGCGTGTCTCCTGAGTAACGAGAAGGTTATTTGGCCGCGTCTTGTACCGGGACTGACACACGCGGCCAGCGCGTCAACCGGTTGATGCTGTGTGCCGCAGTGCGTGCGGCTTGTTGCAGAAGTTCGCGGGGGTGGGAAAGGCTGCACCCGTGAGTACTTGCTGCGCCTCCTTGCTTCAAACTTCTTTAGTCGTGATACAGCGCCGAACGGCCACCGTCGATCGTGATGCAGCTCGCGTTGATGAACGGCGCTTCGTCCGATGCAAGAAATACGGCGGTCATCGCGACTTCTTCCGGCCGGCCGATGCGCTTCATCGGCTGCAGGTCGAGCGTGGCCTGCTGCGCGGCTGCCGGGTCGGGCTGGTTGTCCCACCAGTCGCGCGTCAGTTGTGTTTCGATGTAGCCCGGTGCGATCGCGTTGACGCGCACGCTGCGCGGCGCGTACTCGATGCCGAGCGCACGCGTCAGTCCGATCACGCCGTGCTTGGCAACCGGGTACGGAAAGCAGCCGGGAATGATCTTGAACGAGTGCGTCGATGCGATATTCACGATGCTGCCCCGGCCCCGCTCGACCATCCCCGGCAGCACCGTGCGGCAGCCGTTCCAGACACCGTCGAGGTCGACCGCGAAGCAGCGGCGCCAGTCGTCGTCGCTCATCGTCAGCGGGTCGCAGAACACGTTGATGCCGGCGTTGTTGATCAGTACGTCGAGCGGGCCGAACGCGCGTTCCGCTTCGCTGACTGCCTGCTGGACAGAGGCCGATTGCGTGACGTCGGTGTGCACCGCGAGGACGCGAGCGCCGCTGCCGCCACTGCTACCGCTTTGCGCGCGGATGTGTTGCGCGGTGCGCTCGGCCGTTTCGATATCCAGTTCGGCTAGCACCACCGCGGCGCCCTCGCGCGCGAACGCCAGCGCGATCGCCGCGCCGATGCCGCGGCCGGCGCCTGTCACCAGTGCGACCTTGCCTTGCAGCCGATTCATTTCTTTGCACCCGCACGGGCGATGCGCAGGCCGTTGATGAACGCCTTTGCATGCGACGCCGTCACTGCGGCGCTCTGGCCCGGCTTGAACAGCGCGGAGCCGAGGCCGAAGCCGTTCGCACCGGCGGTGAGGAACGGGCCCATGTTGTCCGGCGTGATGCCGCCCACCGGCAGCAGCGGCACTTCGTTCGCGATTACCGCGCGCCATGCCTTGACGACCTGGCAGCCGAGTTGTTCGGCCGGGAACATCTTCAGCACGTCGGCGCCGTTCTTCAGCGCGATAAAGGCTTCCGTCGGCGTCGCAACGCCCGGCGCACAGGCCATCCCCAGCGACTTCGCCGCGCGCACCACATCCGGGTCCGCATGCGGCATCACGATCAGCTCGCCGCCCGCCTGCTTTACCTCGCGCACGAAGTCGGCCTGCAGCACGGTGCCGGCGCCGACGATCGCGTCCGGCGGCAGCGCCTGACGGATCGCCGCGATGCTGTCGAACGGTTGCGGCGAGTTCAGCGGCACTTCGACGATGCGAAAGCCCGCTTCATAGAGTGCGCGGCCGTGGTCGACCGCGTCGGCGGGCGTCACGCCGCGCAGGATCGCGACCAGCGGACACGCTTCGAAAGCGGCACGCAAACCGGCATGGGGCTGGTACGGACCGGGCAGATTCAGTTGGGCTTGCATGTCGATTCCTTTTTGCTGATTCGTGATGCCGCGTTATCCGACGCGTGCTGCCGGCGCCGCATCCGCGGCCGGCTTGACGAGGCCCGCCTGCACCGCCATGCGCCACAGGCCACGCTCGGTCGCCTGCTTGACGAGTTCGGCCTGCTGGCAGCCGTATTGGGTGAGTGCAAGGCGATAACGCTCGCACAGCGCTTCGTTGCCGATCAGCCGCAGTGCGCGGCCGGCAAGCGTCGATTGCTGGCGTGTCAGCACGGCTTCAAGGCCGTTCAGTTCATGGCCGATCAGCAGGCCGGACAGATAGTCGGGCTGCTCTTCGCGCGCGAGCTGCGCGGTCAGGCCGAGCGTGCGGGTGCTGAAAATGGTCGCGAGCATGCCGGCGTGACCGTGGCTGCGCGCGACGCTGACGCCGCGCAGAAACGCTGCTGTATCGGGGCGATCGGGCGTCGTCATGGTGCGGCCGAGAATCGTATGCTCGGATAGCGCGGCGAATACTTCGCCGGTCATGAACGTGTAGAAGCGCTCGATGCGTGCGTCGCGCACCAGCACCCACTTCGCGTGCGTGCCCGGCAGGCCGATCAGCGCGCCGACGGATGTTTTCGCGGCGTCGGTGGATGCGGCTGCTGCGTTTGCGGCTTCGCTTTTAACCGCGCTTGCCGTTGAAGTCGCATCGACAAGCGCACCGAGAATCTGTGTTTCTTCGCCGCGCATCACGTTCGGCAGTTCGCCGCGCTCGAGCACGCCCGGCAAGATATTCAGCACGGCGCCGCACGCGGTTTGCACACGTACGATGCCGCGCACGATCGCATCCGGGCTGGCCGGGGTTTCGACGTAAGGCGCTTCCTGCCAGCCCTGCGCACTGCCCACCATGCCTGCCGCGACGACCGGTAGCTGCGGCGTGTGCTTGAGCCAGGCGCCGCACACCGCGTCGAACGCGGCGTCGAAGCCGCCGTCTTGCGCCGCCAGCGGCAAATTCATGATGCCCGCGGTCGACGCGCGCGTATCGAGCACCTCGCCCGCTGCATCGAACAGATACGCGCGCAACGCCGTCGTGCCCCAGTCGAGCGCGATCAGCGCCGGCGCGCCGCGCGCCGCCGTGCGCGCGGCCGCACCACCCGGTTCGCCTTCGGCACCCGAGCGAAGCTTGGCCCGCGCCGGAAAGGCGCATGAACCCAGTCCGATCATCGTTTGATCCTGCGGGTTGCCGGTTGCGGCGCACGCCAGCCGAGCTCTTCGGAAATCGCGCGCGCTTCGCGCTGCAACACCGGAATCAGTTCGTCCATCCGTTCGAGCGACATATACGGAATCGTGCTCGCCACCGACAGCGCCGCGACGATCGCGCCCGACGCGTCGCGCACCGGCGCGGCCACACAGCGGATCGACGCCTCGTTTTCTTCGAGGTCGAAGGTGAAGCCCCCTGCCGCGTAGTTCGTCATGCGCTGCATGAAGGTCTGCAGGTCGGGCCGGTTATCCGGCTTGAAGCTGACCTCCGCCAGCGCACGGCGCGATGCATCGAACAGCGAGTTCCAGGCTTCCGGCGCGAGGTCGAGCATCATCGCCTTGCCGATGCCGGTCGACGCGAGCGGCATCCGGTGGCCGACCCGCGAGCGCATTTCGAGGCCGCGCGTGCCGGGAATCTTGTCGATGTACAGCACGTCGTCGCCGTCGCGCACGCCGAGGTGAATCGTGTCGTGCGTCAGTTCGGCGAGCGTCGCGAGGTGCGGATGCGCGACGGCGGTCAGCGGCATCTGTTCAAGCGCAATGGTGCCGAGCTCGATCAGTTTCGGGCCGAGCAGATAGCCGCCCTGCACCTGGCGCAGATAGCGCGCCTGCACGAGGCTGCTGACGAGCCGGTGCGTGGTGCTGCGCGTCGTGCCGAGCGCCGCGCCGAAGGTGCGCAGGTCGCGCACGCCGGCTGCGGCGGCTTCGAGAATCGCGAGGCCGCGCAGCAACGTCTGCGTGCCGGCCTGCTGTGGCGTGATGTCGAGCAGCGTGCTCGGCAGCGCAATCGTGTCGCGGTCGACGGGCGGCAGTGCCGCGCCGTTGGCCGGGCGCGCGACCGGTTTCCTGAGGGTGTCCGCTTCGGACCCGGCGTGAGTAGGCATCGCTTTATTCATGGCGATCGTGCAAACAGGTTGGGGGTTTAGAGCGCGGCGCCGGACAAGCGGCGGGCAGACGCGACGACGAGCGCGATGGCAGACGTTCGGATGCGACTGGCGCACGCGTACTGCCGGAATGGGTATGAGGCCATGGCGGGTTGTCTCCGATTTGTTTTGCGTTTCGTCGCGCCTACGCTGTGGCGGGCGGGCGAAGCTTTTCCGTGTTCTGCCGGAGTGCGCTGGGCACCCCGGTCTAATTGGTGCCGATTGTAGATTGCTTTTTTGGTACACACCAATATGTGAGTGTGGCATTCAGATATTGGGATAACACTCTCGGGCGACAGTCGTGTGATTCCGCTTTGTATCCCAATTTAACGGTGCTACAGTGGCTCAAAACCCAACAAGATAGGTTTTGTATGCTGCTGTGGAAAACTGGAACTGTCGAAATGCGAATCTGGCCGAACGATCATTGCCCACCTCACGTGACGGCGGTATGCCGTCCGGACAGCTGGACTGCCCGCTTCGTGTTCTCAATGCTCACAGACGACGTTTCGCTGTGGGACATCAAGCCGAAGCAGAACGCCCCAAGTTATGGGGTGGTTTGCCAGTTGGCGAATGACATACACGCGAACCGGGTTCAGTGTCGGGAAAGCTGGTGGAAATACCAGCAGCACAACTGCGGCGTGTGCCTCGACAACGTGCCTGTGGTCGGCAAACAAGGCGGAGAGATCGCGTTGTTCGATCAAAACCAGGCCGACGAGCCGGACGGCTCGATCGTTCCCGAGACAGGCATCTATGTGCCCGGCTTAGGCGTCCGCGCTCAAATCAACTGGGGTAATCAGGTGACCACCGAGCTTCTTAAGGAAGTGTGAGCATGCCAGTCAAGATCACCAGCAGTGACTATCAACAAGCCCTCGAACGTGGGCGCCGCGAGCTGGATCGGCCCCACGTTACCGACGCGCGCTATAGCGCATCCGATCGTCTGATGGAGTTGCAATACAGCAGCGGATGGGTGCTGCGTTTCAACCCCAAAGAAATCGAAGCGTTGAAAGCGATCCCGGAAGAGGCCTTGGCTCGCGCCTATGTCACGCCAGGCGGAGACGGCCTGATTTTCGATGACGCGAATGCGTCGATCAGCATTCCCGGCCTCGTCGCGCAGCTGATTCCGCTTGATGTAGCGCGGTCGGTCGTTGCGTCGGCGCGGGGGAAAGTCACATCGGCAGCGAAAGCGGAAGCGGCGCGGCTCAATGGATCGAAGGGCGGCCGACCTCGCAAAGCTGTCGTGTAATTAAGTTTGGAGCATTTGTTATTCGGGCAATTCCGCCGCACCCATGCGTCGCGCGATCACGCGTGCGCGTTGCGTCAGGTAGGCGGAGTTGCGATGCTCATCGAAGTACCTGGGCCGCGGCAGCATCACCGCTAGCCGCGCCGCCTGGGCGATGCTCAGCTTCGCCGCCGGCGTCTTGTAGTAATACTGCGCGGCCGCTTGCGCGCCATACACGCCGTTGCCCCATTCGACGGAGTTCAGATAGATCTCGAAGATGCGCTCCTTATCCATCAGCAACTCGAGCATCCACGTGATGATCAGTTCCTGCCCTTTGCGGATGTAGCTCTTTTCACGCGACAGGAACAGGTTGCGCGCCAACTGCTGCGTGATCGTCGAGCCACCGGCGACGATCTTGCCGCGCGCCTTGTTTTTCTCCCACGCCTGCAGGATCGCGTCGGTTTCGTAGCCGTTGTTGTTGACGAAGTTCGCGTCCTCGGAGGCGATGATCGCGCGTTTCAGATTGCGCGAGATCTGATCGTACGGCACCCAGCTGTGCTGGATCGATTGGCCCGGATGGTCTTCTGCGACGCGCCACGCATCGGAGCGCATGAAGGCGGTCGACTGCGGATCGACCCAGTTCCAGATCGCGATCTGCGCGAAGTAGAACGCCTGCAACGCGAGCCAGGCGACGGCGATCACCGCGGCGACATAGAACGCCCAGCGCCCTGCGCTGACCCGCTCGACGCTTTTCGGGCGGTTCATGGTCGGATAGTCGATCGCCAAGGTCGGAGGTCCGTACGCGACGCGTGAGCGTCAGACGCCGGCTGGCGCAGCAAGCTGCTTGCGCAGTTCGGCAAGCACCGGCGCGCCATCGGGCCGCACGCCGCGCCATACGTAGAACGATTCCGCGGCCTGTTCGACCAGCATGCCGAGGCCGTCGGCGGCGCGTGCGCCGAGCTTTGCCGCATGTTGCATGAAGACCGTTGGCTGCGCGCCGTACATCATGTCGTACGCGAGCGTCTGGGCACCGAATGCGCGATCGTCGCATTCGGGCAGCGCGGCATCGAGGCTGCCGGCGGTCGCATTGACGATCACGTCGTACGCGTGCGCCTGCACGGCTTGCGGGCCACCGCCCGACAACCCGCAAGCGGCATCGCGCGCCGCCTGCGCAAACTGTGCGACGAGCGCCTCAGCCTTCGCGGCGGTACGGTTGACGATCGTAATCGACTGCGGTGCGCGCTCGAGCATCGGCAGCACCACGCCGCGCGCCGCGCCTCCCGCGCCGAGCAGCAGCACGCGCACGCCGCGCAGCGACACGCCGAGATTCACTTCGATGTCGCGCACGAGGCCGAAGCCATCCGTGTTGTCGCTGTAGATACCGTCCGCATCGAAGCGCAGCGTGTTGACCGCACCCGCCGCAGCCGCGCGCGGCGACAGCTGGTCGGCCAGCGCGTGCGCTTCGAGCTTGAACGGCACCGTGACGTTGATGCCGCGGCCGCCCGCCGCGATGAACTCGCGTACGTGCGTGGCGAATCCATCGAGCGGTGCCAGCACGCGGCCGTATTCGATCGGCTCACCGGTCTGCTCGGCGAAGCGCGCGTGAATCAGCGGCGACTTGCTGTGCGCAACCGGATTGCCGATCACCGCGTAACGGTCGCGCGGCAAGTCGGTCGCGTGAGCGGCGCCGGTGGCGTTCATCGGTTGGACTCCGTTGCGTGCTCCTCGCCGGAAACGCCCGATGCACCCGGCGTGTCGGACGCATCCACCGCGCCTTCGTCGCCGTCGGATTCGCCGCTGCTGCTGGCCGCCTGCTCATCCGGCTGCGCCCCGTCACCGTCCAGATCCGCTTCGGCCTGGGCCTCCGCTTCGCTTTCCGCCGATTCGTCAGCCGCGTCGACCGGCTCTTGCGCGCGCTCGTCCGCTTCTTCGGTTTCTTCAGCCTCTTCCGCTTCCGCGCCGCCCGTGACAGTCGGCGCATCGAGCACATTCAACGGCCGCACCGATGCCTCGATCGTCAATTCGTCGACCGACACCACGTCGAGCAGCAGCCGTGTGCCGCGCGCATGCACGCCGAGACCCGGCACATGCAACAGCAGCGGCACTTCTTCGAGCCGCACGAGGTCGCCCTTCACCACCGAAGCCACCACCTGCTTGCGGTTCTCCTGCGTGAGCCAACGCAAGCACCAGAAGTACTCCATGCGGCGCTGGTGATCTGCATACGCGGTGTAGGTGTCGTCGAAGCCTTGCACCACCGCGAACAGGTCTGCGTCCTTCGGCTTGAACGGCGCGGCAAGCTTGGCCGTCACACCGTGCTGCACGCAAGCGAGCAATTGCCACTGGTTGACCAGATCGACGTAGCGCCGTAGCGGCGACGTGCTCCACGCGTACTGCGCGACACCCAGGCCCTCGTGCGGCGCTGCGCTGGTCTGCATGCGGGTGCGCTTCGGGCCGGTCGGCGCGCCGAACGCACGCTGCGAGCGGTAGATACCCGGCACGCCGTGATCGTGCAGAAACGCGCCCCACGTCGAGTTCGCGAGAATCGCCAGTTCCGCGACGATCAGGTCGAGCGGCGAGCCGCGCCGGCGCGGCGTAATCGTGACGTGCTCGCCATCGACGTAGAAATTGAAATCGGTATTGCGCTGCACTTCGCGCTTCAGGCCGAAACTCGCGCGCATCACCTGACGCTTTTCGAACAGCGCCTGCGCGAACGGCCACAGCATCGCGATGTCTTCCTTGTGCGGATACTCGCCGGTGCCGGCTTCGAGCGCGGCTTCGGTCACCTGTTCGTCAAGCGTGTTGTGGCGCAGGTTGCTCTTGACGAACACCATCTCGGCGCGGGTTTCGCTTGCGACGATCTCCTGCGTCTCACGGTTCACGATGCTGTACAGCGACAGTGCCGGCCGCAAACCGCCCTCGGCCAGCGTGAACACGTTGACCACTTCGTCGGGCAGCATCGTGATCTTGTCGCCCGGCATATAAACCGTCGACAGCCGGCCGCGTGCGATCGTATCGACCGCGTCACCGCGCGCGATGCCGAGCGCCGGCGCCGCGATGTGCACGCCGATCCGCACGCGCCCGTCCGACAGATGCTCGACCGAGAATGCATCGTCGATTTCGGTGGTCGTGACGTCGTCGATCGAAAACGCCTGGACGTCGGCCTGCGGCAGATCGTCCGGCAGCGCGCCCGGCATGGCTGGCGGAAAACCGGTGCCGTGCGGGAAGAACTCGGACAGAAAACGCGCCTCGTGCAGGGCGCGCGCCGACGGGATGCCGCCGCAGTCGAGCATCAGCCGCGCCTGCGACATACCGCGCGACGCGGCCGCCGCTTCGAGCGCCTTGTATTCGATCGAGTTCTTGTCCGGCTTCGTCAGCAAGCCGAGCGCCTTGCCGGCGAACGCCTCAGGCAGACGGCCTGCGACCAGTTCCGCTTCGTAGCCGGCCTGCACCAGCGCCTGCTGGCGCTTGCGTTCCAGCGATGCGAGCGCCATCTGCAGTTGCTCGTGCGGCGTACGCTGATACTGGCCACGCCCCTTGCGACGGAAATAGACCGGCGCACCATGCATGCGCAGCACGAGCGCCGCGCGCTCGATCGCGCCGAATGTGGTGCCGAAATACTCGGCGCCGAGCGCGGCAAACGGAAACTCGTCTTCCGGCGCGCACTCCCACAGAAAATCCAGGTCGATCTGCTGCGCAGCCGCGTCGGCCTGCTCCATCAGTTCGCCGGCAGCCGGCTTGTCGAATTCGATCAGCACGTCTTTCGCGCGCACCTTCGCGCGCCGGCCGCCCGGCAGCTCGACCTGGAAGGCGTCGCCCTGCTTCGACAGCACGCTGCCCGCCTTGAAACTGCCCGATTCCTCAAAGAAAACGTTCACTCAATACTCTCGTTCTGGCTTGCATCGTCTGCCGCGGATGGCTTCGCGCTATGCGCTTGCGCATTCGGCGCTGCGCCGCGGCACTAATAGGTGTTCGTGAGAAGGTTCGCTGCGTGGGTCCCGCGTGTCAGTGCTGCGCCGCGCCGCTGCGACCCGCATCCGCCGCGCCCGGTGCCGTGAAGCGTCCGGTCGCGGCCTCGTCGCAAAAGGCAAGCACGTCGTCGACGTATTGCGGAAACTCGCTGATCGAATGATCGCTACCGTCGATCAGCCGGGTGCGCGCGCCCGGATAGTGCGCGAGCATTTCGCGGTAGTCGAGCACTTCGTCGCCGGTGGCCGCAAACAGATAATAGCGTTCGGGCCTCGTGACCGATGTGACGGCGAGCGCGCGCAGTTCATCCAGATGCTGCGGTTCGACGACGATGCTGCCGCCGCCGCTGTAGCGCTTCTGCTCGCCGAGATAGCCGGACAGATCGCGCTGCGGCATGACCGCCGGGTTCAGCAGGATGGCCGGCCAGCCGTGCTTTTCGGCCAGATGCGTGGCGAAGAAGCCGCCCAGCGAGCTGCCGATCACCGTGACCTGCGCGGGCCCGGCTTCCTTGACCAGTGCTTCGGCCAGTGCAATCGTCTCGAACGGCGAGACCGGCAGCAGCGGGCAACACCACTCGGCGCTGCGGCCGAGCGCTGCCAGCCGTTCGGCGAGCAGGCGCGCCTTGAACGAATCCGGCGACGATAGAAAACCGTGCAGATACAGGATCATGCGGCGCCTCGCGCATCCGCGGGGCGCGCCGACAGCGCATCGAGCAGCTTCTGGTGCACGCCGCCGAAGCCGCCGTTGCTCATCACGAGCACGTGGTCGCCCGGCCGTGCCGCGGCGACCACGGCCTGCACCAGCTGGCCGAGATCGTCGAACGCGCGCGCCTTGTCGCCGAGCGGGGCGAGCGCTTCGGCCAGATCCCAGCCCAATGCGTCGCGGCCGGTCGGTGCGCCGTAGCCGAATACGAGGTCGGCATCCGTAAGCGCGGACGGCAGTTGCGCCTTCATCACGCCGAGCTTCATCGTGTTCGAACGCGGCTCGAGCACCGCGAGAATCCGGGTGCGCTCGCGGCCCACGCGCGTGCGCAGGCCGGCGAGCGTCGTGTCGATCGCGGTGGGGTGATGCGCGAAGTCGTCGTAGACGGTCACGCCGTCGACGCTGCCGCGCACTTCCATCCGGCGCTTCACGTTGCGGAAAGTTGCGAGCGACTGCGCCGCCTGCGCGGGCGGCACGCCGATGTGGCGCGCCGCGGCAATCGCGGCGAGCGCGTTTTGCCGGTTGTGCTCGCCCTGCACCAGCCAGTCGACTACGCCGACACGTTCGCCCTGATGGTAAACAGCGAAGCGCGCGTCGACCGGCACGCCGTCTTCCGCGGGCAGTGCCTGCCAGCCGCCGTCGACCCCGAAACGCTCGATCTCGCTCCAGCAGCCGCGCGTCAGCACACGATCGAGCGAAGCCTCGCGGCCGTTGGTCACGATCCGGCCGATGCCCGGGATGGTACGCACCAGGTGATGAAATTGCGTTTCGATCGCGGCGAGATCCGGGAAGATATCGGCGTGATCGAACTCGAGATTGTTCAGGATCGCCGTGCGCGGCCGGTAGTGGACGAACTTCGAACGCTTGTCGAAGAACGCGGTGTCGTACTCGTCGGCTTCGATGACGAAGAAACTCGAATCGGTGAGCCGCGCCGACACGCCAAAGTTCAGCGGCACGCCGCCGATCAGAAAGCCCGGGTTCATGCCGGCGTCTTCGAGCAGCCATGCGAGCATCGAACTCGTCGTGGTCTTGCCGTGCGTGCCGGCTACCGCCAGCACCCATTTGCCGTTCAGCACGTGCTCGCCGAGCCATTGCGGGCCCGACACGTAAGGCAGGCCGCGGTCGAGAATCGCTTCCATCAGCGGATTGCCGCGCGACACCACATTGCCGATCACGAACAGGTCCGGCTGCAGATCGACCTGCCCGGCGTCGTAACCTTCGATCAGACCGATGCCTTGCGCCTCGAGCTGCGTGCTCATCGGCGGATAGACGCCGGCGTCGCAACCGGTCACCTTGTGGCCGGCGCTGCGCGCCAGCACCGCCAGTCCGCCCATGAACGTGCCGCAGATGCCGAGAATGTGAATGTGCATAAAAAAGCTGTCGCGCCGCGAAAGGCGTAGTTGCTGCGTCGGAGAGTAGGACGGAGGGCTGAGGCTTCGGTGCCCGGATTCGCGAGACCGCGCGCGACCGCGGTCGTCACGAAGGCCCCGGCGAGATTAAGCGTATAAGGCTATTTCAAGCCGTATCAGGCTATTGTACCCGACGGTCCGCACCATCCCGGTACGCATGCGCGCGCTCGCGAGCGCGGTCGTCCGACGACCCTGGCGAGGTTAGTCATATAAGGTGAGTTCTAGCTACGATTGAGTATTGACCCGACGGGTCCGCACCGCGCGGCGCACATGCCGGGCCTCTCTACGGCGCCGCGAAACACCCCTGCCCGGGGCCGGAAGAGCCCCCGACATTCTCTAGTATGATTGCCGGATGGTCCGCAAACTACACTTCGACCCGACCCGCGTGCGCGAGGAAATTGCCATGGCGGCCGCGCGAATGATCGCGGAAGACGGTCTCGACTACGCGACGGCCAAGCGCAAAGCTGCGCGGCAAGTCGTCGGGGAGCCGCGCGTTTCCGGCGAATGGCTGCCGGATAACGACCAGATCGAAGCAGAAATTCGCGAATACCAGTCGCTGTTCCAGGGCGACACGCAGCCCGTGGTGCTGCGGCGGCTGCGCGAAATCGCGCTCGACTGGATGCAGCGGCTCGCGCCGTTCAACCCGTATCTGACCGGCGCGGTGCTGGGCGGCACAGCAGGCGAACACTCGGACATCCATTTGCAGATGTTTTGCGACGATCCGAAAGAAGTCGCCATTTACCTGCTCAATGGCAACATGCAGTACGACGTTTCTGAAACAAGGCATTTTGCTGGCCGCGGCTACGTCGAGACGCTCAGCTTCATGTGGCGTCCGCCCAGCGAAGGACGCGACGCGGAACCGGTCGGCATTCACGTCGCGCTGTACGGTACCGACGACCTGCGCGGCGCGGTGCGCGCCGATGCGAAGGGCCGGCTCGCGCGTGCCGGCATCCAGACGGTGCAGGCGCTGCTCGACAAGAGCGACGCCGCGCCTTCCACCAATTGAACAGACCTCAGATGAACACGAAGCGTTTTCTGGCAGGCGTAACGGTCGCCCTCGTAGCGGGCATCGGCGGCACGGTGGCGAGCCATTGGTTGCTCGGCACCACCTTGACCGAAGTCGCGCATGCGGCGACGCCGGCCTCGCCGAGCCCGGTCGACCAGCTGTGGTCGGCCACCGTCACCAATGCCGACGGCAAGCCGCAATCGCTGAGTCTGCTGAAGGGCCACCCGATCGTCGTGAATTTCTGGGCGTCGTGGTGCGGCCCGTGTGTCGAGGAAATGCCGTCGCTGAGCGCACTTCACCGCGAGTACGCGAAAAAAGGCATCGAGTTCGTTGGCCTTGGCGTCGACTCGGACAAGAACGTAAAGAATTTCCTGCAAAAGGTCCGGGTGGACTATCCGGTGTACGTGATCGGCTTCGGCGGCGCCGACCTCGCGCGTGCGTTCGGCAACAGCGCCGGTGCTTTGCCCTTCACCGTTGTAATTGATGCAAAAGGCGTCGTACGGTCGACAAAATTGGGGCAGATTCAGCCAAATGAGCTGAAGGCAACCCTCGACGCGCTCTGATCCCGACAATTTATCGACGTTTAATTAAGGTCGGAACGGCGCGATTTATGCACTAATCGACTGAAAATGAGAGAAGTTGCCCTGCGGCGCGTGATCCCGCCTGCACGCCGGAGCAGTCCGTGCGTTCGAGAAACTAGACAAATTTCTCTAATCAGCGCTAAAGTGCGCCGAATTCCACGGAAATGAAGCGACCATGACGCGACTGCTGGTTCTGCACGGCCCCAACCTCAACCTTCTCGGCACCCGGGAACCGGAGGTATATGGTCGTGTTACGCTACCGCAGATCGATCAGGCGCTGGCCGACCGTGCAGCAGAAGCCGGCGCGCAACTCGCATCCTTCCAGAGCAATCACGAAGGCGCGCTCGTCGACCGGATTCAAGCCGCACGCACCGAAAACACCGATTTCATCCTGATCAATCCCGCTGCGTATACGCATACCAGCGTGGCAATCCGGGATGCATTGGCGGGCGTCGGCATTCCGTTCGTCGAGGTTCACCTGTCGAACATACATCGCCGCGAAACGTTCCGGCATCACTCGTATTTGTCCGAGCTGGCTGAAGGCGTGATTTGCGGCCTCGGCTGGAAAGGATATCTGTACGCACTCGAATTCGCGCTCGACCGGCTCGCCCCTGCGGCTGCCGGTTCGCCGCGCAGCTGACTCCAGAACACGAATCGAGCGCCGGCCGCGGTAGCGGCGGCGCACCACGCATTGAAAGGGGTATGCCCATGGATCTACGTAAACTGAAGACTCTGATCGACCTCGTCTCCGAGTCAGGTATTTCGGAACTTGAAGTGACGGAGGGCGAAGGTAAAGTGCGCATCGTCAAGAACGCGCCGCCGGTTTACGTGCAGCAGCAGCCCCAGTACGCGCCGCAAATGGGGATGGGCGGGATGGGCTATCCGACCGGCCCGGCCGCCGAGGCGCCCGCTGCAGGCGCACCGGCCACGCCGGCCGCCGTTGCACCGCAAGGCCATGTCGTCACGTCACCGATGGTCGGCACGTTCTACCGCGCGCCGTCGCCGGGTGCCGATCCGTTCGTGCAGATCGGCGATACGGTCAAGGAAGGCCAGACCATCTGCATCATCGAAGCCATGAAGCTGTTGAACGAGATCGAATCCGACGCGGCCGGCGTGATCAAGGAAATCCTCGTCGACAACGGGCAAGCCGTCGAATACGGCCAGCCGCTCTTCGTGATCGGCTGACGCGGCGCGACACCGCATAGTCCGCGCGCGCCGCCTTCCCTTTAGCGCAGCGCGCCACCGGTCCAGAGGGGCCGCCGCCGGCCACCAACCCGCCGCGGCGCCCCATAGATGAGTCGAATATCCGCCATGTTTGAAAAAATCCTCATTGCCAATCGCGGTGAAATCGCGCTACGAATCCAGCGCGCGTGTCGCGAGCTGGGCGTCAAGACGGTCGTCGTCTATTCGGAAGCCGATAAGGAAGCCAAGTACGTGAAGCTCGCCGACGAGGCGGTCTGCATCGGCCCGGCTCCGTCGCCGCTCAGCTATCTGAATATGCCGGCGCTGATCAGCGCGGCCGAAGTGACCGACGCCGAAGCGATCCACCCCGGCTACGGTTTTCTGTCCGAGAACGCGGACTTCGCCGAGCGCGTCGAGCAGTCCGGCTTCGTGTTCATCGGCCCGCGTCCGGAAACGATCCGGATGATGGGCGACAAGGTGACCGCCAAGCAGACCATGATCAAGACCGGCGTGCCGTGCGTGCCGGGTTCGGAAGGCGCGCTGCCGGACGATCCGAAAGAGATCGTCAAGATCGCGCGCGCGGTCGGCTATCCGGTGATCATCAAGGCGTCGGGCGGTGGCGGCGGGCGCGGCATGCGCGTCGTGCACACCGAAGCGGCGCTCGTCAACGCGGTCAACATGACGCGTGAAGAAGCGGGCCGCGCGTTCGGCAACCCGCAGGTCTATATGGAGAAGTACCTCGAGAACCCGCGCCACATCGAAATCCAGGTGCTCGCGGATTCGTTCAAGAATGCGCTGTGGCTCGGCGAGCGCGACTGCTCGATGCAGCGCCGCCACCAGAAGGTGATCGAGGAAGCGCCGGCGCCGGGCATCGCGCGCCGTCTGATCGACCGTATCGGCGACCGCTGCGCGGACGCGTGCAAGAAGATGGGCTATCTCGGCGCGGGGACCTTCGAGTTCCTGTATGAGAACGGCGAGTTCTACTTCATCGAGATGAACACGCGCGTGCAGGTCGAGCATCCGGTCACCGAGCTGATCACCGGCATCGATATCGTGCAGGAGCAGATCCGCATCGCGGCGGGCGAGAAGCTCGCGTTCCGTCAGCGCGACATCCAGTTCCGCGGCCACGCGATCGAATGCCGGATCAACGCGGAAGATCCGTTCAAGTTCACGCCGTCGCCGGGCCGGCTGACGTCGTGGCATATGCCGGGCGGCCCCGGCATCCGCGTCGATTCGCATGCGTATAACGGCTACTTCGTGCCGCCCAACTACGATTCGATGATCGGCAAGCTGATCGCCTACGGCGCGACCCGCGAGCAGGCGATCAAGCGGATGCGCATCGCGCTGTCCGAGATGGTGGTCGAAGGGATTCAGACCAACATCCCGCTGCACCGCGAACTGATGCTCGATGCGAAGTTCGTCGAAGGCGGCACGAGCATTCACTACCTCGAAAACCGGCTCGCCGCGAAGCAGCAGGTCGCGCCGGAAGAAGCGTAAGCAATGAGCTATCGGGAACTGATCGTCGAGCTGGCGCGCGAGCACGCGGAGGCATTGTCCGACGCGCTGCTGGAACTGGGCGCGCTGTCGGTGTCCGTCGAAGATGCGGATGCCGATACGCCCGACGAGCAGCCGCTGTTCGGCGAGCCCGGGCTCACGCCCGAGCGCACCGCGTGGCAGCATTCGCGCGTGATTGCGCTGCTTGCCACCGAGCACGATCCGGCGCTGCTGCTGACGGCGGCGGCCAACGAGCTTAAGCTCGCGCCGACGCCGTCGTTCACCGTGCGTGACGTCGAAGACCAGGACTGGGTGCGGCTCACGCAGTCGCAGTTCGATCCGATCCCGATCGGCAAGCGCATCTGGGTGGTGCCGTCGTGGCACGCCGCGCCCGATCCCGACGCACTCGTGCTCGAACTCGACCCGGGCCTCGCGTTCGGCACCGGCAGTCATCCGACCACGCGGTTGTGCATGGAATGGCTCGAAGAGGCGGTCGCGCCGGGGCAATCGGTGCTCGACTATGGCTGCGGCTCCGGCATCCTCGCGATTCTCGCGAAGAAGTGCGGCGCGAACCCGGTGGTCGGCATCGACATCGATCCGCAAGCGGTTGAATCAGCGCAGCACAACAGCGCGCGCAATCACGCGGACGTGACATATGGCCTGCCTGCCGACTGTCCGGCCGAGGCCTTCGATATCGTCGTCGCGAATATCCTGTCGAACCCGCTGAAGCTGATGGCGTCGATGCTCGCGTCGAAGGTGAAGCCCGGCGGACGCATCGCGCTGTCGGGCGTACTTGCGCGGCAAGCGGACGAAGTGGCGAGTGCCTACACGCCGTGGATCGACATCGTCGTCTGGCGCGAATACGACGGCTGGGTGTGCCTTGCCGGGACGCGCCGAGAAAGCCATTAGAATAGGGCATATTTTCCACCTACAGCCCTGCGCGGCCCCCTGCACGATATGGTTCTTGCGACGCGCTGTCCCTTTTGCGAAACGGTCTTCCGGCTACAGTCGGCACAGCTTGCGCTGCGTCGCGGGCTGGTGCGCTGCGGCCATTGCCGCGAAGTCTTCGATGCATCGAGCAGCCTGTTTGAACTCGGCGACGGCGGGGATTTCAATTCGGCCAAGCCGATCACGGCGGACTCGGTTGCCAATCTGATCGCGCAGGCGGAGCTTGAGGCGCAAGGTGGGGCGGCTTCGGCGGCGAGCGGTGTGGCTGTGGCCGCGGGCGGCGCGGCTGTGGCGGCAGGCGCCGGCGCGGTGGTAGACGGCGCGGCAACTGCTGCTGACGAAACAGCGACGCCTGCATCGGCAGCACCGGCATCTCAAACACCTGCGCCGCAAACATCTGGATCGGCACCGCCGGCATCTGCACCGCATGCGCCGACGGCAGAAATGCCGGCATCGCCAGAACCGTCCGCGACATCCGCTGCGGGCGACCCCACCACTGATCCGCACGCCGGCACGCCACCGGACTTCCGCGCCGAGTCGTGGAACCCGTGGGCGCCCGCGCCGGACGCATCGGTCGACCGGCGCATCCGTCAAAACGCCGCGACGATTCCCTACAAGCCGGTCACGATTCCCCCCGATGCCCAGCCGAAGCTGAAGCTCGAGTTCACGGAAGGCACGGACCTGCATCTCGAGAACGCCGCGGCGCGACCGATAGAACCGTCGTTTAAGACGCCGCCCGCACCGGACACGGCACCCGACATTCCCGTGCCGCCGCCCGCGCCGGTATGGCGTCGCGCGCAAACGCGGCCGGAGCCGTCGCTCGAACCCGATGACCGCACGATGGTGCCGCCCGCGATACCCGACAACGAACCGCATTTCGGGCCCGCGCCGGGCGCAGCGTCTGCTGCTGCTGCCTCCCCCTTCGCCGCCGAACCGTCGAGCGCCGCGTCGTTTACAGCCGAGCCGTTCGCCACCACGCCGGCGCGCGACGACGATCCGTTCGCCGTGATCCGCGAGAAGCGCGCGCCCGAACCGCGCCGTCTCGGCTTGCGCATCTTCGGCGGTGTGATCGCGTTTTTGCTGGTGCTGCTGCTGATCGCGCAGCTCGCCTGGTGGCAGCGCGAACGGGTGATGGTCTACGCGCCCAGCACGCGCATGGTGTTCGCGCAGGCGTGCGCGCAGCTCGGCTGCACGTTCTCACCGCCGCGCGACATCGACGGCCTGCAGGTCGAGCCGTCGGACTTGCGGCAGGTCGACGGTCCGCACAAGCTCGAGCTGAAAATGCCGCTGCACAACCGCTACAACGTCGCGCTCGCGTATCCGGCCGTCGAGCTGACGCTGCTCGACGAGCACAACAACATCGCGATCCGCCGCGTGCTGTGGCCGCAAGACTATGTGCGACCCGGTACGCCGATCGCCGCGGGTCTCGCGCCGCGCTCGACCGAAACGATGTACGTACGGCTCGACACCGGCCCAGCCACCGCGACCAATTTCCGCGTGCAGATTTTCTATCCGTAACATGCCGGCCGTGGTGCGGCCGGCGCAGTTGCAAGCTGGCACGCATCGCATGCTTTGCACGCACGGCACTTAACGTTTTTCCCTTCGATCCATCACGAATCTTCGGAGCACAAACATGAGTCAAGTCACGCTAGGCGGTAACCCGATCGACGTAGGCGGCACGTTCCCGGCGGTGGGTCAGGGCGCGCCCGCTTTCTCGCTGGTCGGCAAGGATCTGAAGCCCGTCACGCTCGCCGATTTCGCCGGCAAGCGCAAGGTGCTCAACATCGTGCCGAGCCTCGACACGCCGACCTGCGCAACCTCGACGCGCAAGTTCAACGAAGCGGCGGGCAAGCTCGCCAACACCGCGGTGATCGTGGTTTCCGGCGATCTGCCGTTCGCTGCATCGCGCTTTTGCACGACCGAAGGTCTCGCCAACGTGGTCACCGCATCGACGTTCCGCGGCCACGAGTTCGCGCAGGCGTACGGCGTGAACGTAACGAGCGGCCCGTTGACCGGCCTGACGGCGCGCGCAGTGGTGGTGATCGACGAAAGCGATAAGGTCGTGCACGCGCAGCTGGTCGGCGAGATCAAGAACGAGCCGGACTACGATGCGGCGCTTGCAGCGCTGAAGTAAGTCCGGCGTTTTCGCCGGGCGTCGGTACGCCGGCGTCGGTACGCCGCACGTCGACACGCCGGGTGTTGCTTCGCCGGGCGTCGGTACGCCGGGCTTCGCTACATCGGCGGCGGCGCGCCAGGCGTGTTGATATGCCCGGTACGCCGGCAGCGGCAGCTGGATTGCCGCTACGCGGCGCATCATTGCGCCGCGCCATCGCCTCATGCCGCGCATCGCAGCGCCGCGCGCGAGCCGTCAGACGGCCGGCAGCGCGGCGCTGTCACATCCGTAACGCGCTTTTTATCTCTTCTTCGATTTCTTTAGGACGCTCGCTGTGGCTACGCTGATTTGCGGTTCGCTCGCCTACGACAACATCATGACCTTTGAAGGCCGGTTCCGGGAGCACATCCTGCCGGAGCAGGTCCACATCCTGAACGTCAGCTTCCTCGTGCCGACGATGCGCCGCGAATTCGGCGGCTGCGCAGGCAATATCGCGTACGCGCTGCATCTGCTCGGCGGCGATGCGCGCATCATGGCGACGCTCGGCGCGGTCGACGCGCAGTTGTACATCGACCGCCTCGACCGCCTCGGTCTCGCGAAGAGCCACGTGCGCGTGCTGCCGGACACGTACTCCGCGCAGGCGATGATCACCACCGATCTCGAGAACAACCAGATCACCGCGTTCCACCCGGGCGCGATGATGCAGTCGCATCTGAACCGCGCCGATGAAGCGCCGGGCATCAAGTTGGGCATCGTCGCGCCGGACGGCTTCGACGGCATGATCCAGCATTCCGAACAATTCGCCGCGAAGGGCGTGCCGTTCATCTTCGATCCGGGCCAGGGGCTGCCGCTGTTCGACGGCGCGTCGCTGCGGCGCATGATTGAACTTGCCACTTACGTTGCTGTCAACGATTACGAAGCCAAGCTGGTGAGCAACAAGACCGGTTGGTCGATCGAAGAAATCGCCAGCCACGTCGATGCGCTGATCATCACGCGCGGCGAGCACGGCTCGCAGATCCACCATGCGGGCGGCATCGAAGAAATTCCGGCAGTACAGGCACAGCGCGTTCTCGACCCGACCGGTTGCGGCGACGCGTTCCGCGGCGGCCTGCTGTACGGCATCGAAAAAGGTCTCGGCTGGGCAACGTCCGGTCGGCTCGCGAGCCTGATGGGCGCGCTGAAAATCGAACATCAGGGGCCGCAGAACTACGCGCCGTCGCGCGCGGAAATCAACGAGCGTTTCAAGCAGGCATTCGGTTACGAACTGGCCGCCTGAAACGCTCACGCATCATGCGCTCGGGGAGAGCGCGCAGGGAGTGTAAAAAGATGAAAACAATCAATCATCCAGGCCATCGCCTGATCGCCGCCGTGCTGGCCGGCGCCACGCTGCTGGCGATGACCGGCTGTGCGTACAACAGCAGCTCTGCGGATGTCTACACGGCGTCGCAGGCGCAGCGCGAAGAAACCGTGCGTATGGCCACCATCGATAGCGTGCGCGCCGTGAAGATCAGCTCCAACAACGGCCAGCCGACCGGCCTCGGCCTGCTCGGCGGCGGCGCGCTCGGCGCGGTGGCCGGCAGCGCGATCGGCGGCGGCACCGGCTCGATCGTCACCGGCATCGTCGGCGGCCTCGCCGGTGCGGTGGCGGGCAATGCAGTCGAGAATGGCGTGGCGATGCGCGACGGCGTCGAGCTCACCGTGCGCCTCGACAACGGCGACATGCGCGCGATTACGCAAAGCGCGACCGGCGAGATCTTCCGCGCCGGCGACCGGGTGCGCCTGCTGTCGAGCGGAGGCGTCACACGCGTCACTCACTAACCTCCCTTTGACTGGCCCGCGGCGCGCGCAACTGCCGCCGCTGCCAACCTCACGCGCATGCCCTCCCCTGTGCATGCGTTTTTTTTCGCCAGCGGCTTTCGCTTCGCGACGGTCCTTCGCTTACGCGGTGGACGCGCAGCGCTCGCGCCAGCCAGGCTCAGAACCTCCGGACGAAAAAAATCCCGTCGCCAGAACCCGGCGACGGGATTGTTCGAAGATTGAGTAGCGCTACTCAACCGAGTCGACACACGCGTGTCGTGCCGACTCCTACTGCGCGATGCTATTACGGACGCGGACCGGTCGGAAACGGCCATGCAGCAGCCGGGTTCAGCGCAGTCTTCACCGTCGAAGCAGGCGCCGCCGACGCAGCGGTCGCAGCCGGAGCAGGGGCGGCCTTCTTCGCGACAGCCTTCTTCGCGGGGGCAGCCTTCTTCGCAGGGGCAGCGGCCTTTTTCGCGGCAGCCTTTTTCGCAGGGGCAGCTTTCTTGGCTGCAGCCTTTTTCGCAGGCGCCTTCTTCGCGGCCGTCTTCGCTACTTTCTTGGCAGCGGCTTTCTTCGCCGGCGCTTTCTTGGCAGCGACCTTCTTCGCGGCAACCTTCTTCGCTACGACCTTCTTCGCCGGTGCGGCCTTCTTCGCAGCAACCTTCTTCACCGCGACTTTCTTCGCAGCAACCTTCTTCACTGCAACCTTCTTCGCAGCGACTTTCTTCGCAGCAACCTTCTTCACTGCGACTTTCTTCGCTGCAACCTTCTTCACTGCAACTTTCTTCGCAGCTGCCTTCTTAGCCGGCGCTGCCTTCTTTGCAGCAACCTTCTTCACTGCTGCCTTCTTTGCAGCAGGCTTCTTCTTGGCCATTGCCATGATTTGCTCCTTCAGGTTTCAAGATGAGAGTTAATTCAAACAACACCCTTCGTCATCAAAACCCGTTTCCCGCGGACGCTTTTCAGGGCGCGCGCTACGAAGCGGGCTATTCATCGGCGTACGCCTAACACACGCGCTTACGCTAATGAATACGGTAAGGCGCGCGGTGCCCCGTGGCACCGCGCGCCAAGTCCAGTCAGCGTCGGTTCCCGACGCCGGCAAGCGTTTGATCGGGCCGTCGGCGCGCGGTAGTCCACGCCAGCCAACGGCCTTTCGTAAGGGGAAGTTTGCCCATCCCACTGAAGGGTTCGCAAAGTGCCTCTGATCTCGAGGGGTTCCTATCGGCAAGGCAACCCCGGTACCGGCACGCTCTGCATCAGGCAGTCATACTCCTAACCATATATGCCGCGGCCCTTGCCGGCGGCATCCCCATCAATCTCATACGCAGCACGCGCCGGGCCTACTCCCACGTCAGCGCGCCGCCAGTCTGATATTCGATCACCCGCGTCTCGAAGAAGTTGCGTTCCTTCTTCAGATCGATCATCTCGCTCATCCACGGGAACGGGTTTTCCTCGTTCGGGAACAGCGCATCGAGGCCGATCTGCTGGCAACGACGGTTGCAGATGAAGCGCAGGTAGCTCTTGAACATCGACGCGTTCAGACCGAGCACGCCACGCGGCATCGTGTCTTCGGCGTAGCGATACTCGAGCTCGACTGCCTGCTTGAAGATCTCGCGGATTTCGGCGCGGAACTCAGCCGTCCACAGGTGCGGGTTTTCGAGCTTGATCTGGTTGATCAGGTCGATGCCGAAATTGCAGTGCATCGACTCGTCGCGCAGGATGTACTGGTACTGCTCCGCCGCGCCGGTCATCTTGTTCTGACGGCCGAGCGCCAGAATCTGCGTGAAGCCGACGTAGAAGAACAGGCCTTCCATCACACAGGCGAACACGATCAGCGACTTGAGCAGCTTCTGGTCTGCTTCGAGCGTGCCGGTCTTGAAGGCCGGGTCGGTCAGCGTATGGATGAACGGAATCAGGAATTCGTCTTTGGCTCGGATCGACGAGACTTCGTGGTACGCGTTGAAGATCTCGCCCTCGTCGAGCCCGAGCGACTCGACGATGTATTGGTAAGCATGCGTGTGGATCGCTTCTTCGAACGCCTGGCGCAGCAGGAACTGGCGGCATTCGGGCGCCGTGATGTGGCGGTAGGTGCCCAGCACGATGTTGTTGGCGGCCAGCGAGTCGGCCGTCACGAAGAAGCCGAGGTTGCGCTTGACCACACGACGCTCGTCCTCGGTCAGCCCGTTCGGGTCTTTCCACAGGGCGATGTCGCGCGACATGTTGATCTCTTGCGGCATCCAGTGGTTCGCGCAGCCAGCCAGATACTTCTCCCACGCCCACTTGTACTTGAACGGCACCAGCTGGTTGACGTCGGTCTGGCCGTTGATGATGCGCTTGTCGGCGACATTCACGCGCGCTTCGGAAACAGCGGCAGTGACCTGGCCGGGTTGCGATGCGACAGCGCCGGCAGCGGTAGGCGCGGTGTTCTGATTAGCAAGACGGGTGACAGCGGGAGCGACGGCAACGTCGCCCGCGAAGATGTCTTGTGCGGAGGGAGCTTGATGAGCGGAACGCGTTTCGACTTGCGAACCGACAACCGTTGCTGCGGCGTTGCGCAACACGTTTTGTTGCGTAGCGCTCGACGGAGTTACGGCAGTGATCTCGTCATCCCAGTTGAGCATATATGTCACCATCAATTTAGATCGGTTTGTACCATCTTTTCACGAGCGTTAAAAGGGCTCGCTCATGAAAATTCGTGTTTTCGATTCTCGTTGCGACCTTCATACAACACTTTGTTCAACAGACTGTGAAGGTCTCTGTGTGCAACGTGATCAGAAGAGGTGTCGACGACGTGCTGTTGTTGATCGTCGAGCGTCGCTTCGATGATGCTGCGAGGTCTCGTTTGCAGGCGCTTCGAAGTGACGTCGAGATCGCGTGATGCAGTCGCGTGAAGCTTTATCTACTACGTTGCCGTGCTGTGTTCTTGCTGCGCGTTTTCGCGTTGCGCTGCCATGTGCGGCAGACCACAAAAGCTCTGCGATGCTGACGGGGAACAGCGCTTGCGGCCTGTTGCCTTGCTGCTTGCAGTTCGCTTCGTCACTTGCCGCCTGGCGGCGCGTGGTGTGGCTACTGCATTGCTTCGAATTCAATACATCGAGTTGCGCGCGACGCCGGCGGAAGCAGCGGAGCGACTGCCGCCGGCGCGTTACTGCGTGTTACTGGCAAGCCTCGCACTCGTCGAAGCCCGGATCGCCCGGACGCATCATGCACACCGGACCATCCGCTTCCGGCGCTGCCTCAACCGCAACGGCAGCCGCAGCCGATGCCTGCAGACCGCCGCCCGACGCAATGCCGCCGCCGTTCGCGCCGAAGCCCGTTACGCCACCTGCACCACCCGCGCCGCCGGCACCGCTGCCGCCGTCGTTGCTCGGCACCGAGTTCAGCGCGCCGTGCGCCACCGTCGACTTCTCGACGTGCGTCGCCGCCATCGTGCGCAGGTAGTAGGTGGTCTTCAGGCCGCGCAGCCACGCAAGCTTGTAGACCTCGTCGAGTTTCTTGCCCGACGCGCCGCCCATGTAGATGTTCAGCGACTGCGCCTGGTCGATCCACTTCTGACGGCGCGAGGCGGCCTCGACCAGCCACTTCGGATCGACTTCGAACGCGGTCGCGTAGATCGCGCGCAGGTCGCCCGGGATCCGGTCGATGCGCGACGGCGAGCCGTCGAAGTACTTCAGGTCGGCGATCATCACCTCGTCCCACAGGCCGCGCGCCTTCAGGTCGCGCACCAGGTAGTCGTTGACCACCGTGAATTCGCCCGACAGGTTCGACTTCACATACAGGTTCTGGAAGGTCGGCTCGATACACGCCGACACGCCGATGATGTTCGAGATCGTTGCGGTCGGCGCGATCGCGATGCAGTTCGAGTTGCGCATGCCGTACGTTGCAATGCGGGAACGCAGCGAGGTCCAGTCCATCGATTCGCTGGTGTCCACCTCGACGTAGCCGCCGCGCGCCTCTTCCAGCAACTTCAGCGTGTCCTGCGGCAGGATGCCGCGGTCCCACAGCGAGCCGCGGTAGCTCGAGTAGCGGCCGCGCTCTTCGGCGAGTTCGGTCGATGCGTAGTACGCGTAGTAGCAGACCGCTTCCATCGAACGGTCGGCGAACTCGACCGCATCCATCGACGCGTACGGCGTGCGCAGCAGGTGCAGGCAGTCCTGGAAGCCCATGATGCCCATACCGACCGGGCGGTGCTTCAGATTCGAGTTACGCGCCTTGGCAACCGCGTAGTAGTTGATGTCGATCACGTTGTCGAGCATGCGCATCGCGACGCTGATCGTGCGCTTCAGCTTGTCGTGGTCGAGCGCCAGCGTGCCGTCGGCCTGCTCTTTCAGGTGCGCGACGAGGTTCACCGAGCCGAGGTTGCAGACGGCGATTTCGGTGTCGCTGGTATTGAGAGTAATTTCGGTACAGAGGTTCGACGAGTGCACCACGCCGACGTGTTGCTGCGGGTTGCGGATGTTGCACGGATCCTTGAAGGTGATCCACGGATGGCCGGTTTCGAACAGCATGCCGAGCATCTTGCGCCACAGCTGGGCAGCCGGCAGCTTCTTGAACAGCTTCAGCTCGCCGCGCGCGACCTTGTCTTCGTAAGCGGTGTAAGCCTTTTCGAACTCGGCGCCGAACTTGTCGTGCAGGTCCGGGCAGGTGGACGGCGAGAACAGCGTCCAGTCGCCGCCTTCGTGAACACGCTTCATGAACAGATCAGGAATCCAGTTCGCGGTGTTCATGTCGTGCGTGCGGCGGCGGTCGTCGCCGGTGTTCTTGCGCAGCTCGAGGAATTCTTCGATGTCGAGGTGCCACGACTCGAGGTACGCGCACACCGCGCCCTTGCGCTTGCCGCCCTGATTGACTGCGACGGCCGTGTCGTTGACCACCTTCAGGAACGGCACCACGCCTTGCGACTTGCCGTTGGTGCCCTTGATGTGCGAGCCGAGTGCGCGCACGCGGGTCCAGTCGTTGCCGAGGCCGCCGGCGAACTTCGACAGCAGCGCGTTTTCCTTCAGCGCTTCGTAGATGCCGTCGAGGTCGTCGTCGACTGTGGTCAGGTAGCACGACGACAGCTGCGAGCGGCGCGTGCCGGAGTTGAACAGCGTCGGCGTCGAGCTCATGAAGTCGAAGCTCGACAGCACGTTGTAGAACTCGATGGCGCGCGCTTCGCGGTCGATCTCATTCAGCGCGAGACCCATCGCGACACGCATAAAGAATGCCTGCGGCATTTCGATGCGCGTGCCTTCGACGTGCAGGAAGTAGCGGTCGTACAACGTTTGCAGGCCGAGGTAGCCAAACTGCAGGTCGCGGTTCGCGTCGAGCGCGGCACCCAGACGCTTCATGTCGTACTGCAGCAGCTTGTCGTCGAGCAGTTCGGCCTGCACGCCGCGCTTGATGAACAGCGGGAAGTATTCGGCGTAACGCTCGGCCATCTGCTCCTGCGTTACTTCGTCTTCGAGGATCTCGCGGCGGATCGTGTGCAGCAGGATGCGCGCGGTGGCCTGGCTGTACGCCGGGTCTTTCTCGATCATCGTGCGGGCGGCGAGGATGGCCGAGTCGTACACCTGGCTCATCGGCACGCCGTCGTACAGATTCTTTACCGTCTCCGCGACGATCGGTTCCGCGCTAACCGCATCGCCGAGGTTCACGCAGGCCGATTCGATCAGCGAGCGCAGCGCCTGCAGGTCGAGCGGACGCGTGACGCCATTGTCCGTTACGTTCAGGCCGGACTCGGCGGCCTGCTCGACGGCATGGCCGCGCTCCTGGGTGCGCTTCTCGCGATACAGCACGTAGGCGCGCGCGACATTGTGCTCGCCGCCGCGCATCAGCGCGAGTTCGACCTGATCCTGAATGTCTTCGATGTGGAACGTGCCGCCGTTCGGCCGGCTGCGCAGCAACGCGCGCACGACCGACTGCGTCAGTTGCTCCACCAGTTCGCGCACGCGCGCCGACGCTGCGCCTTGACCGCCATTGACGGCCAGAAAAGCCTTCGTCACCGCGATGGCGATTTTCGAAGGCTCGAACGACACGACGCTGCCGTTACGACGGATCACCTTGTGGTCGGCATAAGCTGCCGACGCGAGCGCCTGTGCGCTCTCTGTCTGGCCGTTCAGCGGAAGGCCAGTGGGTGCGCCCTCGTACCGGGTCGTCACGTTGTCGGTCGTTTGCATGTGCAAAAGCTCCTGGTCTGGGAATGGTGCGGGGGTGAGCCGCGGTTAAAACAATCGCTGCGCCGGCGCGGACGCGAGCGAAGTACGAATCGATGGGAAACTGCTTTGGGGATTGCCGTGCGGGCGGCTACGGGACCAGCGGGACGCGATGAGAGACTCGGACTCACCACCCTTGCGCGAACGCGAAGCGGTGTGGACGAGCCTCTTCATCATGCGTGTTGCGATCACTGGCTGGTCCCTGTTTTTTGAAGTCTGCCTGGCGCGCCCGACCCACAAGAGACGCGCCGCTTCTGCGTTTTTTCAATGCCGGTAATACGTTCGGCACCCTGCTCGTGAAGCTGGGTACCTTGCCCCGAACAACACAACATGTTGTGGAAAACTGCTTTAACGGCACCAAGTATAGTGGACTTTAGGCTCTTATCAAATTGAATTATTTGGCCTGCCCGGGTTGACTTTTCGCCTGGTCGCTTGCGCGCTGGCATTGCGCCAAGAAGCAAGCCGGCTGGTGCTTTGCGCGATCGGCAAGCAGCCGCGTGGTTGCTGCGTCGAGCGTTGCGGCAAGCTACAGATAGGGGAAATACTGAGCTGGAAATGAAGTTTCGCGCTGCAGGCGAGCCCAGTCGAAATGCGGACCCGGATCGGTCTTGCGGCCAGGTGCGAGATCGGAGTGACCGGCGAGTGCGTCGATCGGATAGCGAGCAGCGAGCGCCTGTGCGAGTGCGCTCAACGTGTCGTATTGCGCGGCTTCGAATGCGCTCGAGTCGCTGCCTTCCAGTTCGATACCGATCGAGAAGTCGTTGCAGCGCTCGCGGCCGAAGAAGTTCGACGCGCCCGCATGCCATGCGCGCTCGTCGCACGATACGAACTGCTCGAGCGTGCCGTCGCGGCGAATCACGAAGTGCGCGGACACGCGCACGCCGCGCAGATGCGCGTCGTAGTACGGGTGCGCATCGCAGTCGAGACGGTTCAGGAACAGCTCGGCAATTGCCGCGCCGCCGAATTCACCCGGCGGCAGGCTGATGTTGTGCACGACCAGCAAGGTCGGCACCGCGCCCGCCGGGCGCGCTTCGAAGTTCGGCGACGGCAGTTTGCGCGCGGCTGAGACCCAGCCGTGAGCGCCGACCGTGAAGCGGTGCTGCTTCATCGACCGTCGCGACCTCGGGCCTGCGCGACGCGCGCCGCGTAGCGCTGCGCGTGGTCGCTACAACAGAACACTTCGCCGCCCGACGACACCGAATCGCTTTGCGGCGCATGCACGCCGCACTCGGCGCAGCGGATCATCGGTTCGGCGAGCAGGCGCGGCGCCGCGCCACGCGCGCCGCCAGGCGCGCCGTTGGGTGCACTGCCGGGTGCGCGTCCGGCGCCCGGCGCACCGGACGTTTGACGCGCATTGCCGGCCGCATCCGGACGCTGCGCGGTGCGCGCATCCGCGCGACGCAGCGCCTTGACGAGCCATTGGCCGACCACGAATAACAGAACCAGTAAAAGAATTTGCCGCATGGGGACACTCAGACGACGGGACGGTGCAACAGCACCTGGAAGACGAAACGGCTGCCGATATAGGCCAGCAATAATGCGACGAACGCCGCGAGCACCCAGCGCAGCGCTGCACGGCCGCGCCAGCCGGACACCTTGCGCGCCGTGAGCAGCGCGCCGAACATCAGCCACGACAGGATCGCGAACACGGTCTTGTGATCGAGCTTCAGCGCGCGGTCCATCAGTTGCTCGTTGAACAGCATGCCGGAAATCAGCGTCAGTGTGAGCAGCACAAAGCCCGCACTGATCAGCCGGAACAGCAGCTTCTCGAGCGTCAGCAACGGCGGTAGCGCGTCGAGCCAGCTCGACAGCCAGCCGTCGCTGGCTGCATTGTGCCGCTGCAACGCGCCGCCGCGGCCGCGCATCGCGTGCAGGCGGCGCTCGACCAGCAGCATCAGCACCGCGTGCAACGCAGCGATCGCGAACAGCCCGTACGCGACGTTCGCGATCAGGAAGTGCAGCTTGAACAGCGGCGCGGCCGCGTAAGACAACACATGCACGCCGCCGAACGCGAGCGGCAGCAGCGACGCGACGCACGCGAGCGGCAGCAGCAGCAGACGCAAACCATCGAGCGGGAAGAAGAAGCTCTCGATCCAGTAGATGCCGGCGCCAAGCCAGAACATCGCGGACAGCGCGAACGCAAAGCCGAACACCATCGCGTCGTGCGGGAAGATCGTGGTGTGCAGCAGCAAGCCGTGCAGCAGCAGCGCGAGCAGCAGCAGCAGCCGCGCCGGCAGCGACATGCCGGGCGCCGCGCTGCGCGCGTCCGCGCGCAGCGGCACGGCGTCGAGCGTTGCCTGCAGATTGCCGCTCATGCCGCCGCTGATGCGCCCACCCGCGGCTACGGGCGGCATGCTCCCGGGGGCCGGCCGCAACGCCGACTGCCGATGCGAGCGCCAGCCCGCGACGGCGAGTCCGCCGTACAGGAGAGCAGTCAAGGCATACAGTACAATGTCCATGTTCGAAGTTTACACTAGGCCCCTCGGCCGCGACGCCAGCTTATGCGCGTTGCGCGCATTCCAAGCGAGCTGGGCCGCACTGCTCATCGCTCCCCATGCTCGACAATCTCACTCAACGGATGGCGCGCGTCGTCAAGACGCTGCGCGGCGAAGCCCGGCTCACCGAAGCCAATACGCAGGAGATGCTACGCGAAGTTCGCCTCGCGCTCCTCGAAGCCGACGTGGCGCTGCCGGTCGTGCGCGAATTTATCGCGAAGGTGAAGGAAAAGGCGCTCGGCGAAGAAGTGCTGAGCAGCCTGTCGCCAGGCCAGGCGCTGGTCGCGGTAGTCCAGCGCGAGCTGACCGCGGTGATCGGCGGCGATTACGAAGGCAAGGCCGTCGAGCTGAATCTCGCCGTCACGCCGCCCGCGGTGATCCTGATGGCCGGCTTGCAAGGCGCCGGTAAAACCACCACGGTGGGCAAGCTCGCCAAGCTGCTGCGCGAAAAGTACAAGAAGAAAGTACTGACCGTGTCGTGCGACGTGTACCGCCCCGCCGCTATCGCGCAGTTGAAGACGGTGACCGAGCAGGTCGGCGCCGACTTCTTCCCGTCCGAACCCGATCAGAAGCCCGTGGAGATCGCGCGTGCCGCGGTCGACTGGGCGAAGCGCCACTACCACGACGTGCTGATCGTCGATACGGCCGGCCGGCTCGGTATCGACGAAGCGATGATGCAGGAGATCACCGCGCTGCACAGCACGCTCAATCCGGCGGAAACGCTGTTCGTCGTCGATGCGATGCTCGGCCAGGACGCGGTGAACACGGCGAAGGCGTTCAACGACGCGCTGCCGCTCACCGGCGTCGTGCTGACCAAGCTCGACGGCGACTCACGCGGCGGTGCGGCGCTGTCGGTGCGGCATGTGACCGGCAAGCCGATCAAGTTCGTCGGCGTCGCGGAAAAGCTCGACGGCCTCGAGATCTTTTATCCGGACCGCATGGCGAACCGGATCCTCGGCATGGGCGACATTCTCGCGCTGGTCGAAGAGGCGCAGCGCGGCGTCGATGTCAAAGAGGCGCAGAAGCTCGCCGACAAGGTCAAGAAGGGCGGCGACTTCGACCTCAACGACTTCCGCGCGCAGCTGTCGCAGATGAAAAACATGGGCGGCCTGTCGTCGCTGATGGACAAGCTGCCCGCGCAGTTCCAGCAGGCTGCGGCGGGCGCGGACATGGGCCAGGCCGAAAAGCAGATGCGCCGCATGGAAGGCATCATCAACTCGATGACCCCGCAGGAACGCGCAAAGCCTGATCTGATCAAGGCGACCCGCAAGCGCCGTATCGCGGCGGGCGCAGGCGTGCAGGTTCAGGAAGTGAACCGCATGCTCAATCAGTACGACCAGATGCGCACGATGATGAAAAAGCTGAAGGGCGGCAATCTGCAAAAGATGATGCGCGGCATGAAGGGGATGCTGCCGGGTATGCGCTGACTGGGTGCGCGTGCCGGAACGCCGGCACGCCTTCCGCATGCGCGAGCGCAGTGCGCGCCGCTGCTTTGGCCGCAGCAACTGGCCGGGCCGCGGCTGTTTCGATGCTGCGCGCCGCCTCGCGGCACACAACGCGGTACACACGGCGGTTATTGCCGGGTTTATGCTGTAGCGCCCGCTGCCGTTGTCTTTCAAACTACGTTTACAGTTACCGCCCGCCGAACGTCATGAATCGCGAAGAAGCCCTGCATATTTTCAGCCACTCCGAAGAAATCGTTTCGGCTGCGCAAGTCGATGCGTCGATCGCGCGGATGGCCGGTGAGATCCGCGCCGAGATGAACGGTGAGTTTCCACTGGTGCTTTCCGTAATGGGCGGCGCCGCGGTGTTCACCGGCATGCTGCTGCCGCATCTCGACTTCCCGCTCGAGTTCGATTACATCCACCTGACCCGCTATCGCAACACCACACACGGCAGCCACGATATGCAATGGCGCGTCGCACCGGCTGAATCGGTGAAGGACCGCGCGGTGCTGGTGCTCGACGACATCCTCGACGAAGGCGAGACGATGGCCGCGATTCGCGATCGTATCGTGGCAATGGGTGCCAAACGTTTCGCTAGCGCGGTGCTGTGCGAGAAGATCATCGCGAAGTCGAAGCCGCTGCGGCCGGACTTCTGCGGCGTCGAGGTGCCGGACCGCTATGTGTTTGGTTGCGGGATGGATGCGAAGGGGTATTGGCGTAACTTGCCGACGATCCGCGCGTTGACTGACGGCGCGTAGGGGCGAGTCGCAGGGGTAGAGAGCGTAACGGTGCCCGCATGCAAGGGCCTACTTTAAGAGCCCCGCTTCAACGCCCACCGCAAGGGCCTATCGCGATGCCCCGCCGCAACGGCGGGGCCCGCCCGTCAGAGTTGATGGACGAAAGTGCGAATCCCGCCCAGCATCATTTCCACTGAAATGGCTACCAGCACGAGCCCCATCAGCCGCTCGAATGCGGTAACGGCGGCCACGCCGAGCCATTGCTGGATTCGCTCCGCCATCACCAGCACGATCGCGCAGACCACCATCGTCACGGTCAGCGCACCGATCCATTCGAGCATCTTGCCGGGCGCCTGAGACGTCAGCAGCATCACCGTCGCCAGCGCCGACGGCCCCGCCAGCGCGGGAATCGCGAGCGGCACGATCAGCGGTTCGCCGCCGCGCTGGGCGCCGGTCAAGCCGTCCGGATGCGGGAAGATCATGCGTAGCGCAATCAGGAACAGCACGATCCCGCCGCCGATACGCAGCGACAGATCGGTCAGGCTCATCATGCGCAGGAAGCGATCGCCGGCCAGCATAAACGTGAGCAGGATGCCGAAAGCGATCGCTACTTCACGCAAGATCACAATCGCGCGACGATGCGGCGTCACGCCCCTCAGAACGCTAATGAAGAGCGGGATGTTGCCGAGCGGATCCGTGATCAGAATCAGCAGGATCGTCGCGGACACGAAGTTATACTCCACGCCCGCTCCGCTTAGTGTTGTGCAAGCGCGGCCTTGATCTTGTCGACGACATGCTGCGCGGCGTCCGCAACCGGCAGCAGTGTCGGTTCAGCATCGCGGCGCCCCTGATATTCGATCTTGCCGTCTTTCAGGCCACGCTCGCCGATCACGAGGCGATGCGGCACGCCGATCAGTTCCCAGTCGGCGAACATCACGCCGGGGCGCTCGCCACGATCGTCGAGAATCACGTCGATGCCGGCTGCCAGCAGTTCCTCGTACAGCTTGTCGGCCTGCTCGCGCACGGCTTCGCTGCGATCGTAAGCCATCGGGCACAGCACGACCTGGAACGGCGCGATCGATTCCGGCCAGATGATGCCCTTGTCGTCGAAATTCTGTTCGATCGCCGCGCCCAGAATGCGCGTGACGCCGATGCCGTAGCACCCCATGATCATCGGCTTCGGCTTGCCGGACTCGTCGAGGTAGGTGGCGTTCATCGCAACCGAATAACGGTCGCCCAGCTGGAACACGTGGCCCACTTCGATACCGCGGCAGATGTCGAGCACGCCCTTGCCGTCCGGCGACGGATCGCCCTTCTTCACATTGCGGATATCGGCGACAACCGGCTCCGGCAGATCGCGGCCCCAGTTCACGCCGGTCGTGTGATAGTCGACCTCGTTCGAGCCGACCACGAAGTCGCTCATGTTCGCGACCGTGCTGTCCGCGACCACCTTCACCGGCTTCTTCGTGTTCAACGGCCCAAGGTAGCCCGGCGGCGTGCCGAACCATTCGACGATCTCCGCTTCAGTTGCGAAACGGAAGTCGGCGAGGCCCGGCAGCTTGCTTGCCTTGATCTCGTTCAGGTCGTGGTCGCCGCGCAGCATCAGCAGCCAGATGGTCGGGGGAGCGCCTTCATTTTCCGTAGCGAGCACGATCGACTTGATTGTGCGTTCGAGCGGGATGTTCAGGAGTTCGGCAACCGCCTCGCACTTCGCCTTGCCCGGCGTCGCGGTTTTTTGCAGTGCCTCGGTGGGGGCAGCGCGCTGTGCGATCAGCGGTAATGCGTCGGCGGCTTCGACGTTGGCCGCGAAATCGGAAGTCGGGCAATAGGCGATCGCGTCCTCGCCCGTATCGGCGATCACGTGGAATTCGTGCGAGCCGCTGCCGCCGATCGAGCCGTTATCGGCCGCCACCGCGCGGAACTCGAGGCCGAGACGCGTGAAGATGCGCACGTACGCGTCGTACATCTTCCGGTACGACTCTCGCAGGCCGTCCATGTCCTTGTCGAACGAGTACGCGTCTTTCATGATGAACTCGCGGCCACGCATCACGCCGAAACGCGGACGGATTTCATCGCGAAACTTCGTCTGCACCTGATAGAAGTTCACCGGCATCTGCCGGTAGCTCTTGATCTGGTTGCGCGCGATATCGGTAACGACCTCTTCGTGCGTCGGCCCGAGCACGAAGTCGCTTTGCTTGCGATCCTTGAAGCGCAGCAGCTCCGGGCCGTACTTGACCCAACGCCCCGATTCCTGCCACAGCTCGGCCGGCTGCACCGACGGCATCAGCAATTCGATTGCGCCTGCCCGGTTCATTTCTTCGCGCACGATGGCCTCGACCTTGCGGATCGAGCGCAGGCCGACTGGCAGATAGTTATAGATGCCCCCTGCAACGCGACGGATCATGCCCGCGCGCACCATGAGCTTGTGACTGACGATTTCGGCGTCGGCAGGCGCTTCCTTCAGCGTGCCGATAAAGAAACGGGAGGCTTTCATTCAGAAGTTTTCCAAAAGCGGCGGCACCCGGTCTGGGCCGCCCAAAGAGATGAAACGGTAGCATTTGCGGACGCGTTCGCCAATTCCGCGTTCGATATAGGCCGAAAGGACGTGGACGATGCGTGGATCCAGCGGTGCTTGCGCGACCCAAACTGCCCGCAAGCCGTGCACAAACTGACCAGTTACGCTGGAACCGGATCTGCCCGCTTCAGGTGCACCGCACCAATGCAAATTGCGCCGGATGATGCCAAGCGGGTGCGTCGGGTCCGTTATCTGTTTATAATCAAAGCAATTTTAAAGGATTCGAAGGTGGTTGTATGCTGGATCGTGAAGGCTTTCGCCCGAACGTCGGCATCATCCTCTTGAACGCGCACAACGAGGTGTTTTGGGGTAAGCGGCTCCGTGAACATTCCTGGCAGTTTCCGCAAGGGGGCATCAAGTACGGCGAGACCCCCGTGCAAGCGATGTATCGGGAGTTACACGAAGAAACCGGGCTGCTTCCCGAGCACGTCAAGGTAGTCGGTCGCACGCGCGACTGGTTGCGCTACGAGGTGCCGGACAAGTTCATCAAGCGTGAAGTACGCGGCCATTACCGCGGCCAGAAGCAGATCTGGTTCCTGCTCCGGATGGTCGGGCGCGATTGCGACATCTGTTTGCGCGCCACCGATCACCCCGAGTTCGATGCGTGGCGCTGGAACGAGTACTGGGTGCCGCTCGACTGTGTGATCGAGTTCAAGCGGGATGTTTATCAGATGGCGCTGACGGAGCTCTCCCGTTTCCTGCGCCGTGCTGAGCCGCGTACGGAAAGACCAGGCGGGCATCATGGGCAGCGCTATCCGCGGATGGCGTCGTCGGTGAATGTCCAGCCTCGCTCGTCGGGCAACGGTGTCGCCTCGGCGGCGACGGTGGTGAGCGTGACGACGGTAACCGTCGAAGCGACACTGCATGTGTCGGTCGGTTCTGACTGCGCGCCGGCCGAAGATGCTATCGTGCGCGGGCCGGGTTTGCACGACTAAACTCCGGTACCAGACATGTGCGGCGCTGCGCGCCGCTTCTGCCGGTGCGGTGCGCATGCACCCGCACCGGCGTTTCCGTTTCGGGGAAACCAATTTGAAAGTGTTTGCTCTCGCCGCGGCGTGCGTTGCCGCAGGCGCCCTACTGGCCGGCTGCTCCAGCACCGGCAAGCAGCCGGAACCCAACAAGGATGCCGACTTCCGCTATCTGCTGGACATGCCAACCAACTGGACGGAGAACAAGGTCGACAAACTGCCGCCACTGCCTGACGCGGGTGATCTGCTGCCGTTCGAGGTTTCGCAGAACACGCAGCTCAATTTCCTTGTTGACGCGAAGTCGATTGCGGTTGGATCGGATGGTGTGGTGCGCTACAGCGTCGTGATCACCAGCCCGAGCGGTGCACGCAACGTGAACTACGAAGGGATTCGCTGCGACAACTACACGTGGCGGCTGTATGCGAGTCTCAACTCGGAGCACGACGGGTGGGATCGCGGCGTCGAGAACGACTGGTCGCGCATCGAGAACGGCAACTTGAATGCGTATCGCGCTTCGCTGTATCAGGATTACTTTTGCGCGAACCGCCTGCCTACCGGGACGGCGGATACGATCGTCAACAACATTCGTTATAAACGGGTAGCGGGCGCGATGAATCGTTGAGCGCCATCTTGTTTTCCAGTGCACTGTGTGTGCCCCCTGCAAGGCAGGCGCAGTGCCGGAAGCGGTTGACGCATGCTCCGTCGCACACGCGGGTGCGGCGACTAGACGAGCACCAGATTATCGCGATGGATCAGTTCCGGTTCGAGCATATAGCCGAGTACGGATTCGATGTCGGTGCTTGAACGGCGCTGGATCAGTTTCGCCTCCGCGCTGCTGTAGTTCGTCAAACCGCGCGCGACTTCGCGCCCCGCGGCACTCACACAAGCGATGACTTCGCCGCGCGCAAACGCGCCCTGCACACCGACAACACCAATCGGCAGCAGACTCTTGCCGCCCGACGTGAGCTTCTCTACCGCGCCGTCGTCGATTACGACGTGCCCGCGCACCTGCAGATGGTCGGCCATCCATTGTTTGCGCGCTGTCATGCGCGCCGTGCGCGCGATCAGTTGCGTACCGATCGCTTCACCCGATGCGAGCCGCGTGAGTACGTCCGCTTCGCGTCCGCTCGCAATCACGGTATCCGCGCCGCTGTGCGCGGCGCGCTTCGCAGCAAGGATCTTGGTCAACATGCCGCCGCGGCCGATGCTCGAGCCCGCGCCGCCCGCCATTGCTTCCAGCTCCGGCGCGCCCGCGTCGGCCTCGCGAACCAGTGTCGCATTGGCGTCCTTGCGCGGGTCCGCGGTGTAGAGGCCCTGCTGATCGGTCAGAATGATGAGCGCATCGCCCTCGATCAGATTCGCAACCAGCGCACCCAGCGTATCGTTGTCGCCGAACTTGATCTCGTCGGTGACCACGGTGTCGTTCTCGTTGATGATCGGCACGACGCCAAGACGTAGCAGCGTCAACAAGGTCGAACGCGCATTCAGATAGCGTTCGCGGTCGGCGAGATCCGCATGCGTGAGCAGAATTTGCGCGGTGCGGATCGAATGCTCGGCGAAGCGGCTTTCATATACTTGCGCAAGCCCCATCTGCCCGACCGCAGCAGCCGCCTGCAGTTCGTCGATCACGCGCGGCCGTTTGGTCCAGCCCAGACGCTGCATGCCTTCGGCAATTGCCCCGGAACTGACAAGCACGACCTCCTTGCCCTGTTCGCGCAGCGCGGCGATTTGCGCAGCCCAGCGGCCGATCGCCGCATGGTCGAGACCGCGCCCGTCGTTGGTGACGAGGCTCGAGCCGACTTTCACTACCAATCGCCTGGAATCTGCGATGACGGAACGCATTGTGCGCGGTCTCCAAGGAAATGCGGGAGACTGACGCACCCGGTTCCGGGCGCGCCAGCCTTGGTGTTCGGCGTTAGCCTTGCGGCGCGGACGAGGCGCCGCTCGCGGTGCCGTCGGCTTCGTCGCGGAATCTGACGTCGGCAGCCAGATCTTCCGCTTCGGCCGCGCGCTGCGCATCCGAGTGCTCGGCAAGATAGTCGTAGATCGCGTAGCACAGGTTTTCGCAGCCTTGACCGGTCAGCGCCGAAATCTGGAAAACCGGGCCGTCCCATTCGAAGCCTTTCAGAAAGGCTGCGACACGCTCTTCGCGCTCATCTTCCGGGACCATATCCAGCTTGTTCAGCACCAGCCAACGCGTTTTTGCGTGCAGGAGTTCGTCGTACTTGCGCAGTTCGTTGACGATCGCCTTGGCTTCGACCACCGGGTCGACGGCTTCGTCGAACGGTGCGAGATCGACGATGTGCAGCAACAGGCCCGTGCGCTGCAAATGCCGCAAAAACTGGTGCCCAAGGCCCGCACCTTCCGCGGCACCCTCGATCAGCCCCGGGATATCCGCGATAACGAAACTGCGGCTCGGCCCGACACGCACCACGCCAAGATTCGGCGCCAGCGTCGTGAACGGGTAGTCGGCGATTTTCGGCCTCGCGTTCGACACGGACGATATGAACGTCGACTTGCCCGCGTTCGGCATACCGAGCAGCCCGACATCCGCGAGCACCTTCAGCTCGAGGCGCAGCATGCGCCGTTCGCCCGGCTTGCCGTCGGTTTTCTGACGCGGCGCCCGGTTCGTACTCGACTTGAAATGCAGATTGCCAAGGCCGCCTGCACCGCCCTTCGCGACCAGCACCTCCTGGTTGTGTTCGGTCAGGTCGGCGATCAGTTCGCCGGTGTCCAGATCCGTAATGATCGTGCCCACCGGCACGCGCAACGTGATGTCGTCGCCGCCTTTGCCATAGCAGTCGGCGCCGCGCCCGTTTTCGCCATTGCGGGCCTGATGCTTTTTCGAATAGCGGTAGTCGATCAGCGTGTTGATATTGCGATCGGCGATTGCGAGGACGCTGCCTCCGCGGCCACCATCTCCGCCGTCCGGGCCGCCAAACGGGACGAATTTCTCGCGGCGCATCGACGCGCTGCCATCCCCCCCGTCGCCGGCGATGACTTCGATCTTCGCTTCGTCAATGAACTTCATGCGTTACTCCGTCCCGTGTAATCCAATGCGTACTGCCGCTATTCTGCCGCGCGGCGTACGCCTTCAACAATCTGCCGATTGGCCAGTTGCGGCCGCGGCCAACGCGCGCTCAGCGATGACTGCCAATGCCTTGCCGGAAAGCGGCCGACATTCGGTCAATGAGCGGCCAATAAGCGGCCAATAAAAAAGGCCCCGCTAACTTCGCGGGGCCTTTGTTCCGGTCCTGAAGCCCGTGCCTGATTAATTTCAGGCTGCTGCCGGGACGACGTTGACCGTGTGCTTTCTGGCTGCGCCCTTGGTGGCGAACTGGACGTGGCCGTCAGTCAGCGCGAACAGCGTGTGGTCCTTGCCGATGCCGACGTTCAGGCCCGGGTGCAGACGCGTACCGCGCTGGCGAACGATGATGCCGCCCGCGAGGATCGCCTGGCCGCCGTAAACCTTGACGCCGAGTCGTTTCGATTCGGAGTCGCGGCCATTCCGGGAAGAGCCGCCTGCCTTTTTGTGTGCCATTTGATTGCTCCTTGCTCGATGCGCTTACGCGTTGATCGCGTCGATGCGCAGCTCGGTATAGTTCTGGCGATGGCCGCCATGCTTTTGGTAGTGCTTCCGGCGACGCATCTTGAAGATGGTCACTTTGGCGTGCCGACCTTGCGACACAACAGTAGCCTTGACGGAAGCCCCACTGACCAGCGGCGTACCGAACTTAATCGATTCGCCTTCGCCCACTGCGAGAACCTGGTCGAGCGTGATTTCTGCGTCAATGTCTGCCGGTATCTGTTCTACTTTAAGTTTTTCGCCGACAGCAACCTTATACTGCTTGCCGCCGGTTTTTATGACCGCGTACATTGAGAACCTCACTCTGGATTTCATTTTTCCTGCGCACCACGCGCGGAAACCCGTGATTATACATAGAGTTAGCAGCTCGGTCAAAACCCTGCGACAAACTCGCCAGGCAGCGCCCAAATCCCCGCGAAACATCGTCCAGATGGCCAATACGGGCCCGGTTTCGGGGGTGGTCGGCGCGGAAACGGCCCGATTCGCCTTATAATCCGCCGCACTACCCCTTATTGCCGCCATGTCGTCGACCGCCACCTCCGCCCCGAACGCCGCCAACCTGCTCGCACCCATTGCCGAAGACATGCAGCAGGTCAACCGTGTCATCCGGCAACGTCTGGCGTCCGAGGTGATGCTGATCAACCAGATTTCCGAGTACATCATCAGCGCCGGGGGCAAGCGTCTGCGCCCCGCGCTGCTGCTGCTCGTGGCGGGCGCACTGGGGGAAAAGACGGGTCAGCGCCACGAACTCGCGGCGGTCATCGAATTCATTCACACCGCCACGCTGCTGCACGACGACGTAGTCGACGAGTCGGACCTGCGGCGCGGCCGCCAGACAGCCAACGCGCTGTTCGGCAATGCCGCGAGCGTGCTGGTAGGCGATTTCCTGTACTCGCGGTCGTTCCAGATGATGGTCGGCGTCGGCAAGATGCGCGTGATGGAAATTCTTTCGGAGGCGACCAACATCATCTCCGAAGGCGAAGTGTTGCAACTGCTGAACATGCACGACGCGGACGTCGACGAAGCGCGCTACATGCAGGTGATCCGCTACAAGACGGCCAAGCTCTTCGAAGCTGCCGCACAACTGGGCGCCGTGCTGTCAGGCTCGAACCCGCAGATCGAAGCGGACGCAGCCGAATTCGGGCGGCGCATCGGCACGTCGTTCCAGATCATGGACGACTGGCTCGACTACACCGGCACGGCTGAATCGATGGGCAAAAACGCCGGCGACGATCTGCGCGAGGGCAAACCGACTCTTCCGCTCATTTATCTGATCGAGCGCGGCACGCCGGAGCAGGCGGCGCTTGCGCGCGAAGCAATCGAACAGGGTGGCACCGATCGTTTCGAAACAATTTTCGAAGCGATCACCCGTTCCGGTGCGCTGGATCACACGCTGCAATGTGCAAAGCAGGAAGCGCAGGCGGCCGCAGCGGCAATTTCTTCGTTTCCTGATTCCATTTACAAAGAAAGCCTGCTAGAATTATGTTCTTACTCGACGACGAGGCAGTCTTAAACAAGACTAAATTGGCGGAAGAGTCCAGAAGTTGTAATACCAAAATCGGGGTGTAGCTTAGCCTGGTAGAGCGCTACGTTCGGGACGTAGAGGCCGGAGGTTCGAATCCTCTCACCCCGACCAGATTTTTGAAGAAACCGCGCAACGTAGCGCGGTTTTTTTTCGCCTGTACTTTTTGCCTGCGCACTTTTCGCCCGCATCAGGCCGGTACCTTTTCTTTGCCCGCATCCTTGCTTCGTCAGCATCCCCGGCCGCTCCGATACCGCGGCCGACGGCAGCACGACGGGAGCAATCCGGACCCTCTGCTATATTCTCCCCATCCCCTCCCCTTTTACCTCACACGCGTGGAACACCTTCCCTTATGGGCGCAGGTAGGCGCCGTCGTTGTGCTTCTGATCTGCTCGAGCTTCTTTTCGATTTCCGAAACGGCGATGATGGCGCTCAACCGCCATCGGCTGAAGCACCTGTCCAACAAAGGCGTGCTCGGAGCAAAGACGACTCAAGGGCTTCTATCGCGCACCGATCAGTTGCTCAGCGTGATCCTGATCGGCAACAACCTGTTCAACACGATCATTCCGGTGCTGACCACGTCGATCGCGCTGCACACGTTCGGCAGCAATAACCTCGTGCTGTCGGTCGCGACCGGCATCGTCGCGTTTCTGATTATCGTGTTCGCCGAGATTGCACCGAAGATCGTCGGCGCAACTTATCCCGAAAAGATCGCGCTGCCGGCGAGCCTGCTGATCGCGCCAATGATGCGCATTGCGAAGCCGTTGATCTGGTTCGTCAACCTGTTCGCCAACGGCTTCTTGCGCCTGCTGCACATCAACACGGGCGGCGCGCGCGACCAGCGCCTGTCGACCGAAGAGCTGCGCACCATCGTGCTCGAATCGGGCAGCTTCATGCCGACCAAGCACCGCAGCATCCTGCTGAACCTGTTCGACCTCGAGAACATCTCGGTCGACGATGTGATGATCCCTCGCCGGCGCATCGAGGCGCTCGACTTCGACGCGCCGTTCGACCAGATCCTGCACCAGCTGGAAACCTGCTATCACAACAAGCTGATCGTCTATCAGGGCGACATCGACCGCGTGCTCGGCGTGCTGCACGTACGCAAGACGCTGTCCGCGCTGCACAACCAGGAGCTGGAACGCGAAACCCTGCGCGAACTGCTCGCGGAGCCTTACTTCGTGCCGACCGGCACGCCGGTCTTTCAGCAACTGCAATACTTTCAGGAAAGCCGCCACCGCACCGCCCTCGTCGTCAACGAATATGGCGAGTTGCAAGGGCTCGTCACGCCGGAAGACATCATCGAAGAGCTGATCGGCGAGTTCACCACCTCCGTGCCGCGTAGCGCGAACTCGCGCGGCGGCTGGGATGAAGCCGGCGAGTGCATCGTGGCGGGCAGCATGCCGCTGCGCGAACTGAACCGCTGGCTGCAACTGCGCCTGCCGACCGACGGCCCGAAGACGCTGAACGGCCTGATCCTCGAAATTCTCGAAGAGATTCCCGAAGGCGATGTGTGCGTGCAGATCGCCGGTGTAAAGCTCGAGGTGATGCGCAGCGACGACCAGGCGATCAGAACCGTCAAGCTGTTCCGCCCGGGGCCGAAACCGGGCGCCAAGTCCACCCGGCTGCTGCACAGCTGACGAAGCACGCCAGGCATCCTACTCGAATCGGCTGCGGCGCACACCTGGCCGAATGGCTGAATGGCGGGAGCGACCGCCATCCCGGATCATGTGACGTCTTGTTGCACAGGCGGCTCATGGCCGGTATCCGATGACTCATCCCTCTTCATTCGCTTCGCCGTTGGCTGCGCCCTCGAACGCGAGCGGCGCGGCTGCTCACGCGCCACTTCATGCATCCGTACCCGGTGTCGAACCGCTGCAGGGTCCGATGCGTGCGCTTTCGTTCACCAGTGCAGCACAAACCGGAGCCGGCACTCAGGATGACGCCACCGGCGCGCCAGCTGTGCGCTTGCTCACCGAGACGCTGCAGGAAGCGGCTCGCCGCGATGCGTCCGACCTGCATATCGAGCCGCAAGAGCAAGGCTGGCGAATCCGCCTGCGTATCGACGGTGTGCTGCACGAAGCGACGAAGCCACCGGCGCATTTGCGCGACGCGTTCATCACGCGCGTAAAAGTGCTCGCGCGCATGGACATCGCCGAACGCCGCATCCCGCAAGACGGGCGGCTGCGCATTGCGGCCGGCGCCGGGCGCAGCGTCGACTATCGCGTGAGCTCGCTGCCTACGCTGTACGGTGAGAAGCTTGTGCTGCGGCGGCTCGATGCGTTGCCGGCAAACCTGACGCTCGAATCGCTCGGCCTCGCGCCTGGCCAGCGTGACACGGTCGAGCAGGCGATCCGCGCGCCGCACGGGCTCGTGCTGGTCACGGGCCCGACCGGAAGCGGCAAGACGCAATCGCTGTATTGCTTCTTGCAAATGCTGAACTCCGCGTCGCTGAATCTTTGCTCGGTCGAGGATCCAGCGGAAATCCAGCTCGCCGGCATCAATCAGGTCAGCGTACGTGAGAAAGCAGGCCTGACTTTCGCTGTCGCGCTGCGCGCGTTCCTGCGCCAGGATCCGGACGTCATCATGGTTGGCGAAATCCGCGACGAGGAAACCGCCGACGTTGCCGTCAAGGCCGCGCAGACCGGCCACCTGGTGTTGTCGACGCTGCACACGAACGACGCGCCGGCCGCCATCGCGCGCCTGATCGACATCGGCGTCGAGCCGCACAATCTGGCGGCTGCGCTGCGCATGGTGAGCGCGCAACGGCTCGTGCGCAAGCTATGCGCGCATTGTCGCGAACCCGCGCAGCAGGCCGCCGCGGCCTTGCGCGCAGCGGGCGTCACCGATGCTCAGATCGACACGTCGCACCTTTATGTGCCTGTCGGGTGCAGCGCATGCCACGGCATCGGCTACCGTGGGCGCGTCGGCGTCCATCAGGTGATGCCGATCTCGGAAACGATGCGCGAGCTGATCGTCGCGCGCGCCAGCACTCAGGCACTCGCGAAGCAAGCTCGTGCCGAAGCCGTCGGCGCATTACGCGAAGCGGCGCTTGCACGTGTGCTCGACGGCACCACGAGTCTCGCCGAAGCGTTGTCCGCAATCGAAATTCACTGACGGGCGGCGCCATGAGAAATACATTGCAGGAGCAGCGCTTCAGGTGGCGCGGCATCGAGGCGGACGGCATTCAGCGCAGCGGTTCGGTGATTGCACCGAACTTCGCGGTAGCGCGTGCGAAGATCCGCCGCGACGGCCTTTTCATTATCGAGCTGACCGCGCGCGGACCGGCCCCTCGCCCCAACGCAAGTCCAGCCGAAGTCACGCGCTTCACGCGCCAGCTGGCGAGCCTGCTGCGCGCCGGCCTGCCGCTTGCGCAATCACTGGAATTACTCGCACAAGCACCCGCGTCGAAGCGGCGCGACGGTATGGCCCGCATCATCGGTGCGTTGGCGCGCGACATCACCTCGGGAGCAAGCTTCTCGCAGACGCTGCGCGATCGCACCGACTACTTCGGTGCGATGTACTGCCAGCTCGTCGCGGTTGGCGAGGCGTCGGGCTCGCTCGACCAGGTGCTCGCGCGCATTGCGGACGACCGCGAACGCGCCGCCGCGCAACGCGCGAAAGTGCGTGCCGCGCTGACCTATCCGTTTGCGATTCTGCTGCTAGCCACAGCAATCACCGCAGCGCTGCTGGTCTGGGTCGTGCCGACCTTCAAGCAGATTTTCGACGGCTTCGGCGCGGCGTTGCCGGCACCCACGCGCATGGTGCTGGCGCTGTCCGCATCGCTGTCGAAGTGGGGCCTCGCGCTTGGCGCGATCGGCGTACTGGCGACAGCCGGCTTCGGCAGGCTGCTGCGTGTATCGGCTGCTGCCCGCCTGTGGTGCGCGAGAACCACGCTCGCCATGCCGATCATCGGAGCGCTGCTGACATCGCTTTGCGCCGCGCGCTGGAGCCGTGCCCTGGGCACCCTGCTGTCTGCCGGCACTCCGCTCGCCGACGCGTTCCAGTCGCTCACGCGTGCCACGGGCAACGCGTACTTCGATCAGGCCACCGGCGGGATTGCCGCACGCCTGCAGCACGGCGAGCGGCTCGCCGCCTCGATGCAGGCGGCGCGCTGCTTCCCCACCGAGGTCGTGCAGCCGGTCGCGGTTGCGGAAGAATCCGGCACGCTCGATACGATGCTGCTCGACATCGCGTCGCTATGCGATCGTCAGGTTGACGAAAAGATCGGCGCGCTCGCGAGCCTGTGCGAACCGCTGGTGATCATCGTGCTCGGGTTGCTCGTCGGCGGCCTCGTGATTGCGATGTATCTTCCCATCATTCAACTCGGCAACGTGGTGTAGCATCGCAGCCGAACCCACCCCATTTATCATGCAGGCCGCCTACAGCCCCGTGTCGGATCACCTTTTCAACATGCCGCCCGAATTGCTCGGCAATCTCGTCGCCAACGTCGGCGCGACGTTTGGCCTTTTGCCGTTCGCCGCACAGATCGCGTTCGCGGTGGCATTCGGGCTGGTGGTCGGCAGCTTTCTGAATGTCGTCGCGCACCGGCTGCCGATCATGCTCGAACGCGCATGGCGCGAAGAAGTGACCGACGCCACCGGCCAGCCGTTCGAGGACGACGGCCTGCCAGCGCGCTACAACCTGTGGCTGCCGCGTAGCGCATGCCCGCATTGCGGCCATGTGCTGCATGCATGGGAAAACGTGCCGGTATTCAGCTATCTGATGCTGCGCGGTCGCTGTTCACAATGCAAAGCGCGAGTAAGCCTGCGTTACCCGCTAATCGAAATCGCCAGCGCCGGCTGCGCAGCGGTATCGTTGATCGTGTTCGGCCCGGGCATCACCGCACTCGCCGCATTCGGACTTTGCGCAAGCCTGATCGCGATGAGCGCAATCGACATCGACACGCATCTGCTGCCCGACTCGTTGACGCTGCCGCTGTTGTGGTGCGGTCTCATCGTCAACTTCGGCAACCTGTTCGCCACGCTGCACGACGCGGTGCTCGGTGCCATCGCCGGTTATCTGGCGCTGTGGTGCGTGCACTGGGTGTTCAAGCTGGTGCGCGGCGTCGAAGGAATGGGATACGGCGATTTCAAGCTGCTCGCCGCACTGGGAGCATGGCTCGGCTGGGCCGCGCTGCCGCAAATCATCCTGATTGCCGCCGTGGCGGGCGCGGTGATCGGGCTCTTGGCGACGTGGCGTGGCCGCATGCGCTTCGAAGAGCCACTGCCGTTCGGCCCGTTTCTCGCGGCCGGCGGCGCGCTCACGCTGTTTCTCGGCACCCCGCTGTATATGGCGATCGGAGGCTGATGCATGTTTGCTGTTGGATTGACAGGCGGAATCGGCAGCGGCAAGTCGTTTGTCGCGGACCGCTTCGCGGCGCACGGCGTGCCGATCGTCGACACGGATGCGATCGCGCATCGCATCACGGCGGCGCATGGCGTCGCGATGCCGGCCATTGCGCGCGAATTCGGCGCGTCGTTCGTTGCCGCCGACGGCTCGCTCGATCGGCCCCGCATGCGTGAACTCGTGTTCAGCGACGAGACTGCACGCCGCCGTCTCGAAGCGATCACCCATCCGTTAATTCGCACTGAGACCGAGCGCGAGTGGCAGCAAGCCGCAGGCCCGTACGTGATCGTCGTCGTACCGTTGCTGATTGAATCGGGCATATGGAAGAAGCGCGTCGATCGGGTGCTTGTCGTCGATTGCAGCGTCGACACGCAGATCGAGCGCGTGATGCGCCGTAACGCGTTCAACCGCGCGCAGGTGCTCGCGATCATCGCGCGCCAGGCCACGCGTGAGGCGCGCCTCGCGGCCGCGGACGACGTGATCGTCAACGACTCCAGTACTGGGGTGGCTGGTGCTGGTGCTGGTGCTGGTGCTGGCGCCGACGCACCCGACGCCGCCAACGCAGCCGCAGCCACCACCCCCACCAACACAGCTCACGCCCCCCATACGCTCGAAGCCCGCATCGCCGAGCTGCACCGTCAATATCTGTCATATGCAGGTCATTGATGCGCACGTCGCCGCCATACGCATCAAAAGTGCCGATCGACAGTGCAAAATGAAGGTAGTGCGCCGCGATCTTGCAGTAACCAAAGCGAAACCATTGCGAACGGGACGGAATCAGTGTTTCATTGCCAGGGGTAAGTCACGGCATTAGAATGTCCTGCAATCCCGTCACCGACCACGCGCGAGGCGAGTCCGCTTGATTCTTTACGAGTATCCCTTCAACGAGCGAATCCGGACGCTGCTGCGCCTCGAAGATCTGTTCGAGCGTTTCACGTTCTTTTTGACTCAGGAAGATCCGCGGGAACACCACGTTGCGCTTATCACGCTGTTCGAAATCTCCGAGGTCGCTGGCCGCGCAGATTTGAAATCGGATCTGATGAAGGAACTCGAGCGGCAGCGTCAAACTCTGGCGCCGTTCCGCGGCAATCCCGGTATCGAACAGAATGCGCTCGAAGCGGTGCTTGGCGAGATCGAGCAAACGCTTGCTGGCCTCGCGCAAATGCAGGGCAAGACCGGTCAACATCTGGCCGACAACGAATGGCTGTCGAGCATTCGCAGCCGCGCAATCATTCCGGGTGGCACCTGCAGGTTCGATCTTCCGTCGTACTACGCATGGCAGCAAACCCATCCGGACCAGCGTCGCCATGACATCGCGAAGTGGGTAACGCCGTTGCTGCCGCTGCGCGATGCCGCGGCCATCGTGTTGCGCCTCGCACGCGAATCCGGGCAGGCGTCGAAGGTGATGGCAATGCAGGGCAGTTATCAGCAGATGCTGTCCGGCCGCACCTATCAGCTGATGCAAGTGCGTGTGGTACCGGAATTGCGCGTCATACCGGAAGCAAGCGCCAACAAATATATGCTGTGGGTGCGCTTCACCGTGCAGGATGGCGACCTGCGGCCGCGCTCGGTGGATGTCGACGTACCGTTCCAGCTCACGCTGTGCAGCCTGTGAGCGTCACCGCCAGCGCTGTCGTCAGTCAACCACGTCGCCGGATCAACAAGTCGATAAGAACGCGCGGCGAAGTGTGACAGACAGATACCGAATGACGCGATCGCCAGCGCACATCGAGCAAATTACCGCCGACCTGCTTTAAGCTAACGCAAACGTCCCCAGATTGGACGCTCGTCCCGTTCAACCAAGACCGCTATTGTCAGAATGAGCCCCGTTGTCAAATGCCCGACCTGCGGCAAGGATGTCCGTTGGGTGCCTGAAAGCCGTTTCCGTCCGTTCTGTTCGGAGCGCTGCAGGCAAATCGATCTTGGCGCATGGGCCGCCGAGAAGTATCGGATCGGCGGCACCGATGATGAGCCGCCTGCTGATGACGCGCCTGACCAAGGCGCACCGCCGTCGCATTGAAGCGAAAGCCAAAGCAAAAGCCCAAAGCTAAAGCGCAGCGCAAAACCTCACCGAAGAGCCAACACCGGCCGCAACGCGCACGCCGACCGCGAGCGTGCACTCACTTAGCCGACGCACTTCGCCGATGCACCTGGCTGGCTCATCGAGCCAGCCTACCCAGCCTCCGCGGCCAGCCACTCCAACACAGGAATCGTCGCCGGCAACAAAGGCTCGACATCCGCCGGCAACGTCTGCCAGACGAAGGCCTGACCTTCGCGCCCATGCGGTTCTCCGCTCCACGCGGTCACCTTGCAGAAGTAGAGCCGCACATAGGCGTGCGGATAGTCATGCTCGAGCGTGTGCCACCGATGGCACGCCTCGACGTCGATACCGAGTTCCTCATGCAACTCGCGCACGAGCGCCGCTTCGACCGTCTCACCCGGCTCGAGCTTGCCGCCCGGAAACTCCCAATAGCCTTCGTAGGGCTTGCCCGCCGGCCGTTGCGCGAGCAGATATCGGCCATCGGGCTGCACCAGCACCCCAACCGCGACTTCGGTAACCGGGCGCGCCGTCTGCGCGCCAGCGCCAACACCCGAGCTCGCGTCGCCAGCGCCGGCACTCATGCCGGCGTCCGCCGACCCGACCAGTCGCGCGCGAATTGCCACGCAACGCGTCCCGAGCGCGAGCCACGTTCAAGCGCCCACACCAGCGCATCGCCGCGCGCCGCTTCGACACCCGCTGCATCGCAGCCGAAATGCTGCAGCCAGTGCGCAACGATCGCGAGGTAATCGTCCTGCTTGAACGGATAGAAGCTGACCCACAGCCCGAAGCGCTCGGACAGCGAGATCTTCTCTTCGACCACTTCGCCCGGATGGATCTCGCCATCGGAGGTGTGCTTGTACGACTCGTTGTCGCTCATGTACTCGGGTAACAGATGGCGGCGGTTCGACGTCGCATAAATCAGCACGTTGTCCGATTGCGCCGCCACCGAGCCGTCGAGCGCAACCTTCAGCGCCTTGTAGCCCGACTCGCCATCTTCGAACGAGAGATCGTCGCAAAACACGATAAAGCGTTCTGGCCGCCCCGCGATCAGATCGACGATATCGCCGAGGTCGTGCAGATCGTCCTTGTCGACTTCGATCAGGCGCAGGCCGTCTTTCGCATACGCGTTCAGGCACGCCTTGATCAGCGACGACTTGCCGGTGCCGCGCGCGCCGGTCAGCAGCACGTTGTTGGCCGGCTTTTCCAGCACGAACTGGCGTGTGTTCTGTTCGATCAGCGACTTCTGCCGTTCGATGTTCTGCAGGTCGTCGAGTGCGATCGACGAGATCGACGGCACCGGCTGCAGGAAGCCGCGCCCCTGCCGTTTGCGCCAGCGGAACGCGACTGCGGCGGACCAGTCGATGTCCGGTGCGGCGGGAGGCAACATTGCTTCGAGGCGGACCAGCACCGCTTCGGCGCGAGTCAAAAACTGTTCGAGTTTATCCATGGCGACCATCAAATACGAATCGAAGGCCGGCGCCATGCGCCGGCCGCTTGCGAAACAATCAACCGCCGATCAGGAACGGTAATCGGCGTTGATGCTGACGTAATCGTGCGACAGATCGCAGGTCCAGATCGTCGCCTGCGCGTCGCCGCGGCCTAGCAGCACGCGAATGCCGATCTCGCTTTGCTTCATCACGCGCTGGCCGTCTTCCTCGCGATACTCGGGGTTGCGGCCGCCCGCCTTCGCGACCAGCACGTCGTCGAGGTACAGGTCGATCTTGTCGACGTCGAGGTCGTTCACGCCCGCATAACCGATCGCCGCGAGAATGCGGCCGAGGTTCGGATCGGACGCGTAGAACGCAGTCTTCACCAGCGGCGAGTGGCCGATCGCATACGCGATCTGGCGACACTCGGCGACGCTGGTGCCGCCTTCCACCTGCACCGTCATGAACTTAGTCGCTCCTTCGCCGTCGCGCACGATCAGTTGCGCGAGGCTCTGCGCGACCTCGGTTACCGCGTCGCGCAGTGCGGCGTAAGCGGGGGAATCGGTCGACGTGATCGCCGGCAGGCTCGACTTGCCCGATGCGATCAGGATGAACGAGTCGTTGGTCGACGTATCGCCGTCGATCGTGATGCAGTTGAACGAACGGTCCGCGACATGTTTGACGAGCGCGTCGAGCACCGGCTGGGCGAGCGTCGCGTCGAACGCGAGGAAACCGAGCATCGTCGCCATGTTCGGCTTGATCATGCCGGCGCCCTTGCTGATGCCGGACAACGTGACCGTGTGGCCGTCGATCGACACCTGGCGCGACACGGCTTTCGGCAGCGTGTCGGTGGTCATGATCGCCTGCGCGGCGTCGTACCAATGCGCGGCCTGACGGTTTTCGAGCGCAGCAGGCAAGCCCGCCTTCAGGCGCTCGACCGGCAACGGCTCCAGAATCACGCCGGTCGAAAACGGCAGCACCTGCTCCGGCGCGATGCCGATCAGTCGGGCGAGCTCGACGCAGGTCTCACGCGCATGCGCGAGGCCCGGCTCGCCGGTGCCCGCGTTCGCGTTACCGGTATTCACGACCAGCGCGCGAATGCCTTTACCGCCGGCCCGCACACGCTCGAGATGCTCGCGGCACACGGTCACGGGCGCCGCGCAAAAGCGGTTCAACGTGAATACGCCGGCCACCGTCGCGCCTTCGTCGACGGAAATCACGAGCACGTCCTTGCGGTTGGGCTTGCGGATATGCGCCTCGGCCCAGCCGAGCGTCACGCCGGGAACGGGATGGAGTTGAGCGGGTTCGATCGAAGGGAAATTGACAGCCATGGTGGCGACCTGTCGAAGCTGAAATGCCGGCGGGCGCCGGCATTGGGATCATAACTGGCAACCCGGCGGGGCGCCGGATTGCCGCGAATTCACCTGCAGACCTGCATGAACACTATCGTATGCGGCATCAAGACCGCATAAACGGCGCGGCGCGCCTGAAGCGCGCCGCCCGCCGTGGGGCGACCGTCAGGCGATCTTGCCGTGGCACTGCTTGTATTTCTTGCCGCTACCGCACGGGCACGGGTCGTTGCGGCCGACCTTCGGCACCGCGTCGGCCGGCGCTCCGGCGCCAGCCGGATGTGCGCTCTGGCTCATCGCGTTGCCGATCATCGCAGCGGCAGCGTCGGCGGCGACCGGCGCCGCGGCAACCGCCGTGGCCGCGTTCGAGTCCGAATAGTCCGCGTGGCGGAACTCGACGTTGTCCAGATGGCTGCCCTGCTCTTCGTACTGCTCGGCCGCCTGCTCCAGCTGTTCCGGCGACTGGATCTGCACGTTCATCACGATGCGCGTGACTTCGAGCTTCACCGCGTCGAGCATCGCGGCAAACAGTTCGAATGCCTCGCGCTTGTATTCCTGCTTCGGATTCTTCTGCGCATAGCCGCGCAGGTGAATGCCCTGACGCAGGTGATCGAGTGCGGCGAGGTGTTCGCGCCAGCTGCGGTCGAGCGTCTGCAGCATGATCGAACGTTCGAACCCGCTGAACTGCTCGCGGCCCGCCTGCGTGACCTTCGACTCGTAGGTTTCGTCGGCAGCCGCGGTGACGGCGTCGAGAATCTCGTCGGCGTCGATCGACTGCGACTCGTTGATCATTTCCTGCACCGCGAGGTCGAGCTGCCAGTCGTTGCGCAGCACTTCCTCGAGTTCCGGCACGCTCCACTGCTCTTCGATGCTGCCTGCCGGCACATACTGGCGGACGATGTCCGACACCACGCCGTGCCGCATCGCGCCGATCGTTTCGGTGATGTCGTGCGCTTCGAGCAATTCGTTGCGCTGCTGGTAGATCACCTTGCGCTGGTCGTTCGACACGTCGTCGTATTCGAGCAGCTGCTTGCGGATGTCGAAGTTGCGCGCTTCGACCTTGCGCTGCGCCGATTCGATCGAGCGCGTGACGATGCCCGCTTCGATCGCCTCGCCTTCCGGCATCTTCAGGCGGTCCATGATCGCGCGCACGCGGTCGCCGGCGAAGATGCGCAGCAGCGGATCTTCCAGCGACAGGAAGAAGCGCGACGAACCCGGATCGCCCTGACGGCCCGCACGGCCGCGCAGCTGGTTGTCGATACGGCGCGATTCGTGACGCTCGGTGCCGATAATGTGCAGGCCGCCCGCGGCTTTCACGCGGTCGTGCAGCGCCTGCCATTCGTCGTGCAGCTGCTGGATGCGGCGCTGGCGCTCGTCAGCCGGGATCGACTCATCGGCTTCGATGAACGTGGCTTGCTTCTCCGCATTGCCGCCGAGCACGATGTCGGTGCCGCGGCCGGCCATGTTGGTCGCGATCGTGATGCGTTGCGGCCGCCCCGCTTCGGCGACGATCGCTGCTTCGCGTTCGTGCTGCTTCGCGTTGAGCACCTCGTGCGGCAGCCCTGCCTGCTTCAGCAGATGCGACAGCACTTCCGAGTTCTCGATCGACGTCGTGCCGACCAGCACCGGCTGCCCGCGCTCGTAGCATTCGCGGATATCGCGAATCACGGCGTGGTAGCGCTCCTGCGCGGTCTTGTAGATCTGATCCTGACGGTCGATCCGCTTCGGCGGACGGTTGGTCGGGATGACCACCGTTTCGAGGCCGTAGATCTCGTTGAATTCGTACGCTTCGGTATCGGCCGTACCGGTCATGCCGGACAGCTTCGCGTACATGCGGAAGTAGTTCTGGAACGTGATCGAGGCGAGCGTCTGGTTTTCGCTCTGGATCTTCACGTGTTCCTTTGCCTCGACCGCCTGGTGCAGGCCGTCGGACCAGCGTCGGCCGGCCATCAGACGGCCGGTGAATTCGTCGACGATGACCACTTCGCCGTTCTGCACCACGTAGTGCTGGTCGCGATGGAACAGCGTGTGCGCGCGCAGTGCGGCGTACACGTGGTGCATTAGCGTGATGTTTTGCGGCGCATACAGGCTCTCGCCTTCGCCGATCAGGCCCCACTCGGCGAGCAGACGCTCGGCCTTTTCGTGGCCCGATTCGGTGAGGAACACCTGACGCGCTTTTTCGTCGAGGGTGTAATCACCCGGCTTTTCGACGCCGGTGCCGTCGGCCTTTTCCTCGCCGATCTGCCGCTCGAGCAGCGGCGGCAGCGCATTCATGCGCACGTACAGCTCGGTGTGGTCTTCGGCCTGGCCGGAGATGATCAGCGGCGTACGCGCTTCGTCGATCAGGATCGAGTCCACTTCGTCGACGATCGAGAAGTTCAGCGCCCGCTGCACGCGCGCCTCGGTCTCGTAGACCATGTTGTCGCGCAGATAGTCGAAGCCGAACTCGTTGTTCGTGCCGTACGTGATGTCCGCCGCGTAGGCCTCCTGCTTCAGGCCGTGATCCATCTGCGACAGGTTGATACCCACCGACAGGCCGAGGAAGTTGTACAGCCGGCCCATCCATTCGGCATCGCGCTGCGCCAGATAGTCGTTGACGGTGACCACATGCACGCCGCGGCCCGACAACGCATTCAGATACGCCGCGAGCGTGGCGACCAGCGTCTTGCCCTCGCCGGTGCGCATTTCGGCGATCTTGCCGTAGTGCAGCACCATGCCGCCGATCAGCTGGACGTCGAAGTGGCGCATCTTCAGCACGCGCCGGCTGGCCTCCCGGCACACGGCAAACGCTTCCGGCAACAGCTTGTCGAGCGATTCGCCGCCGCCGACGCGTTGACGGAACTCATCCGTTTTCGCGCGCAACTGGTCGTCCGTCAGTTTTTCGATCTGCGGCTCGAGCGCATTGATCGACACGACGGTCCTTTGATATTGCTTGACGAGGCGCTGGTTGCGACTGCCAAAAATCTTTTGTAGAAAACCGGTACTCATCGGGTCGGTGTCTCTGCGTCGCGGCTTCGGCAGCGGAGCGGCTGGGGTGTTGCCCCTGCTGGCCCGGTTGGAAGTGCCTCGGCGGCTTGTCCAGGAGTGAATTCGAATCGTGGATTTTAGCACGCGCCCCACGACGCGCCGGTGACGGTATTGGCCGCGCCGGCGCCGGCTCGTAGATGCCCCGCGGATGCCCGTTGGATAGTGGTTCGGGCATCTGTGGCGCAGGCGTGTTGCCGGACGTGCACGCTACGGTCTATTCAGCACCGCATCGGCCAGACAGTACACCACGCGCGCACGGTACAATCCCTAAACTTATTGGCGCGCCGGCCTGCGGCGTACCGTCATCATCAGACATGAGCCGTCCTTCGTCGTTTTCAAGGCCGTTTTCCGCACATAAAGACGCGCGACGTCCGCAGCGGCTGTCGGACGTGCTCGCGCGTACCGATGCGTTCGCGCAGCTGCGCGCGGGTGTCGAGCAGATCACCGCGCTCGAGCGCGACCTTGCCCAATTACTGCCCGACTATCTGGCGACCAGCGTCGAAGCCGGCTTTATCAAGGAAGGCGTGCTCGCGCTGTTCGCGGCGCATAACGCGCTCGCCGCACGCTTGCGTCATCTGGAGCCGCGCCTGTTGAGCGAGTTGCAGCAGCGCGGCTGGGCGGTCGAATCGCTGAGAATCCGCGTGCGGCCGCAGTCGATCAAACCGCCGCCGCCGGTCAAGGAAGCACGCATGACTCGGGTCGGTGCGCAAACGCTGCAGGCGCTCAGCGAGTCGCTGGCGCCTTCGCCGTTGCAGATCGCACTTGCCCGCATGGCGGCGCGTCATCTGAAGAAGTGATCGCGCACGAGTAATCACGGACAAAGCGTGCGGATAAACGCGCTCGCATAAAAAAAGCGGCCCATCGGGCCGCTTTCTTCATCAGCGCTGGCTGGGGGCTCTACCGCCGCACAACCAGACCAACTGCTGTACTCACGTTACGCAAACGCCGTCTGCGTGTCATACGCAAAACCACGCGGCGCCTTCTGCGGATCGTCGAACGTGACGATCTCATACGCATCCTCATGCGCCAGCAACTCGCGCAACAACGCGTTGTTCAGCCCGTGCCCCGACTTGTACGCATCGTACGAAGCCAGCAGCGGATGCCCAACCACATACAGATCGCCGATCGCATCGAGCATCTTGTGTTTGACGAACTCGTCGTCATAACGCAGGCCGTCGTTGTTCAGGATGCGGTATTCGTCGAGCACGATCGCGTTATCGAGGCTGCCGCCGCGCGCGAGGCCTGCTTCGAGCATCATTTCCATTTCATGCGCAAAGCCGAACGTACGGGCACGCGCGATCTCGCGCACATACGACGTATTGGCGAAATCGACTTCCAGCGCCTGCCCGGTCTTGTCGATCGCCGGATGACGAAAATCGATCGTGAACTTCAGCTTGAAACCGAAAAACGGTTCGAGACGCGCGAACTTGTCGCCGTCGCGAATTTCGACCGGCTTCTTGACCTTGATGAACTTCTTCGCGGCATTCTGTTCTTCGATGCCGGCAGACTGGATCAGGAATACGAACGACGAAGCGCTGCCGTCCATGATCGGGATTTCTTCGGCGGTCACGTCGACATACAGATTGTCGATCCCGAGACCGGCACATGCGGACATCAGATGCTCGACGGTCGAGACGCGTGCGCCGTCTTTCTGCAGCACCGACGCCAGCCGCGTATCGCCCACGGCCATCGCCGAGGCGGGAATGTCGACCGGCGTGGGCAGATCCACGCGCGAGAACACGATGCCAGTATTCGCGGCAGCCGGGCGGAGCGTGAGCTCCACCTTGCGGCCCGAATGCAAGCCGATGCCGACCGTCTTGACGATCGATTTGATAGTGCGCTGCTTCAACATGGTGATCTTCTTTTCGATTGAAAATCCCAATCGGGACTTTTAAGCCATAGGGCGAAGTATACTCTATCCGCCCACGGCTCGCCGCCGGCTGGTCGTATCAATCTGTTTCGTGACGTTACGCAAACCACGCAAGTCACGAGGTAGTGCGGGCCGACACACCGGAATGGAGGCGTTCCCGGCTGTCGGCCCTGCTGGGACGGCCACCTATGACGCGTAATACGACACATCCGCGTCAAGTAATGGCCTGTCACAAAGACGTCATGCTGCCGTTGCCGCGGCGCAACAGAATACGCCCAACTGCAGCTTCACGCCATCGCGACTATTTCAACGTCGCGAGAATCGACTGCGCATCGCTTACTTCGAACTTGCCGGGTGCCTCGACGTTCAGCGTCTTGACCACGCCGTCGTCGATCACCATCGCGTAGCGCTGCGAGCGGATGCCCATGCCGCGCGCCGACAAATCCTGATCCAGACCGAGCGCTCTGGTCAGCGCTGCACTGCCGTCCGCCATCATGCGTACCTTGCCCGAGGTTCGCTGATCGCGTCCCCACGCGCCCATCACAAACGCGTCGTTGACGGACACGCACCAGATCTCGTCGATACCCGCGGATCGCAACTTCTCCGCCGCTTCGACATAACCCGGTACATGCTTGGCCGAACAGGTCGGCGTGAAGGCGCCCGGCAATCCGAAGATCACCACGCGCTTGCCCGCCGTTTCCTTGCGAACGTCGAAACTGTTCGGTCCGATCGTGCAGCCTGCCCGTTCTTCCTCGATCATTTCGAAGACGGTTGCTTCGGGCAGTTTTTCACCAGTTTTGATCATGCTCGTTCCTTCACTCGATGATGCGGGAGCCTGCTCGCACGTTGCCATGCCAGGTGGGTAACTGATCCGGCAACAGTGATCCGCACCGCTTCATAAAAACGAAGAGGGCACCTGTCCTGACCGCGCGCTAACCAGAAAAACGCGGTCTGCCTGAGCTGTTCCACCTGTCACGCTGGTGCATTCGTGCGGGCGCAACCCTCTGCGCCGCAACGAAAGCCCGCTCCTCGCGTGTCAGTCCGCCTGCTTGCGCAGGAAAGCCGGGATGTCGTACGTGTCGACGCCCTTTTCCTGCAGCGCCTGCACATGCGAAGCCGCGGTATCGCGCGACGTGCGCCACACGGCCGGCGTATCCAGCGAGCCGTAATCGGCTGCCGTCTGCGCAGGTTGCGTGACGTAGCCGTGTTGCAGCGTGTGGCCGACCGGGGCGTTGTCGGTACCGGTGCGCAGCAGCGTCATCGGTGCCGATTGTTGCTTCTTGGCGGTGCGGCCAAGGCCGGTTGCCACGACGGTTACGCGCAGCGCATCGCCCATCGCGTCATCGTACACGGCTCCGAAGATCACCGTTGCGTCCTCGGCTGCGTAGCTCTTGATGGTGTTCATCACTTCGCGCGTTTCCGACAGACGCAGCGAACGGCTCGACGTGATGTTGACCAGCACGCCGCGCGCGCCCGACAGATCGACGCCTTCGAGCAGCGGGCTCGCGACGGCCTGTTCAGCCGCCAGACGTGCGCGATCGACACCGGCAACCGTCGCCGTGCCCATCATCGCCTTGCCCTGCTCGCCCATCACCGTCTTAACGTCTTCAAAGTCGACGTTGACCAGACCGTCGACATTGATGATTTCGGCGATACCGGCCACTGCGTTGTTCAGCACATCGTCAGCACACTGGAAGCACTTGTCCATCTCGGCGTCGTCGCCCATCACGTCGAACAGCTTGTCGTTCAGAACGACGATCAGCGAGTCGACGTGATCCTCCAGTTGCTGCGAACCTGCTTCGGCGACGCGCATGCGCTTGCCGCCTTCGAATTCGAACGGCTTGCTGACTACGCCGACCGTCAGAATCCCCATTTCCTTTGCGATCTGTGCGACCACGGGTGCCGCACCCGTGCCGGTGCCGCCACCCATACCTGCGGTGATGAACACCATGTGCGCGCCACGCAGTGCATCGGCGATGCGCTCACGTGCTTCTTCGGCTGCCGCACGACCCATTTCCGGCTTGGCGCCTGCGCCGAGACCGGTCCGGCCGAGCTGGATCACCTCGGTCGCGCGCGAACGCGACAGCGCTTGCGCGTCGGTGTTCATCACGATGAAGTCGACGCCTTGCACGCTGCGGTTAATCATATGCTGCACGGCATTGCCGCCAGCACCACCCACGCCTACCACCTTGATGATGGTGCCGTTGGTTTCCGTTTCCAGCATCTGGAATTCCATATTGCCTCCGTCAAGAAAAAAGTCTTAATCGGCCGTTATTCGGCAGGAGATCGGGCAACCCCCTGTCGCGCGCCGGCCGCCGGCACCGGCGCGAATTTCGATTCGTTAAAAGTTGCCGAGGAACCAGTCCTTCATGCGCGTGAACACCTGGCCCATCGAGCCGGACTGCACAGCAACCTTGCGGCCGCGCATCCGTTGCGAGCGTCCTTCGACCAGAAGGCCCATCGCCGTCGAGTAGCGCGGATTGCGCACTACGTCAGCGAGGCCGCCTGCGTATTCAGGCACGCCAATGCGAACCGGCTTCAGAAAGATGTCCTCGCCGAGCTCGACCATGCCGGGCATCATCGATGCGCCGCCGGTCAGCACCACACCGGAGCTCAACAGTTCCTCGTAACCCGACTCGCGCACCACCTGCTGCACGAGCGAAAACAGTTCTTCGACACGCGGCTCGATCACCGCCGCCAGCGCCTGGCGCGACAGCGTGCGCGGACCGCGCTCGCCCAGACCCGGCACTTCGATCATCTCGTCCGGATCGGCCAGCGCCTGCTTCGCAATGCCGTAGCTGACCTTGATGTCTTCCGCATCCGGCGTCGGCGTGCGCAGCGCCATCGCGATGTCGCTCGTCACCTGATCGCCGGCGATCGGAATCACCGCGGTATGGCGAATCGCGCCTTCGCTGAAAATCGCGATATCCGTCGTGCCGCCGCCGATATCGACCAGCACCACGCCCAGTTCCTTTTCGTCGTCCGTCAGCACCGCCAGCGAAGACGCGAGCGGCTGCAGGATCAGATCGTTCACTTCGAGCCCGCAACGGCGCACGCATTTCACGATGTTCTGCGCCGCGCTCACCGCGCCGGTCACGATATGCACCTTCACCTCGAGCCGGATGCCGCTCATCCCGATCGGCTCGCGCACGTCTTCCTGGCCGTCGATGATGAATTCCTGGGTCAGGATGTGCAGCACCTGCTGATCCGTCGGGATGTTGATCGCCTTCGCGGTTTCGATCACGCGCGCGACATCCGCCTGAGTCACTTCCTTCTCTTTGATCGCCACCATCCCGCTCGAATTGAAGCTGCGGATATGGCTGCCGGCGATGCCGGTAAACACATTCGTGATCTTGCAGTCGGCCATCAGCTCCGCTTCTTCGAGCGCCCGCTGAATAGACTGCACTGTGGCCTCGATGTTCACCACCACGCCTTTCTTGAGCCCCTTCGACTCGCTCTGGCCGAGGCCGATCACCTCGTAGTGCCCTTCCCCTTTCAGCTCGGCGACGATAGCCACGACTTTCGCCGTCCCGATGTCGAGGGCAACCAGCAGATCTTTATAGTCTTTACTCATAGCGTGCTCATTGCGAGTGATGTCCTGTTACTTCTTGCCCTTGTCGGGTTCCGTAATGAAGCGCATGCCAGCTGCACGAATCGCAAAACCATTCGGATAACGCAAGTCCGCATATTCGATGTCCTTACCCCAGCGTTGCGTGACCGCGGACCACGCCGCGGTGAGGCGCTTGCTGCGATCCATCAGCGTGTCCTGATTGCGCTCGCGGCCGAACTCGACCTGCATGCCATTCGACAGCTTCACCGTCCACGCATAGCGCGGCGACAGCGTCACTTCATCCGGCGTGGCGCCAATCGACGCAAACCACTTCTGAAAATCGTGATACCGCGCGACCACTTCTTTCGCCGATCCATCTGGGCCGTCGAACGCGGGCAGGTCGTCGTCCAGCTCGCCCTGGTTCGCGGTGAACAACTCGCCGTCGACGCTCACCAGCTGATCGGTGCCCCACGTGCCGAGCGGCCGGTACTCTTCGAGCGTCACCGCCAGCGCGTTCGGCCATACGCGACGCACGCTCGCATGACGCACCCACGGCATCTGCTCGAACGACTGGCGCGCCGCGTCCAGATCGACGGTGAAGAAATTGCCCTTCAGCCGCCCTACTACCGTCGTGCGCACCGTCGGCGAGTTGATGTGCTCGGTGTCGCCGTCGATACGGATCTCGCGCAGCGCGAAACTCGGGCGCTGCGTCAGCCAGTACGCGCCGGCTGCCAGCAGCACGAGCAGCAACAACGCATGCAGTGCGTTGGCGGCGAGATTGAGCTGGCGTACGTTGTTCCACATGAGCGGTCGATCAGTCCTTCAGCGTCAGCGACAACACCTTCACCACCAGCTCCGAATAGCTGATGCCGACTGCGCGCGCCGCTTTCGGCGGCAGCGAGTGATCGGTCATCCCCGGCGCGGTGTTCACTTCCAGGAAATACGGATTGCCTGCCGCGTCCAGCATGAAATCGGCACGGCCCCAATCGGTGCATCCCAACACGTCGAATGCGCGGCGCGACAGCGCCCTCAGCTTTGCTTCTTCAGCCGGCGCGATACCGCACGGAATCAGGTACTGCGTGTTATCCGCGACGTACTTCGCGTGATAGTCGTAGAACTCGCCGGCCGGCACGATGCGGATCAGCGGCAGATCGAGATCGCCGCACACGCACGCGGTGTATTCGCCGCCGCCTTCGATGCTCTGTTCGACCACGACGATCTTGTCGTACTGCGCCGCTTCTTCGAGCGCGGCGACCAGCGCGTCGCCCGCCTTCACCTTGATTACCGCGACGCTGGAACCTTCGCTAGCCGGCTTCACGAACAGCGGCAAGCCGAGCTTCGCGACGATATCCTTCGCGCGCGCCGCGTAGTCGTCGCCGCGTAACACCGCTTCGAACGGCGGCGTCGGCACGCCGAGCTGTTGCCACACGAGCTTGGTGCGGAACTTGTCGAGACCGAGCGCCGATCCCAGCACGCCGCTGCCCGTATAGCGGATACCGTAGAAATCGAGCGCGCCCTGAATCTGCCCGTTTTCGCCATAACCGCCGTGCAGCGCGTTGAACGCGCGCGCGAAACCTTCATCCTTCAATGCCGCGAGTTCGCGCTCCGCCGGATCGAACGGATGCGCGTCAATGCCCGCGTCGCGCAGGCCTTGCAACACCAGACGACCGGAGTTCAGCGACACTTCGCGCTCAGCGGACACGCCGCCGAGCAACACCGCCACCTTGCCGAAAACCTTCGGATCTACACTGCTCATTTCACACCTTCATTTGCTGCGGCAAGCCGACCCGGCACGCCGCCGATCGAACCCGCACCCATCGTGATCACCACATCGCCCGGCCGCACGACGGCGGCGAGCGCATCCGGCACTTCATCAACCGTTTCGACGAACACCGGTTCGATCTTTCCTGCTACACGCAGCGCGCGCGTCAACGCACGACCATCCGCAGCGACGATCGGCGCTTCGCCGGCCGCATAGACTTCGGTCAGCACCAGCGCATCGACGGTCGACAGCACCTTCACGAAGTCTTCGAAGCAGTCGCGCGTGCGCGTGAATCGATGCGGCTGGAACGCGAGCACCAGACGCTTGTCCGGAAACGCACCGCGCGCCGCGGCCACCGTCGCGGCCATTTCGACCGGGTGATGCCCGTAGTCGTCGACCAGCGTGTACGCGCCGCCGTTTGCGATCGGCACTTCGCCATATCTTTGAAAACGCCGGCCGACGCCATTGAATTCCGCCAGCGCTCGCTGGATATCGGCATCTTTCACTTCAAGTTCAGTCGCAATCGCAATTGCGGCGAGCGCGTTCTGCACGTTGTGCGTGCCGGGCAGGTTCAACACGATGTCGATCGGCGCCGCGTCTTCGCGCATCGCGGTGAAATGCATGCAGCCTTCGCGCGCCACCACGTTCACCGCGCGCACCTGCGCATCGGGCGCGAAACCGTAACGAATGATCGGCTTCGACACGAACGGCAGGATTTCCTTCACGTTCGGATCGTCGACGCACAGCACCGCGATGCCGTAGAACGGCAGCCGGTGCGTGAACTCGATAAACGCCTGCTTGAGCCGCGCGAAGTCGTGGCCGTAGGTGTCCATGTGATCGGCGTCGATGTTCGTGATGACTTCGATTACCGGGAACAGGTTCAGGAACGACGCATCGGATTCGTCCGCTTCGGCGACGATGAAGTCGCCCGTGCCCAGACGCGCATTCGCGCCGGCGCTGATGAGCCGGCCGCCAATCACGAAGGTCGGATCGAGCCCGCCGGCCGCGAGCACGCTCGCCACCAGCGAGGTGGTCGTGGTCTTGCCGTGCGTGCCGGCAATCGCGATGCCCTGCTTCAGGCGCATCAGTTCCGCCAGCATCACCGCGCGCGGCACGATCGGGATGCGGCGATGACGCGCCGCGAGCACTTCCGGGTTGTCGCTGCGCACTGCCGTGGACACCACCACCGCGTTCGCGCCTTCAATGTTGTCTGCGTCGTGCCCGATCGCGATGCGCGCGCCGAGCGCAGCCAGACGCTCGGTCACCGCGTTGCGCGCGAGATCCGAACCGCTGACCTGATAGCCGAGATTGACCAGCACCTCCGCGATGCCGCTCATACCGGCGCCGCCGATCCCGACGAAATGAATATGTTTGACGATGTGTTTCATGATTGCCTTCCTTCCAGGCTCGCGCTCGACGTTACCCCTGCGACAGTCGCGCAGATCTGCGCGACCTGTTCAGTCGCATCCGGTTTCGCGAGCGAGCGCGAACGCTCTGCCATTTGCGCGAGGGTCGCCCGCGTCTGGCTGCGCAGCCAGTCGGCGAGCTTTTCCGCCGACAGGTCGCGTTGTTGCATGAGCAGCGCCGCGCCGTGGTCGGCGAGAAACGCTGCGTTGGTTGTCTGGTGATCGTCGACGGCATGCGGGAACGGCACGAAGAACGCCGCCACGCCCACCGCCGCGATCTCGGCGACTGTCATCGCGCCCGAACGGCAGATCACCAGATCGGCATTCGCGTAGGCGCTCGTCATGTCGTCGATGAACGGCACGAGTTGCACGTCGTCGCCGCTTGCAATGCCGGCAGCCTCGTAGTGCGCGCGCAATGCGTCGATGTGTTTTGCGCCCGCCTGATGCACGATGCGCGGCCGCTGTTGCGGCGCGAGCAGCGCCAGCGCGCGCGGCACCACTTCGTTCAGCGCGGCGGCGCCCAGACTGCCGCCCACCACCAGCACGTTCAGCGGACCGCTACGTGCCGCGTACCGTGCGTTAGGTGTCGGCGCGCGCGCAAGTTCCGCACGAATCGGATTGCCGGTCCATTGCGCGTGCGGCAGCGCGTCCGGAAACGCGACCAGCACGCGCTTCGCGAATTTCGCGAGCACCTTGTTCGCGAGACCGGCGATCGAATTCTGTTCGTGCAGCACCAGCGGCCGGCCCGACAGCCAGGTCATCACGCCCGCCGGGAACGTGATGTAGCCGCCCATGCCGAGCACCACGTCCGGCTTCACCTTGCGCAGCACCGCGAGACTTTGCGTGCACGCGCGCAGCAGGTTCACCGGCAGCATCAGCTTGGTTTTGAGGCCCTTGCCGCGCAGGCCGCCGAAACGCACGAACTCCATCGGAATGCCGTGCTTGGGCACCAGCGTCGCTTCCATGCCGGACGGATTGCCGAGCCACACGACGCGCCACCCCCACGCCTGCATCAGGTGCGCGACCGCAAGCCCCGGGAACACGTGTCCCCCGGTGCCACCGGCCATCACCATCAGCGTGCGCGAAGCGGTGACGTCACGCGTCATACTTTTCCTCCGCGCATCAGCACCCGGTTTTCATAGTCGACGCGCATCAGCACTGCAACCGCGAGGCAGTTCAGCAAAATGCCCGAGCCGCCGTAGCTGACGAGCGGCAAGGTCAAACCCTTGGTCGGCAGCAGGCCGAGGTTCACGCCCATGTTGATAAAGGTCTGTGCGCCGAACCAGATGCCGATGCCCTTCGCGACCAGCCCCGCAAACGTGCGGTCGAGCGCGAGCGCCTGACGGCCGATTTCGAACGAACGGCGCACGATCCAGTAGAACATCAGGATCACCACCATCACGCCGACAAAGCCGAGCTCCTCGCCGATCACCGCGAGGATGAAGTCGGTGTGAGCTTCAGGCAGGTAGTTGAGCTTTTCGACGCTGCCGCCCAAGCCCACGCCGAACCATTCGCCGCGGCCGAACGCGATCAGCGAGTGCGTCAGCTGATACGCCTTGCCTTGCGCGTAGCGGTCGTCCCACGGATCGAGATACGCGAAGATCCGCTCGCGGCGCCACGGCGACGCCCACACCAGCAGCGTGAAGGTGCCCACCGCGGTGGCGACCAGGCCGCCGAAAATCTTGCCGTTCACGCCGCCGAGAAACAGCAGGCCCATCGCGATCGCCGCGATCACCATGAACGCGCCCATGTCCGGCTCGAGCAGCAGCAGCATGCCGACCACGCCGACCGCGAAGCCCATCGGCAAAAATCCTTTGGCGAAGCTGTGCATGTACTCCTGCTTGCGCACCGTGTAGTTCGCGGCGTAGATCGTCACCGCCAGCTTCATGATTTCCGACGGCTGCATGTTCGTGATACCGAGCGGAATCCAGCGGCGCGCGCCGTTCACGCCCTTGCCGACGTGCGGAATCAGCACGATCACCAGCGCCACCAGCGCGATCAGAAACAGCTTCGGCGCGTACTTGTCCCACGTCGAAATCGGAATGCGGAACGCGATCACGCCGGTCACCGTGCCGAGCCCGACGAACAGGATCTGTCGCACGAGGAACGCGTAGTCGCGGTACGACGCGTACTTCGGCGAATCGGGCATCGCGATCGACGCCGAGTACACCATCACCACGCCGAGGCCGAGCAGCGCGACCACGACCCACAGCAGCGAATGGTCGTAATCGAGCATGCGCGAGCGCAGCGGCCGCACGCCATTGACGGCGCTCGCCAGACCACCGCCCACGCCGCCCGCGGCGCGTCCGCCCGCCGCCGACGCGCTGCCTACCGACGCACCCACCGAGCCGCGCTGCCCGGACAGGCGCGATCCAAAGCGTTCAGACCAGCTCATATCATCGTCCCCCGTTCGGCCGCGATCTCTTCGACCGTGCTGCGGAACACCGCCGCACGGTGCGCGTAACCCTTGAACATGTCGAAGCTCGCGCAGGCCGGCGACAGCAGCACTGCGTCGCCGGGTTGTGCAAGCGTGCTCGCCGCACGTGTCGCTTCTTCGAGCGTCGCGTGATCGTGTAGCGCAATGCCGGTATCGGCGAGTGCGGCGCGCAGCAGCGGTGCGTCGCGGCCGATCAGCATCACCGCACGGCACCAGCGCGTGACCGGTGCGGCAAGCGGTTCGAATTCCTGGCCCTTGCCGTCGCCGCCGGCGATCAGCACGACGCGCTGCGCGAGGCCATCGAGCGCGGCGACCGTCGCGCCGACGTTGGTGCCCTTGCTGTCGTCGACGTAGTCGATGCCTTCGATCGATGCGATCAGTTCGACGCGATGCGGCTCGCCGTGGTATTCGCGCAAACCGTGCAGCAGCGGCGCGCCCGGCAGGCCGATGGCGCGCGCCAGCGCAAACGCGGCCAGCGCGTTGGTGGCGTTATGCAGACCGCGGATGCGCAACGCGTCGGCGGGCATCAGGCGCTTCAAGCCGATGTTCGGCGGAATCGCGGCTTCGTTCTTGCGGCGACGGGTCGGCGTCGGATCGTCGGTGGCGTCGCGGTCTTGTGCTTCGGTCAGCCAGATCATGCCGTTGTCGCGCAGCAAACCGAAGTCGCCGTCGCGCGCCGGCTCGCCGGTGCCGAACGTGACCATCGTTTGCGCGCCGCTCGCCGCGGATGGCGCGAGCGCCATCACGCGTGCGTCGTCGCGATTGAGCACGCGCACGGTATTCGCGCCGAAGATGCGGCCCTTCGCCGCCGCGTAAGCATCGAGCCCGCCGTGCCAGTCGAGATGGTCTTGCGTGATGTTCAACACGACCGCCGCATCCGGTGCGAACGTATGCGCGGTTTCCAGCTGGAAGCTCGACAGTTCGAGCACCCAGATATCGGGCAACGCGGTGTTGTCGATTGCTTCAGTCAGTTTGTCGAGCGCGGCCGGGCTGATGTTGCCGGCCACCGCGACCGTCTTGCCGGCGCGCGCGCATAGCAAGCCGGTGAGGCTGGTCGTCGTGGTCTTGCCGTTGGTGCCGGTGATCGCGATCACCTTCGGCGCGTAGCCGCTTTCGCCGAGCGTTTTCAGCGCCTGCGCGAAGAATTCGAGTTCGCCCCACACCGGAATGTCGCGCTCGCGCGCCGCCGCGATCAGCGGCACCAGATCCGCTGCAAGCGGCGACAAGCCCGGGCTGATCGCCACCAGTTCGACGCCTTCGAGCAAGACCGGCGAGAACGCGCCGCCGACGAAATCGGCGTCGATGTTGTGCTGCGCGAGCGCGGCCAGACCCGGCGGCACCTCGCGGGTGTCGGCGATACGCAGGCGGCAACCGTGCCGCGCGCACCAGCGCGCCATCGCGAGGCCCGATTCCCCGAGCCCCAGCACGAGCACCATCGGCTTTTGCCGATCCCTGAACTTCTCGCCGAACATCGCTTGCTTTCCTTTCTGCTGCTCAGCGCAACTTGAGCGTGGACAAACCGAACAGGCACAACATCAACGTGATGATCCAGAAGCGCACCACCACCTGCGTTTCCTTCCAGCCGGACAGCTCGAAGTGGTGATGCAGCGGCGCCATCTTGAAGATGCGCCGGCCTTCGCCGAAGCGACGCTTCGTGTATTTGAACCACGTGACCTGCAGCATCACGGAAAGCGTTTCGGCGACAAAGATGCCGCCCATGATGAAAAGGACGATCTCCTGGCGCACGATCACCGCGACGGTGCCCAGCGCGCCGCCGAGCGCCAGCGCGCCGACGTCGCCCATGAACACCTGCGCCGGGTGCGTGTTGAACCAGAGGAAGGCAAGCCCCGCCCCGCCGATCGCGGAACAGAAGATCAGCAGTTCGCCTGCGCCGGGAATGTGCGGGAACAGCAGATATTTCGAGTACACCGCGCTGCCCATCACGTACGCGAACACGCCGAGCGACGCGCCGACCAGCACGACCGGCATGATCACGAGGCCGTCGAGGCCGTCGGTGAGGTTCACCGCATTGCTCGAGCCGACGATCACCAGATAGGTCAGTGCGATGAAGCCCCAGACGCCGAGCGGATAGCTGATCGACTTGAGGAACGGCAGCATCAGGTCGGCGCGTGCCGGCAGGCCCATCGAAAGGCCGCTGCGCACCCACGCCATGAACAGGTCGAATACGCGCACGTTGCTCGCTTCGGACACGCTGAACGCCAGATACACCGCTGCGAACAGGCCGATCACCGATTGCCAGAAATACTTCTCGCGCGACGACATGCCGCGCGGGTCCTTGTAGACCACCTTGCGGTAATCGTCGACCCAGCCGATCAGCCCAAAGCCGAACGTCACCAGAATCACGATCCAGATAAAGCGGTTGGTCAGGTCGGCCCACAGCAACGTCGACACAGCGATGCCGAGCAGGATCAGCACGCCGCCCATGGTCGGCGTGCCCGATTTGACGAGGTGCGATTGCGGACCATCCTTGCGCACCGCCTGGCCGACCTTCATCGCGGTCAGCGTGCGGATCACCCACGGACCACAGACCAGCCCGATCAGCAGCGCGGTAATCGTCGCTGCGACCGCGCGAAAAGTCAGATAACTGATCACGCGCAAGAAGCTTGCGTCATTCTGCAGCCATTGCGCCAGCGCCAGTAGCATGCCTGGTTTCCTTCTCTTTCAATGTGCGACGGGCGCTTGGCCCACCGCATCGGGTTGTGGACTTGTCAAGGCGTCCACCACGCGCTCCATCTGCATGAAGCGCGAGCCTTTCACCAGAAACGTGGTTGATGCGCCGTAGTTCGCCTGCTGCAACTGCGCGACGAGGCTTGCGACGTCGTCGGCGTGATGGGCGGCGGAACCGTAGGCGCTGCATGCGTCGCGTGCGGCTTCGCCCATCGCGTAGAGCGCGTCGATGCAGCACTCCTGCGCATAGGCGCCGATTTCACGATGGAACGCCGGGCCTTCGTCGCCGACTTCGCCCATGTCGCCCATCACGAGCACGCGCGGCGACGGCTGGCTGGCCAGCACGTCGATCGCGGCGCGCATCGAATCGGGATTCGCGTTGTAGGTGTCGTCGATTACCGTGGCGCCGGCCAGCGCGCCGAGCGTCGCGTGCTTCACCTGCAGGCGGCCTTTCACGGCGCCGAACGCTTCGAGGCCGCGTTTGATCGCGTCGAGCGCGACGCCTGACGCGAGCGCGGCGGCTGTCGCGGCCAGTGCGTTATGTGCGTTGTGCGTGCCGAGCACTTGCAGCGTTACGTCGATGTGGCCGTCGGGTGTATCGATATGCAGCACGCCATCGTCGAAAGTGCCGGTCACGGCCGCTTCGGTGATGCACTCGTCCGAGTTCAGCGCGAAATCGATTACGCGGTTGCCCGTCGCAGCGACGCGCCAGATGCCGGCGTATTCGTCATCGGCGGGGAAAACCGCGATGCCGTCCGGCGTCAGCGCGTGAATCACCGTTGCATGCTCGAGCGCCACCGCTTCGACGGTTGCCATGAACTCCTGGTGCTCGCGCTGCGCGTTATTCACCACCGCCACCGTCGGCTCGGCGATCTTGCCGAGCAACTGCGTTTCGCCCGGATGGTTCATGCCGAGTTCGACGACCGCGAGCTGGTGCGCACTGTTCAGGCGGAACAGCGTCAGCGGCAGGCCGACGTCGTTGTTGAAGTTGCCCGCCGTGGCGAGCCGCGACGCTTCGCCGACCGCCGCCGCGAAAATCGACGCGATCATTTCCTTGACCGTGGTCTTGCCGTTGCTGCCCGTCACGGCCACGAGCGGCATCGTGAAACGGCGGCGCCAGCCGTGTGCGAGCGCGCCGAGTGCGACACGCGTGTCTGTTACGCGCAGCGTGGGCACTTGCCAGTCACCGGGAGTGCGTGTGGCGAGTACAGCGCCGACCTTGCGGACCGCGACGTCAGAGAGAAAGTCGTGCGCATCGAAACGCTCGCCCTTCAGCGCGACGAACAGATCGCCGGGGCCGGCGCTGCGGCTGTCGGTCGACACACGCTCGAATGTCACCGTGTCGTCGCCCAGTACTGTGGCGCCCGGAATCAGCGCGGCCGCTTCGCGCAGCGAAAACATCGTCATTCGCCCCCCCCGCGAGCCTGTGTTGCACGCGCGGCCAAGGCCAGCCGGGCGTGATCCTGATCCGAAAATGTGCGCTTCTTGCCCATCACTTCCTGGGTGGCTTCGTGTCCTTTGCCTGCCAGCACGATCACGTCTTCGCGCGCCGCGCTGCGCACCGCCTGCAGGATCGCGCTCGCGCGGTCTTCGATCGCACGCGCTTTCGCGCCCTGCTGCATGCCGGCGACGATCTGGTCGATGATCGTATGCGGGTCTTCGGTGCGCGGGTTGTCGCTGGTCACGACCACGCCATCCGCGAGACGCTCGGCGATCGCGCCCATCAGCGGACGCTTCAGCGCATCGCGGTCGCCGCCGCAGCCGAACATGCAGATCAGTTCGCCGCCGCGCGCCTGGGCGATCGGGCGCAGCGCACTCAGCGTTTTTTCGAGTGCGTCCGGCGTGTGCGCATAGTCGATAACGACCAGCGGTTCGTCGTTTTGCAAACGGCCACCGAGACGTTGCATGCGACCGTTCACCGGTTCGAGCTTCGCAAGCTCCGCGAGCGCGGCGTCGAACGGCACGTCTGCGGCGAGCAACGCGCCGAGCACGCCGAGCAGGTTGCTCACGTTGAATGCGCCGAGTGTGCCGACTTCGACGTCGGCGTTGCCCCAGTCGGATTCAAGATGGAATGCGGTACCGGTCGCGGTCGCGCGTACCCTGGTGGCGAGCAGCGTCTGGTCGGCCAACGGTGCGATCGTGCGCGTGGCGGCAGCCGGGCCGCTTGCTTCGAGCGCGTAAGCGATCGTGCGCGCGTGACCTTTGGTGCTGGCGAGCAGGCGCAGGCCGGCTTCGTCGTCGGCGTTGATCACCGCGGCGCGCAGTTCCGGCCATGCGAACAGGCGTGCCTTCGCCGCTTCGTATGCAGCGAACGTGCGGTGATAGTCCAGATGGTCTTGCGTCAGGTTCGTGAACACGGCGATGTCGAACGCGGTGCCGTTCACACGGCCCTGATGCAGCGCATGCGACGACACTTCCATCGCCACCGCCTGCGCGCCGGCAGCGCGCAATTGCGCGAGGCTGCGCTGCAGTTGCGGCGCGTCGGGCGTCGTGAAACCGGTGTGCGTCAGATGCCCCGGCATGCCGCTGCCGAGCGTGCCGATCAGCGCGCACGGCGTGCCATGCGCGGACAGCGCGGTGGCAATCCACTGCGTGCACGACGTCTTGCCGTTGGTGCCAGTCACGCCGATCACGCGCATCGCGTCGCTCGGGTCGCCATACCACGCGCTCGCAATCGTGCCGGCGAGCTCATTCAGCGCGGGCACCGCGTGCGCGTTCGCCGGATCGGGTGTGCCCGTGTAGTTTTCCGGCTGATATAGCACGCCGGCTGCGCCGCGCGTCAATGCGCTTTCGATGTGCGGCCGGTTGTCGGCGCCGTCCACCGCGTACGCGAGAAAAGCGTCGCCGGCGCCCAGCGTGCGCGTATCAGCATGCAGTTGCGCGCCCGGCTGCAGGTGCGCGCGCAGCCATGCGAGCGCATCCGCAACCTGACGGTGCGCCGGGTGGGAACCACGCAGCGAGCTCATCGCACGACTCCAGGATGCGTCTTCGAGTTGCTCGAGATCGTCAGCTTTTTCGCCGTGACGGCAGTGGACAGCTTCGCGGCAAACTTTTTCGGGCCGGCCGGGCTCGCGCCCTTCGTAGCCGCTGGGCCGCTTGCGGCCGATGCCACCGCCGCACCATTGATCTCGTCGGACACGACCATCTGCTTGACCGGCATATCGGGCGGCACGTTCAGCGAGCGCAGCGTATCGCCGACGATCGACGAGAACACCGGCCCCGACACCTGGCCGCCAAAGTGGCTGCCGGCAGTCGGCTCGTCGACCGACACCGCAACGACGATGCGCGGATTCGGCATCGGCGCCATGCCGACGAAGGAAGCGCGATATTTCGATTTGTCGTAGCCGCGGCCCGAATGCTTGTACGCGGTGCCGCTCTTGCCGCCGACGCGGTAGCCCGGCACCGCCGCATCCGGCGACGTGCCCTGCGTCGACACCACCGCTTCGAGCATCGTGCGCACTTCGCGCGCGGTGGTCGGCGCAAACACCTGCGGACCGACGGCGACCGGCTGGTCGCCCGGTGCGCGGAAAATCGAAATCGGCAGGAACTGGCCGTCGTGCGCGATCGCGGTGTACGCGCGCGCCAGCTGGAACAGCGACGCCGACAGGCCGTAGCCGTACGACATGGTCGCCTGTTCGATCCGGCGCCAGCTCTTCCACGGCCGCAGGCGGCCTGCCGCCGCGCCCGGGAAACCGACCTTCGGCGCCTGGCCGAGACCGATGCTGGTATACATGTTCCACATCTCTTCGGGCTTGAGCGTCATCGCGATCTTGGTCGCGCCGATGTTGCTCGACTTCTGGATCACACCGCCGACTGTCAGCGTGCCGAACGCGCTGTCGTCGGTGATCTGTGCGCCGTCGAGGACAAAGCGTCCCGGCCCCGTATCCACCAGTGTAGTCGGCGATACGCGGTGCAGATCGAGCGCGAGCGACACCGTGAACGGCTTCATGATCGAGCCCGGCTCGAACACATCTGTAAGGATGCGGTTGCGCAGCTGCTCGCCGGTCAGGTGCGAGCGGTCGTTCGGGTTGTAGGTCGGATAGTTGACCAGTGCCAGCACCTCGCCGGTACGCACGTCGACCACCATCGCCGCGCCCGCTTTCGCCTTGAACTTCTGCACCGCGGCTTTCAGGTTCGTGTAAGCGATGTATTGAATCTTGCTGTCGATCGACAGATCGACATCCTGACCATTGTGCGGCACGACCGTTTCGTCCACATCTTCGACGATGTGGCCCATCCGGTCCTTGATCACGCGGCGGCTGCCCGACATGCCGGCCAGCGACTTCTGGTCGCCCAGTTCGACGCCTTCCTGGCCTTCGTCTTCGACGTTGGTGAAGCCGATCAGATGCGCAGTGATCTCGCCTTCCGGATAGAAGCGCTTGTATTCGTTGCGCTGATAGATACCGGGAATGTCGAGCGCGGCCACCTGCCCGGCGACGTCGACCGGCACCTGGCGCTTCACGTACACAAAGGTCTTGTCTTCCGACAGCTTCGCGCGCAGCTCTTTATCCGACATATCGAGCAGCTTGCCGAGATCTTTCAGCTTGTCCGCGCCGAGATCGTCCGGCACTGCTTCGGGAATTGCCCAGATCGCGCGCACCGGCAAACTCGTGGCCAGCACGAGGCCGTTACGGTCGAGAATCTTGCCGCGCGTGGCTGGCAGTTCGAGCGTGCGCTGATAGCGGCTCTCGCCCTGCTTCTGATAAAACGCGTTGCCCGGCCCCTGAATCCAGAACGCGCGCCCGGCGAGCGCGACAAACGCCATGAACAGCAGGAACACGACGAGCTTCGAACGCCACATCGGCAGCCGCACCGACAGGATCGGATTGGCCGAAAACGCGACGCTCTTGCGGTTCGACGCTTTGCCTTTCTTGATCATCGCGTGGCTCCCCGCTTGTTGGTCGCGGCCGGCGCCGAGGCGGGCGCCGCAGTCGGGATCGGCGCGTCTTCGGCCTTCACGGCGCCGGGGTCGAGCGTCAGGTATTGCGTGCGGCCGGTGGTGGCGGACTGCATCTTCAGCGAGTCGGTGGCGATCTGCTCGATGCGCGATGTCTTCGACAGCGCGCTCTGCTGGTATTGAAGCTGCGAATAGTCCTGCTGCAGCTGACGCTCCTGCGATTGCGCGCGCTGCAACTGGATAAAGAACTGGCGCTGCTGATTGGTTGCGTTCACCACGGAAAGCGCGCAACCCATCACGAGAATCAGCAGGAAGATGTTGATGCGGTTCATGGCGCGATCCGCTCCGCAATGCGCATTACAGCGGAACGCGCGCGCGGATTGGCGGCGACTTCAGCGTCGCTCGCGAATACGCGGCCAATCAGTTTTAACGGGGGGCTCGGCAGATCTACCGCGCGAATCGGCAGACGGCGGTCCACCACAGGCGACGTAGCGTGCGCCTGCATGAATCGCTTGACGATTCTGTCTTCGAGCGAATGAAAGCTGATCACGACCAGCCGCCCCCCTTGCTCCAGCAACGCTAGCGCTGCCTCTAGTACGACTTGCAGCTCCGCAAGCTCTTGATTGACGTGAATCCGTATAGCCTGAAAGGTGCGGGTTGCCGGGTCCTTACCCTTCTCACGGGTTTTGACGGCGTTAGCCACGATTTGGGCAAGCTCGCCCGTGCTTGCGAGAGGCCCAATACGGTCGGACTCTGCCCGGCGAGCAACAAGCGCCTTTGCAATCTGAAAAGCAAACCGTTCTTCCCCATAATCTCTGATCACCTCCGTCAATTCCTGCAACGAGGCCCGCGCGAGCCAATCCGCGGCGGATTCACCGCGCGTCGGGTCCATCCGCATGTCGAGCGGGCCATCGGCGCGGAAACTGAAGCCGCGCTCGGGGTCGTCCAGTTGCGGCGACGACACCCCCAGGTCCAGCAATACCCCCGACACACGCCCTACCCCACGTGACGTCAGCGCGTCACGCAGTGATGCGAAACTCTCATGCTCGATTTCAAAACGCGGATCGGCGATTTGCTGCGCCGTCTGGATCGCAAGCGGATCTTTATCGAATGCGATCAGCCGGCCGGCCTCTCCCAGCTTGCCCAACACTGCTCGACTGTGACCGCCGCGCCCGAACGTGCCATCTATATAGATACCGTCCGTGCGCGTGACCAGCGCGTCGACCGCCTCCTCCAGCAGCACCGTGCGATGCTGCATTTCAGCTCCCATCGCAGGCGCCATTTAGTTCACCCGCGGTCAGAACGTGAAATTTTTCAGCGCGTCGGGCATGCCCTGCGCCATCGCCTGTTGCTCCTTCGCGTTGTAGGTCTCTGCGTCCCACAACTCGAAGTGACTACCCATCCCTAACAGCATCACGTCTTTTTCCAGCGCCGCGGCGAGCCGCAATTCAGGCGACACCAGCACGCGCCCAGCCGTGTCGAGCTCGACGTCGGCCGCATTGCCGAGGAAGATCCGCTGCCACCACTTGGCTTCCATCGGCAGCGCCGCGATCTTGGTGCGAAAGACTTCCCATTCGGGGCGCGGAAACAGCAACAGGCAGCCGTCCGGGTGCTTGGTGATCGTCACCCGGCCTTCTGCCTGTCCTTGCAGCGCGTCACGATAGCGAGAGGGGATCGACATCCGCCCTTTCGCATCGAGTGTCAGCGCCGACGCCCCTTGAAACACTTCGCTCCCCTTTCTGAACGCGCGCGAAAGACGCCGCCCGGTTCTGAAAACTTACCGGAAATTGGCCGGTAGATCACACAAAAATACACTTTCTCACACTGTCTCCCACTTTAGAGTAACCCCCAACACCGGTCAAGGGATGCGCCGCGATTTTTAACGAAATTTGTTTGCTAGAACAAGGACTTAGCGACAGTCCTTCATGTCGGACGTAAACGGGAAAGTCGTTATAAATGAATCAGATAGTGAAACTAGTGAATGTAATACTTGAGAAGTCTGGAGGAACCGCAGGGAGGATGGGCGTTTTGCGGGAGGGATCAGGCGGGGATAGCGGTAAGTTTGGGACCTGCGGCCAGTGAAGGTGGGACGGCACGTGTGGCGCCGTCCCACTGCAATGCAGTTGCGCTTCTAATGGGCGCTTTCAGATGCTTCAAATGCTCTTTCCCGGATGCGTTCAGATGCGGTAGGCGGTCGTGGTCATCACCTTCGATGCCGCCCGCATCAGCGCGCGCGCCGGGAACGGCAATTCGATCCCGCCGGCATCGAGCGCGGCTTTGCCGTGCGCCGCTTCGTCGGCGCGCATCTGCTCGACGATCGCGCGCGATTCGTGATCGGCGGCAGGCAGCGCGTCCATATGGCCGTCCAGATGCCGTTCGACCTGACGCTCCGTCTCGGCCATAAAGCCGAGGCTGACGCGGTCGCCGAAACGGCCCGCGACGAGGCCAATCGCCAGCGCACCGGCGTACCACAGCGGATTGAGCAGGCTCGGCCGGGCATCCAGCGCTTCAAGGCGCTTCGACGTCCATGCGAGGTGATCTTCTTCTTCGCGTGCCGCGCGTTCGAACGCCTCTTTCAGCACAGGTGAGCGCGTCGCGAGCTTTTGCGCCTGATACAGCGCCTGCGCGCAAACCTCTCCGACATGGTTCACGCGCATCAGCGCGGCCGCGTGCGCGCGGTCCTGCGCGGACAATTCCGCCGGCTCGGCTACCTCAGCCGGTTGCGGCATCGGTCGAGTCATTCTCGACACGCCCGTCATTGATCGTAAACCCCGATCAAACTCGGTAATCAACTCGTCAAGCAGCATCCAGGCCCTCCGGTTCAGCCATGAATCCAACACTTCAGCCGGTCCGCGCCACAAGCGTTCGCGGCCCGCAATCGACGCCCTGGAGGCCCGAAAACAGGGGCCTTTCGGCGAACAAAGATCGATTTTAGACCATGTTGCGTAAACGAAACAGCCACCTTTCAGCCGCCCCCTTTTGCTTTGTCAGGGTTAAGCCTTTTGCTACATTACCCGACGACTTCCTTAGAAGTTAATTGCAAGGTTGCAGCAGCCCATAACAATTTACCTTGCTTAAAAAAAATTCGTATTCCTTGGAGATCTTCAATGAAAAAGTCGCTAGTCGCTCTGGCGGCATTGGGCGCGTTCGCGTGTGCAGCCCATGCGCAGAGCAGCGTCACGCTGTACGGCATTATTGACGAAGGCTTCAACATCAACACCAACGCCGGTGGCGCCCATCTGTACAACCTGTCGAGCGGTGTGCTGCAGGGCAGCCGTTGGGGCTTGCGCGGCACCGAAGATCTGGGCGGCGGACTGAAAGCGGTGTTCGTGCTGGAAAACGGTTTCGACGTGAACAGCGGCAGGCTCGGTCAGGGCGGTTTGATGTTCGGACGCCAGGCGTATGTGGGTCTTGGCAGCAGCCAGTTCGGTACCGTCACGCTCGGCCGCCAGTACGACTCGGTGGTCGACTACGTCGGGCCGCTTGAAGTGGGCGATCAGTGGGGCGGCTATATCGCCGCTCACCCGGGCGACCTCGACAACTTCAACAACGCGTACCGCACCAACAACGCGATCAAGTTCACCAGCGTCAACTATGCGGGCCTGACGTTCGGCGGCATGTATAGCGTCGGTGGCGTAGCGGGCGACTACTCGCGCAATCAGACGTGGTCGTTGGGTGCCGGTTATACGAATGGGCCGCTGGTGTTGGGCATCGCCTATTTGAACGCGCGCACGCCGAATACGAGCGGTGGCCTGTTCGGTAACAACACCACTTCGACTGCGTCCGTCGTGACCTCGCCGGTCTATGCGGGCTTCGCTTCGGCCAGCACCTATCAGGTGATCGGCGCAGGTGGTGCGTACACGTTCGGTGCGGCAACCTTCGGTGCGACGTACTCGAATATCCGCTTCAACGGCATCGGCAGCACCAGCCCGTCGGCTCTGATCGCCGGCCAGCACGCGACCTTCAACAACGGCGAAATCAGCGTCAAGTATCAGATCACGCCGGCCCTGCTGGTGGGCGCCGCGTATGACTATACGAAGGGCAACGACGTCGGTCCGGTGGACGGCGCCAAGTATCACCAGGGCATGCTGGGCGTCGACTACTTCCTGTCGAAGCGCACCGACGTGTACGTCACCGGCGTGTATCAGCACGCTTCGGGCGAACAGATCTCGGCGAACGGCGCGACTGTCTCGCAGGCTCACGCTTCGATCAACGGCTTGACCCCGTCGTCGAACAGCAATCAGTTCACCGCGCGGGTCGGTATCCGCCACAAGTTCTAAGCGCTTCCAGCTTCTAATAAGCAGTGAACGTGTAGTTCGGTTCAAAGGCGCCTGCGGGCGCCTTTTTTTATTGGCAGTGTGAGTGGGTCGTTATTTTATGCGCGCCCGTCGCGCAATTCGCGGCGCAGGATCTTGCCGACATTGGTCTTCGGCAATTCGTCGCGGAACTCGATCAGCCTCGGCCGCTTGTAGTTGGTCAGCTGTTCCTTGCAGAACGCCAGAACGTCGGCGTCGGTGAGCGACGGGTCCTTCCTCACGATGAACAGCTTCACCGCTTCACCGGTGTTCTGGTCCGGAATGCCCACCGCCGCTACTTCGAACACGCCCGGATGTTTGGCGACCACGTCTTCGATCTCGTTCGGATAGACATTGAAGCCGGACACCAGAATCATGTCCTTCTTGCGGTCCACGATCTTGATATAGCCGCGCTCGTCCATCACGCCGATGTCGCCCGAGCGCAGGAAGCCGTCGGCAAACATCACTTTCGCGGTTTCGTCCGGACGATTCCAGTACCCCGCCATCACCTGCGGGCCGCGAATGCAGACCTCGCCGCGCTCGCCGAGCGGGACTTCGTTGCCGTCGTCGTCGCGGATCGAGATTTCGGTCGACGACACCGGCAGCCCGATCGTGCCGTTGTACGCGCTCGCCGTGACCGGGTTGCAGGTGGCCGTCGGCGAGGTTTCCGACAGGCCGTAGCCTTCGATGATCGGCGTCTTCGTCTTCTCGTACCAGCGCGTCGCGACCGCCTCCTGAATCGCCATGCCGCCGGCGTTCGCGATGATCAGCTTCGACAGGTTCAGCTTCGGTAGATCCGGGTGGTTCAGCAGCGCGTTGTAGAGCGTGTTGACCGCGGGGAACGTGGTGATTGCATAGTGCTGCAGCGTGTCGATCATGCCGCCGACGTCGCGCGGGTTCGGAATCAGCACGCCCAGGCCGCCGGTGCGGATCGTTAGCAGGCCGCAGACCGTCAGCGCGAACACGTGGTACAGCGGCAGCGCAACGACCGTGATGGTTTGATCGATGTCCGGACGCGCGTCGCGTGCCGGCGCGAGCCATGCCTGCGATTGCATCACGTTGGCAATCAGGTTGCGGTGCAGTAGCGTTGCGCCCTTCGCGACACCGGTCGTGCCGCCCGTGTACTGCAGGAACGCGATGTCGTCAGGGCCTTGCTGCACCGGCTTGAAGGTCTGCCGTTTGCCGGCGGCGAGTGCGTCGTTGAATTTCACGTGGCCCGGCAGGTTCCATGCGGGCACCAGCTTCTTCTTGTGGCGCACGACATAGTTGACCAGCAGTCCTTTCAGCCCGAGCAGATCGCCCATCGACGCGACGATCGTGTGCCGGATCGCGGTATTGCGCAGCACCTTTTCTACGGTCGACGCGAAATTCTCCAGCACGATGATCGCTTCCGCGCCGCTGTCCTTCATCTGATGCTCGAGCTCGCGCGGCGTGTAAAGCGGATTCACGTTCACCACGACGTAGCCGCCGCGCAGCAGCGCCGCCAGCGCCACCGGATATTGCAACACGTTCGGCATCATGATCGCGACCCGCGCGCCGCGTGCAATCCCCTTCGACTGAAACCATGCAGCCAGATGGCGCGACATGGCGTCGAGTTCGCGGTAGGTGATTTCCTTGCCCATGCACGCGAACGCCGCCTTCTCGCGGTACTTGCCGAAGCTCTCCTCAAGTAGATCGGCCACCGATGCATATTGCGTCGGATCGATCTCAGCCGGCACGCCCGGCGGATACGATTTCAGCCAGATCTTTTCCATGCGGCGCTTCTCCTTTGTTTTCGAATGATCGTGCTAAAAAAGCGCATCGTAGCACGCGGTCATCGGCGGTCTGGGTCGGGAAACCACCGTGTTAGACGGTAGTCTCGAATAGGTAGAACACGTGCGTTGCGCGAGCATTCCGTCGCGTGGTGTGGGCGCGTGCATATGTGCTCGCACGTGCGCATAGTCAGCCGCGGCGTCGGGCAGGTCACGCGGGCGCGACTTCGACGAGGCAGTCGTAGAAGGTGGCCGAGTTGCCGAGGTCGGTCAGCGCCTGGCTTGTCACCTGATTGGCATTGCGGCCGTCAGGGGCGAGTTTTTTCCACCAGATCGACAGGCCCACGACGAGGCCTTCGCGCGCTTTGTCTGTGACGCGCGCGCGGGCTTGCATCGAGCCGCGGTCGTTGAAGATGCGCACGGGGGCGCCGTCGACGATGCTGCGCTGTGCCGCATCGGCGGGATGGATGTCGAGGTGCGGTTCGCCTTCGGTTGCGCGCAGGCTCTCGACATTCACGAAGGTGCTGTTCAGGAAATTGCGCGCCGGCGGCGAGATCATCGCAAGTGGATAGCGCGCGGCAAGCTCGGGCGCATTTTCCGCCGACTCGTGCGGCGGCAAGTAGTCGGGCAGCGGGTCGAGGCCCTGTTGCGCAAGCCGCGCGCTGTAGAACTCGCACTTGCCGGACGGCGTGCGAAAGCCGCCGTTGGCGAACGGCGCGTCGGCGATGTTCAGCTTCGCCCAGCCGACGCGCTTCAAGGTCTGCCAGTCGACGCCTTCAAGCGCCGCGTCGTCCCAGCGGAATGCGGCTGCCGCGACGGTTTCGTCGCTTTCATATAGTGCGGGCTCGGTTAGACCCATCGCGCGGGCGATGCCGCGGAAAATCTCCGTGTTGGGCCGCGCCTGCCCGACTGGCTCGATCGCCGGCAGGTTCGCCATCACGTGCGTGTGACCGTATGACTTGTGCGCATCGAGATGCTCGAGCTGTGTGGTGGCCGGCAGCAGCAGGTCTGCGTAGTCGGCGGTATCGGTCTGGAAGTGCTCGAGCACGATCGTGAACAGATCTTCGCGCGCAAAACCTGCGGCGACCCGCTCGGAATCGGGCGCGACCGCGACCGGATTCGAGTTGTATACGACGATCGCCTCGATTTTCGGGCCGAATGCGGCGTCGCCCGGGTTCAACAGCGCGTTGCCGATCTCGTTCATGTTAACCACCCGCGGTTGAACCGATGGCCAGCCGGGCATCAGGTCGGGGCGCATCAACGCGAAAGAATCGACCGGCGCCCATCCTGAGGACGACAATAGCGCGCCGCCCGCGCGCTCGCGCCATGCGCCGGTCAGCGACGGCAAGCTGGCGATCGCCCGGACTGCGTTGCCGCCGCCACGGACGCGCTGCATGCCGTAGTTCAGCCGGATCGCGGCCTTGCGCGTGCTGCCGTATAAGCGGGCGAGATCGACGACGGTTTGCGGGTCGATGCCGCAAATCTGCGCGACGCGTGCCGGTGGATAGGTGAGTGCGCGAGCCTTCAGCTGCTCGAAACCCAATGTATGTTCGGCGATGTACGCGTGATCGAGCAGGTCTTCGCTGATCAGCACCTGCATCATGCCGAGCGCCAATGCGCCATCGGTACCGGGCTTCAGCGCAATATGCTGATGACATTTCTCCGCGGTCAGCGAACGGTACGGGTCGATTGCGATCAGCCGCGCGCCGTTGCGCTTGGCTTCCTGCGCGCGCGTCCAGAAATGCAGATTCGACGCGATCGGATTGGCGCCCCAGATCAGGATCACCTCGCTCTCGGAGTAGAACTCCGTCAGCATGCCGAGGCCCGCGCCGTACGTGTATTTAAGGCCCGCTGCGCCAGCCGATGCGCAGATCGCGCGATCGAGTTGCGAAGCGCCGAGCTTATGGAAGAAGCGTTGCGCGATGCTGTCGCCTTGCACGAGGCCCATCGTCCCGGCATAGCTGTAGGGCACGATCGCTTCCGGCGCGCGAGCGGCGATTTCGGACAGCTTCGCGCCCGCAAGCGCACAGGCCTCGTCCCATGTGATCGGCTCGAAGCGGCCCTCGCCCTTCTTGCCGACCCGCTTCATCGGCATTGTTAGCCGGCGTGGGTGATATACGCGCTCTGCGTAGCGGCTCACCTTGGTACACAGCACACCTTGCGTGGGCGGGTGATCGGGCTCGCCCGTCACCTTGATGGCGCGACCGTTCTCGACGGTCACGCGCATTGCACAGGTGTCCGGGCAGTCGTGCGGGCAAACGGTACGGGCGAATTCGGTGGGGGCGTTCATAAAACCTGATTGTCTGGCTGGTGGCGGATGCGCCAAAAACCGATTTTATTATGTTCGGCGCTCGAGGTTGCCGGCGCGTGGCGAGATTATCGACGGGCGTAGAATCAAGGCAGTTCAAGTCAGCAGCTTGCAGCCTGACGCCGCCCCTAACTATCTTTCAACGGCTAAGCGCAACTCTCATCATGAAACTCATTCCTGAAATACAGTCGGCGCGTGGCGAGATCCAGTCGCTTCGACGAACGATCCACGCCAATCCTGAACTCCGCTACGAGGAAACACAAACCGGCGAGCTGGTTGCCAGAACACTCGAAGGCTGGGGAATCGAAGTGCACCGGGGGTTGGGAAAAACAGGTGTGGTCGGCGTGTTGAAGCGCGGTTCCGGCACGCGGTCGATTGGACTGCGTGCCGATATGGATGCGCTGCCGATCCAGGAAGTGAACACGTTCGAGCATCGCTCTCACAATCAAGGGAAGATGCACGCCTGCGGACATGATGGGCACACTGCCATGCTGCTGGGCGCCGCGCGCTATCTGGCGAAGCACGGTGATTTCGACGGCACCATCGTGTTTATATTTCAACCAGCCGAAGAAGGCGGCGCGGGCGCGCGGGCGATGATCGAGGACGGCCTGTTCTCGCGGTTTCCGGTGGATGCGGTGTTTGGCATTCACAACTGGCCGGGTCTGCCGGCGGGGAAATTCGCGGTTGCTGAAGGGCCGTTCATGGCTTCAAGTAACGAGTTTCGCATTGAGATCAAGGGAATCGGCGCACATGCGGCGATGCCGCACAATGGCCGCGATCCGGTATTCACTGCGATGCAGATCGCCAATGGCTTGCAAAGCGTGATTACACGCAACAAGAAACCTATCGATGCAGCGGTGTTGTCGATTACGCAGATTCACGCAGGCGATGCGGTGAACGTGGTGCCGAATGAGGCCTGGCTGGCAGGTACGGTTCGCACGTTCACCGTAGAGACCCTCGAGCTGATTGAGTCGCGTATGCGCAAGATCGTCGAGAGTGTGGCTGAGGCGTACGAATGCTCGGTGCAGTTCACGTTCAAGCGAAACTATCCGCCGACCATAAACAGCAAGGATGAGACGCGCTTCGCAGTGGAAGTGATGAAGGAGATAGCCGGCGAGGATAAAGTCGACGATGAATTCGAACCGACTATGGGCGCTGAGGATTTCTCGTTTATGTTGCTTGAGAAGCCGGGATGCTACGCGTTTCTCGGCAACGGCACCGGTGGGCATCGCGAAATTGGGCATGGCGACGGCCCGTGCATGCTGCATAACGCGAGCTATGACTTTAACGACGATCTGCTGCCGATTGGCTCGACTTATTGGGTCAGGCTCGCGCAGCGGTTTTTGTCGAGGTGATGTTTGCTGCGGACCACGGTTTAATTGCCGTGGGTTTGTGCGTCGTTTTTCTGGGCCGTAAACGCACAAACCCCGCCATTTATGGGGCGGGGTTTGTGGTGCTGCATAAGGAGCCTGACGATTACCTACTTTCACACGGGCAATCCGCACTATCATCG
>NZ_BAAGSQ010000028.1:0-728 GCF_054782355.1 Paraburkholderia jirisanensis | reverse complement strand
GCGGGCAGCACGACGAATGCGGCGGGCACCATGTACTCGGCGAGCTGGTCGGCGAGGAACGCGCGCAGTTCGGCGGAGCTCGGCGTGCGTTCGTCATGCGGCACCACGTAGGCGACCAGCGACTTCTGGCCGGGGCTGTCCTCGCGGGCCACCACGACGGTTTCGCTGACGTCGGGGTGGGCGCCCAGACGCGTCTCGATCTCGCCGGGCTCGACGCGGAAACCGCGCACCTTGACCTGGAAGTCGTTGCGGCCGAGGTACTCGATGTTGCCGTCGGGCATGAAGCGGGCGAGGTCGCCGGTCTTGTACATGCGCGCGCCGGGTGCGTCGCTGAACGGATCGGCGACGAAGCGCTCGGCGGTGAGCGCGTCGCGGTTCAGGTAGCCGCGGCTGACGCCGGCGCCGCCGATGTAGAGCTCGCCGGCAACGCCGAGCGGCACGGGCTGGCGGTGCGCATCGAGGATCAGCATGCGGGTGTTGGCCAGCGGGCGGCCGATGGTCGCGCAGGTCAGGGTGCTGAGCGGGTCATGGCGGACGTAGGCCGCGCTGCAGGAGACCGTCGTCTCGGTGGGGCCGTAGGTGTTGACCAGCAGCGTGTGGTCGGGACGAACGGCGTCCCACAGCGCGAGCTTCTGCGCGGACAGGGCATCGCCGGTGACGTTGACGAGGCGTACGCCGTGCAGTTGTTCGAGTGCGCGAGCGGGGTTGCGGTGCCATTCGGCGACGAG
>NZ_BAAGSQ010000027.1:493368-659761 GCF_054782355.1 Paraburkholderia jirisanensis | reverse complement strand
ACCCCCAGCCCAACCCCCCCGCCCACATCGCGGAGCGGCACCCCCCAGCACACAAACCGCCGCAGCAACAACGCTGTTGCCGAACAAGCACACGTCGGCACCGCACACACGGTCCGACTGGCCGGCCAAGCTACAATGTGCCGTTTACATCGGCCGCACCATCGCCGCCTGCACTGTTCCCTTTTTCATGATCCGAAAGTCCTCCCAACGCCCAGCCCAACCCGCGACTCACGCGCGCGAGTCCCTTCTGTCGAAGCTGCATCTGGCACCGGAGTCGCTCGGCTTCGCACTGGATTGCGCTGCGCAAGCAGTAGGGGCCGTGCGACTCGGCGCGGCCTTGCCGGCCGCGTTGAGCGCAGTATTTTCATCATTGCCGTCCAACGCCACGAGCGTCGCGCACGGCGCCGTGCAAGACATCGCGTACCGGACGATGCGGCGTCTCGGCACCGCCGAATGGCTGGTCGCCAAGCTGACGCACAAGGCACCGCCGCCCAACGTCGCGCACGTGCTTGCATGTGCATTTGCGCTCCTGGTCGACGACGGACCCACAGCCGCCTACACGCCGTTCACGGTCGTCGACCAGGCGGTCGAGGCAATCGGTGCGCGTCGCGAGTTTGCGTTCGCGAAGGGCATGACGAACGCGGTACTGCGCAGCTTCCTGCGCGAGCGCGACGCGCTGCTCGCCGAGGCTGCCAGTGACCCCACCGCACAATGGAACTACCCGCGCTGGTGGATCGACGCGGTACGCCGCGCGTGGCCCGACGCATGGCAAGCCGTGCTGGCCGCGGGCAACACGCAAGGCCCGCTCACGTTGCGCGTGAACGCACGCCGCGCAAGCGTCGACGCGTACCTGCAAACCTTGAGTGAGCACCAGATCGGCGCCGCGCAGGCCGGCATTCACGCGGTTCGCCTTGACACACCGGCGCCTGTGGACAAGATTCCCGGCTTCCACGAGGGCATTGTCTCCGTGCAGGACGCCGGCGCGCAGCTCGCCGCGCAATTGCTCGACGTACGCGACGGCATGCGCGTACTCGACGCATGCGCTGCACCCGGCGGCAAGACCGGCCACCTGCTGGAACTCGCCGAGCTCGACCTCGTCGCGCTCGAAAGCGACGCTTCACGCGCCGCGCGCATCGGCGAAAACCTCGCGCGCCTGAACCTCACCGCAAAAGTGGTGATCGGCGACGCAGGCAACCCATCCGCGTGGCACGCCGCTTCAGATCCGCCGTTCGACCGCATCCTTGCCGACGTCCCGTGTTCCGCATCAGGCATCGTCCGGCGTCATCCCGACATCCGCTGGCTGCGCCGCGCGTCGGACATTCCGGCACTCGTCGAACAGCAACGCCGCATCCTCTCTGCGCTCTGGCCGCTCGTGAAACCTGGTGGCGAGTTGCTGTACGTCACATGCTCGATCCTGCCGGATGAGGGCGAGTTGCAAGCGGTGTGGTTTGGAGACAACCATCAGGATGCGGTACGATTGGACGCGCCGGGGCAATTGCTGCCTGCAACTGCTCGCGCGCCCGCCGACACATCGGCCGGTTCCCGCGCCGGACAAGGCACCGGCTCGAACCCAGACCACGACGGATTTTTCTACGCGCGCTTTCAGAAACGGTGATCATCAAACGCCTCTTTCCGTTACGGCTCGCGGTCGCGCTCTGGTTGGCGCTGGTGCTTTGTCTGAGCGCAGCCGCGCCGGCGTATGCGGATTCGATCGCGGTTCAGCGCGCGTCGCTGCAGTCGGACAGCAGCGGCTGGACGCTCGACGCGCGTTTCGAATTCGACCTGAACAGCAACCTTGAAGACGCGGTCAACAAGGGCATCCCGCTGTATTTCACGACCGATTTCGAATTGAGCCGGCCGCGCTGGTACTGGTTCGACGAGCAGCCCGTGAGCATCTCGCAGAGCATTCGCCTGTCGTTCCAGCCGCTCACGCGCGAATACCGGGTCTCGACGGGCGGCCTGCAACTCGGTTTCAGCTCGTTGAACGAGGCGCTTTCGGTGATCAAGCACGTGACGTCCTGGCATGTGATCGACCGCAACGAAGTGCATGCGGGCGAAACCTACACGGCATCGGTGCGCATGCAGCTGGATATCGCGCTGATGCCCAAGCCGTTCCAGATCGATGCGGTGAACAACCGCGACTGGAACCTTGCTTCCGACTGGAAGCGATTTACCTTTACGGTGAGCGATCGTGCTAAATAAAGTGCGCCGCGACACCAGTGTCAGCAGCATCGTCGTGCGTTTGCTGGTGTCGACGGTGGCGGTAACGGCTGTCCTGCTGCTCGTGCTGCTTGCAGCAGCGAGCGCGAATACGGAATTCTTCGATCGCTATTACCAGTGGTTGTACACGGCCAACATTGCGGTCGCGCTGATCTTCATGGGGATCGTCGCGGTGCTGGTGGTGGTGATCATCTCGCGCCTGCGCAAAGGCAAGTTCGGCACGCGGCTGCTCGCCAAACTGGCGTTTTTCTTTGCGCTGGTTGGCGTGGTGCCGGGCGGCATCATCTATATCGTGTCGTACCAGTTCGTGTCGCGCAGCATCGAGTCGTGGTTCGACGTGAACGTCGAGACTGCGTTGACCTCGGGCTTGAGCCTCGGGCGCGGCATGCTCGACGCGTCGCTGTCCGATCTGCAAACCAAGGGCCGGCTGATGGCCGAGCAGCTCGCGAATGCGGATTCGGCCGGCACGACGCTGACGCTGCTGCGTTTGCGCGACCAGTTCGGCGTGCAGGATGCGACCATCGTCGAGCCGGTGCGCAGCATGTCGGGCGCGTCGCCGGACATGCACGTGGTCGCGCAGGCCACGGGCAACTATGCGTCGCTGGTGCCGACCGACCTACCCACGCCGCTGATGATCGAGCAGGCGCGCGGCCGCGGCTTTGCGGCGATCGAAGGCGAAGTGGACGGCGACCCGCGTGAGCACGGCAGCAAGGGCGCGTTGCGCCTACGCATCGTGCAGCGCATTCCCGACACGAACTCCACGCAGCTGCAGGCGACCGACCGCTTCCTGCAACTCACGCAACCGGTGTCGGCTTCGCTCGCGCGCAATGCGGACGCGGTGCAGCGCGCGTATCGCGAGTACCAGGAAAAGGCGCTTGGCCGTACTGGTCTGCGCAAGATGTATATCGGCACGCTGACGCTCGCGTTGTTCCTCGCCACCTTTATCGCGATGATGCTTGCGCTCGCGCTCGGCAATCAGCTGGCGCGGCCGCTGTTCCTGCTCGCGCAGGGCACCAAGGAAGTGACCGAAGGCGACTACACGCCCAAACGCGAGATCAAGTCGCGCGACGAACTCGGCTTCCTGACGCAATCGTTCAACGCGATGACACGGCAGCTTTCAGAAGCGCGTGCGGCGGTCGAGAACAACCGGATCGCACTCGAGCATTCGAAGGCCTACCTCGAAAGCATTCTCGCGAACCTCACCGCCGGCGTGTTCGTGTTCGACCGGCAGTTCCGCCTGACTACCGCGAACCGCGGCGCCGAGCGCATTTTCCGTCAACCGTTCCAGGCTTCGCTGGGTTCGGCGCTCGATCGCATCACGGTACTGAGCGAGTTCGGCGGGATGGTCCGCAAGGCCTTCGCGGATCGCGAGGCCGCGAGCAGCGACGACCAGATCGACGCGGGCCACTGGCAACAGCAGTTCTCGATGCAGATGGCCGGCGAAGCCGACCCGCTGACCCTGCTGGTGCGCGGCGCGCGACTGGTTGCAGCAACCTCGGCGACGGATTCGGACGACGCGCCAACCGCGGGCTACGTGGTCGTATTCGACGACATCTCCGACGTGATTTCCGCGCAGCGTTCGGTTGCATGGGGCGAAGTCGCGCGGCGCCTCGCGCACGAGATCAAGAACCCGCTCACGCCAATTCAGCTATCGGCCGAGCGCTTGCAGATGAAGCTGTCGGACAAGCTCGGTCCATCCGATGCCGACGTGCTCAAGCGCGGCGCGACGACCATCGTGAACCAGGTCGCGGCGATGAAGCAGATGGTCGACGACTTCCGCGACTACGCGCGCACGCCGCCCGCGGTACTCGCGAACCTGCAGCTTAATGAACTCGTAAGCGAAGTGCTGACGCTGTATGGCATCGAGGAAGGCAAGAGCCCGATCGCTGTCGAGATGGCCAACCTGCCGGTGATCCGCGGCGACGCCACGCAATTGCGCCAGGTGGTCCACAACCTGCTGCAGAATGCGCAGGACGCGGTGGCCGACGTCCCGCATCCGCGTGTGGTGCTGGAAACGCGGACAGTAGAATATGGCGATCCCGATGCGGACGGCAAAGCGCGTGTCGCGGTGCGGCTGACGGTATCGGACAACGGGCCGGGCTTTTCCGCGCGCATCCTGACGCGTGCATTCGAACCTTATGTGACGACCAAAGCCAAAGGTACAGGGCTTGGGCTGGCGATGGTCAAGAAGATCGTCGACGAACACGGCGCGCGCATCGATATCCGCAATCGCCTGAAGGCGGGCGATGTGATTGAAGGTGCGCAGATCTCGATACTCTTCCTGCAACTCGCCGACCACGCGGCGCCCGGTAGCGGGCCAACCCCGGGGCCGCATGCAGGACCGCAGACGACGCGCGGCAGCGCGTCGCAGGGAACGACAAAAGCAACCGTGCAGACAAGGGCAGCGTAAATGGCAACCATCCTGGTGGTAGACGATGAAATGGGCATCCGGGAATTGCTCTCGGAGATCCTGAGCGACGAAGGGCATGTCGTCGAAGTTGCGGAGAACGCGCAGGAAGCGCGTGATGCACGGTTACGCGCCGCGCCCGACCTGGTGCTGCTCGACATCTGGATGCCCGACACCGATGGCGTGACGTTGCTGAAAGAGTGGGCCGCGCAAGGGCATCTGACGATGCCGGTCATCATGATGTCGGGCCACGCGACGATCGACACCGCAGTCGAGGCGACGAAAATCGGTGCGTTGAATTTCCTCGAGAAACCGATTGCGTTGCAAAAGCTGCTGAAGGCAGTCGAGCAGGGGCTCGCGCGCGGCAGCGCGGCGCCTGCGCCAGGCGGCGCCGCGGCGGCCAAGCCGGCAGCGCAGGCCACGACCTCGGCGGTGGCTTCGGCCGCCTCGCTGCCTACACTCGTGCAAGACAACACCAGCGCGAGCACGGGCACCGGAACAAGTGTCGGCACGCCGGCGCCGGTGCAGACCACGTCGATCTCATTCGACATTCCACTGCGCGATGCGCGCGATGCATTCGAGCGTGCTTACTTCGAATACCATCTCGCGCGCGAGAACGGCAGCATGACGCGAGTGGCGGAGAAGACCGGTCTCGAGCGGACGCACCTGTATCGCAAGCTGAAGCAACTCGGTGTCGATCTGGGCAAGAACAAGAGCGAATGACAGCGCCTGCGCACGTCGTCCACGCTCATCGCGAGAATTTTTACCAAGGGGCTTGAGCGACGCAACTCGCTTTGTTATACTCTCGCTTCTTCGTTGGCCCGGTAGCTCAGTTGGTAGAGCAGCGGATTGAAAATCCGCGTGTCGGTGGTTCGATTCCGCCCCAGGCCACCAGGATTCGGCCCCAGGAAATCGCAAGATTCCTGGGGCTTTTCTTTTACGTGTTTCTTTATCGGGGCACGGCGCTACAGAGCGTATGCCGCGACCGCTGTGCGCAGCGCGCGGCAGCATTCCGTGCCACATGATAAAATCTCAAAAATTCAAGGACTTGCACTGTCCGGTCGCAAGTCCTTTGTCGTTTCCGGCAAGTCGGCTGCGCGCCGCGTAGGTCATCTGCCGGACGATCATGGGCATACGGCTGGCCCGCGCTACGCGGTGAAGCCCCGGCCTATACTGCTTGGGCTGGCGGCAACGCCGGCTGCGGACACGATCATTTGAGTATTCACGGAGTTTCACGGTGACTCGCAAAGACGCGAAGAACAGCGCGCTGGTGCTGTTTTCCGGTGGCCAGGATTCAGCTACCTGCCTTGCGTGGGCGCTCGACCGTTACGACACGGTTGAAACGCTCGGCTTCGACTATGGCCAGCGGCATCGTGTCGAGCTCGAGTGTCGCGAAGGCTTTCGCGCGGCACTGATGCAAGCGTTTCCGGCATGGCGCGAGCGACTCGGCGACGATCACACGATCGATCTGTCGGTGCTGGGCGCAATCAGCGATACCGCGATGACGCGTGAGATCCAGATCGAAACCGCGGCAAGCGGCTTGCCGAACACGTTCGTGCCGGGGCGCAACCTGATGTTCATGACGATCGCTGCGGCGATTGCTTATCGACGCGGTTTGCAGGTGCTGGTCGGTGGCATGTGCGAGACGGATTTTTCCGGCTACCCCGATTGCCGCGACGATACGATGAAGGCGCTGCAGGTCACGTTGAATCTCGGCATGGACAGCCGCTTCGTGCTGGAAACGCCGCTGATGTGGCTTGATAAAGCCGATACGTGGCGTCTTGCGCAGCAGCTTGGCGGCGACGAACTGGTTGAACTGGTACGCGTCGAAACGCACACGTGTTATGTCGGCGAGCGCGCGGAACTGCATGCGTGGGGCTTCGGTTGCGGCGAGTGTCCGGCGTGTCGCTTGCGCAAGCGGGGCTATGAGGCCTATCTTGCGGGCGATCAGGTGAGCGAGCCGGTATAGATGGCGCGTCACGGTTGCAGCGGGCCGCAGCGCGTGACACCGCAGCAGTCATGCAGCGGCCACGCGGCAACAACGCAGCAACAACGCAGCACCGCGACAATGTAGCCACCGAATGACGCAACGGCCGGAAGCAGAATCCTGGCAACCGGCATACACCGCATAATCCACATCGCCCGCATAACCAGCATCACGCAGAATCAGGCAAACCAGCATGACGTACTCGGTCAAGGAAATCTTCTACACGCTGCAGGGCGAAGGCGCGAATGCCGGCCGCCCGGCGGTGTTCTGCCGCTTCTCCGGATGCAACCTGTGGTCGGGCCGCGAAGAAGACCGCGCAGCAGCGGTGTGCCGTTTCTGCGATACGGATTTCGTCGGCACCGATGGCGAGAACGGCGGCAAGTACCGCAGCGCCGCTGAACTGGTCGCGATGATCGCATCGCAGTGGCCGGCGGGCGAGGGCAATCGTTTCGTGGTGTGCACCGGCGGTGAGCCGATGCTGCAGATCGACGCGCCGCTGGTCGACGCGCTGCATGCAGCCGGCTTCGAAATCGCGATCGAAACCAACGGCTCGCTGCCGGTACTCGAGACGATCGACTGGATCTGCGTGAGCCCGAAGGCCGATGCACCGCTGGTCGTCACGAAGGGCAACGAACTGAAGGTGGTGATTCCGCAGGAAAACCAGCGCCTCGCCGACTACGCGAAACTCGACTTCCAGTATTTCCTCGTCCAGCCGATGGACGGCCCGTCGCGCGAGCTCAACACGAAGCTCGCGATCGACTGGTGCAAGCGCCACCCGCAGTGGCGCCTGTCGATGCAAACCCATAAATATCTGAATATCCCCTGATTGCCGTGCTGACGATTACCCGAAAACTCGAATTCGATGCGGGCCACCGCATCCCCGACCACCGCAGCCAGTGTCGCAATCTGCATGGTCACCGCTATGTGCTGGAAATCACGCTGCAGGGCGACGTCGTCGAGACCGAGGGCGCATCGGATCGCGGCATGGTGATGGATTTCGCCGACGTGAAGTTGCTGGCGATGGAGCATCTGGTGAACCTGTGGGATCACGCGTTCATCGTCTATAGCGGCGACACGCAGGTGCGCGGCTTTCTCGAATCGATGCCCGGCCACAAGACGGTGGTGCTGGACCGCGTGCCGACTGTCGAAAACCTCGCGCGTGCCGCGTTCGAGATTCTGTCCAACGTCTACGACGCGCACTATGGCGTGAACCTGCGCCTGCAACGCGTGCGGCTGTACGAAACGCCGAACTGCTGGGCTGACGTCGGGCGCGACTAACGCGTTATTGTCACGGTATGATCGTTTCGATAACCACCCGGAGCGAGACATGCCTGCTACCGCCACGCTGCAACGAGACCACGGGCAAACCTGCCCGACCGATATCGGCGAAACCTGCAGTCACACCCCTGGCCGCGCCTTCGGCCGCCATGGCCACACTCAATGCGGCCTCAATTCGGGCGGCGCGATGTGCCGCACCTCATGCGGTGCAGCATGCCGCGCTGGAGCGCGTCGATGAGCACGTTCACGAACCCGCTGAAGCTGCGCCTGAAAGACCCCGACCCGCTGTACGGACTGTGGCTGTCGCTCGGTAGCGACAGCGCAGCCGAGGCACTTGCGCACGCCGGTTTCGACTGGCTGCTGATCGACATGGAGCACGCCCCGAACGATAGCGTCGAGGTCTCCGGCCAACTGCGCGCGATCGCCGCCGCGCATCTGCCGAGCGAGCCGGTGGTGCGCGTGCCGGCTGCCGAGCCATGGATCGTCAAGCGCGTGCTGGATGCTGGCGCGCGCACGCTGATGTTCCCGAATGTCGAATCCGCGGATGAAGCCGCCTATGCGGTGCGGCTGACCCAATACCCGACCGCCGACGCCGCCGATGGCCTGCGCGGCGTGGCCGGCGCAGTGCGCGCCGCTGCGTACGGCATGCGTCGCGACTATCTGCAGAACGCGAATGCGCAGATCGCGACGATCGTGCAGATCGAATCGGTACGTGCGCTCGAGCAGGTCGAGCAGATTGCGGCGGTGCCGGGCGTCGATTGCCTGTTTGTCGGGCCGGCCGATCTGGCTGCGAGCCTCGGGCATCTCGGCGATTCGAAGCATCCGGACGTGGAGCAGGCAATGGCACGCATCGTGCAAGCTGCGAAGAGTGCACATGTCGCGTCGGGCATTTTCGCGATGGACGTAGCCAGTGCGCGCCAATACCGCAACGCCGGTTTCCGTTTCATTGCGCTTGCCGCCGATGTGATGTGGCTGTTGCGCACGACCCGGCAGGCGCTGCAGGAGGTCCGTTCATGAAGGGGTTGTTGCGAACTGGCAGGGCTACGCGCAGCGGTGGCGCCGTGCAGAAATTACGAACGCTGATAACAGCAGGCGTGCTGGCAGCGGCATGTGCGAGCGCCGGCGTGGCGTTCGCGCAGACCACGCATCCGAAAGCGCCCAAGGCTGCTGAAGACGCCGAAACGCAGAACGCGGTGGCCGACTACAACGCCGGCAATCTGCCCACTGCGCTAGAGGAATTCCGCAAGGCGGCGCAGCGCGGCAACCGGCTTGCCGAATTCAACTACGCGATGATGCTGCTCAACGGCGAAGGCGGCCCGGCCAATATCGACGAAGGCAAGAAGTGGTTGCGCAAGGCTGCCGAAGCGAACATGTCGCACGCGCAGTACGTGTACGCAAAAATGTACGACGACGGTGAATTCGTCGGCCGCGACCCGGTGCAGGCGCACCAGTGGTTCCTGAAGGCGGCGCAGCAAGGGCACGTTCAGGCGGAGCTCGCGCTGGCGAACCAGTTTCTCGATGGACGCGGCACCGCGCGCGACAACCAGCAGGCGTTCTACTGGTACAAGAAGGCTGCGGAAGGCGGCGACATGACTGCGCAATACGTGGCGGGTTCGTTCTATGAGCGCGGCGGCGATGGAGTCAAGCAGAACCTGAACGTGGCGCGCGCGTACTATGCGGCGGCCGCGGCGCAAGGCGATCCGGCGGCCAAGCTCAAATTCCAGCAGTTGAGCGCGCAACTGCGCGAATCGCACGAGGCGAAGCCGGAATAAGGTGGAATAAGCCAGCACCAGCCGGTACCGCTCGGCGCAGCAGAAGCGAAGGGAGGCGCATGCTCACATGCGCCTCCCTTTTATTTTGTCCCGCGCGAGCGCGTCAACGTCAAGGAAAGGCCCACTAGCTCTGCATCAAGCGCTTCTGCCGCGCGACGCTCATGATCAGGCCGATCGCAATACCGAGCGTGGTCAGCGCGGTGCCGCCGTAGCTCATGAACGGCAGCGGCACGCCGACCACCGGCAAGATGCCGCTCACCATACCGATATTGACGAACGCGTAGGTGAAGAACGCCATCGTCAGCGAGCCTGCCAGCAAGCGTCCGAACAAGGTCGCGCCGTTCGCGGCGATATACAGGCCGCGCGCGATCAACGCCATGTACAAGGTTAGCAGCACAATGCCGCCGGCAAGCCCGAATTCCTCGGAGAACACCGCGAAGATGAAGTCGGTGTGCTTCTCGGGGATGAACTCGAGGTGCGCTTGCGTGCCCTTCAGCCAGCCCTTGCCGAGCGGCCCGCCGGAGCCGATCGCAATCACCGCCTGGATTGTGTGAAAGCCCTTGCCGAGCGGGTCGGAGGTCGGATCGAGCAGCGTGCAGATGCGATGCTTCTGGTAGTCGTGCATCAGCGGCCATTGCACTTCGGGCTGGCAGATCTTGTCCTGGAACACGGCGATCGATGCCACCGCCATCACGGCGGCAATCAGCACCGGCACGATCAGCTTGAAGCTCAAGCCGGCGAAGTAAATCACGAAGAGGCCCGCGGCGAACACCAGTACCGCAGTACCGAGGTCCGGCTGCTTGGCGATCAACCCGACCGGGATCGCGAGAATCACGAGGCCGACCAGATAGTCGTACCAGCGCATCACGCCTTCGCGACGCTGGTAGTACCACGCGAGCATCAGCGGCGTGGCGATCTTCAATATCTCGGACGGCTGGATCACCACGCCGACGTTGATCCAGCGTTTCGCGCCCTTGCGCGTGAGCCCGAACAACGCCACCGCAATCAGCAGCGCGACGCCGAATGTGTACATCGGCACCGCGAAGCGCATCAGCGTGGTTGGCGGCACGTTGGCCAGCACCCACATCAGCACGAAGGTCAGCAGGATGTTGCGCAGCTGGTCTTCGACGCGTCCCGGCATGTCGAGACTCGCGCTATACAGCGTGACGATGCCGACGCACAGCAGCAGGAACACAATCAGCGCGAGCGGCTTGTCGAAGCCCGCGAACATCTGCTTGATGCGGTCGAGCCAGGCGCGCTTGTCGAATTGCATGCCTTTCTCCTTTATTCGTCGATGCCGCCGGTGGCCGGCACGCGCGGCGGCGCGGGCGCCACCTGTTCTTCGCGTGACGGTGCGGCGGCGGCTGGGCCGGCATCGCTGGCCGGGCGCGGTTGGTGCGGGCCGGATTTGCGCGGGATGGCTTTCAGCGGTGCGGATGCAGCGGCGGCACCGGATGCGGTTGCCGCGCCGGTTTCAGGTGTTTCGTGTGTTTGGGGCGAATGTGGGCGGCTCCGCGTCGAGCCTGCCGCGGTGCCTGCTGCAGCGCTTGCTGACGTCGCCGCGGCTGTCTTTGCGGTCGAAGCGCCGGCGGCCGCCGGCGGTGCCTTGCCGGTGACGCCGGGTACGCCCGTCGCACCCGCACCCGCACCCGCACCCGTCGCAGCTGCACCGCTTGCCGCATCGGCTTGCGAAGCCGCTTGCGGCGAGTTCGGCTTCGGCGCATCGGGCGGCGGCGGCAACGGCGTATAGCCGGCCGCGAGCGTCACCGGCTGCACTGCCGCTGTCAGCGCCGCCTGCGCCGTCGGTCCCGCCTGCGCTGGCTGCGCCGGTTGCGGCGCATCGCCGATCACCGGCCCCGACGCACTCTCGGTTGCCGAAGCCGCGGCGACCACTGCAGCCTGTTCGACGCCCGGCTTCAGCCGGTCGATCAGATAGTAGTCGAGCACCCGGCGCGCGATCGGTCCCGCGGCCTGCGCGCCCCAGCCACCGTTTTCGACCACCAGCGCGACCGCGATCTTCGGGGCCTCCGCTGGAGCGAACGCAATAAACAGAGCGTGGTCGCGCAGATGCTCGGCGAGCGCGTGCCCGTGATACTTCTGCCCCTGCAGCGAGAACACCTGCGCGGTACCGGTCTTGCCCGCGGCCAGATACGGCGCGTTGCGAAACACCTGATACGCGGTGCCCGACGGATTCGACGTGACGTTTTCCATGCCGCGTTTGACCACATCGATATCCGCTTGCGATACGTTGACGCGGCCGTCGTCGGTCGGCACGGTCAGGCGCTGCTGGTGCGAGATCGGATTCTCGATCTCTTTCACGAGGTGTGGCTTCATCAGCACGCCGTTGTTGGCGAGCGTCGCAGTAGCGTGCGCGAGCTGCAGGATCGTGTACGAGTTGTACCCCTGGCCGATCCCGAGGCTGATGGTTTCGCCTTCGTACCACTTCTGCTGTTCGGGCTTGCGGTACGCCTTGCGCTTCCATTCGGTCGAAGGCAGGATGCCGCGCGCTTCGCCGGCGACGTCGATGCCGGTAATCTGCCCGAAGCCCCAAGGCTTCATGAAGTTGGCGATCGCGTTGACGCCGAGATCGTGCGCGAGCATGTAGAAATACGTGTCGTTCGACACCATGATCGCGCGGTTCATGTCGACCCAGCCCTGACCCTGCGGCACGTCGTTGCGGAACGTGTGACCGCCGAACGTGTACGAGCCCGGATCCTGAAACCCCCACTGCGGCGTGCGTTTGTGCAGCGTCAGCGCGGCCAGCGCCATGAACGGCTTGTACGTCGAGCCCGGCGGATAGGTGCCGTGCAGCGGACGGTTCAGCAGCGGATGGTCGGGCGAGTTGTTCAGTTCGTCCCATGTCGGCTGGTCGATCCCGTCGACGAACGAGTTCGGGTCGAAGCTCGGCGCGGACACGAACGCGAGTACGTCGCCGGTCGACGGCTCGATCGCGACCAGCGCGCCGCGCTTGCCGGCGAACGCCTGCTCCGCCACTTGCTGCAGGCCGATGTCGATCGACAGCACGAGGTTGTTGCCGGGCGTCGCCTGGGTGCGCGACAGCGTGCGCACCGGCCGGCCGCCGGCCGTCACTTCCACTTCCTCGAAGCCGGTCAGGCCGTGCAGCTCGGTTTCGTAACTCTGCTCGACGCCGATCTTGCCGATATAGTCGGTGCCCTTGTAGTTGTTCGCGTCGAGGCGCGGATCGTAGTGGTCCGGGTCGCTGTCGTTCTGGTCGCTGGTGTCGTCGATGCGTTCCTGGTCGCGCTGCGAAATCCGGCCGATGTAGCCGATCACATGCGCGGCAGTCGGCCCGAGCGGGTACTGACGGAACAGCCGCGCGCGCACCTCGACGCCCGGAAAGCGGAAGCGCTGCGCGGTGAAGCGCGCCACTTCGTCGTCGGTCAGGCGGGTTCGGATCGGCAGACTCTCGAAGTTCTTCGAGTCTTCCTGCAGCTTCTTGAAGCGGCGCCGGTCGCGCGCGTCGATCGGGATCACCGTCGCCAGCTTGTCGATCACGTTATCGAGCGTATCGTTCAGCTTCGACGGTGTGATTTCGAGCGTGTAGGCCGAGTAGTTCTTTGCCAGCACCACGCCGTTGCGGTCGGTGATGATGCCGCGGTTCGGTACGATCGGCGCAACCGAGATGCGGTTTTCGTCCGCCTGCAGCGAATACTTGCTGTAGTGCCACACCTGCAGAAACAGAAAGCGGAAGCCGATCAGCCCAAAGCAGACGAGCACGAACAGCCCCGCCGCCGCGACGCGCAGCCGGAATTTCGAAAGCTGTTGCTGGGTGTCGTTGAATTCGGTCATGCGATTGAGCCTGGGCCCGCAGTGATGGGCGCTTGCAGCAGCTGCATCAGATAGGCCGCGTGTCGTCCGGGTCGGCCGGGCGGCGCTGCGGCATCAGCAGCAGCACACTGGCGACCGGCCACAACGCGGCTTCGACAAAACCGTCGACCAGATAGCCCCAGCCGGGGAACGCCGCGCCGGTCAACAGGCGGATGATGAACGGCACCAGCTGCGCGACCACCAGCAGCGGCATCACGGCGAAGATCTGCACCGGCATCGTCATCCACAGCACGCGGCGGTGGATCGTGATCGCGCCGTACGACAGCAGCGTATAGGCAAGCGCGTGCTCGCCGAACAGGCTGGCGTTGTGCACGTCCATCAGCAGGCCGAGCATGAACGCGATGCCCATACCGACCTTGCGCGGCTGATGCACGTTCCAGAACAGCAGCACCAGCGCGACGCAATCGGGTACGCCGACGAGGCGCCCCCACGGCATGATGTTCAGCAGGAACGCGGCAGCGAGGCTGAACGCGATGAAGTACGGGTTGACCGGCTGCAGGATGTATTGCGGGCGGTTCACGGTTGGGTCCCTTGAGCCGTGGGCGACTTGGCTTGCGCGGCGGGTGCTTTCGCTTCGGCTGCGCGCGCCTTGGGTTCGGCTGCCGGCGATTTTCCTTGAGCCGTTTGCGCCTTCGCGTTTTTGTCGGCGGCGGGTTTCTTCTCGGCCGACGCGGCTTTCGCGCCGGCTGCGGGTGTTTTAGCGTTTTCAGCGGGCGCTTTCGCGTTTGCCGTAGCCGCCGCAGCCGAGCCCGCTTGCGCAGGCGCAGCGGCTGCACCGCTCGCGGCATTGGCAGCCTTCGCGCTCTTCTTCTTCGCGTCTTTCGCGGCGCTGGCGGCATCCGGCTCGTCCGCCGGACGCGGCGGCACATCGTGCTGGTAGTGCAGCACCAGCAATTGCCGCGCGCCGCGGGCCTGCGCGATCGGCGCGCAGATCACGTGCGCAAACGCGGTATCGGCGAGCTTGTCGACCCGCACCACCTTCGCTACCGGCAGCCCCGGCGGATAGACGCCGTCGAGCCCGCTGGTGACGAGTTCGTCGCCGGCCAGCACGTCGGCGCTGGTCGGCACGAAGCGCAGATCGAGCGAATCGCCCTTCGGCGTGCCGTAAATCACGCTGCGCAAGCCGGTGCGCACGATTTGCACCGGCACCGCCTGATCCTTGTCGGTGAGCAGCGTCACTTCCGCCTGCATCGGGAATACACGCGTGACCTGGCCCACCACGCCGTCTTCGTTGACGACTGGCGAACCATCCTGGATGCCCTGTTGCGAACCACGCCCGATCACCACTTTCTGCGTGAACGGATCGCGGGTGTCGTACTGGATTTCGGCGGGGGTGGATTGAATCGGCGAGCGCTGCGACAACTGCAGCAGGTTGCGCAGATGCGAATTTTCCGCGCCCAGCTGCGCCGCTTCGTTCGCCTGCTGCGAAAGCCGCAGGTTACGCGCGCGCAGTTGTTCGTTCTCACCGCGCAGCGTCGCGCTGGTCACTGCGAGATCGGCGGCGCCCATAAAAATGTCGCGCGGCACGAGGGCCGCGCGCTGCAACGGGTAAATGCCGGCGCCGAGCACGCCGCGCACGATCTCGAGCGTCCGGAATCGCGCATCGGTAATCAACAGCACGAGCGCCAGCACGACAAACATGATCAGCCGTGCAAGAGCCGATGGGCCTTGTTTGAATAGAGGCGGCGGACTGTATTCCATGGTCGGCGCCGGGGGCGTGAGCGGTTAGGTGAGGCTGGGGCGCACAAACTGGCGCGGATGGCGACGGCACGACAGACGGCCGCCAGCCTGGCGGCACACCCGACGCGCGGCGGCTGGACAAGCCAGCCGATCGATCCGCGCCGCTGACATGGAAGGGGCTCGCTTACTCGTACGAGAAGATGCTGCCGAGCTTGTCCATCCGCTCGAGCGCCATGCCTGAACCGCGTACCACGCAAGTCAGCGGATCTTCGGCGACCAGCACCGGCAGGCCGGTTTCTTCCGCGAGGAGGCGGTCGAGGTCGCGCAGCAGTGCGCCACCGCCCGTCAGCATCATGCCGCGCTCGGCGATGTCGGCGCCCAGTTCCGGCGGCGTTTGCTCGAGCGCGATCTTCACCGACGACACGATCTGGTTCAGCGGATCGGTGAGGGCTTCGAGAATTTCGTTGCTGGAGATCGTGAAGCTGCGCGGAATGCCTTCCGACAGGTTGCGGCCCTTCACTTCCATTTCCTTGACTTCGGAGCCGGGGAACGCGGAACCGATTTCTTTCTTGATCGCCTCGGCGGTTTGCTCGCCGATCAACATGCCGTAGTTGCGGCGGATGTAATTGACGATTGCTTCATCGAACTTGTCGCCGCCAACCCGCACCGAACCTTTGTACACAATGCCGCCGAGCGAAATCACGCCGACTTCGGTCGTGCCGCCGCCGATATCGACCACCATCGAGCCGGTGGCTTCCGATACCGGCAGGCCTGCGCCGATTGCGGCGGCCATCGGTTCTTCGATCAGGTAGACCTGCGAGGCGCCCGCGCCGTGCGCGGCTTCCTTGATCGCGCGGCGCTCGACCTGGGTCGAACCGCACGGCACGCAGATAATGATGCGCGGCGACGGCGAGAACATCCGCGATTCGTGTGCAGTCTTGATGAACTGCTTGATCATCTGCTCGGTGACGGTGAAGTCGGCGATCACGCCATCCTTCATCGGGCGGATCGCTTCGATGTTGCCCGGCACCTTGCCGAGCATCTGCTTTGCTTCGCGGCCGACGGCCTGGATGGTTTTCTTGCCGTTCGGGCCGCCTTCCTGGCGGATCGACACGACCGACGGTTCGTCGAGAACGATGCCCTTGCCACGCATGTAGATCAGCGTGTTGGCGGTGCCGAGGTCAATGGCGAGATCGTTGGAGAAATAGCTGCGCAAAAAACCAAACATTCAAAATCCTGTCTCGCTGGGAGCCGGGCCTCGCATCGTACGCGGAGGGCGGCAGCGGAAAATATTAACGGCTTCAGTCGGGGTGACTCGAGCAGGCTTCGACGCGACGTGGACGTTCGGAAACCATTCGGAAATCACGCGGAAAAACTGAAGCGGCTGGGGTAGCTACCGGTGACTTATGGCAAGGCCGTTCGCCTTTGGTTCAGTCCGCATGGGATTCATTCCCTTCCGGGAAACTGCGGGAAAACTGCTGGGAAACACCAGAAAGGCCTTGGTAAGTCGGTCCGGGTTTGGGTCGAACGCGTAATGATACCTTATAATTTTGCTTGATTTGAAGGAAACGAGTGGCAGTTTTTGCCGCCGCGCGGCCCTTTTTCGAGGGCTCGCTCCAATGACCTAAGCGGCTGTCGCAACACTGTTTTTGACTGTTGCAACGGCCCCGCCTCTCTTGCCGGTGACCGCATGGCTTTGACCCTGACCGATGTGAAACGCATCGCCCATCTTGCGCGGCTCGAACTGCCCGACGCCGACGCCGAACATACGCTCGCGCAGCTCAACGATTTCTTCGGCCTCGTCGAGCAGATGCAGGCCGTCGACACCACGGGCATCGCGCCGCTGGCCCATCCGATCGAGCAGATCGAAGACGTGGCGCTGCGTTTGCGCAACGACGCCGTCACGGAAACGGTGCGGCGCGACGACTTCCAGCGCGCCGCGCCGGCGGTGCAGGACGGCCTGTATCTGGTACCGAAGGTTATCGAGTAATCGTCCGAGACGGGAACAACGCAATGCATGAGAAAAGCCTGACCGAACTGCGCGCCGCGCTCGCTGCGAAACAAGTGTCCGCGGTGGAACTCGCAGAGCTGTACCTGAAGCGGATCGCCGCGAACCAGAGCCTGAACGCGTTCGTGCACGTCGATCCGCAACTGACGCTGGAACAGGCGAAGGCCGCCGATGCGCGTCTTGCCAGCGGTGACGCCGGTGCGCTGACCGGCCTGCCGATCGCCCATAAAGACGTGTTCGTCACGCGCGGCTGGCGTTCCACCGCGGGTTCGAAGATGCTCGAAAACTATACGAGCCCGTTCGATGCAACGGTGGTCGAGCGTTTGAACCGCGCGGGCATGGTGTGCGTCGGCAAGACCAATATGGACGAATTCGCGATGGGTTCGTCGAATGAGAACTCCCATTTCGGCCCGGTGCACAACCCGTGGGATATCAAGGCGGTGCCTGGCGGCTCGTCGGGTGGCTCGGCCGCGGCGGTTGCCGCGCGTCTGGCGCCCGCTGCGACCGGCACCGATACCGGCGGCTCGATTCGCCAGCCGGCGTCGTTCTCCGGCGTGACCGGCATCAAGCCGACCTACGGCCGCGTGTCGCGCTACGGGATGATCGCGTTCGCGTCGTCGCTCGACCAGGGCGGCCCGTTTGCGCAAAGCGCCGCCGATTGCGCGCTGCTGCTCAACGCAATCGCCGGTTTCGACGAACGCGATTCGACCAGCCTCACGCGCGAAGACGAAGATTTCACGCGTCATCTGGGGCAGACATGGTCGGGTAAAGCGGTCGCGGCAGCGGACAAGCCGCTCGCCGGCCTGCGCATCGGCTTGCCGAAGGAATACTTCGGCGCCGGCCTCGCCGACGACGTGCGTGCCGCGATCGACGTCGCGCTCAAGCAATACGAAGCGCTCGGCGCCACGCTGGTCGACGTATCGTTGCCGAAAACCGAATTGTCGATCCCGGTTTATTACGTGATCGCGCCGGCCGAAGCATCGTCGAACCTGTCGCGTTTCGACGGCGTGCGCTATGGCCATCGCGCCGCGCAGTACGGCGATCTGCTCGACATGTACAAGAAGTCGCGCGCCGAAGGCTTCGGGGCCGAAGTGAAGCGCCGCATTCTGGTCGGCGCCTATGTGCTTTCGCACGGGTACTACGACGCGTACTACCTGCAGGCGCAAAAAATCCGCCGCATCATCGCGCAGGATTTCCAGCAGGCGTTCGAGCAGTGCGATGTGATCATGGGGCCGGTCGCGCCTTCCGTGGCGTGGGATCTCGGTGCGAAGGGCGACGATCCGGTGCAGATGTATCTGGCCGATATCTATACGCTGTCGGTGAGTCTCGCAGGTCTGCCGGGCATGAGCGTGCCGTGCGGTTTCGGCGCGGGCGCGAATGCGCAACGGCCGGTCGGCTTGCAGATCATCGGCAACTATTTCAACGAAGCACGCATGCTGCAGGTTGCGGACGCGTTCCAGCGCGTCACCGGCTGGCATCGCCAGGCGCCAGCGGGAGTTTGATCATGGCCAAAGAATGGGAAGTCGTTATCGGTCTCGAGACGCACGCGCAGTTATCGACGGTCTCGAAAATCTTTTCGGGCGCCGCGACGCAATTCGGCGCTGAGCCGAACACGCAGGCCTGCCCGGTCGATCTCGCGCTGCCGGGCGTGCTGCCGGTGATGAACCGCGGCGCGGTCGAACGCGCGATCCGCCTCGGTCTGGCGATCGGCGCAACAGTCGCGCCGCGCAGCATCTTCGCGCGCAAGAATTACTTCTATCCGGATCTGCCGAAGGGCTACCAGATCAGCCAGTACGAGATCCCGGTGGTGCAGGGCGGGCAGATCACGATCCAGGTGCCGGCCAACGAAAAGGCCGGCAAGGACGCGTACGAAAAGACCGTCAACCTGACTCGCGCGCACCTCGAGGAAGACGCAGGCAAGTCGCTGCACGAAGACTTCGCGGGGATGACCGGCATCGATCTGAACCGCGCGGGCACGCCGCTCTTGGAAATCGTCACTGAGCCGGAAATGCGCAGCGCAGCCGAAGCGGTGGCATACGCGAAGGCGCTGCATGGTCTGGTGATGTGGCTCGGCATCTGCGACGGCAACATGCAGGAAGGTTCGTTTCGCTGCGACGCGAACGTATCGGTGCGACCGGTCGGGCAGAAGGAATTCGGCACGCGTGCCGAGATCAAGAACCTGAACTCATTCCGCTTTCTCGAAGAAGCGATCCAGTACGAAGTGCGGCGCCAGATCGAACTGATCGAAGACGGCGGCACCGTCGTGCAGGAAACGCGTCTGTACGATCCGGACAAGCGCGAAACGCGCTCGATGCGCAGCAAGGAAGACGCGCACGACTACCGCTATTTCCCCGACCCTGACCTGATGCCGCTGATGATCGATTCCGCGTGGATCGAGCGCGTGCGCAGTGAAATGCCGGAGCTGCCGGCGGCGATGCAGCAGCGCTTTGTCGAGCAGTACGGGTTGACGCGCTACGACGCCGGTGTGGTGACGTCGAGCAAGGCGATGGCGCTCTACTATGAAGCGCTCGTCGCCAGGGCCGGCGCGGCGCAGGCAAAAGCCGCGGCAAACTGGCTGATGGGCGAGGTTTCGTCGCAGTTGAACCGCGAAGACCTGCAGATCGACGCAAGCCCGGTGTCCGCCGCGCAGCTCGCGCTGGTTCTGCAACGCATCGCAGACGGCACGATCTCGAACAAGATCGCGAAGGAAATTTTCGTCGCGATCTGGGAAGAGAAAGCCACCGACGAAGCCGCCGCCGATCGCATCATCGAAGCGAAGGGCCTGAAGCAGATCTCGGACACCGGCGCGCTCGAAGCGATCATCGACGAAGTGCTGGCGGCTAACCAGAAGTCGGTCGAAGAATATCGGGCTGGCAAGGAAAAGGCGTTTAACGCGCTGATCGGCCAGGCGATGAAGGCGACCAAGGGCAAGGCGAATCCGCAGCAGGTCAACGAGTTGCTGAAGAAGAAGCTGGCCTGAGCGGGCGTTAGCGCGCGCAAGCAAGGCGCTGCGTCAGCAGCGCTTTTCGGTCATGATGGGCTGTTGCCGGATGGGAATTGGGCAACAGCCCATTCGTTTTTTGGCGAGATGTCCGGCGAACCTTGTCTGTCGAAGAGGAGACGTTTGATGGCGAAGAAACCTGAGCTCGACGATTTCCGCGTGCCGTTTTTCCAGGAAGGCAAAAAGGCCGCGTTCAAGCTGACCGACTTCGATCCCGGCCTGAAGCCGTTTTCGAACGGTTCGAAGGATGAGGCCCGCGGGCGTCTTGCCGAAATCGGCGCGCAGCTCGATGCGCTGCAGGAGCGCCTGCATGCGCAGCGGCGCCAGCGCGTGCTGCTGGTGCTGCAGGGCATGGATACCAGCGGCAAGGACGGCACGATTCGCGCGGTGTTTCACGAGGTCGATCCGCTCGGGTTGCGCATCGTGCCGTTCAAGGCGCCGACACCGGTCGAGGCCGCGCACGATTTCTTGTGGCGCGTGCATTCGCAGGCGCCCGCGGCCGGCGAACTGACCATCTTCAATCGCAGCCACTACGAAGACGTGCTGGTGCCGACCGTGCTCGGTCAACTGACCAAAGACCAGCGCGACACGCGCTATCGGCATATCCGCAACTTCGAGGCGTTGCTCGCCGACAGCGGCACGACTATCGTCAAATGCATGCTGCACATCTCGAAGGACGAGCAGCGGGCGCGGCTGCAGGCGCGCATCGCAGACCCGACCAAGCACTGGAAATTCGACGTCTCCGATCTCGAAGCGCGCAAGCAGTGGGACAAGTATCAGGACGTGTATAACGAGGCGCTCGCCGCGACCTCGACCGAATACGCGCCGTGGTACGTGATTCCGGCCGATTCGAAGACGCATCGCAACGTGATGATCGCCGAGCTGCTGCTGCGCACGATGGACGCGCTGAAGCTCGAATATCCGCCGGCTAAGGAATCGTTAAAGGGTGTGGTCGTCGAATGATGGCAGCCGCTGCAGCTGACAGAACACTGAATTGAAGAACAAAAGGAACGACATGTTGCGTGTAATCACCGCCAATCTGAACGGCATCCGCTCGGCATCGAGCAAAGGTTTTTTCAAGTGGTTCGGCGAGCAGAACGCCGACGTGCTGTGCGTGCAGGAAATCAAATGCTCGCAAGACGACATGACGCCGGAGTTTCTCGCACCGCACGATTTCACCGGCTACTTCCAGCATGCGGTGAAGAAGGGCTATAGCGGCGCAGGCGTTTATACGCGGCGCGAGCCTGATGAAGTCGTGATCGGTTTCGGCAGCGAGGAGTTCGATGCGGAAGGGCGCTATGTCGAGCTGCGCTTCGGCAAGCTTTCGGTGATCTCGGTGTATGTGCCTTCCGGTTCGAGCGGCGAGGACCGTCAGCAGGCGAAGTTTCGCTTCATGGACGTGTTCATGCCGCATCTCGCCGAACTGAGCAAGGAACGCGAAGTGATCGTGTGCGGCGATGTGAACATCGTGCACAAGGAAATCGACATCAAGAACTGGAAGAGCAACCAGAAGAACTCCGGCTGCCTGCCCGAAGAGCGCGCGTGGCTGACGAAGCTGTTCGACGAAGTCGGCTACGTCGACGTGTTCCGCACGCTCGATCAGCGGCCCGAGCAGTACACGTGGTGGAGCAACCGCGGGCAGGCTTATGCGAAGAACGTCGGGTGGCGTATCGACTATCAGATCGCGACGCCCGGCATCGCCGCCAAAGCGAAGCGCGTCGACGTGTTTCGCGATATCAAGTTCAGCGATCACGCACCGCTGACCGTCGACTACGATCACACGGTCGACGGTTGATCGCATCGCCGCGGCTAGCCGTTTAGCTAGTCGCGCGCCGCGGTGCGCCGCTGCTTGCCGGTGCCCGGATAGTCGGGCAACGTATCGACGGTCTTGCCGATCGCCTTCGCGTAGAGCGGCAGCATGTCCGACAGCCGTTTCACGATGTCCTGGCGGCGCGCCGGCGGGTACGGGTGCACGTAGATGAAGCCCTGATCGCGATTGCCGCGCGTCGCGGCCGCGAGCTTGTCCCACAGCGTCACCGCAGCGCGCGGATCGTAACCCGCGCGCGATGCGATCTCACTGCCGATCACGTCGGCTTCGGTTTCGTCGGCGGGCTCGTACTTCATCTCCAGCAATTGCGAGCCGATGCCGAGCGGTGCCGCACCGAGATCCGCGAGGCCGAACAGCTGCGGAATCGTGCCGGCACCGAGCTGCGCGGCTTGCTGTTCGCCGAGCCGTTCGCGCGCATGCTCGCGCAGCGCGTGCGCGATCTCATGTCCGATCAGCATGCCGAGCTCGTTGTCGTTCGGCTTCACGCGGTCGAGCAGGCCGCTGTACACGACGATCTTGCCGCCCGGCAGACAGTACATGCGTATATCTGGCGAGCGGACTACCGCGACATCCCACTTCCATTGCTTCGTGCGGTCGCTCCATTTCAGCGAGTACGGGATCAGCTTGTCGGTGATCGTGCGCACACGTCGCGTGCGCGGATCGGTCTCTGGATACAGGCGATTGGCGTGATCGGCGCCGCGCGCGATCTGGTCGAATTCCTCGGCGGCTTGTCCTTCGAGCATCGACGATGGAATCAGATTGCGGAACACCGCGTAGCCGCCGTACCGTAGTTGCGGGTTCGGCTGGAATGGCGTTGAGGTTGCGGTGGGGCTGGGCGTCGAGGTTGGCGCGTGCGATGCGACTGGTGGCGCGGCGGTGCTTGAGCCGGCTTCCGGAGGCGCCGATGCGCTGGATGCGCCGGCGGTGGGCTCGGGTTTGGGTTCGGGTTTGAGTTCCGCCTTCGGTTCTGCCTTCGGTTCTGCTTTTGGTTCTGCTTTTGGTTCTGCCTTCTGCTCCGGCTTCGATTCGGGCTTCTGCTCGGACTTTGTTTCGGTCTTTGTCTCAGACTTCGGTGCAGTTTTCACCGCTGTCGCCGGCGGGTTCGCGCCACCCGATGCGCTCCCTTGCGTCGCCGCGGCGGGCTGGTTTGCCGGCGGATTCGCAGGCGGATTGGCCGTCGGATGCGCAGCAGAACCAGCAGCCGGCGCCGAACCTGCATTAACAGCCGACCCCGCGCCCGCCGCCACATCAGCCGCATACGCACCAGCCGGCACAACACCAGCCCACAGCAACGCGACTAGCGCGGCATGCACACACCTCAGACGATAACGATGACGGCGCACTGCAACAGCCGACACGACAGACGAATACTGCCGACGCGCGGCGCACCGCGAGACGAACAACGTCACGACGGCTTCCTCCACGGAGCGATCCGGAACAAAAGTAGCATACCGGGCACCGCGAGGAGCGTGCATGCGATGAAGTAATGAAACCAGCCGAATTGCGCGACCACATAGCCGCTCGCTGCCGAGGCGAGGGTACGTGGCACGGACGCGAGGCTGGTGAACAGCGCGAACTGCGTGGCCGTATAGCGCGGATCGGTGGTGCTCGCGATATACGCGGTGAACGCGGCGAGCGTCAGGCCCGTAGTGAACGTCTCGAAACCGTACACAATTGCGAGTGCAAACAGCTTCGGATCGAGCTGCACGGTCCAGCTGCTGCCGACCAACGACAGCACATGCGTCGTGAACTGGCTCAGCGTCTCGGCGAGATGATAGGTCGGCGCAAGCTCCGCCGCGCCAGGCCCAAACTGCGTGAGCCACGCGAAGCCGAGCGTCGACACCATCTGCAGGATTCCGAAGATCCACAGCCCGCGGCCGATGCCGATCTTCATCAGCCAGATGCCGCCGATAATGCCGCCCGCGAGGCTTGCGCCAAATGCGGTGGTTTTCGCGATCACGCCGATTTCCGTGCGCGAAAAGCCAATATCGAGGAAGAACGACGTCGACAGTGTGGTGGCCATCACGTCGCCGAGCTTGTACAGGAAGATGAAGGCGAGCACGAACAGCGCGCCTTTCCAGCCGTCGCGCCGGATGAATTCGCGGAACGGCTCGACGATCGCCGCGCGCAGGTTTCTCGGCGGCTCGCCGTGCACTTCGGGCTCGCGCACGACGAGCGTCATCACCATGCCCGGCAGCATGAACGCGGCGGTGAAGACGAACACCGTGGCCCACGGCAGATGGTCCGACAGGATCAGCGCCAATGAACCGGGTATCAGCGCGGCAATCTTGTACGCGTTCACATGCACCGCATTGCCGAGGCCTTGCTCGGTATCGCGCAGCAGTTCACGCCGGTACGCGTCGATCACGATGTCCTGGCTTGCGCCGAAAAACGCCACCAGCGCGGTGAGCGCGGCGACTGTCCAGATCGCATCGCGCGGCGACACGATGCCGAGCGATGCAATCGAGGCCGCCACCAGAATTTGCGTGAACAGCATCCAGCCGCGCCGCCGGCCCGGCCGCCAAAACGGCAGGCGCGGCACGTAGCGGTCCATCAGCGGAGCCCAGACGAACTTCCACGTATACGGAAACTGGATCAGCGCGAACAGGCCGATTTCCTTCAGGTTGACCCCTTCGGAACGCAGCCAGGCCTGTACGAGGTAGACGAGCGTGAAGAGCGGCAACCCCGACGTAAAGCCGAGAAACACGCAGATCAGCATGCGCGTGTTCAGAAACGCGCGCCAGCCGGTGTGTTCTACGTGAGCGTTAAGTGCGCGCGCCTCGTGTGGCGGGTTCGACATGTGAATGGTGGCGTTAGCTTTTCTTGACGCGATAGACCGCAAGACTACCACGCCAGTTCACGCCCCAACGCACGGTCTGGCCGCCGTGCAGCACCACCCGATCGAGGATTTCGATGCCAACTTCCGGCGCCAGCGCCTCGAAGTCCTTGATGGTCAGCACGCGCACGTTCGGCGTGTTGTGCCATTGATAAGGCAGCGACTTCGACACCGGCATGCGGCCCTGCAAGACCGCCAGACGATGCGGCCAGTAGCCGAAATTCGGGAACGATACGATGCACTCCTTGCCGACCCGCATCGTTTCGCGCAGGATCGCCGCGGTCTGGTGAATCGTCTGCAGCGTCTGCGACAGGATCGCGAAATCGAAGCTGGCATCTTCGAACAGGCGCAGGCCGTCTTCGAGATTTTGCTGGATCACGTTGACGCCGTTCTTGGTCGCGGCGAGCACGCCGGCATCGTTGATCTCGATGCCGTAGCCCTGCACTTCCAGTTCTTCGGCGAGCAGCGACAGCAGCGAGCCGTCGCCGCAGCCGAGGTCGAGGACTGTGGCGCGCGGCTCGACCCAGCGGGCGATCGCGCGGAAGTCGGCACGGGTGGATAGAAGGTCGAAGGCTTGCTGGTTCATGCGTTCACCTCGTGCGCGATCCGTTCGTAATAGGCGCGCATCAGGTTGTGATAGCGGGGGTCGTCGAGCAGAAACGCGTCGTGGCCATGGGGCGCGTCGATTTCGCCGTAGGTCACGTGACGCTTGTGGTCGAGCAAGGCCTTGACCAGTTCGCGCGAACGGGCCGGCGCAAAGCGCCAGTCGGTCGTGAAGCTGGCGATCAGGTATTTGGCCTTGGTGTGCGCGAGCGCGGCGGTCAAGTCGCCGTCGAACGCCTTGGCCGGATCGAAGTAGTCGAGCGCACGGGTGATCAGCAGATACGTGTTCGCGTCGAAGTAGTCGGCGAACTTGTCGCCCTGGTAGCGCAGGTACGACTCCACTTCGAACTCGACGTCGAAATTGAAGTTGTACGCGTCGAGCGCGCCTTCCGCGCGGCGCAGCGCGCGGCCGAATTTGGCGGCCATGTCGTCGTCGGACAGATAGGTGATGTGGCCGATCATCCGCGCCACGCGCAGGCCGCGCTTCGGCTTCACGCCGTGCGCGTAGTAGTTGCCGCCGTGAAAGTCCGGGTCCGACAGGATCGCCGAACGCGCGACTTCGTTGAACGCGATGTTCTGCGCGGACAGCTTCGGAGTGGACGCAACCACGATGCAGTGCGCGACCCGCTCCGGGTACATCGTGCTCCACGCGAGCGCCTGCATGCCGCCGAGGCTGCCGCCCATCACCGCGGCGAAGCGCTCGATACCGAACGCGTCGGCCACGCGCGCCTGCGCGTCGACCCAGTCTTCGACGGTCACCACCGGAAAACGCGCGCCGTATGGCGTGCCGGTGGCCGGATCGACGCTCATTGGGCCGGTCGAACCGAAGCAGGAGCCGAGATTGTTCACGCCGATCACGAAGAAGCGGTTCGTGTCGAGCGGCTTGCCGGGGCCGACCATGTTGTCCCACCAGCCGACTTCTTTCGGGTCGTCCGCATAGACGCCCGCGACATGATGCGACGCGTTCAGCGCATGGCACACGAGCACCGCGTTGCTGCGTGCCGCGTTCAGCGTGCCGTAGGTTTCGACCATCAGGTCGTAGTTCGCGAGCGAGCTGCCGTTCTGCAAACGCAGCGGCTCGGAGAAATGCATTTTTTGTGGAGCGACGATGCCGATCGATTCCATTAATTCCGCCTTTGACGACTGCCTGGCGGCTAAATGGTGTCGGCGCTGCGCAGCAAAGAGGATGCGCGGGGCTGACGACCTCTTTAGCCGCATTTATGTGAACCGTGCAGGAACCGACGAGGTCCGGCAGGTTCGCGCGCCCGCAATCAAGTCAGCAAATCGGCGCGGTACTACGTGTTTAAGCCTGGAGGCAGCCTGGTGTTAGCTTGGCGCCACGGGAAAGCGTGACTGCAATACCCTTGCAATAGCCGCAGAGTATAGCGGAAATTCCCGCGCGGCAGCATCGGGCCGCGGCGCGTGGCACGCTTCCGATACCCGCTCGCGCCCGGATGTTATTGCAGGATCAGCAGCAACTGCGCATCGGCGTGTTCGCCCGGCGCGCGTGCGAAGCCGCTTCGCACGTAGCGGTGCCAGCGGCCGATGATGTAGCTGAGCAGCAGATTCGCGCGCACGGCGGGATCGTAGTCAGCCGGCAGCGGCACCGCGCTTTCGCGTTTCGCATGAAGCGGCACGGCATCGCTTGCATGCGGCGCCTGCTGCGCGTTCGCCTCCATCAGGCCGACCCGCAGACATTGCTTCAGCGACGCTTCGATACGCTCGAGCATCTGGTTGACGCGTTCGGTCAGCCGCTCATGCTCGCCGACTAGCGCCTCGCAGGTCAGCACGCGCGTCATGCCGGGGTTCTTCGCCGAGAAACTCAGCAGCGTCATCGCGATCGCGCGCGCCTGCAGTACGCCGTTCGGCTCTTTCGCGACGATCTGGTTGATCAGCCCGAACAACGTATGCTCGATAAATTCGATCAGCCCTTCGAACATCTGCGCCTTGCTCGCGAAGTGCCGGTACAGCGCGGCTTCCGACACGCCGAGGCGCGCGGCGAGCGCCGCAGTGGTGATCTTTTCGTTTTTCGGCGCCTCGAGCATCGCCGCGAGCGTCTGCAGGATATGGACGCGGCGCTCGCCTGGCTTCAGGCGCACCGCGCGTGCAGGGTGGCGGTTTGCCTCGGGCGCGTCGGCGCCCTCGCCCGGCTTGCCTTCGGTTACGGCCTCGTCATGCTTGCGAATCGGCTGCATGTCTGTCGTCCCTTCAGTCGCGCCGAGCGGTTGCCCAGTCGTAGCGATTTTAACGAACGAATGCGCCGGTCGACATAATGCGGGCGTCCGGTGCCCGGCAACGGCGCCGGTGTGCCGTCTGCGCGCGCTCGCGCCGGCAGGTGGCCGACGATCCAGATGGTGCGGATGCCGAGGCGCTTGTAACTCTTCAGATGCCCGCGCGTATCTTCGACCAGAATCGCGTCCGCGGGCCGCACGTGCGCATCGCGCATTGCCTTGCGCAGCATCGCCGGGTCGGGCTTGGCCCGCCAGCCGCGCCGGTCGCGCATGTGTTCGACGGCGATCACCCGCTCGAACAGCCGCTCGATCCGCAGTTCTTCGAGCACCGCTTGCGCGTAGGCTTGCGGGCCGTTGGTCAGTACGATCTTGCGGCCCGGCAGCGCGGCAACCAGCCGCGCGAGGCCGCGCTCGCTGCGCAGCATCGTGCGCAGGTCGGGGAACGTGTGCACGACTTTCAGAAAATCGTTGGGGTCGATCGGGTGATGGCGCGCGAGACCCAGCAGGGTTGCGCCGTAGCGCTGCGTGTAGCTGGTGCGTAGCCGGTCCGCCTCCGCGTGATCGACCTGCAGCGCATCGATGATGTACTGCGTCATCGCGGTGTTGATCGCCGGGAAGATCGCGTGCGAAGCATGGTGCAGCGTGTTGTCGAGATCGAACAGCCACACCGGACTGCCGGCTTCGATTGGCGGACGGCGGCGCTTGGGGCGGGAAGTGCGCATGATCAGATGGGTTGCGCCGGGCTTCATGTCAGGCCTGCTCGGCCGATGATGGGGCGGGCGGATCGGATTGGAAGGGCGAGTGGTCGCGTAATGGAACGACGCCGACAGTATGACTTGTCTTGCGTGAGACGCGGCATGTGGCGCGCGACGGCGGCGCCGTATGCCGGAGCGATGCTTGATGGCTGCCAGGTGCTGGCAGCTGATTGGTTAAAGCAGGAGAAAACGCGGTGAGCGCGGTGGTGAAGCCCGCCCGCGGCGAAACCGCGGGCCGCGCCCTTTGTGTTCAATGCGAGCGGATCATCGTGCCGAACGGTTGCTCGGTCAGAATCTCGAGCAGCACCGAGTGTTCGATGCGGCCATCGATGATGTGCACTGAGCGCACGCCGCTTTTCGCCGCGTCGAGCGCCGACGAAATCTTCGGCAGCATGCCGCCGGAGATCGTGCCATCGGCGAACAGCCCGTCGATTTCGCGCGCCGACAGGTCGGTCAGCAACGTGCCTTCCTTGTCCATCACGCCGGGGATATTGGTCATCATCACCAGCTTTTCGGCGTTCAGCACCACCGCCAGCTTGCCCGCGACCAGATCGGCGTTGATGTTGTACGACAGGCCGTCTTCGCCGAAGCCGATCGGCGAGATCACCGGGATGAACGCGTCGTCCTGCAGCGCCTTGACGACAGCCGGGTTGATCGATTCGACCTCGCCGACCTGGCCGATATCGACGTACTGCCCCGGATTGTCGCGGTCCGGCATCATCAGCTTGCGTGCGTGGATCAGGCCGCCGTCCTTGCCCGTCAGGCCCACCGCGTGGCCGCCGAAGTGGTTGATCAGCGTGACGATATCTTGCTGCACTTCGCCGCCGAGCACCCATTCGACGACTTCCATCGTCTCTTCGTCGGTGACGCGCATGCCCTGGATGAACGTGCCCTGCTTGCCGATTTTCTTCAGCGCCTGGTCGATCTGCGGGCCGCCGCCGTGGACGATCACCGGGTTGATGCCGACCAGCTTCAGCAGGATCACGTCGCGCGCGAAGCCCTGCTTCAGACGTTCTTCCGTCATCGCGTTGCCGCCGTATTTGATCACCACGGTTTTACCGTGGTATTGGCGGATGTAGGGCAGCGCTTCGGCGAGGATTTCGGCCTTTAGCGTGGGGGCGATCTGGGACAGGTCGGAAAGCTCGGACATATCGGAGGCTCGGCTGGGAACGGTCAAAACACGGCGAATTGTACAGGACTGGCGCGCTGCAACAGCGATTTTGGCGCACGCTGTTGCGACACGCGCGACGCCGGTTGCGCAGTGCGCAATGGCGCGCGGCGCGCGGGTGGCGCTGTCTTGCCGCGCGCCTCGTCTGCGGCGGCCAGACGTGGCATCATGGCCCATCGTCCGACCGGTTTCATTCCGCTGTCATGAACCCGACTGTTGCCCGCCCCGCATCGTCAGAAGCTACCGACGCACACGCCGCGCCTGATGCGCACGATTCGCGCGATCCGCAAAGCGCGCGTTGCCCGCGCTGCGGCCGCTCGTTCGACTGCGGCCGCGAGGCGCAGGCAGCCGACTGCTGGTGTCACGCGATGCCGCCGCTGCCCGCCGAACTGCTCAAGCCGGGTAGTCGCTGCATGTGCCCGGAATGTCTGGTCGAGGAGATCGCGCGGGCGCACGGCAATCCCGCTGCCGCCGCTGCTGCGGACGACTGACGACCGGCCTTGCTGCGACTAGCTGAAACTCACCGCAACTCCGCGCGCCGCCGGCCCGCTTTCCGTCCGAGCGTTGCGCCAGTGACACAGTGACGCGCTGCGCATACGATCGGTAATTCGGGTCGCTTCAGCAGGTACACTGACGTGATGCACCGCATTACGAACACGGGCCGGGTCAACCTCGGGCATCTCTTCTGGCTGCGCAGCCTCGCCATCATCGGGCAACTGCTGACGATCGCGTTCGTCCAGATTTTTGTCGGCGTGACGCTGCCGCTGCCCGCGATGCTGCTGGTCATCGGGCTTGAGGTGATCTTCAACGGCTTCACGTGGCTGCGCGTGTCGCAGCAGCGGCCCGAGTCGAATCTCGAGCTGTTCGGTCAACTGTGGGTCGACCTCGGCGCGCTGTCCGCGCTGCTGTTTCTGTCCGGCGGCACCACTAACCCGTTTGTTTCGCTGTACCTGCCTTCGCTGGCGATCGCCGCGGCCGTGCTGCCGTGGCATCTGGTGATCTGGCTCGCGGCGTTTGCGGTGGCGTGCTATGCCGTGCTCGGCTTCGAATCGGTGCCGCTCAATCTGGACAACCCGGCCAACCTGTTCGACTACTACCGCGCCGGCATGTGGGTGAACTTCACGGTCAGCGTCGGGCTGATCACGTGGTTCGTCGCGCGCATGTCGCGCGCGCTGCGCCAGCGCGATGCGGCGCTCGGCGACGCGCAGCAGCGCCTGTTGCGCGATGAGCGGGCGGTCGCGCTGGGCGTGCAGGCGGCCACCGTCGCGCACGAAATCGGCACGCCGTTGTCAACCATCGCGATGCTCACCGAAGAATTGCGCGACGCGGCGCGCACCGACGCGGGCATGAAACCGTACGCCGCCGATCTCGACCTGCTCGAGCAACAGATGTCGATGTGCACGTCGGCGCTCGCGCGGTTGCGCAGCCGCGCCTCGGAGCCGGGCAGCCGGCAGACGATCGGCGATTGGCTGGATACGTATGTGCAGCAGTGGCGGCTGCGCCATCCGCACGTCGAACTGAAGCAACTGTCGGCGCCGTCGTCCGATGTCGAACTGGACGATACCGTCGCGGTCAGCCAGATTCTGACCATCCTGCTCGACAACGCCGCGCGCGCCAGCCGCGATCACGTGACGCTGGCGGCTACGCTGGTCGAGCGCGGCAGTACGGTTGAATTCGAAGTGTGCGACGCGGGGCCGGGCATTCCGGCGTCGTTGCGCAACTCGCTCGGCACGGCGCCGGTCGATAGTACGCAGGGCGGCCACGGCGTGGGCCTGTACCTGGCGTTTTCGGCGGCGGCGCGTCTGGGCGGTTCGGTCGAACTCGCGGATGCGAAAGAAACGCGGCCGCGCGGTACGCGCGCGATTTTGCGGGTGCCGGTGGCGGCAACTACAACGACAGCAGCAGATCAAGGTCAACCGGGCGTGAAGCGGGCAGGGTCCGTGTCGTCCAGAAAGGAGAAACAGGCATGAGCGACATGAACTTCCTCGTGATCGACGACGACGAAGTGTTCTCCGGCATTCTTGCGCGCGGCCTGACTCGCCGCGGCTTCACGGTAGCCGAAGCGCACAATGCCGACGACGCGATCAAGCTGGCGAACCAGCAGAAGTTCGGGCAGATCACGGTGGATTTGCATCTGGGCAAGGATTCGGGGCTGAACCTGGTCGCACCGCTGCGCGAGCTGCAGCCGAATGCGCGAATGCTGGTGCTGACCGGCTACGCGAGCATCGCGACCGCGGTGCAGGCGGTGAAGGACGGTGCGGACAACTATCTGGCGAAGCCCGCCAATGTCGAGACGATTCTCGCCGCGCTGCAGAGCGAAGCGAGCGCGATCCAGGCCGAAGAGGCGATCGAGCATCCGACGCCGCTGTCGGTGGCGCGGCTCGAATGGGAGCATATCCAGCGAGTGCTGGCGGAAAACGGCGGCAATATCTCGGCGACCGCGCGGGCGCTCAACATGCATCGGCGCACGCTGCAGCGCAAGTTGTCGAAGCGGCCGGTGAAGCAGTAAGGCGCGGATGGTTGCGCGCGCAAGCAAAAAAACGGGCGGCTCTCTTGTTGCGAAGAGGCCGCCCGTTTTGTGTGCGAGGTTTTCTGCGGGCTAACGCGCGCGTTAGTGCGTTAGCGCATTGGCGCGTTAGCGTGGCCCCGAAGCGTTACGCTTTTACAGCACGTAGCGCGACAGATCCTCATCATCCGCGACTTCGTTCAGCGCACGGTCGACATACGCCGCATCGATCCTCACCGCCTGCCCGGTGTGATTGCCTGCCGCGAACGACACTTCCTCGAGCAGCTTTTCGATCACCGTATACAACCGCCGCGCACCGATGTTCTCGGTCTTCTCATTGACCGAGTACGCGATCTCGGCGAGCCGGCGAATGCCGTCTTCAGCGAAATCGAGGTTGACGTCTTCGGTGGCGAGCAGCGCCTGATACTGCTTGACGAGGCTCGCATCGGTCGACACCAGAATCGCCTCGAAGTCCTTCACCGACAGCGAATCGAGCTCGACGCGAATCGGAAAACGACCTTGCAGTTCAGGGATCAGATCGCTCGGCTTGGCCAGATGGAACGCGCCGCTCGCAATAAACAGGATGTGATCGGTTTTCACCATCCCGTACTTCGTGTTGATCGTCGTGCCTTCGACCAGCGGCAGCAAGTCGCGCTGCACGCCCTGGCGAGACACTTCGCCGCCGCCCGCTTCGTTGCGCGAAGCGATCTTGTCGATTTCGTCGAGGAACACGATGCCGTTCTGCTCGACGTTCTGCACCGAGCGGGTTTTCACCTCTTCGTCGTTGAGCATCTTCGATGCTTCTTCGTCGGTGAGCAGCTTCAGCGCTTCCTTGACCTTCAGCTTGCGGCGCGTCTTCTTGCCGCCGCCCAGATTGGCGAACATCGAGCGGATCTGCTCGGTCATGTCTTCCATGCCCGGCGGCCCCATGATGTCCATGCCCGCTTGCGGCTGCTCGACATCGAGTTCGATTTCCTTGTCGTCGAGCAGGCCTTCGCGCAGACGCTTGCGGAAGGTCTGACGCGTCGAGCTCGACTCGTCGTGACCTTCACTCGCACCCGAACCGAAGCCGACCGGACGCGCGCCCGGCAGCAGCACGTCGAGAATCCGGTCTTCCGCCTGGTCTTGCGCCTTCGAGCGCACCTTGCGCATTTCCGTTTCGCGCGTCTGCTTGACCGAGATCTCCATCAGGTCGCGCACGATGCTGTCGACGTCGCGGCCCACGTAACCCACTTCGGTGAACTTGGTCGCTTCGATCTTGATGAACGGCGCGTCGGCGAGCTTGGCCAGACGCCGCGCGATTTCGGTTTTACCGACGCCGGTCGGTCCGATCATCAAGATGTTCTTGGGCGTGATTTCCTGCCGCAGCGGATCGGCCACCTGCTGACGGCGCCAGCGATTGCGCAGCGCAACCGCGACCGCTTTCTTCGCGCGATGCTGGCCGATGATGTGCTTGTCGAGTTCCGAGACGATCTCGGCGGGAGTCATGGTGCTCATCGTGGGTCCTTACTCGATCGTCTCGATGACGCGATTGTGGTTCGTATAGATGCACATGTCGCCGGCAATCTCGAGCGACTTTTCGACGATCTCGCGCGGCGACATCTCGGTGTTGTCGGCCAGCGCCTTCGCCGCGGCTTGCGCATACGCGCCGCCGGAGCCGATCGCGCAGATCCCGCCTTCCGGGTCGAGCACGTCGCCGTTGCCGGTGATGACCAGCGTGGTGGTCGCATCGGCGGTGATCAGCATCGCTTCGAGACGGCGCAGCATGCGGTCGGTGCGCCAGTCTTTTGCGAGTTCGACCGCGGCGCGCGTCAGGTTGCCCTGATGCTTTTCAAGCTTCGCTTCGAAGCGGTCGAGCAGTGAGAACGCGTCGGCGGTGCCGCCGGCGAAGCCGACCAGCACCTTGCCGTTATAGATGCGCCGGACTTTCTTTGCACCGCCTTTCATGACGATGTTGCCGAGCGTGACCTGGCCGTCGCCGCCTAGCGCCACCTTGTCGCCGCGGCGCACGGAGACGATCGTCGTGCCGTGAAATTGCTCCATATGCGTTCCTTTGTGCAAAACAGGTAGGACGCGGTGTCGTCGATGCGCCACCGCCTGAATCCAAGAACAGCGGACGCCGCGCGTATTGAGCGCCACGCGCGCGTGCAACGCATCGGGTTTATTTTAGGGCTTGCGAAGCCATATCAAGGGCCGCGCGGACGGACGATCGACAAATCATTTCTAAGAATGATCTGTGTATTTCGGCAGAAGAATGAGAATAAGCCGGTAAATCATGCGTTAAACCGACGATTCACTAAGGTGAAGCTTACCTATTGAATGCGAGCGCTTTAGCGTTGCGGAGAATTTGCGCATCAACGCAGTGCAAATAGGCCAAGCCTAAGCGGAACGCGCAAAACAAAAGAGGCGCACGAACCCGTGCGCCTCCAAGGAAGCAGCGTAAGCGACGCGGGCCCCGGGCCGCGTCGAGCGGCGGTCAGTCGCCGAACAGCTTCTGGCGCAACTCGCGGCGCTCTTGCGCTTCGAGCGACAGCGTGGCCGTCGGCCGCGCGATCAGACGCGGAATGCCGATCGGCTCACCGGTTTCTTCGCACCAGCCGTAATCGCCCGAATCGATGCGCGCGAGCGATTGCTGCACCTTCTTCAGCAGCTTGCGCTCGCGGTCGCGCGTGCGCAGTTCGAGCGCATGCTCTTCCTCGATCGTCGCGCGATCGGCCGGGTCCGGCACGATCACGGTTTCGCGCAGATTTTCGGTGGTTTGGCCGGCATTGCGGAGAATCTCCGCCTGCAGCTGCTCGAGCCGGTTCCTGAAGAAAGCGAGCTGATCCTCGTTCATGTAATCCTTGTCGCTCATCTTCAGGATTTCGGCTTCAGTCAACAGTCGTTTCGTCGTCATCTGGCTTGCTTCTTCAATGTGAGGCAAATCGGTGAGGATTGCCCGCACTTTCGTGTTGCCCGCACAAGGGCGCTTCGATGACGCTCCAATGAGCGCCGGCGAACACGGACGATGGGCTGTCGTGACGCCGAAGCGCCGGTGCGGGGCCGAACTCCTCTGGAAAGCGATCTACAGATACTTCCGAGGCCATACTTCCCGGCAACGCGCATGTGAGCCGGCGTGCCGGCCGACGTATCGGCGTGTTTCCCGGATCAGGTTTTCCGGCGCCGTGGTACGCCCAGCATGCTTGCGCACTGACCGGGCGAATCGTTCTCTTTCTCCGGCGGGCCGTATTGTAACTGAATCACAATGCAGTCCCGCAATACGGGGCCATCCCTGCTACGGCCCCCGTTATCGTGAAAATATAACGCGCTGTCAGGTAAAAAGCGATGGGCGAGCGCACGTTCGAACAGCAGGGTTTTCACGCGCCTCGTTTTTCGCCCGCAGCGCCCGGCAATTACGCCAGGCAGCCGTTCAGCCCGTCGGTGATCAGATCCTGCGGCAGCTCGATGCCGATGAAGACCATCTTGTTGGTCTTCGTTTCGGCCGGCTGCCACTTGGCCGCGAGGTCGCTGCCCATCATCTGATGCACGCCCTGGAACACCACCTTGCGGTCGACACCCTTCATGTACAGCACGCCTTTGTAGCGCAGCAGACGCTCGCCGTAGATCTGCAGGATGCCGCCGAGGAAGTCTTCCAGCTTGTTCGGGTCGAACGGGCGATCGCTACGGTACACGAACGACTTGATCTTGTCGTCGTGATGCGCGTGATGATGGTTGTGGTGGGCGTGGTCGTGGCCCTCGTGGTCGCAGTGGCCGTGGTCGTGATCGCAGTTCTCGTGATCGTGGTCGTGACCGTGCGCGTGATCATGGGCGTGGTCATGATCGTCTTCCGCGAGGAATTCCGGGTCGATCTCGAGCTTCGCGTTCAGGTTGAAGCCGCGCAGATCGAAGATTTCCTTGATGTCCGCTTCGCCGAAATTGACCTGCTTGATCGCGGCCTTCGGGTTCATGTGCATCAGGCGGTGGCGCAGGTCGTCCAGAGTCGCTTCGTCGACCAGATCCGCCTTCGTGACGAACAGCCGGTCTGCAAAGCCGACCTGGCGCTGCACCACTTCGTGCTCGTTGAGCTGATGGTTCGCGTGCTTTGCGTCGACCAGCGTGATGATCGCGTCGAGCAGGAACTGGTCGGCGATCGAATCGTCCATGAAGAAGGTCTGCGCGACCGGGCCCGGGTTCGCGAGGCCGGTGGTTTCGATCACGACGCGCTCGAAGTCCAGCTTGCCCGCCTGCTTCTGCGCGGCGAGATCGGCCAGCACCCGTGCGAGGTCGCCGCGGATCGTGCAGCAGATGCAGCCGTTGCTCATCTGGATGATCTGCTCGTCGGACTCTTGCACGAGAATTTCGTTGTCGATGTTCTCTTCGCCGAACTCGTTTTCGATCACGGCGATCTTCATGCCGTGCTTTTCGTTCAGGATGCGCTTAAGCAGCGTGGTCTTGCCGCTGCCCAGAAAGCCGGTGAGGATAGTGACGGGAATCATGTGGGTCGCCTTTAAAGTCGCCTGTTGATGCGTAAGCCTCTGGCCCCTTCTGGCCGTGGCCGCTTGCGGGTCCGACGCGTGAATCGGGGTGAAAACGGCCGGTCGGGTCATCCCGGACCGGGCGGATCGAGGCGGTTATTGAAACATATCTGCCGGGGCGATGCCGAGAGCGGATTTGTCTGGCGGCCGCGATTGCTGCTTTGCGGCTTCACTCGGCCGCCCCGCGCCACCTGGCTCTCTTGCCGCTTCGCCCCCAAGCCGCCCGGCTGCCGAACCGCCGAACCGCCGAACCGCCGAACCGCCGAACCGCCGTCGCGCCGGAAATATTCCGAACTATGGGCGATCAGGCAATTTGCAACAATAGGCCTTTCAGGTATTCGCCTTCCGGGAATGCGCTCAGCAGCGGATGGTCGACGCCGGCGCCAAGCCGCTTCAGGATCCGCGCGTCGACGCGCGCATCGGCCGCCGCGCCGGCGACGATCTTCTGGAACAGCTCAGCATCGATCGCGCCCGAGCACGAATAGGTGAACAGCAAGCCGCCCGGGCGCAGCAGCCGCAGGCCGGTCAGGTTGATGTCCTTGTAGGCGCGCGCCGCGCGGTCCACGTGTTCGCGCGACGGCGCGAACTTCGGCGGGTCGAGCACGACCAGGTCGAAGCGCTCGCCTTCTTCATGCAGGCGGCGCAGCGTCTTGAACGCATCGGCGTCGAGCCAGCTGGCACGGGCTGCGTCGAAGCCGTTGGCCACGACGTTCTGCTGCGCGAGCGCCAGTGCTTCGCCCGACGAATCGATCGACACGACGCGCGTCGCGCCGCCTTTCAACGCCGCCAGCGAAAAACCGCCGGTGTAGCAGAAGCAGTTCAGCGCGTCGCGCCCGTGCGCGAACTGCTGAACCAGTGCGCGATTATCGCGTTGGTCGATGTAGAAGCCGGTTTTATGGCCGTGGCGCACGTCGACGTGATAGCGCACACCGTTTTCGCGAGTCATCAGCGTGTCGGGCGGCGCGTCGCCGGCGAGTACACCGGTGATCTGCTCGAGCCCTTCCTTTTCGCGGATCGACACGTCCGAGCGCTCGTAGACGTTCGGGCAGCCGGTGGCGCCCGTCAGTGCCGCGACGATCGCTTCTTTCCACGCTTCGACGCCGGCCGCCATGAACTGGCAGACCAGCTGGCCGCGTCCAGCGGCATCATCGGCCGTGTAGTAGTCGACGATCAGGCCAGGCAGGCCGTCCGCTTCGCCGAAAATCAGGCGCACCGCGCCGGTGTCGCTGACCATCGTCTGGCGGTGTGTGAGTGCCCGCTGCACGCGACGCTTGAAGAACGCATGGTCGATCGGCTCGGCCTCGTCGAAGCTCCAGACCCGCACGCGAATCTGCGAATGCGGGCTCCATGCGGCGCGAGCGAGAAAGCGGCCGTCGTGCGCGCGCACGAGGACGGTAGCGCCGGCGGCCGGGTTGCCGTCGACCCGGTCGATCGCGTTCGCGTACACCCACGGGTGGCGGCGTTGCAGCGATTTCTCTTTCGACGGCTTGAGCGTGACGGTATTCATGAATGTGTGGGATTCAACAGGGGCAAGGTACCGCGTGAGGACGGCGGAACAGCGTTGGTTGGGTCGAAGGTTCGACGGATTCTGCGCGGGGTTGAAGCGGCGGCGCCCTCCAACCCTGCCCGCCGCTAATCGCGTTTTTTCGCCCGCGGATGCGCCTGGTCGTAAACCTTCGCCAGATGCTGGAAATCGAGCGACGTATAAACCTGCGTCGCGGTAATGCTCGCGTGGCCGAGCAGTTCCTGCACGGCGCGCAGGTCGCCGCTCGACTGCAGCACGTGCGTTGCGAACGAGTGGCGCAGCACGTGCGGATGCACGTTGGCCGGAATGCCCGCCACCAGCGCCGCGCGCTTCACGCGCTCGCGCACGCTATTGGGCGAGATGCGCTTGCCGCGCGCGGACAGAAACAGCGGATACGGATCCAGCCTGACGCATTCGCCGCGCACCGCGAGCCACGCGCGCAGCGCTTCGAGCGCCTTGCTGCCCACCGGCACGACACGCCGGCGGTCGCCTTTGCCGAGCACTTCCACTTCGCCCGCATCGAGCTTCAGCCAGCTGACCGAGCGATAGCCGTCCGCTTCGGCGAAATGCACGTCGAGCCCGACCAGTTCCGCGAGGCGCAAGCCCGACGAGTAAAACAGCTCGAGCATCGCGTGATCGCAGATGGCCTCCGCGGTGCCGGCCACCGGCGCTTCCATCAGCCGGTGCGTATCGTCGACCGACAGCGCCTTGGGCAGCGTCTTCGGCTGTTTCGGCGCGCGCACCGTGGCCACCGGGTTGGCCGGCAGCTCGACGCGCCCGCCCAGCCACCGGTAGAACGCGCGCCACGCCGACAGCCGGTGCGCAATCGAGCGCGCCGACAGGCCGCCCGCATGCGCGCGCACTACTGCGCCGCGCACGTCGGTGGCCGTCAGGCTTTCCAGCGGACGGCCTTTGGCGAGCGTCATCAGCGCTTCGAGTTCGTGCGTGTAGCCGCGCAGCGTATGGGTGGACAGCCGCCGTTCATGCTCGAGGGTCGACAGATACGCGGCAATCGGGTCGGCGGGCGTGGTCACGGGTGGCGGTGGTCGGCAGGCCGCGCGTTCAGCGCGGCAGCAGGCGGCTCAAAGCCGCGCTGGCCAGCGAGCCGATCTGCGTCAGGAAATCGGTGGCCATGCCGTCGTGGAAGCGCCGCGGGTCCGGCGAGCCCATCACCAGCAGACCGAACACGGCCGCCGGATCGGTGCCTTCCGGATCGCGCAGCGCGATCAACGAAATCGACTCGGTCGGCCCGTTGGCCGGCGCCGCCTCCACCGCATCGGTCGGCGCTGCCGCCGCCGGCGACGCAATCGTCAACCACTGCGCGGCCTCGAAGCCGGTATTCGTGCCGCAATACGGCGTGGCGAGACTATTGGCGAAAATGCGCACTTCCTCGCCGACTTGCCGCGTGAAGTCCGCCTGCCCATACGAATCGGCGACATCCCACACGCGCAGTGACGCCTGCGGTACGTCGAACACCTCGCGCAAGCCGTGCGAGATCGTGCGCGGCAGTGCGTACGGGTCGCGTTCCGCCATCACGCGCGCGGTCCAGCGGTTGAATTTCGCCGAGATGCTGTCGTTCTCGTGACCGTAGCGCAGCAGTTCCGCCAGACGCCGCTCGAGCAGCTTGTTCTTCTCCCGCAGCATTTCCATCTGCCGCTCCTGCAGCGACACCGCGGCCTTGCCGTGCGGGTTCGCAAGCTTGACTGTCGCGAGCAATTCCGCGTGGTCGGCGAAGAATTCTGGGTTGGCGAGCAGATAGTCGGCGACTTCGCGATCGTTCATATTTTCAGCCATAAGGCCGCGCCGGATTGTGCGCAGCGGTCAAGGTAATCAGTCGGCAAGTTCGATCTCGCCCTCGAACACCGTCGTGGCGGGGCCGGCCATCAGCAGCGGTTCGGCGCGGCCGCTCCACGAGATGGTCAGCGTGCCGCCGTGCGCATGCACCGTGACCGGCGCATCGAGCAGGCCGCGGCGCACGCCCGCGGCAACCGCCGCGCAGGCGCCGGTGCCGCACGTGAGGGTTTCGCCGGCGCCGCGTTCATACACGCGCAGCTTGATCTCGTGGCGCGACACGATCTGCATGAAGCCCGCGTTCACGCGCTGTACGAAGCGCGGATGCAACTCGACGAGCGGGCCTTCGAGCGCAACTGGGAACGCCTCGACGTCGTCAACCACCTGCACCGCGTGCGGATTGCCCATCGACACCACCGAGATCCAGCGTGTCGTGCCGTTCACGTCGAGCGGCCACAGCGTGTCGGCGCCTTCGCGGCGGCCTTCGAGGCCGTGCGTATCGAACGGCACCTGGGCCGGCTCGAACACCGGCTCGCCCATATCGACCAGCACTTCGCCGTTGTCCTGCATGGTCAGCTTGAGCACGCCGTTTTGCACCTGCACGCGGATGCTGCGCTGGTCCGTGAGGCCAATATCGCGCACGAACTTGACGAAGCAGCGCGCGCCGTTGCCGCAATGCTCGACTTCGCCGCCGTCGCAATTGAAGATGCGGTACCGGAAATCGACGCCGTCGATAGTCGGCTTTTCGACCAGCAGCAACTGGTCCGCGCCGACGCCGAAATGGCGGTTCGCCAATGCGCGCACCTGCGCGGTGCTCAGCTGGATCGGTTGCGAATAGCCGTCCAGCACGACGAAGTCGTTGCCGGCGCCCTGCATTTTGGTGAATTTGAGTTTCATGCCGCTATTGTAAGTGACGCCGGAGCGCTGCCCCGGCTCAATAAAAGCTCGGCTCGCCGGGCGGGCGCGTCTTGAAGCGCTTGTGCACCCAGTAATACTGTTCGGGCATGCGCAGAATCAGCTCTTCGAGGAACGCGTTCATGCGCCGTGCGTCGGCTTCGGCGTTGCCGGTCGGGTAGTTTTCCCACGGCTTGAACACCTTTAGCCGGTAGCCCTTGTAGTCCGGCAGCACTTCGCCGATGAACGGCAACACCTGCGCATGCCCGACCTCCGCGAGACGGCCGACGGCGGTCAGCGTACAGGCCGGCACGCCGAAGAACGGCACGAAGGCCGAATTGCGCATGCCGTAGTCCATATCCGCGCCGAGCATCACCGGCTTGCGGTCGCGCAGCCAGCGCAGCACGATGCGCGCGCTGTCGGCGCGGCTCGCCATCTCCGCGTCGAAGCGGCCGCGCGCCTGTTTCGCGACGGCTTCGAACTCCGGGTTCGACATCGGCTGATACAGCGAGCCGCAGGTCCGCTGCAGCGCATAGTTCAGAAAGATCGAACCCGCCTCGATGCCGACGAAGTGGAAGCCCAGCAAAAGCGTGGGCGGCATGTCCGGGTCGGTGAGATCGACCTCGCTGTCCACCTGGGTCAGCCTGGCGAGCTTTTTCGCCGAACCGAACCATTGCACGCTGCGCTCCACGTAGCTGCGTATGGCATGGCGAAAGTGCTTCTGCGCGACGTCTTCGCGCACTTCGTCGCTCCAGTGCGGGAAGCACAGCTTCAGATTGATATGGACGATGCGCCGGCGCCGGCTTGGAATCTGATACAGCAGCCAGCCGAGCCTGTCGCCGAACCGCGCGATGAGCCCGTATGGCAGCAGCGCGAGGAACTTCAGAAGCCCGATGGCCAACTTCGTCCCGAGGCGGCTCAGCATGCGGCCCCGCGGCGCGAACGCGCAAACGGCTGCACGCCGCGCATCTGAACGGTAGTTGTAAAGGGATACGGCACGCGTGGTTACTCTGTGACAGTTGGAAGAAGTCGCTATAATACGGGCTTCGCCGAGTTAATAGACAACTTGCGGGGCGAGGCCAGCAGCGCATTTATTCTTTATTTATGCGTCGCCGGTAAGGAAGTCCGCTAAAGCGTCGCCGCTCCAGGCTCTGGAAGCTGGCTACGTGAAACTCAACCGTATCCAGTCATCTGGACACCCATTCTGGAGCCTCAAACGTGGCAAACGACTACCTCTTCACCTCCGAATCCGTCTCCGAAGGCCATCCCGACAAGGTCGCGGATCAGATCTCCGACGCGATTCTCGATGCAATCCTGACGCAGGACAAATACTCGCGCGTAGCGGCAGAGACGCTGTGCAACACGGGTCTCGTCGTGCTGGCAGGTGAAATCACCACCACCGCGAACGTCGACTACATCCAGGTCGCGCGCCAAACCATCAAGCGCATCGGCTACGACAATACCGATTACGGTATCGACTATCGCGGCTGCGCGGTGCTGGTCGCGTACGACAAGCAGTCGCCGGACATCGCGCAAGGCGTCGACCGCGCGCACGACAACAACCTCGACCAGGGCGCCGGCGACCAGGGCCTGATGTTCGGCTACGCGTGCGAAGAAACGCCCGAACTGATGCCGCTGCCGATCCACCTGTCGCACCGCCTCGTCGAGCGCCAGGCGAATCTGCGTCGCGACGGCCGTCTGCCGTGGCTGCGTCCGGACGCGAAGTCGCAGGTCACCGTGCGCTACGTCGACGGCAAGCCGCATTCGATCGACACGGTCGTGCTGTCCACCCAGCACGCACCGGAAATCGAACTGTCGACGCTGCGCGAAGCCGTGATCGAAGAGATCATCAAGCCGACGCTGCCGGCCGACCTCGTGAAGGGCGACATCAAGTTCCTCGTGAACCCGACCGGCCGGTTCGTGATCGGCGGCCCGCAAGGCGACTGCGGTCTGACGGGCCGCAAGATCATCGTCGATACGTACGGCGGCGCGGCGCCGCACGGCGGCGGTGCGTTCTCGGGCAAGGATCCGTCGAAGGTCGACCGTTCGGCTGCTTATGCGGGCCGTTACGTGGCGAAGAACATCGTTGCCGCCGGTCTCGCTTCGCGCGCGCTGATTCAGGTTTCCTACGCGATCGGCGTGGCAGAACCGACTTCGGTGATGGTCAACACGTTCGGCACCGGCCGCGTGTCGGATGCGACGATCCAGCGTCTCGTGCTCGAGCACTTCGATCTGCGTCCGAAGGGCATCATCCAGATGCTCGACCTGCTGCGTCCGATCTACGAAAAGTCGGCAGCGTACGGCCACTTCGGCCGTGAAGAGCCGGAATTCACGTGGGAAGCCACGGACAAGGCGCTGGTGCTGGCTGAGGCCGCCGGCACGGAGCCGGTCGTGGCGCTCGCGGACTAAGCGCCAGGTTTGAATTCTTGCGTGGCGAAATGCCGCGCAAGAGTCCAGCGGAATTTCATAAACACCCTGTCGGCGGATATGCCTACAGGGTGTTTGCGTTTACGCAGCTTCGCTGCGGCGGCCTTAGCGGCTCAGGAACGCGAACCATCCGGTACTGGTGATCGAAGTGCGGCGCGGTTTGCGGCTCATGCTGCGCGCGACCACCGGTTCGTGCCGCGCGCCGGCAAGACGCAGCGGCAGCGGCTTGCGCAGCAGCGTGCGCAGCGAAAAGCGCCGCGTGGCGCCCTGTACGCGCAATGCCGAAAAGAACGTGCGAAACCACGTGCGGATATTGTCGACCGGGCGCGTGTCGCGCCATTGTTCGGCAAGCGCCCGCGTACGGGCGGAATGATGCCGCAATGCGCGCACGACGCGGCGGCGCGCGGGACGCGCAGCGTAAATCGCAGCGCGCGTGAGTCTGGTGCTCAGAAAAGTGTGCATGGCGTGTGATTCAGGCGGCGCAGCGCGTGGGCGGGAGAGGTGCGGCGATTGGTGCAGCAACCGTGCCAGAAACGCGCGTGGAAATGCCTGACAAATGACAGGAGAGGGCTGCAGCAGTCTCGAAAGGCTGTGCGCACAACGAAAAGCGGGGGCGTGCAATCAACATGCATGCAGGCTACACGCGATCCATGACCACCGGAAGTCGGGTTTTTACCCTTGCCATCATGTTTTAAACGCTGCGGAAAGAGCGCAGATGCCGCCCGATCGCGCCCTTTACGAGCGAAATACGTGCATCGTTGCGCGCACAACGTGCAGGCTGCCCATCTGCGGTACCTGTCCGCGGCGATCGCGCCCGTTTTACAATCGTGTTTTGGCTGCCCCATACCGCAAGCGAAATCATGTCAGTCCAACCGAAGAAAGAGCAGGTACAGGTGCTGCGCGAGCAGGGCTTTGTGGTCGTGCCGGGCCTGCTGTCGCCGCAGCGCTGCGCGGAGTTGAAAAGCGTCGCGCTCGAACAATTGGCGCTGGCCGCGGCGCCGGTCGAATTCGAAGCGGATCTGCGCTATCCAGGCGCGCCGGAATCGAAGCACGCGCCCGGCGGCCACACGGTGCGGCGCCTGCTCGACGCATACGGGCGCCACCCGCGCTATCGCGAATCGGCCACCGCAGCGGAAATTCGCGGCTGGATGGAACTGTATTTCGGCGAAGAGCCGCGTCTCTCGCGCACGCACCACAACTGCATGATGACCAAGCACCCGGCGTACGGCAGCCTGACGGGCTGGCATCGCGACGCGCGCTACTGGTCGTTCGAGCGCGACGATCTGGTTTCGGTGTGGTTTGCGCTCGGCAACGAGACGGTCGACAACGGCGCACTATGGTTCGTGCCTGGCTCGCATACGGCCACGCTGATGTCGGAACGCTTCGACGATGCGAAATTCTTCCGCTCCGATCTGCCGGAGAATCAGGCACTGATTCAGACTGCGGTGTCGCCGGAATTGCACACGGGCGACGTCGTGTTTTTCCACTGCAACACGCTGCATTCGGCCGGCAAGAACGTGACGAACGACGTCAAATTCTCGCTGGTGTTCACGTATCACGGCGCGAGCAATGTGCCGTTGCCGGGCACGCGTTCGGCGTCGCAGCCGGACGTGGCGTTCTGAGCGTCTTGAACGTGCGGCGCGACGAGCGGAAGCACGGTGCGTGAGCGCCGCAACGCGCCACCTCACGAATCGCCCGCCGCTCCGCTCAACGCCTGCCGGACATCGTGAGCCCGATCAACCCGGCGATGGTCGCGACCACGCCACCCGCGATCAGCCAGATCGTCTTGTTGGTCGGCGCGCCGGTGAACACGCGCGACACGTCGTTACTAAACGAATGAAACGACTGTCCGCCGAAATACAGCAGCACGACGCCGCCAACGATCAATGCGATGGAAATCGCCCTGGTCATGCAATGACCTCCGTCAAGGTTGATGAGTCGCCGCAGTGTAGGGGAGCGTTGCCGGCGCGTCTATCGTGCGGGGCGCGACGATCCCGCAGTCTGGGCGGTTATGATGCGCGTAGGCAGTACGCGCGCGGTTTGGCTAACATAGCGCACTCGTCGCAGCACATCTCATACGAATCCTCAGCAGGGCAGGCGCGTGGCGCTTTCTCGCATTGCGGCGCCACGTTGTCACCTGCGTCGTCATGCGCGCCGTTACGTGATTTCCTGCCTGTTCATCACATCAAGCATCAAGGACTCGAGCCATGGCTTACGAAGCAGCTTCAGCACGCTATTCCGACATGCAGTACCGCGTTTGCGGCAAGTCCGGTCTCAAACTGCCGGCGCTGTCGCTCGGCTTGTGGCACAACTTCGGCGACACCACGCCGCTAGCCGTGCAACGTGAACTCCTGCGCACCGCATTCGATCTGGGCATCACGCACTTCGATCTGGCGAACAACTACGGGCCGCCGTACGGCAGCGCGGAAACTAACTTCGGCCGTCTGTTCAAGGAAGATTTCAAACCGTACCGCGACGAACTGCTGATCTCGTCGAAGGCGGGCTGGGATATGTGGCCGGGCCCGTACGGCCAGGGCGGCGGCTCGCGCAAGTACGTGCTGGCGAGCCTCGACCAGAGCCTGCAGCGCATGGGCCTCGACTACGTCGACATCTTCTATTCGCATCGCTTCGATGCCGATACGCCGCTCGAAGAAACCGCCGGCGCATTGGCCACGGCCGTGCAGCAGGGCAAGGCACTGTATATCGGCATCTCGTCGTACTCGCCGGCGAAAACCAGCGAAATGGTCAAGCTGCTGCGCGAATACAAGGTGCCGCTGCTGATCCATCAGCCGGCGTACAACATGCTGAACCGCTGGATCGAGCACGAACTGCTCGACACGCTGGAACAGGCGGGCGCCGGCACGATCGCATTCACGCCGCTCGCGCAGGGTTTGCTGACCGGCAAGTATCTGAATGGCGTGCCGGCCGACGCACGGGTCAACAAGGCCGGCGGCGATTCGCTGAAGCAGGAGCATCTGAACCAGCAAAACCTCGAGCACGTGCGCAAGCTGAACGATATCGCGCAACGCCGCGGCCAGAGCCTTGCGCAGATGGCGCTCGCATGGACGCTGCGCGATCCGCGCGTCACGTCAGCGCTGATCGGTGCGAGCAAACCGGAGCAGGTGCGCGAGAACGTCGGCGCGCTGAAGAACCTCGCGTTCTCGAAAGACGAACTGGCGGAAATCGATCGCCACGCGCTGGAAGGCGGCGTGAATCTGTGGGAAAAGCCGTCGACGGATCAGCGGGTTTAAGCGGCTTAAGCGGTATCCCGCAACCGGCATCGCACAGGCTTGAAGTCAGGGCTTGGGCAAGCTTCAAACGGAGCCCAAAATAAACACACCAAAAGCCGCCGCGAGGCGGCTTTTGCGTTGCGGGCCGGCTCGGCTGAAGAACCCGCCGGACCCGTCGCGTTGCGCTATACGAGCGCCGGCAATCCTTCGACCAGCACCACCGCGAACATCACGCCTAGTATCGCGCCGAGCACGCGTAGCCCGTTATGCTTGAGTTCCGACTTGCACGGCAGCGCGCCAAGGAACAACATGCCGGCGAGTGCCATCGGAATGACCAGAATGAAGTCACTGACTGTGAAGTAGGTCATGTTCGTCTCCTTCTCTACTACTTGTGGGCGCAGCCGTCTGCGTCGTTCTGGTGTTCTTATGATGCGGCTGCAACACTCACATTGAGTATAGGTGACGATGCCTACGCAAAAGCCCGCCGGCGCCCTGCCGCAAGTCCTTGTCACACGCGGCGGAACCGCGCTGGGCGGGCCTGAGCGGGCAGCGCGGCAGGCCGTGGCTGGCGCGTTACGTGCATGTTGCTCTCTTACGTCAAGCTTTCCGAATATGCAATTTGTTGGCGCTGGAAGCGCTTGCTGCGCGCGCGTCGCCGACGCTGTTCATGCGGCGCCGATACGCTCCTGGCCGCGCAACCAGAACGCTCCAACGATGCCGGTCAGCAGCAGCGCGGCAACCAGCCCTGCCACACCCGGCCATGCGAGCGACGTCCAGATTCGTCCGCCATACGAGCCGACGATGCTCGACCCCAGGTAGTACGCCAGCAGATATAGTGCCGCCGCCTGCCCCTTGGCTTCCTTCGCAAGCCGCCCAACCCAGCCGCTCGCCACCGAGTGCCCGGCAAAGAAACCAAACGTGAAGCATGCGATGCCGCCGGCGATGGCCGCGAGCGAATGCAGCATGGTTAGCGCGACGCCGATCAGCATGATGACGAGGCCGCCGGTCAACACGCGCGAGCGGCCGAACGTATCGGCCATGCGCCCGGACCATGGCGACGCGACCACGCCGGTCAGATACACGACGAAGATGCTGCCGATCGCCGCCTGGCTCAACTGGAACGGCGGTGCGAGCAACCGGTAGCCGATGTAGTTGTACAGCGTGACGAAGCTGCCCATCAGCACGAAGCCCATCAGAAACAGCAGACGCAAACTGGGCCGCGCGAGGTGGTGCAACAGCGCGCCGCGATGATGCGAGAAGCTCAGCCCGCGGCGCGGCACGAAATGGCGCGACGGCGGCAGCAGCGCGCGGAACGCGAGCATTGCGAGGATGCCGAGCACGGCGATCGTGCCGACCGATACGCGCCACGAGAACAGGTCCGCGACGATACCGGTGATCACGCGCCCAGCCATGCCGCCGATAGCGGTGCCGCCGACGTAAAGCCCCATCGCGAGGCCGAGCCCGTCGGGATGCACTTCTTCCGCCAGATAGGCCATCGCCACGGCGGGCACGCCGCCGAGCGCGAGGCCTTCGAGCGCGCGCAACAGCAGCAGCGTGTGCCAATGCGGCGTGAAGGCGACCGCGAGCGTGAGCAGCGACGAAGCGGTGAGCGACGCGGTCATCAGCTTGTGGCGGCTCCATCCTTCGGAGACGAAGCCCGCTGCGAAAACCGCGAAGGCCAGCATCGCGGTGGTCAGCGACAACGACAGACTGCTTTGCGCGGGGCTCACGCCGAACGTCGCGGTGAACGCGGGCAGCAGCGGCTGCACGCAATAGAGCAGTGAAAACGTCGCGTAGCCGGCGAACAGCAGCGCGAGGCTGGCGCGCCAGTACGCGCGCGTGCCGCGTTCGAGATAAGGGATGCCGGGCGTGGAAGGGGACGAGGCTGACGAAGATGGAGCGGCGCTAGCAGTGCCTGCGCCGGATTCCGGTGATGCGGTCACGAACGGGGTCCTTCTGAAAAGCTGACGAAGGCTAAACGATACGCCGATCGTAATGCATGTGTCGGCGAAACAGGCGGGGAGAAATGGCGCGGGGCAGCGTGCGCCGCCCCGTGTGCACAGAAAAATGCGTCTGGCAGCGTCCGCTAGCTGCTTGCGGCCGCCGGTGCGCTGGCAGCCTTGGGCGTATCCGGCTTGCTGTCGGCGTCCGGATGGACGAGTTGCTCGTCGGTGGGCAACGCGGCGACATCCCACCCGCCGCCGAGCGCCTTGATCAACGCAACGCTTGCAGCCATCCTGCGCCGCGCGATCGTCACCGCCTGTACCTCGTTGGTGAGCGCGGTGGTCTGCGCGACGACCACGTCCAGATAGGTGATCGCGCCGTTCTTGTAGCGATCGGAGAGGATCGCCAGCGAGCGCTGCGCGGCCGATACCGCCTGGTCTTGCGCCTGCGCTTCCTGCTCGAGCACGCGCAGCGCGGCGAGATTGTCTTCGACCTGGCCGAACGCATCGAGCACGGATTGCCGGTACTGCGCGACGCTCGCGTCGTAGTTCGCGATCGCTTCTTCTTTCTTCGCGGCGCGCCCGCCAAAATCGAGCAGCGTGCCGGCGAGCGTCGGGCCAAGCGACCAGATGCGGCTGGGCGCCATCAGCCATTGGCTGTAGTTGGTGGCTTCGAAACCGCCAGTCAGCGACAACACCAGATTCGGGAAAAACGCCGCCGTTGCGACGCCGATCTGCGCGTTCTCGTCGACGATATGCCGCTCCGCCGACGCAATATCGGGCCGCCGTTCGAGCAGTTCCGACGGCACGCCGGACGGCGTGACCACTGGCACTGCGGTGAGCGGCGCGACCGGCAGCGAGAACGTCGAAGGCGGCTGGCCGGCCAGGATCGCGATCGCATGCTCGAGCTGCGCGCGCTGCACACCAAGGTCGATCTGCTGCGCCTGCGTCGTGCGCAACTGCGTTTGCGCCTGCGCGACGTCGGCATCGGTCGCAATGCCGCCGTTCAGACGGTTCTGCGTCAGCTCGACGGCTTCCTTGTACGCGCGGATCGTGTCGTCGAGCAGCTGCTGTTCGCTGTCGATACCGCGCAGCTCGAAGTAGTCGGTCGCGAGTTCGGACTGCATCGACAGCAGCGCGCTTTGCACGTCGGCCGCGCTGGCCTGTGCATTCGCCTTCGCCCCTTCGACGCTGCGCGAGATGCGGCCCCACAGGTCCGGCTCCCACGACGCGTCGCCCTGCGCCAGGTAATCGTTCAGCGTGCGGCCCGAATTCGACTTGAACTCGATGTTCTTCGACGAGCGCACTCGCGAATAATCGGCGGAATAGCTGATCACCGGGAAGAAGCTCGAACGGAACTGGGCGACGGTCGCACGGGCCGAGCGGAACCGCGCCTCGGCTGCCTTCACGTCCTGGTTGGCTTGCGCGACCTGCAGTTCCAGCGCATTCAGTGCGGGATCCTGATAGATCTCCCACCACGCGCCGCGCAGCTGCGTATCGGCGGGTTGGGCGGGCTTCCAGCCGGTGCCGTCGAGTTCCTTCCAGGTCGGCGCGGCCGGTGCCGATGGGCGTACGTAGTCGGGCCCGAGCGTGCACGCGGCAAGCAGACCCGCGGCGGCGAGCGCGGCCGCCGCCGCGCTCAAGGTCGAACCGGCGCGGGTGCGCAGCGAGGCGAAGCCAGCCGCGGCTGGCCTGACCGGCGAGGCCATCGGCGCGAACACGCGGCGCAGCGAACGGGCGGAACGCATGCGCATTACTCCGCCTGCGCCGGACGTGCCGCCGCCTGTTCCGGCTGCGCGGCGGCAGCAGGGGCGCTGGTCGCGCCGCTAGCCGGGTGCGGCGCGTTGGCCTTGCTTTGCACGATGCGCACCGGCGCGCCATCGACGATCGAATCCTGCGGATTCAGAATCACCTGCTCGTTGCCCGCCAGCCCCGAAGCGATCGCGACGCGCGTGCCGTAGTCGGTGCCGAGCGACACCTTGACGAGCTTCACGCGCTGCTGGTCGTCGACGGTGGCGACCTTCACGCCGTCCGGACGGAACAGGAAAGCGTTGCCGGGCAGCGTGTACGGCGACGACTGCGAGCTCAACGCGAAGTGCACCTGCGCATACGCGCCCGGCAGCAGATCGCCGTTGCGGTTGTCGACCGCGACTTCCACCAGCATCGTGCGCTGCGTCTGATCGACTGCCCCCGACGTGCGCGCGACCGTGCCCGGGTAATGTTTGGTCGGCGATTCTGTGAGTGTCAGATAAGCGGTCTGCTGCGCGCGAATCTGCTGCGAGTACGCTTGCGGCACGTTCACGTACACCCGCAGCCGGTCCGCCTGCGCGACGTGGAACAGTTCCTTCGCCGGTCCGCCGGAACTGCCCGCGTCGATCAGCGCGCCGACGTCGACGTTGCGCGCGGTGACGATGCCGTCGAACGGTGCGTAGACCTTCTGGAACGACTGCGTCTTTTCGAGGCGCGCGACGTTAAAGCGCGCCGCATCGAGCGTGCCCTTCTTCGCCAACATGTCGCCGACTTTCTCGTCGGTTTCCTGCTTCGAGACCGATTTGCTTTTCAGCATCTCGCTCCAGCGCTCGGCGGTGCTTTGCGCGAGCGCGTAGTTCGCCTGCGCGTTGGCGACGTCGGCGCGCGCGGAGCGCAATTGATCATCGACTTCCGGCGTATCGATTTCGGCCAGCAGTTGCCCCGACTTCACGTGCGCGCCGATATCCGCATACCACTTCTTCAGGTAGCCGTTGGTGCGCGCGTAAATCGGCGTATCGAGGAAGGCCTGCACATTGCCCGGCAGCACCAGATCGAGCGCCGCATCCGACTTCTGCGGATGCACGACCTCGACGCTCATCCTCGCCGAGTGCTCGGCTTCGCGCTCGAGCGACGCGTGCGCTTCGCGGCGCGACCAGATGCCTTGCACGGCCAGACCCAGCACGACGATGACCGCGAGCGCGGCAAGCCAGCGCGTGCGCTTCGTCGAAGCTTCCGGCGCGGTGCCGCGGCCGACCGCGGATTCATCAAGAGGTTTGCCTTCCATCAACGCTCCATAACTAACGGTTGCCGCTTCTGTGCGTCACGGCTTTTGCACGACGTGCGCCGCGGCCTGCTGGCGCCGCTCGGCAAGCCGCCTGTAGATCATCGAAAACACCACCGGCACGAACACCAGCGTGGCCAGCGTGCCGATCGTCAGACCGCCGATCACCGCGCGGCCGAGCGGCGCATTCTGTTCGCCGCCTTCGCCCAGACCGATTGCCATCGGCACCATGCCGATCACCATCGCGAGTGCGGTCATCAGCACCGGACGGAAACGTGTGAAGCCCGCTTCGATTGCGGCGCGCACGGCGTCGCCGTGTTCGAGCAGTTGCTCGCGCGCGAAGCTGACCACCAGGATCGAGTTCGCGGTCGCAATGCCGATACACATGATCGCGCCGGTCAGCGCCGGAATCGACAGCGTCGTATGCGTGAGGAACAAAATCCAGACGATCCCCGCGAGCGCGCCCGGCAGGCCGGTAATGATGATGAACGGATCGAGCCACGACTGGAAGTTCACGACGATCAGCAGATACACCAGCACGATCGCGAACACGAGGCCGGCGAACAGGCCGTTGAACGACGAGTTCATCGTCTGCACCTGGCCGCGCAGCTCGATGGTCGAGCCCTTCGGCAATTGGGCTTTCGAATCCGCGATGATCTTGTTGATGTCGTCGGACACCGCGCCGAGATCGCGGCCGTCGGCCGTGCCGTAAATATCGATCGTGGTTTGCGCGTTGTAGTGCGTGAGCACCGCGTTGCCGGCCTGCCGGTGCATCGTCGACAGCGCGCCGAGAATGTTGCTGTGGCCGTTCGCGGTAAGCGGAATGTTGGCGAGCGACTGCAGCGAATCCATCGTGTACTGCGGCGCTTCGGTGATCACGTTATAGCTGACGCCGTTGCGCGGATTGAGCCAGAAAGTCGGCGTGGTCTGCTGGCTGCCCGACAGCGTGATCAGCAGATCGCTGGCGACGTCGTGCTGCGAAAAGCCGGCCTGCTGGGCGCGCGTGCGGTCGACGTCGATGAAGATGCGCGGCAAGTCCGCGGGCTGCTGGATGCGCGCATCCGCGAGGCCCGGGATGTTGCGCAGCTTGTTCAGCAGCTGCGCGGCGAACACGCGATTGGCCGCCACGTTGCGGCCGACGATTTGCACGTCGATCGGCGAGGGCGCGCCGAAGTTCAGCGTCTGGCTGACGATGTCCGCCGGCAGGAACGAGAACTGCACGCCGGGGAATTCGTCGGTCAGCGTGCGGCGCAGTATGCGCACGTAGTCGGCAGTCGGACGATGGTCTTCGTTCAGCGCGATCAGGACGTCCGCATCCGATGTGCCGATCGTGCCGGTGTTCGAGTACGACAGGTTGATACCCGACACCGGCAAGCCGATGTTGTCGATGATCGAATGCAGTTCGTCGCGCGGAATCAGCTGGCGAATCCGCGTATCGACGCGATCGGTGATGACCGCGGTTTCCTCGACGCGCATGCCGGTTTTCGCGCGCAGATGCAGCGCGATCGTGCCCGCGTCGACCGACGGGAAGAAGTCGCGGCCGAGAAACGGAATCAGCAGCAGCGACAGCAGACAGCACACCAGAAAGCCGGCGGTGAACGGACCGGGACGTGCGACGCGCGCCACCAGAAAGCGCCGGTAGCGCTCACGCAGAACCGAAAAACCGCGCTCGAACGCGAGGTGCACGCGCATGAACGGGTTGCGCGTTCTCGCGTGCGCGTGCATGTCCTCGGGACGATGGTGATTGCGCAGCAGATACTTCGCCAGCGTCGGCACCAGCGTACGCGAGAAGAAGTACGACGCGAGCATCGCGAACACCACCGCTTCTGCAAGCGGAATGAACAGATAGTGCGCGACGCCTGAAAGCAGGAACATCGGCACGAACACGATACAGATCGACAAGGTCGACACCAGCGTCGGCACGGCGATCTGGGCGGCGCCATCGAGAATGGCCTGTTCGAGGTTCTTGCCCTGCTCCAGCTGATGGCTGATGTTCTCGATCGCCACCGTCGCATCGTCGACCAGAATCCCGACCGCGAGCGCGAGACCGCCGAGCGTCATGATGTTGATCGTCTCGCCCAACGCCGACAGCGCGATGATCGACGTGATCATCGACAGCGGAATCGATACCGCGATGATCAGCGTAGCGCGCCAGCTGCCGAGAAACAGCAGGATCATCAGGCCAGTCAGGCACGCGGCGATCAGCGCCTCGCGCAGCACGCCCTGCACCGACGCGCGAACAAAGATCGATTGGTCCGCCACCGGATCGATCTTCATTGACTCGGGCACAAGGTTGTGCAGGATCGGCATCATCTCCTTGATGCGGCTGACGATCTCGAGCGTCGACGTATTGCCGCTCTTGTTGATCGTCAGCAACGCCGCACGCTGGCCGTCCACCCGCACGATGTTGGTCTGCGGCTGGAAGCCGTCGCGTACGTGCGCGACGTCGCGGATATAGACGGTGCCGTTCGCGGTGGTCTTGATCGGAATGTTGTTCAGACCCGCGAGCGAATCCGGGCTGCCGTTCATCTGCACCGAGTATTCGGTCGAGCCGATTTTCGCGGTGCCGGTCGGCACGATCAGGTTTTGCGCGGTGATCGAATTGACCACGTCCATCGGCGACAGATTGCGCTCCTGCAGCTTGCGCGAATCGATGTCGACCATGATCTGCCGCTGCTTGCCGCCATAGGGCAGCGGTGCCGATGCGCCCGGTACCGTCGCGAGTTCGGTCTTCAGGAAGTTATTGCCGTAGTCGAACAGTTCCTGCTCGGTAAGCGTCGGCGACGATAACGCGAGCCGCAGAATCGGGACCGTCGACGCGTTGTAGCGCAGGATGTTTGGCGGCGTGATGCCGGCCGGCAGCGAACGCAGTTGCGATTGCGACAGTGCCGTGACCTGCGCGAGCGCTTCCTGAATATTTGCGTGAGGCTGAAAGAAGATCTTGATGACCGCAATGCCATTCAGCGAAGACGATTCGACGTGCTCGATATCGTTGACGCTCGTGGACAGGCTGCGCTCGTAATTGAGCACGATGCGCCGTTCCATCTCGTCTGCGGGAAGACCCTGGAATGTCCAGATCACCGATAGAACCGGAATATCGATGTTCGGGAAGATGTCGGTAGGCGTGCGCAGGATCGTCAGCGGCCCGACGATCATCAGCAGCAGCGCGAGAACGACAAACGTATAGGGGCGCCGCAGCGCGAGACGAACTATCCACATGTACGGTGCGGTCCGTTGAGGGCCGAAGGGACGGCGCCGCCGAGGCAGCGAGCGTAGCGCCGGCGCGGCAAGCTGGTCACCGCGCGCGACAGGAATATAACGCGTATCGTAGTGTACATGTCCAGTTTCGCGAGTTGCATGCCGAACGGTTTATCATCGGTCTGTTACTGCACGTTACAAGTCAGCGTTTCGTAAGTCGAATTTATGGCGGACGTCATTGAATTAATGGGCACGCCCTTTTTGTTTATGGTTTGAACGCGCGTGTAATGTGGTATCAATGATGACGTAACAAACCGGTGGTAACTATGAGCCTGCCCCTTTCATTTTCGAATCGGGTGCGTGCACAACGGTTCGCACGAAGGGCGTTTTTATCGTCACATTGACCGGCGCAATCATAAAGCCGGCAGATGGAACGGGGAAATATCATGCAAGTCGGTTCTATTGTTCGTTCCGTTCATATCGCTGTCCCGCACGGCGCACGCGGCATCGTGATGCGCATTCTCGGCGACATGGCCATGGTCACCTGGTACGCAGGCGAACCCGGCACGTCCACGCAACTGAGCACCGAACCCTTCTTTCTCGAAGACCTGATCGACACCGGCGACCTCGTGCGTCCGGCCGGTACCCAGGTCCACTAGGCGAGTGCAACGCCGCGTGTGCGCTGCAACGCTCGTCACAGACGGCGGCGCGGCGCACAATGCGGCATGAACGACGAAACCCACGATCCCGAGGGCAGCGCCGCTGTCCCCTTCGCCCGGCTCACGCCGGAACGCGTGCTCGATGCGCTCGACACCGTGCTGATGACGGTCGGTGTACGCACTGACGGCCGCATGCTGCCGCTCAACAGCTATGAGAACCGCGTGTACCAGATCGGCGTCGAAGATGGCGCGCCGGTGGTCGCCAAGTTCTACAGGCCAGAACGCTGGACCGATGCGGCGATTCTCGAGGAACACGCGTTCGTCAGCGAGCTTGCTGCGCGCGAGATTCCGGCGGTGCCGGCGCGTGAGTTTGAAGGCCGCACGCTGCATGAATTCGAGGGCTTTCGCTTCTCGATCTTCGAGCGTCGCGGCGGCCGGGCGCCGGATCTGGACCGGCGCGATACGCTCGAGTGGCTGGGGCGGTTCATCGGGCGCATTCATGCGGTGGGCCGCACGCAGCGCTATGTCGAACGGCCGACTCTCGACATTCAGAGCTTCGGTTATGAGTCGCGCGAGTTCCTGCTGACGGAGGGCTTCGTGCCGTCGGACCTGCGCGAAGCGTGGCTTACGGTAGTGAATCTCGCACTGGAAGGCGTCGAACAGGCGTTTGAGCGTGCGGGCGAAATCGACTTGTTGCGCACGCACGGCGACTGCCACCCGAGCAACGTGCTATGGACCGACGCAGGGCCGCATTTCGTCGATTTCGACGACAGCAGAATGGCGCCCGCCGTGCAGGATTTGTGGCTGTTGCTGCCTGGTGAGCGCCACGAGGCGTCGCGCGCGCTGACCGATCTGCTTGCGGGCTATGAGGACTTCTGCGAGTTCGAGCCGCGCGAACTGCATCTGGTCGAAGCGCTGCGCACGCTGCGGCTGATTCACTACGCGGCGTGGCTCGCGCGGCGCTGGAACGATCCGGCGTTTCCCGCTGCATTTCCGTGGTTCAACAAACAGCGCTATTGGGAAGACCGCATTCTCGAATTGCGCGAGCAGATCGGCGCGATGCAGGAAGGGCCGCTGTGGCCGGTGTGATGCGTGCCGGTGCGGTTGCGGCGGTTGCTGCGGGTGCCGCGCCGTAAGCCTGCGATGCTGCAATTGCGTCAAACGGTGCGGTGCGCGTTCAAGGCGCTTCAGCGACGACTTTCGATTGCCTTGCCGGTTTAAAGACCGGCAGCTCGTTTTGTGCGGAGCCGTTCGACGCGGCCGGCGCTGCCGCGCCGGCGCGCGCGGTGCCCGGCAGCGTCGATTTGACGATGACCTGCGCACGGACATCCCGCCCGATGGTTTCCATGCCCGCCCGCATTTGTGCGAATTCGCCGGGCGAACACACTTCGCTTGCAAAGCGCGTGCTGCCGTCGCGTGTCATCGTGATTGCGTTCGACGCGCGATCGTAGCGGTAGCTCGAGCGGAAATCGACGAAATGGTCATCCGCCTCTGCGGCTTCGGGCATGTCCAATACCTCGAAGTTCGCGGGTAGTGCGATGCGCGCGCGTTCATGCAGCGCCACATTGCGGCAGATGAATGGCTGCGTGCGCTGCCGTTCGCCCAGCCAGTAGCGCGCATCCGACTGGAAACCGCCGACGAAACTGGTCAACGCCGGAATCGACGCGGCAGCGCCCGGCAACACGAAATCTTCCAGCGTGCCTTTCATGGTGATCACCAGCGGACCTTCGGCGACGTCGAGGCCGTTCGTGGCGAGTGTCGCGCTGCCGGTCAGATTGACCGAGCGTAGCTCTGCCTGAATCGATTCTTCGCGCTGCGCGGGCGTTTGCATGCGCAGCAGCGTACGCGCCTGCTCCGCGGCCCAGCCGTTTGCTTCTAGCTGATAGACGAAGCTTGCCGAGCCGTCCGGCGCGACCGTGATCGTCAGATCTGTGTTGCGCGCCATTGCTTCGGTTGCCGGTGTATGGGCCAGCGTGCCCTGGTTGACCAGCACCGCGGGCCGGTTCATATCGCCGGCAGGCAGATAGCCGAAGCCGACATTGGGCGCGGTCGAATCGGCATAGATCTGCAGGTCGGGCAGCCAGGTGATCACATGATTGAGCACGCCGAAGCCGGGCACGGACGGCAACGAATAGATCGAGCCGCTGTTGATCAGCGCGGGTTCGTTGCGGATGCCGACGGCGTCCAGCAATGCGCCGTATAGCGCGACATGATCCTTGCAATCGCCGTAGCGCAACTTGAGCACATCGGCGGCGCGATGCGGTACGACCGCGCCGCGCCCCACGTTGACCGCGACATAGCGGATGTTCTTGCGCACCCAGTCGTACAGCGTTTTCGCCTGCGCGCGCGGTGTGGAATCCGCGGCGGTCAGCGTACGCGCGAGCTTGCCGATCGCGGCGTCGTTCGCGCTCGGATCGATTGCCGATGCGCGGTATGTCGCGGCAAAGTCCGCGTAGTCGCGATAGGTCGACACCATCAAGCGGTCGCCGTAGCTCACATACGAGATCGAGCCGTATTCGAGGCGGCCGAAGCGCGCCTTGTCGTAGCGAAACACATAGCGGGTGCGGCCGTCGCGCGTGACCGCCGGTTCCGCGGTGAAGCCGCGAGCATCGGAGTAGAGCGGCTTACCGGCCGGCAGGTCGTAGATCAGCGTGAAATTGTGCGTGGGCGCGAGATCGGGCGGCGTGAAGTCGCTGAAATAGCCGGGCACGATCGGCACCTGCTGGTTTTTGCGGTACTTCAGATGGACGCGTGCGCCCGGCTCCACCGCGGGAAATACGATCACCTTTTCGAGGATGTCCTGGAAGGTCGGCGCGTCGAACGAGCGGGCTTCCTGCACGTCGCGGATCTGCTCGGGCTGGACGTCATGGCGTACGCCATCGGCGCCTGTCGTGTAAGCCTCGAGAATGTCGACGCTCGCCATATTGCGGTTGAACCAGATGTAGTACTGCGCCACGCGCGCCACGCCGGCTTCGGTATTCACGCGCAAGGTCATTTCGTCGACCTTCGCATATGAACCGTCTGCGTTGACGGTGAAGGTTTGTGTCTCCCGTTCGTTTGTGTACGGCTCGACGGGCTGGGCGCTCGGGTTGGTTTCAGCGCTGGAAACCGTGGGCGGGTTGGCGAACTGGTTGGAAAGCGGCCCGCCGCCGGTCGAAGCAGAGCCGGTGTTGCCGCTTGCCGCCGCTGCGCCGCTGCTCAACTGTGCAGCGACGACAAGGGCAGACGCAAAGAAACGCGTGAGGTTGCGCATGAGGTCGGATCAGCGGGCAAATGAGGAGCGGGCAAATGAGCTGGCGGAGGACCGGGTAATAGCGGACAAACAAGCGGGCGATGTTCTTGCGAAGCCTCAAGTCCATTGCGACACTTAAAGTTTCCACAAATCTGTTGTCAAGCGGCGGGCGCACACAGGCCTGCAACAGCACGATAACGCTGAAGACACGAGCGCGCACGGCGTCCGCCGGCAGCAAGCAGTACCAAGGCGCAGCGCGCGGTGACACTAACCGCGCGACGCCAGGCGTTTGGGTGCATCCACTTGCTGAGGTGCTTCTTCCTGCTGCGCTTCCCGGTGCTGCACGGCGTCTTCAACGGATGTGCCCAGATTGGCCAGCTTCACCGCACCATCGGGAAAGCGCGCGATGATCTCGAGCTCACCGCCTAACGCGCGGATATGGTCGCGCAGCGTGGACAGGTACATGTCCGAGCGCTGCTCGAACTTGGCGACGCTCGGCTGCTTCACCTGCAGCGCCGCCGCCAGTTCTTCCTGCGACAGGCCGCGCGCGCGGCGCAGATCGCCGAGCGCCATCTCGGCCATCAGCTCACGCGCCTTCTCGTCGGCGCGGGCTTGGGAGGCGGGTGACATTTTGGCCCGCAAATCGGCAAACTTCTTGGCCATGATCGTTTTCCTCTTTCAATTGCGCGAGATGCTCGCGAAACAATGCTTCGGCATGCGGAATGTTCCGTTCGTACCAGCGGCCCTGGCCGGTCTTGTTGCCACCCAACAGCAGGATGGCGGTGCGCGTGGGATCGAACGCATACAGCACACGATAGGGTTCCCCCTCATGCTGGACGCGCAATGCGCGCAACTGACCAAACTGTGAGCCCTTTATCTGGCTCGAATACGGATGACGCAATTCCGGACCGTACTCTTCGAGCAGCCTGACTGAAGCCGCAACCGACTCCTGTTCGGACTCGCCCAAAGCGTCCCACCACTCGCCGAAGAAGTTGGTGTATTCGACGTTCCACGACATAAATATAGCCTCCGGTGAATATTCCGTCAAGGGAATGATTGACGGAAATTTCGACGTGGCGGCACGGCGGCCGGCACGCACGCCGCTGCCGGCGCGCGCGGCGCGGCTCGGCAGCAATGAGGCTTTATGCTAGGGATATCGAGGTTGGTCGGGCAGTCAGCCGAATGGCTAACGATGGGGAGCGAGGGCGTCGCAACGTGCCATGGAGGCAATGGCAGCGAGCAAGGCCACTGCAAGCGTGCCTGCGGCCACCGCACGTCGCATGCGCCAGCCGGCAGGCGGTACCGCTTTCTATCTATCGATGCGGTGCGCTGAAGTCGGCCACGACGCCGCACACCGTACCGCCGTTCGCGGCGATTTCACGCGCGGCCTTTGCGCCTTCCACCTGCAGCAGCGTCGGCAGCGATACGCCGTTCTTGGCAGCCGTGACCTCGGCGAGAATCGACACCGCGATTTCCGGCGGCGTGCGGCTGCCGATATAAATGCCGACCGGCCCATGCAGCCGCGCCAGTTCGGTATCGGTCAGATCGAATTCCTTCAGACGCTCGCGGCGCGCCGCATTGTTGCGGCGCGAGCCCAGCGCGCCGACATAAAACGCAGGCGTCTTCAGCGCTTCCATCAGCGCGAGGTCGTCGAGCTTCGGGTCGTGCGTGAGTGCGATCACCGCGCAGCGTTCGTCGAGCTTCATGTCGAGCACGGTATCGTCGGGCATCGTGCGCACGATCTTCGTGCCGGGCACGTTCCACTCGTCGGTGTATTCTTCGCGCGGGTCGCACACCGTCACCTGATAATCGAGGCCCACGGCGATGTTGCACAGATAGCGCGACAGCTGCCCGGCGCCGATCACCAGCATCCGGTAGCGCGGCCCGTGAATGGTCAACAGGCGCAGTTCGTTGAAGTCGACGCCGTCGGTGGCCTGCGCCGGACCGTAATGCACCGCGCCGTTCGCCATGTCGAGTGTGCGCGCCACCAGCCGTCCGTCTTCGACCGCCTCGCACAGTTCGGCAATGCCGCTTGCCAGCGTCAGCGGTTCGAGCACCAGCTGGATCGTGCCGCCGCACGGCAGTCCGAAGCGATGCGCCTCTTCGGCACTGATGCCGTATTTGACGGCTTCCGGCCGGGTCTGCTCGATACCGCGGCGGCGCACGCGGTCGATCAGATCGTCTTCGATGCAGCCGCCCGATACCGAGCCAACCACCAGCCCGTCGTCGCGCACCGTCAGCATCGCGCCTTCCGGCCGTGGCGAAGAACCCCACGTCTTCACCACCGTGACCAGCAACGCCCGGTGGCCCTCTTCGAGCCAGCGTGCGCTGGATTTCAGGACTTCGAGATCCACGCTGTCCATGATTTCTTTCCTTTCGTTTCGGTGCCGTCCGCGATTTGCGCGGTGGCGTCTGTTTGCTCGTCAGCGTGGGCGGAAGTATCGCCCGCGCCAGCGTCCGCGCCGGTTACCTGCGCGCTGAAGCGCTTGAAAAATTCGCCGGCGATCTTGCGCGCGGCGCCGTCGACCAGCCGTGAGCCGATCTGCGCCAGCTTGCCGCCCACCTGTGCGTTTGCCGTGTAGGCAAGCGTGGTGGCTTCATCGCCATCCGGCTCGAGGGTTACGTGGGCGTTGCCTTTGCCGAAGCCGGCCGCCCCGCCCTGACCTTCGAACACGATGGTATACGTATGCGGCGCGTCGATGTCGGTGAGCAGCATACGCCCTTTGAAGCGCGCCTTAACAGGACCGACCGACGCACTCATCGATACCACATACGCATTTTCGCCGTCGGGATCAATGCTTTCGCAGCCCGGAATCGATGCGCGCAGGATCTCGGTGTCGTTCAGCGCTTCCCACGCACGTTGTTGCGGGACGGGCAGCTTATAACTTTCGGTCAATTCCATGGCGTCGCTCCTGAGGATATCCTCACGTTTGCCGGGTTACGGCCTCGCGCGGGTCAGCTGGGTCAGTTGGGCCAGATCGCGGCCGAATGCGGCGAGGCTGTCGAGATTATGAACTGGCCGGTGTGCATCCACGTGCGGCAGGATCGCCTGCACGCCGCGCGCTTTCGGCGTGAATTCGCGGTAGCGCAACAACGGGTTGAGCCACACGATGCGGTGCGCAAAGCGGCGCAGGCGGGCCATTTCAGCGCTGAGCAGGTCGATCGCTTCGTGATCGAGACCGTCGGTCACGAATACAACGGTCGCCCTGCCGGCGAGCACGCGACGTGCCCAGCGCCGGTTGAATTCGGCAAGCGCCGCGCCGATGCGCGTGCCGCCGGACCAGTCCAGCACCTGGTCGGTAAGCGCGGCGATCGCCACGTCCGGATCGCGTTCGCGCAGCGCGCGCGTCGCGTTGGTCAGCCGCGTGCCGAACAGGAACACCTGCAGCCGTTCACGCGATTGCAGCAGCGCGTGGCAGAAGTACAGCACCGCGCGCGAATAACTGCTCATCGAACCCGAGATGTCGAGCAGCAGTACCAACGGCGGTTTGCGCTCCACTACGGCGCGGTATTTCCACACCGTCCAGTCGCCGCCGGCGCGCACCGCGTGCCGCGCACTCGCGCGCAGATCCGCGTGGGTGCCGCGCGAAGCCGCTTTCAGGCGCCGCGTCGGTTCCAGTGCCAGAGGCATCCGGTGGCTGCGGATCACATGGCGCAGCGTGCGCCATTCGTCTGCGGTGAGCGTGTCGAAGTCGCGGTGGCGTAAGCGCTCTTCGGCGCTGAAGGTGACGTGGGCGTGTAGCTCGTGCTGCTCGGTCGGCGGCGGGTTGCGCGCCTTGCTGGTTGCCGGTGCGCGTACCGCGAGCGCGTCGGCCAGCCGGTTGTTGCGCTTTGGCGGCGGCATGCCGTCGCCTACTTTTGGCAGCAGCAACGCGCGCAGCTTGCCTTCCCAATCCGGGTCGCGCCAGAACAGGTCGAAGGCAGCATTGAACAGGTCGCGCTCGTCAGGCGCGCACACGAGCAGCGCCGCCAGTGCCGAGCGTACGTCGTCGCGGCGTGTGAGGTCGATCCAGCGCAGTGCGGCGAGCGCGTCGACGGTTTGTGCCGGCGACATCGGCAAGCCGGCCGCGCGCAACAGCCGCACGAAATGCACGACGTTGCGGGCGATCGCAGGGAAGCCGGCTATCTCGGGGGTGTCTGGGGTGAGCGCGGATACCGGCGCTTGCGGGCGCGCGCGAGGCGATGCACCCGACACACCAGACACACCCAACGCCCCGCCCTGCGCGCCACGCACAATGTCCAGCCGGTCGTCGCGCCCAGGTCCGGTCGTCACGCGCGTGGCTCCGTGGTCGTCAGGCACTGTTCGATCTGCTCAGTGTTGAGTTGAGCAAGATCGTCCTGATACTTCAGCAGCACCCCAAGCGTGTCCTGCACCGATTGCGGATCCAGTTCCGTCACGCTCAACGCAGCGAGCGCGCGGCACCAGTCGATCGTTTCCGCGATGCCCGGCGCCTTGAACAGATCCATGCTGCGTAGCCGATGCACGAAATCGACCGCGCGCCGCTGCAGCTCAGCGCTGGTTTCGGGCGCGCGCGCCGCGACGATCGCCAGCTCGCGCTCGCGGTCTGGGTAGCCGATCCACTGGTACAGGCAGCGCCGTTTCAACGCGTCGTGCACTTCGCGCGTGCGGTTCGACGTCATCACCACGAGCGGCCGCTGGTCGGCTCGCACGGTACCGTACTCGGGGATCGACACCTGGAAGTCGGACAGCAGCTCCAGCAGAAACGCCTCGAACGGTTCGTCGGCGCGATCGATTTCGTCGATCAGCAGCACGCGGCGCGCGCCCGGGTGCTGCTCGTCGGGCAGCAGTGCCTGCAGCAGCGGCCGCTTCAGCAGGAATTCGCTGCGGTACAGCGTGTGGCTGTCCGGCCGCTCGCCGGCCGCTTCGGCCACGCGCAGCGCCATGATTTGCCGCGGGTAGTCCCATTCGTAAAGCGCGCTCGCGGTGTCGAGGCCCTCGTAGCACTGCAGCCGCAACATCGACGTGCCGAGCATGCCCGCCGCCGCCTTCGCCAGCTCGGTCTTGCCGACGCCCGGTTCGCCTTCGACGAACAGCGGCCGCTCCATGCGCAGCGCGAGGAACAGCGCGGTCGCGAGTTCGCGGCTCGCAAAGTAGCTTTGTGCGCCGAGTTGCGCGAGAGTGTCGTCGATGGAGGCGGGCGGCATGGCGATGGACATGATGGTCTCGAACGGAAAGCGCGCAGGCCGCGTTCACGCAGTGCTGCACGGCCCGGACGCGCCGGGCCATGCACTGCGCGACGGCAACGCGTAATCGATCGCCTAGCCGTTGGCCCGCTCGACCGCGCGTGCGGCGATGATCGGAATCAGGTGTGCACGATATTCTGCGCTTGCGTGCAGGTCCGTGTTGAGACCTTGCGCCGACACCGTCACCGCGCGCGCCGCGGCCGGCGAAAAGTCCGCCGACAACGCCTTTTCGAGTTCCGGCACGCGAAATACCGAAGGCGCCGCACCGGTTACCGCCACGCGCACGCTGCCGCCGGCCTGCTTCGCGACGAACACGCCGACCAGCGCGAAGTGAGAGGCCGGATTCCTGAACTTCTCATAAGCGGCCCGTTCGACCAGCGGGAACTCGACCGAGACGATCAGTTCGTCCGCGGCGAGCGCGGTCTCGTACATGCCGACGAAAAAGTCCCCGGCGGAGATGCGCCGGCGGTCGGTCACCACCGTTGCGTCAAGGCCGAGCACTGCGGCCGGATAGCATGCCGCCGGGTCGTCGTTGGCGAGCGAGCCGCCGAGCGTGCCGAGCGAGCGCACCTGACGGTCGCCGATATGCGCGGCGAGCTCGGCGAGGCCGGGCAGCAGGCGGCGCACGTCCGCGTGGCTCGCGACGTCCGCATGGCATACCGCGGCGCCGATCGAAACCATCTTTGCGTCTGCGCGGATTTCCTTCAACGCCGCGATGCGCGTCACGTCGATCAGCTGGCTCGGCTGCGCGAGGCGCAGGCGCATGGTCGGCAACAGGCTTTGGCCGCCGGCCAGATATTTGGCATCGGCGTCCGCTGCGAGCGCCGTTACCGCGGCTTTCGGGTCGGCTGCACGTTGATATTCGAAGGTGTACATGTCGGCTCCTCGGCTCAGGGTTGTTTAGCGGTGCGCGCGGCTTCCAGCGCGGACCAGATGCGGTGCGGCGTGGCCGGCATCTGCAGATCGGTCACGCCGAGCGGCGCGAGCGCGTCGATCAGCGCATTGATCACCGCCGGCGGCGAGCCGATCGCGCCTGCCTCGCCGCAGCCCTTCACGCCGAGCGGATTGTGCGTACACGGCGTGCCCTTGGCCGTTTCCACCGTGAAGTCCGGCAGATCCGACGCGTGCGGCATCGCGTAGTCCATATACGAACCGGACAGCAGCTGGCCGCTTTCGTTGTCGTACACGCAGCGCTCGAGCATCGCCTGACCGATGCCCTGGCCGAGGCCGCCGTGCACCTGGCCTTCGACGATCATCGGATTGATCACGTTGCCGAAATCGTCGACGGCGGTGAAGCGCTGGATGCGCGCCTCGCCGGTGTCGGTATCGACTTCGATCTCGCAGATATACGCGCCGGCCGGATACGTGAAGTTGGTCGGATCGTAGAACGCGCTTTCGTCGAGACCGGGCTCGAGCTTGTCGAGCGGGTAGTTGTGCGGCACGTAGGCAGCCAGCGATACGTCGGCGAACGCCTTCGTGCGGTCCGTGCCGGCTACGCGGAAGATGCCGTCCTTGAACTCGATATCGTCGGCCGATGCTTCGAGCAGATGCGCGGCGATCTTCTTCGCTTTCGCCTCGATCTTGTCGAGCGCCTTCATGATCGCCGAGCCGCCGACCGCTATCGAACGCGAGCCGTAGGTGCCCATGCCGAACGGAATGCGGCCGGTGTCGCCGTGCACGATGTCGATGTTTTCGAGCGCAACGCCGAGCCGGTCCGCCACCACCTGCGCGAAGGTCGTCTCGTGCCCCTGGCCGTGGCTGTGCGAACCGGTGAACACGGTGACCGAGCCGGTCGGATGCACGCGGATCTCGCCCGCTTCGAACAGGCCCGCGCGCGCGCCGAGTGCGCCCGCGACGTTCGATGGCGCGAGGCCGCACGCTTCGATGTAGCACGAGTAGCCGAGGCCGCGGCGCTTGCCGTTCTGCTCGGACGCTTGCCGGCGGGCGGCGAAGCCGTCGACGTCGGCCAGTACCATCGCGCGATCGAGGATCGTGTCGTAGTCGCCGGTGTCGTAGGTGAGTCCGACCGGCGTCGCGTACGGGAACGAGCGGATGAAGTTGCGGCGCCGCAATTCGGCGGGCGCCAGGTTCAGCTCGCGCGCCGCGGTTTCGACGAGCCGCTCCACTACGTAGGTCGCCTCAGGCCGACCCGCGCCGCGATAGGCATCGACCGGCACGGTGTTGGTGAACACCGCTTTCACTTCGGCATAGATAGCAGGCGTCGCGTACTGGCCGGCCAGCAGCGTCGCATAAAGGATCGTCGGCACGCTCGACGCGAAGGTCGACAGATACGCGCCCATGTTGGCGATCGTGTGCACGCGCATCGCAAGGAACTTGCCGTTGCCGTCGATGGCGAGCTCAGCCTTCGTCACGTGATCGCGGCCGTGCGCATCGGACAGAAATGCTTCGGATCGCTCAGCGGTCCACTTCACCGGGCGGCGCACCTTTTTTGACGCCCATGTCACCGCGACGTCTTCCGCGTACAGAAAGATCTTCGAACCGAAGCCGCCGCCGACGTCAGGCGCGATCACCCGCACCTTCGATTCGGGCAGCGCGAGCACGAAGGCGGCCATCAGCAGCCGTTCGACGTGCGGGTTCTGGTTCGACACATACACCGTGTAGCTGTCGTCGGCGGGCGACCAGGCCGTGTTCACCGCCCGCGGTTCGATCGCGTTCGGCACGAGGCGGTTGTTGACGATGTCGAGCGTCGTGACGTGCGCGGCCTTGGCAAAGGCTGCGTCGGTGGCGGCCTTGTCGCCGTGGCCCCACGTGTAGCAGGTGTTGTCCGGCACGTCGTCGTGCACGGCCGGCTGGCCCGGATCGGCCGCGTGCGCGGTATCGACCGTGGCCGACAGCACGTCGTAATCGACTTCGATCAGCTCCAGCGCGTCTTTGGCAGCGCTGACCGATTCGGCGATCACCAGCGCGACCTGGTCGCCGACATGGCGCACCTTGGTGTGCGCGATCACAGGATGTGCGGGCTCGTGCATCGGCTTGCCGTCGACGCTGTGAATCAGCCAGCCGCACGGCAGCCCGCCGACGTTGTCCGCCGCCATATCCGCGCCGGTGAAGATCGCGATCACGCCCGGCGCCTGTCTGGCCGCGGTCGTATCGATGCTGTTGATGCGCGCGTGCGCATGCGGCGAGCGCAGGAACACCGCATAGCTTTGCTGCGGCAGGACCACGTCGTCGGTGTATTGGCCGGCGCCGGTGAGAAAACGCGCGTCTTCCTTGCGTTTGACGGAGGCGCCAATCATGCGATGGGTTTCGGGTGCGTTCATCGTCGGCTCCTCAAGCGGCTTTGGCAGCGGCGGCGACTTCCGGTTGCATGGCGGCAGCGCCCTGCACGATCGCCTTGACGATGTTGTGATACCCGGTACAGCGGCACAGGTTGCCGTCGAGCTGGGCGCGCACGTCGGCCTCGCTCAAATCAGGCTGCGTCGCGACCAGTGCGGTTGCACTCATCACCATGCCCGGTGTGCAGAACCCGCACTGCAGCCCATGGCACTCGCGAAAGGCGGCCTGCATCGGATGCAGCTGGCCGTTCTGCGACAAGCCTTCAATTGTCGTGAGCGTTGCGCCTTCCGCCTGCACGGCGAGGATGTTGCACGACTTGATCGCGCGCCCGTTCAGATGAATCGTGCAGGCGCCGCATTGAGCTGTATCGCAGCCGATATGCGTGCCGGTCAGCCGCAGCTGATCGCGCAAAAACTGAACAAGTAGCGTGTTGGACTCGACGTTCGCGGTAACGGGCGCGCCGTTCACCGTCAGACTGATGCTGATCGCCATGAACTGTCTCCTGGGTGGGGATCGAGACCGGTGCGGGCCCACATTCACTACCTTCCGCCTGCCTGCTGAGGGTCCGGTTCGGTTGGTGCTGTTTGTATTTGGTGAGCGAAAAGTAAAGCACAAATCGGCGGGGGCGGCTATCGGGGGAAATCGTCGCGGGGCGCGGCGTTCGATGCGTGGCGTATCGCTGGGCATATCCGCAGGCCGCATTTGCCGACGGCGAGCACGACAAAAGACGGCGCGCTCGCGTGTGGCGGCCGTGCTGTTTGAACTGCCTGGAGTGGGTTAGTAAGGAAGCCGCGCTGGGCCGCGAGAGGTGCGGCGCGGCGGCGCGCTCTGCAGATGGGTATATCGCCACAAGCGGCTGCGGCGCGCTTGTGGCTTCAGGCTTTGCGCTTCCGGCAAACAGACTGTCGCCTGCATCCGCGGACTGCCGCTGGCCGGGTTCAGTGAGGCGTTGCGCCGTGCGCGAGCTTCGAATGGCGGCGCGCGTAGCCGAAGTAGATCAGCATGCCGATCGCGAGCCACACGATAAACGCGATCCACGTGATCGCGGCGAGGTTCACCATCAGGAACACGCACGACGCGACCGCGAGCACCGGCACGACCGGCACGCCGGGGCAACGGAAGGCGCGCGGCAGTTCGGGATGCGTACGGCGCAGGATCAGTACGGCAATCGACACCATCGAAAAGGCCGCAAGCGTGCCGATGTTGATCAGTTCGGCAAGCACATTGAGCGGCACCAGCGCGCCGATCAGACCGAAGAACAGCCCGCACAGCCAGGTGGTCAGAAACGGCGTGGCAAAGCGTGGGTGCACGCGCGACAGCGCGGCAGGCAGCAGGCCGTCGCGTGACATCGCGAAGATCACGCGGGTCTGGCCGTAGGCCATCACGAGAATCACGGTCAGCATGCCGAGCACGGCGCCCAGGTCGATGAAGCCGGCCACCCACGTCTGGCCCGCGACCTGCAACGCATACGACACCGGGTGCGAAATGTTCGCGAACTGCGCGGACGGCACGATGCCGGTCACGACGGCGGCCACCACCACGTACAGCACCGCGCACACCGCGAGCGACGCAATGATGCCGATCGGCAGGTCGCGCTTCGGATTCTTCACCTCTTCCGCCGCCGACGATACCGAATCGAAACCGATGAACGCAAAGAACATCACGGCTGCCGCGCCGAATACGCCGGACCAGCCGTTCGGCATGAACGGATGCCAGTTGGCCGGCTTCACGTGAAATACGCCGACGGCGATCACCAGCAGCACGACGATCACCTTGATCGCAACCATCACATTATTGATGCGGGTCGACTCGCGCACGCCGACCGACAGCAGCGTGGTGATCGCCATCATCACGAGGAACGCCGGCAGGTTGAACAGCGTGGTGTGGCCGGGCAATGCGCCGGGCGCCGCGCTGAGGATGACCGGCAGCGAGATGCCGAAACCCGACAGCAGCGACTGCAGATAGCCGGACCAGCCGACCGAGACCGCCGACGTGGCGAGCCCGTATTCGAGCATCAGGTCCCAGCCGATGATCCACGCGGCGAGTTCGCCTAACGTTGCGTACGAGTAGGTGTAGATCGAGCCTGCGACCGGGATGGTCGATGCGAACTCGGCGTAGGCGAGCGCGGCGAAGCCGCAGGCGATCGCCGCGAACACGAAGGCAATCATCAGCGCCGGGCCGGCTTGCACGGCGCCGGTGCCGGTCAACACGAAAATGCCGGTGCCGATGATGGCGCCGACGCCGAGGAAGGTCAGGTCGAGTGCGCCGAGCGCTTTCTTCAGGCCGGCGTTGCGCGCGCCGGCCAGCATGTGTTCGACGTTCTTCTTGCGGAAAACGGACATTGGCGGTGGGTCTCGTAAAGGCGCGTGGGGCGCGCCGGATGCCGTGAAACCCTCAATTTTAGCGGATCGGCGCCGGGATCTTTTGGGTTGCTGAAGGATCGGCCGTCGCCAAATTTGAGATGGCGCGAGCGGGCGTCATGTCTGGCCTGCCGCGCACGGTTCCGGCAGTGCGGACGGCGCCGGTGGCAGGCGCGTCGGCAGGGGGCAAACCGCTTGAACAGGTTGAGCGGAGCCGATCAGCGCGGCCAGCCTGGACAGCCAGGGCCGATCAGGCGGTCATCGCCGGATTCAGATCGACGAGCCGGTTCGACATCACGTAGAAGGTGAGCTCCGCGTTGTTGCGCAGCTTCATTTTCTCGAGCAGCCGTGTGCGGTACACGCTGACCGTCTTTACCGACAGCGATAGCGCATTCGCGATATCGGTCAGCCGCTTGCCGGATGCGAGCATGCACAGCGTCTGGTATTCGCGGTCGGACAGCTTCTCGTGCGGCATCTGCTCGCCGTCGAACGACACGTAGTCGGCCAGCGCCTCGGCCATCGCCGGGCTCACGTATTTGCGGCCAGCCGCGACCTGCTGGATCGCGGCGATCATCTGCGCGGCATCGACCGTCTTCGACAGGTAGCCCGCTGCGCCGGCTTTCAGCGCGCGCACTGCGTACTGGTCTTCGCGGTACATCGAAAACATCAGCACCGGCACGCGCGGCACTTTGCGCTTCAGACGCTTCAGCACTTCGACGCCGTTCAGGTCGGGCAGCGAGATGTCGAGCAGAACCACGTCGTACGCGTGCTTGACCGCTTCGGTCAGCGCCTCGGCGCCGGTCTGTGCCTCGGCGACGTCGCTTGCGACGCCGCGGTCGAGCAGCAACTGGCGAACGCCCTGGCGTACCACGGCGTGATCTTCGGCAAGGAGGATGCGCAGGTTCATCGCAATGGGCTCACGAACGAAGGGCGGTGCGTCGGCGGCTGGGGCGCGCGGCGGCGGGAACCAGCGCATGCCACGCGAACTGTGCGTGCACTGTGGTGCCGCGCGTGACGCGTGTACCGTCGTGCCGCGGCGCCGCGGTCAGGCTCAGCGTGCCGTCGTAGGCTTCGCAGCGGGCGCACATGCCGGACACGCCGAAGCGGTGCGTCGTCTGCTTGCCGGTGCGGCGCCGCAGGCCGATGCCGTCGTCAGTGACGCTCAGCACGAGGTGCGCGGGCGTCGCTTCGATGCGCACGTCGGCGGCGCGTGCGCGCGCGTGCTTGGCAACGTTGTTCAGGGCTTCCTGCGCGACGCGAAACACCGCCAGTGCCGCATCGGCAGGCAACTGGGGCAGGCGCGCGTCGGCGCTGCAGACGAAACTGGTGCGCAACCCGGTGCGCGCAGCGAAACTGTCGATCCATCGCGTCAGTGCATGGACGATGCCGTGCTCGAGCGGCGGCGCGTGCAGATCGTCGATGGCGCTGCGGGTCGCCTCGCTGGCGGCGTCAAACGACCGCTGCGCAAGGGCCAGCGCGCTCGCGCACTGCGGCGCGGCGTCGGCCGGCAGCCAGGTGGCAACGTTTGCGAGCGCGAAGCGAGAAGCGGTCAGTTCGGCGCCGGCGCTGTCATGCAGCTCTTGAGCGAGCTGGCGGCGCACGGCTTCATGCGCATCGACCACTTGTGCGGCGAGTTCGCGCACGCGTGCATGCAGGCGCGCGATCTCGGCTTCGTGCTCAGTCGGGGTGTTGGGGCTTGTGTTGTTGCAGACGGGCGCACTTGCCGCCACCGGCAGGCGCGGCGCGGCATGATTCGGCACGGAAGCGGCGGCGACGCCGCGCGAGGCAGGCGTACTGACGTCCTCGCCGGCGACGTAGAGCGGCGCATGTGCGCCGATCGGGACGACCATCGACGTATCCATGCAGGCTGTCAAATCGCAGATGAAACGGTGAACCGGCTGTGCCGAAGCGGCACGTAGTCGGAAAAACGCATGCGAACTCCGCTTCCAGACGTGTCCGCCGCGGACGGTGCCGTGACGGACATTCGCTATATCGTGGCGTAACGAAATTTACATTCGGTAACAAGTCGGCGCCGCGTATGGCAGCCGGCGCGCACTAGGTGTAGCGCCGCGATGATATCTCAAAAACAGAAAAAAATGCTGATAGACATAGACCTGGCATGCGATTCTCATGCATTGGGTAATCTTTGCTGGTCGGTTCTATGTAGGAAAAATGCCTACAGGCGCCGTACGGTTCGCTGTGTCAATTTGTAACTGTAAGCGCGAAGTGTTACTGGATAAGGCCGTCCGAGAATTTTTCCCGCGCCAGCCAGACTTCGCGCCGATCCGCACCTGCTTTGCGACACGCGAAAAAAAAGACCGGAACAAAAGTTCCGGCCCTTGTTGTTTTTTTGCAGCTAAGCGACGCGCTCAGTGCGCGCTGCCGTCAACGAGGCTCAGCCGACGAAGGCCTTTTCGATCACATAGTGGCCCGGCTGGTTGTTGCTGCCTTCCTTGAAGCCCAGCCCGTCGAGCAGTTCGCGCGTGTCGCGCAGCATGTGCGGGCTGCCGCACAGCATCACACGGTCGTTTTCCAGCGAGAAGCCCGGCAGGTCGAGATCGGCGAACAGCTTTTCGGTTTCGATCAGCTCGGTGATGCGGCCGCGGTTCTGGAAGGCTTCGCGCGTGACCGTCGGGTAGTACACCAGCTTGTCGCGGATCAGCTCGCCGATGTGCTCGTGCGCCGGCAGGTGATCGGTGATGTATTCCTTGTACGCGAGTTCGTCGACGAAGCGGCAGGTGTGCGTCAGCACGACCTTGTCGTAGCGGTCGTACACGTCCGGATCCTTGATGATCGACATGAACGGCGCGAGGCCCGTGCCGGTGGACAGCAGCCACAGCGTCTTGCCGGGCAGCAGGTTGTCGGCCATCAGCGTGCCGGTGGGCTTCTTGCCGATGAGTACCTGATCGCCGACCTTCAGATGCTGCAGCCGCGACGTCAGCGGGCCGTCCTGCACCTTGATGCTGAGAAATTCGAGGTTCTCTTCGTAGTTCGCACTCGCCATGCTGTAGGCGCGGATCAGCGGTTTGCCGTCGACTTCGAGGCCGACCATCGTGAACTGGCCGTTTTCGAAGCGGAACGACGCATCGCGCGTGCAGGTGAAACTGAAAAGCGTATCGGTCCAGTGGTGGACGCTCAGAACGGTTTGTGGATTCAGGTTGCTCATGGCTTCTTGGATGGTGCGAATACAAAGATGGCCGGGTAAAAATGACCGACCGGCACGGCAAGTCGATGCGCCGGCCTGAGTAGGCCAAGACGCGGGCAAATGCTGCGTAGTCCGCTATTTTACCGCGTTACGGCTTTGCGGGCCGCCTGGCGGTAACGGCGGCCATCGTCGCCGATCTTGGCGGATCATCGCGTGAGCGCTTCTGGCGAGGTGACGGCCGCTTGATAGCCGGCCGATGGCTGGCTTGACTGCGCTGATAAAGATGCTCAAAGCAACGCTCGAAGCACGTACAAAGCCGCCGCGCGGTGCAATAACGGCACTGCGCCGCACCGCGACACGCAGGTGCGGCGAGTGCCGCGACCTGGGCCACGGCGGTGAATGCGAAGCAGCCGGATCGTGCAGCGGCTGGCGGCGCGTGGCGGCTCTCGCTGACGCTTCGGGCTTCGTGTGCTCTCGGCGCCCGGCAACCCGGCGCCAGCAAGGACGACAGGTGGGGCGATCATACCGGAAAGGCGCCGCGCGGCGCGCCATTGACCCTGCTTGCGAAGCTGGAACCTGGCGTGCGGTGCGCCGGCCCGCTTCAGCGCTCCGCGATAAGCTTCGCACCCAGCCCGACGAAGACCGCGCCACATGCCGCATCGATCGGACGGCGCAGCTTGCGGTAACTGCGCTGCGTGCGCTCATTGGCGAACATCAACGCGACGCTGCTGTACCAGCCGACCGACAGCATCGCGATCATCGCGAGCACCGCGCCGCAGAACCATAGCGGCGCGTGCGCCGGCATCATCGTCGCGAACACGCTGGTCCAGTACGCACACGATTTGGGATTGGTCAGACACGTGACGAGCCCGGAGCGCCACGCGCGCAAGTGCGAGCCGGCCTGATCGGCGCTAGTGTCGACGCCGTCCGCCGGAGGCGGCGCGCTCACGGCCGGCACTGCGCCGTCGCGCTGCGCACTTGAGCGCAGCAGCTTGATGCCGAACCACAACAGATACAACGCGCCGGCAATCCGGATGCCGCTGTACAGCCAATCGATCTTCTGCAGCACGGTGGCGAAGCCGAGCATCGCCAGCGCGGCCCAGATCGTCGATGCAGTGCCGACGCCGAGCGCGGACGCTGCGCCGAGCTTGCGGCGGCCGGCCAGCGACAACTGCGTGATCATGAAGAAGTTCGGACCGGGAATCATCGCCGCGAGCAGATAGACGAAGGCGATCTGCAGCAGGGTCGGCAGGTAGTGGTATGCGTGCATGCGATTAGGGGTGTTTCGCGTGGGCAGAGGAAAGAACCGCGATCTTACCGCGCGGCGCGCGTGTTCATGACTGGCATCCGCGCAGCCCGCGCCGGCGCGCTTGCGACGGGCATCCGCGTATCGCGGACGGCGCACTCGCAATGAGTCACCGTGCAGCGCAGCGACTTACTCGCGAGACCACGTGCCGGCACGCGGGCGAGCCTGAGCGCCGCCACTTACGCCGCGCGTCACTCGATACGCAAGCGCGCGATATACGGCAAGTGATCCGACAGCCACGCCGTTTCTTGCGCCGGCGTGATCCACTCGATCGGCTTCATGCCGCGCACGAACATCTTGTCGAGCGCAAGCGCCGGCGAAAAAGCCGGAAACGTGCGCCCCGGTTCGCCCAGCAGCGTCGCGACTTCGAACAGCCCATGTTCGCCGAACAGCGGCACCGAGTCGTTGCGCCAATCGTTGAAGTCGCCCGCCAGCACCAACGGGCCATCCGGTGCCTCCTTCGCGATCCAGTGCGCAATCCAGTGCATCTGCCGCAAACGCGCAGAGCGCGTCAACGCAAGATGCGCGCACAGCAGCGTGACCGCCTCGCCGCCGAAGGTCGCTCGCGCGACCAGCAGCCCGCGCCGCTCGAAGCGGTGCGCGGAAATATCCCAACGCCCACCGAGATCGAGCGGATGCGGCGACAAAATCGCATTGCCATGCCGCCACGACGGCTTGAATACATTCGGCCCGAGCGCGATCTGCAACTCGAGCGCTTGCGCAATTTCAGTCGCCTGGCAATGCCAGATGTCGTCGGCGGGCTCGGTGAGCGGCGCGCCGAACGTGCGCGACAGCACCGGCGCCGGCATCCGGCGCGCCATCGCTTCCTGCAGGAAATAGGCGTCGGCGTGAGTCGACTCGACCCAGCGCTGCATCGCCTGCCAGGCCTGAAAGCCGAGCGGCGAGCGCCCCTTGTGCAGATTCCAGCTCACTGCGATGAAGTCGTTGTGCTGCGCGGTTTCGCGTATCAGTTCTTCGGGGTTTCGCATGCCGCGTTATCCACGTTGTTCGATGAAGTCACGGAGTCACGGTTGTCACGGGTTCGCGGCGACGCTTGCGCGTACGCGATAGACGAGGTTCGGATCCTTGTCGACGATTTGCCAGCTGGTCCACTGATTGGGCGGCACCGCAAGGCCCGGATGGTTGGCCGCGATCTGACGCGGCTGCGGCGGCAGCTTGCAGCCTTGCCCCGTTTTCTGTGGGCCTGGCTCTTCGAGCGTTTCCTGCGCGTCGATGGCGAGCGTCACGCCGTTCGCGTCCGCCTGGGTCGGCGACACCGTCAAGGTGCGCTGCAGGTCGATGCTGCCGGCTGGCTGGTCTTTGCAGCCGACGTTGTTCTGTACGACATGATGATGCGTGTCGGTGCGTGCCTGGCCGACCGTGGTCGTGCCTTCGAACGTGTCGATCTGCTGGCCGTCGCGCATCACCTGCAACTGCCATTGCACGACGGGTTGCGCCGTGCGCTGCTGCGCCGGCGCGACAAGGGGCATGCACGCGACCAGAGCGACAAAGCTGGTCTTCCACATGAACAGGGTCTCCGTTAAGTCATTGCGGCAGGCCGGTCTGCGATAGCCGACCATCTTACGCCTGAAGCGAAAACCTTTTTCTGACCCTCGTCGGCAGGCCGGGTTCAGTCACCCGGTCTTGCAGATTGTGGCGCAAACCCCGCAACACAAGCACTTATTAGCAGCAGACCCGCGCCGCTGCTGGCTTGCATGGCGGTTGCACATGGTTACACTGAATCAGCGGCGCGACCTGTGCGCCTGCGCCGCACCGACAACGAGCAGGACGTCAACAACGGGGTGAGCGATGACAACAGCGATGATCAAACAACAGATCGCGGTAGCGTCTTTCAGCAAGGTGTACGAGCTCGAACAGGTGGAGACTGCGCTGAACGATCTCGGCGACGGCGCCAACGAAGCGCTGCGCGCAACCTACGAAAAGATGCTGAAGACCGGCAATCTGCGCTTTTGCGTGAAGCCGAACCGGATGCCGTCGATCGACGATCTGATCGGCACACTGCCGAATTTCGCCGAGCCGCTCGACGATGTGCGCAAACAGGTCGCGCTGTGCCTCGAAACCGAAGACCGCCTCGAACTGATGCCGATCCTGCTGCTCGGCGACCCGGGCATCGGCAAGACGCACTTTGCGAAGCAGCTGGCGCGCCTGCTCGGCACGTCGTATCACTACGTCGCGATGGGTGCGCTGACCGCGGGGTGGATCCTGTCGGGCGCGTCTTCGCAATGGAAGAACGCGAAGCCCGGCAAGGTGTTCGATGCGCTGGTGCACGGCAGCTACGCGAACCCGGTGATTGCCGTCGACGAAATCGACAAGGCAAGCGGCGATTCGCAATACGATCCGCTCGGCGCGCTGTACGCGCTGCTCGAGCACGATACCGCGCAGACCTTCATCGACGAATTCGCCGAGATACCGATCAACGCGGGCCACGTGATCTGGATCGCGACGGCCAACGATGCGCACGCGATTCCCGAGCCGATCCTGAACCGGATGAACGTGTACGAGATTCCCGCGCCCGATCGCGACGGCGCGCGGCGCATCGCGCAGGCGATCTACGATGAGATCCGCTCGGCGCACGGCTGGGGTTTGCGTTTTCCGGCGCACCTGGGCGACGCGGCACTCGAGACGCTGCAGCGTGCGTCGCCGCGCGAGATGCGGCGCGTGATCCTGAACGGCTTCGGTGCGGCGCGGATCGGCGGCCGCGACGAGATCACCGCGTCCGACCTCAAGCTCGACCAGAACGCGCGGCGCAAGCCGATCGGCTTTTAGCGGATGGCCGCGAAGCGACCGACAGCAAACCGAACTTGAGTGTCCGGTCGCTAACATTAAACTTTTCTTATTAACGGGAATTGACGATAGGTGCTAACTAAACTGCGTCGACGCAACGCACGGGTTGCCGCAACGCATCCGTGCGACCCGCACGCGACACGCTTACGGAGGCGCCATGAAGCTTTTCCCGTTCGCCGCATGGCTGATTCTCGCCACAGCCCCCGCATCCGCTTTCGCTGCCACCGACAGCGTCACACCTGCGCAAACGATTGCCGCAAACGACTCCTTCCCGAAAACACGCGCGCAGGTAAAAGCTGAACTTGCTGCCGCGCGTGAACCCGGCGGCGAACTCAGTACGAATCCGAACCAGCCGCCGTATCCCGAGCAATTTTCGACCGGCGGCTATACCGTGCCGATCGAGCGCTTCAACGCAGCTCGCGACGCACCCGCGCGCGCTTCATCACCCATCGATTGAGTGCCGCACGCGCCATTCCTGTCGCATTCGTGCCGCGCAAAGCGCGCGAATCGTCTGCCGCGTCACACAGTTTGTCCGTCGACGGCGTACACTCCTTCGTCGCGATCATGCGATGCACATTGCGATGCCCGCCGCCGCATCCGGCTGCGGGCATTTGCGTCTCTTATTTGCGTCTCTTAGGCGTCGTACAATTTTGCGGTGCGCATGTGATTGCGTGCGGCGGCGAACCGTCGATGGTTTGAGTTCGGCCGGGCGCGCGTTATCTTCATCTTCACTGTATGGACGAGGCAGAGCGCGGCGTTTGAAGCCGCGCCAACGGACATGGATCAAATCGAATGTGTAGTGGTGGGCGCGGGCGTCGTGGGGCTGGCCGTGGCGCGCGCACTGGCGGCACGCGGGCGCGAGGTGATCGTGCTCGAAGCCGCCGAAGCAATCGGCGTGGGCACCAGCTCACGCAATAGCGAAGTGATTCACGCGGGGATCTACTATCCGCGCGGCTCGCAAAAAGCCGCGCTCTGCGTGCGCGGCCGCGAACTGTTGTACGAATACTGCGCGGCGCGCGGCGTGCCGCATCAGCGTTGCGGCAAGCTGCTGGTCGCAACGGCGCGCAATCAGACTCCGCAACTCGAAAGCATCCTCGCGCGCGGCAAGGAAAACGGCGTGCTCGATCTGATCCGGATCAGCGGCGCGGAAGCGCAGGCGCTCGAGCCCGCGCTCGAATGCGTCGACGCGGTGTTCTCGCCGCAAACCGGCATCGTCGACAGTCATCAGCTGATGCTCGCGCTGCAAGGCGATGCACAACGCGATGGCGCGATGTTCGCGTTTCATTCGCCGGTCGAATCGATCGAAGCATCGAATGGGCGCTTCGTCGTCAAGGTCGGCGGCGCCGCGCCGACCACCATCGGCGCGGCGTGCGTGATCAACAGCGCGGGCCTCTACGCCAACGCGCTGGCGCGCAAGATTCGCGGGCTCGATCCGCGTTATGTGCCGCCGCTTTATCTCGCGCGTGGCAATTACTTCAGCATGTCGGGGCGCGCGCCGTTTAGCCGGCTGATCTATCCGATGCCGAACGAGGCCGGCCTCGGTGTGCATCTGACCATCGATCTCGGTGGCCAGGCGCGTTTCGGTCCCGACGTCGAATGGGTCGACGCGATCGGCTACGACGTCGATCCGCGCCGCGCTGACTCGTTCTATGCAGCGATTCGTGCGTACTGGCCGGCGTTACCGGATCGGGCGCTGCAGCCCGCCTACGCCGGTATCCGGCCGAAGCTGTCGGGCCCCGGCGAAGCGGCCGCCGACTTTCTGATTCAGGGCGCAGCAGCGCATGGCGTGCGTGGGCTCGTCAATCTGTTCGGGATCGAGTCGCCGGGACTGACCGCATCGCTGGCGATCGCGGTGCGCGTATGTGAACTGGCGGGGCGCGCGTAGCCGCACTCAGCCGCTGATAGCCGCGCCCGCCCTGTCAAGCGGCGGGCGGGACCCCAAGCCCGCGCGCTCTGCGCAGGCTGCATGTCGGCAACGCGAGATCCGGCGCTGCGACGCTGTGTCGCAGCGCCGATTCCATGCGCCCGCTGCGCCGTGCCTTGCAAATCCCTTATGGTTGCGATCCGGCACGCCAGTGCGCCGGCTTCATTGCTATCCTTGGGGGCCGCTGTCGACAGAACAGCGCGTCACCACAATACAAATGGAGATTCGCCCCCATGAGTACTTCCCGTCGTACGTTTTTGATCACGAGTCTTGGCGCTGCGTCGGCGCTTGCGCTGACGCGCGAAGCATTCGCCGATGCACCCAAGGTGTCCGAGTCCGATCCCACGGCGCAGGCGCTCGGCTACAAGGAAGATGCAACCAAGGTCGACAAGGCCAAGTTCGCCAAATATGTAGCCGGTGAACAGTGCAGCAACTGCAGCTTCTACCAGGGCAAGCCGACCGATGCGTATGCCGTATGTCCGATGTTTGCCGGCAAGCAGGTCAACGGCAAAGGCTGGTGCAGCGCGTACAACAAGAAGGCCTGACACCGGCCGGTTTATCCCGTCGCCCGGCGCTCTCTATGCCATCTGAATAGCAGCATGAATGCATGGCGCTACAGCGCTCGTGCAACGCGGCGCACACGATGTATCCGCAAATCGAAAAGCGTCTGCCGCTCACCACGCGGCAGGCGCTTTTTGCTTGATAACGCATGAAGCGCTCTTTACACTTCGCAAAACCCGCTGGCTTGCCGCAATCAAACTGCACAACAACACGCTTGCAACGCACTGCACGCGGAGCTGCACTCCGCCGTGCCGGAGAAAACAATGGCACCCGCATTCAGAACGCTCAACGCCCGGGCGGTGACGGCGGCCGTCATCGGCAATGCGCTCGAGTGGTACGACTTCACCGTGTTCGGCTTTATGACGGTGGTGATCGCGGAGCTGTTCTTTCCCACCAGCAGCGACTATTCATCGGTTCTTCTCGCTACCGCGAGTTTCGGCGTCGCCTTTGTGATGCGGCCAGTCGGCGGCATCGTGCTTGGCCTGTATGCGGATCGCGCCGGACGCAAGGCCGCGCTTTCGCTGGTGATCGGCCTGATGACGCTCGGCATCGCGGTGCTCGCGTTCGCGCCGCCTTATTCGGCGATCGGTATTGGCGCGCCGTTGCTGATCGTGGTCGGGCGTCTGGTGCAGGGCTTTTCCGCCGGCGGTGAGTTCGGCAGTTCGACCGCGCTGCTGATCGAAGCCGCGCCTTTTTCGAAGCGCGGTTTCTACGGCAGCTGGCAGATGTCGAGCCAGGCGGCCGCGCTGCTGCTTGGCGCGATCGTCGGGGCGCTCGTGACGCGCGGCTTGTCGCCTGACGCGCTGAAGTCGTGGGGCTGGCGTGTGCCGTTTTTGCTCGGCTTGCTGATCGGCCCGATCGGCTTCTATATCCGCCGCAATCTGGCCGATTCAGAAGCGTTTCTGCACGCGAAGCACCATGCGCGCCGTGCGACGCTCGGCGAAGTGTTCAGGCATCACTCGCGCGATATCGTCTGCGGGCTGGGCGCCGTCATCGCGTTGACGGTGACGATCTATGTGTTGATCAGCTATCTGCCGACCTTCGCGGTCAAGCAGCTGAAGCTGCCCTATGGCGAATCGTTCTATGCGGTGATCGTCGGCAATCTGCTTCTGACGGTGCTGTCGCCGATCGCCGGCGCATGGTCGGACCGGATCGGGCGCAAGGGCTTGTCGCTGTGGTCGCTGGTGTGCACGCTGGCGCTGATCTATCCGCTGTTCGTCTGGCTTGAAAGCGCGCCGAGCGTGTCGAGGCTGATCGTTGTGCAGGCAACCTTGTCGGTCACGCTGTCCGGCTACTACGGTCCGTTCGGCGCGTTGATGGCCGAGCTGTTTCCCGCCAACGTACGCTCGATTGGCCTCTCGCTTGCGTACAACATCGCGGTGATGCTGTTCGGTGGCTTTGGCCAGTTCGTCGTGACGTGGCTGATCAAGACGACCGGCTCGCCGCTCGCGCCGACTTACTACGTGATGGCCGGGCTCGCGCTGTCGATCGTCGCGATCGCGTGCGTGCCGGGGCAGCGTCACGCGGATCTCGACGCGCGGCGCAAGGCGGCGTGAAAAGGGGCAATGCTGGGCTGTAGGGCTGTAGGGCGTTGTGCAACGCGCGCTGCCTGCATGCGCGCCGCAAACCGGATAGGTCCTATCCGATACACCTACACCGGTGGCATTTTTTCGCGCTCAGTTGCTGACCCAGTTGTCTAGCTCTAGCGACGCGCCGGAATCAACGGTGGCCGGCGGTCGAACCACGGCCGCGCCGCCTCGAGCTGAGCAGCAAGCCGCAGCAAGGTCGCTTCGCCGCCATGACGGGTTGCGAACTGCACGCCGATCGGCAAGCCGCGTGCGTTCCAGTAAAGCGGCACCGACATCGCCGGCTGTCCGCTCAGATTGAACAGCTCGGTGCAGCCGGCCCACGCGAAGGCCTTGTCGGCCACTTCCGAAAGCAGTTTCTTCATCAGCACTTCGACGCGCAACATCGTCACCGCGCGCATTTGCAGGCGCTCGGACGCGGTGGGCTGCATCTCGCCAATCTTGATCGGCGCCGACGCGAGCGTCGCGCACAAGATCACGTCGAAGCGGTTCAGCAGATCGGTCAGTTTCGCGGTAACCCGGCGTTGTTCCTCCAGCGCGTCGGGCAGTAGCCGGTCGCCGAACTTGCGGCCGATGTGCGCCATGGTCCAGCTCGCCACTTCGAAGTCGCGGCGCTCGGGTTTGCGGCCGCTGACGCGTTGCGCGTTGAACACGATTTCTTCCGCGCCGACCGACCAGATCGTCAGAAACGCGTGGCGCACCACGTCGAAATCGATGCCGAGTGTCACCGGTTCGACATGATGTCCGAGCGACTGTGCGAGCTGCGCGGCGTCGTCGAGTGCGGCGCGCGCGTCGGCGGACAGCAGCGGCGCGAGCATCGGCTCGGTCACGTACGCGATATGCAGCGGTTTGCCGTGCGGTTCGGCTAGCGCGCCGAGAAAAGTACCGGGTGCACCGGGCGCCAGGCCGGCGTTGCCGGAAGTCAGATCGAGCAGCAACGCGCTGTCACGCACGCTGCGCGAGATCGCGTGGTCGACGCCGAAGTCGCCCGGCAACGGTTCGCCGTTTGGCGGCTGCCGGCCGCGCGACGGCTTGAGCCCGAACAGTCCGCAACACGAGGCCGGAATGCGGATCGAGCCGCCGCCGTCCGACGCGTGTGCAAGCGGCACGATGCCGGCCGCCACCGCGGCCGCCGCGCCGCCGCTCGAACCGCCGGGCGTATGGTCGAGGCTCCACGGGTTGCGGCACGGGCCAAACAGTTCGGGCTCCGTATAAGGCATCTGGCCGATTTCCGGCGTGCTCGTCTTGCCGAATATATTGAGGCCCGCCGCGCGCGTGAGCGTGACCAGCGGTGCGTCGACGGTGGGCACGTAGTGGCGGAAATGGCGGCTGCCCATCGACATCCGCAAGCCGGCCACCGACACGCCAAGGTCTTTGATCAGATACGGCACGCCAGCGAGTGGGCCGTCGCCGAGCTGTTCGGCGCTGCCGTCGCCGTTGCGCTCGCGCGCGGCGCGGCGCCGGGCGGCGTCATAGTCTTTCAGTACGATCGCGTTGATCGCGGGATTGGTGGCTTCGGCGCGCGCAATCGCCACTTCGAGCAGTTCGCGCGCGCTGACTTCGCGCTTCTTCACCAGTTCGGCGAGGCCGATGGCGTCGTGGGCAAGATAATCCGGTAGCACGGCTAGGGCGCCTCCCGAGCAGGCAAACGACGACAGCGGTTTGATGGAACCTGAGTGGAACCTCAGCGGAACCTGATGCCCGGCACCGTTACCGGCGCCGGGCTCATCCGCGCAATTTACAGGCGTTCGCCGAGGAACGTCAGTGTGCGGCCGTGCGCAAGTGCGGAGGAATGCTGGTTATAGCTCGCGCGGTCGCTGCAGTTGAAGCCGTGATCGGCATTCGGATACAGGAACAGTTCGGCATTGTCGCGGCCGGCAAAGCGCGCCTTGACTTCGCCGACATCGGCTACCGTGATGTGCGCATCGAGTTCGCCATAGTGGAACTGCATCGGCACCTTGATCTTGTCGGCGAGTTCGAGCTGGTTCTGGATGCCGCCGCCGTAGTAAGCGACTGCCGCATCGAGCGAACCTTGCGCGGCTGCCAGATAAGCCAAACGGCCGCCGAAGCAGTAGCCGATCGCCGCAACCTTGCCGGTCACTTCGGGCATTGCGCGCAGCGCGGCAGCGGTCGCGCCGATGTCCGCAACGGCGAGGTCGACGTTGGTTTTCTGCAGGATTTCGATCGCCTTGTCGCGATCGGCGCCCGCATAGCCCAGTTCGACGCGCGGCTGCGTGCGCCAGAACACATCCGGCGCGATCGCGACATAACCATCTTGCGCATATTGATCGGCCACTGAGCGGATATGGCCGTTCACGCCGAAAATTTCCTGAATGATGATGACGGCCGGACCTTTGCCGGCTTTCGGCAGCGCCAGATAGGCGCCGAAACTGTCGGCGCCGCCGGCGGGGATGTCGATCCAACGGGAAGTCACGCTCACGTTCATTCTCCTTTGCAACGGGGTGGGGCTGAAGGGGGCGCCAGTTTGCCATCAAACCAGAGGCAATGCAGCGCAAGCCGGCCGGGCGCCCGACATGGTTTCGTCACACGCGGCGGCCGCCGAAAGCGGGCTGAAACGATCAAGCTTGCGCGATGTCGATGGATATCGATCGCCGCTGGACTTTGTCGCCGGCGACACTGACCTTGGGGGGTAATATTAACGGCGACTTGAAGTGCCGGCTTTAGAAAAGTCTCATATATGAACTGTGCGACTAAGCAGAAACCCCCGCTCTCAATCGCATTTTCCGACCACTACGCAAGGGTCTCGATGGGAGTGTGGGATAAACGCTATTGGTAGTGATCCCACTTACTCAAAAAAACCCCACAAATTAATTTGATGGCCTACACTTGCGCGCTGGTACGAAGGGGCCGCCCGCCACAAACGGACTGGTTCCGGTACTTGCCAAGTGCATAACGATGCATCCGGCGCAGTCGTCCACGGGATTTGAGCGACACGTGAAGGACGCGGGGCACAAGGGCGATTACGTTGTTTTTGGGACCGAAACTGGAGACTTACATGAACATCAAGATTCAAAAGCTGTTGCCGATTAGCGCTGCGGCCATGCTGTTTGCGACGTTGGCAACGGGTGCGGTGGCTGACGAGGTCGTCAAGATCGGCCACGTTGCTCCGCTGACGGGCGGCATTGCTCACCTGGGTAAAGACAACGAAAATGGCGCGCGCCTCGCAGTTGAGGAAATCAACGCGAAGGGCCTGACGATCAACGGTCAGAAGGTTACGCTGCAACTCGACGCGCAAGACGACGCAGCCGACCCGCGTACCGCTACGCAGGTTGCGCAGAAACTGGTCGACGACAAGGTCGTTGCAGTGGTTGGCCACTTGAACTCCGGTACTTCGATCCCGGCTTCGAAGATCTACAGCGATGCAGGCATCGTGCAGATCTCGCCGTCGTCCACCAACCCGGCCTACACGCAGCAAGGCTTCAAGACGACCTTCCGCGTCGTCGCGACCGATGCGCAGCAAGGCCCGGCACTGGCGAACTACGCAGCCAAGGGCATGAAGGTGAAGAGCGTCGCGATCGTCGACGACTCGACCGCCTACGGCCAGGGTCTCGCCAACGAATTCGAGAAGACCGCCAAGACGCTCGGCCTGAAGGTGCTGTCGCATGATGCGACCAACGACAAGGCCGTCGACTTCCGCGCGATTCTGACCAAGATCAAGGGTGAAAACCCGGACGCGATCATGTACGGCGGCATGGACGCCACCGGCGGCCCGTTCGCCAAGCAGGCCAAGCAGCTCGGCCTGCGCGCGAAGGTGCTGGCAGGCGACGGCGTGTGTACCGACAAGCTGGCCGATCTGGCAGGCGACGCGACCGACAATATCGTCTGCTCGGAAGCCGGTATGGCGCTCGAAAAGATGGAAGGCGGCAAGGCGTTCGAAGCGAAGTACGAAAAGCGCTTCGGCCAGCCGATCCAGATCTACGCACCGTTCACGTATGACGCGGTGTACATCATTGCCGACGCAATGAAGCGTGCTAACTCGACGGATCCGGCAAAGATCCTCGCAGCGATGCCGAACACCGACTACAAGGGCGTGATCGGTCAAACCACGTTTGACTCGAAGGGCGACCTGAAGCACGGCGTGATCTCGCTGTACAACTACAAGGCCGGTAAGAAGACGCTGCTCGACGTCGTCAAGATGTAAGAGCAGAACAACGGCGGATGGCGGGTTCGTCCCGCCGTCGGCTAGCGCGAATAGCGCATCTGAAGCACGCGGGTTTTCGACTCGCGTGCTTTTTTATTGGGCGCGTTTTTGCATGGCGCGGCGGGATTCAGATGCCGAGCCGCTTCAGCACTTTCGGTCCGGCAATCGCGGTTACCGCGGCGCATAGCGCGACCACCGAAAGCCCGATCGGCAAGGTGGTCAACTGCGCCACGCCGCCGATGATCACCGGCCCGAGCAGCAAGCCGAAGTACGCGAGCCCGGCGACGTGCGCGAGCCCTTCGGCCGCGTGAATGCCTTTCACCCGCGCGGCGGCTGCGAACAGCACCGGCATCATGTTCGCGAGGCCGAGGCCCATCATCGTGAAGCCGGTCATCGCGGTAATCGTGTGCGGCAGCAGCAGTGCGCCGATCATGCCCACGCAGGCGAGCGACGCGCTCGCCATTACCAGTTGCGGCGCACCGAAACGGGCGCGCACCGCGTCGCCGGCGAAGCGCGCCGCGGCCATGCCGCCGGAAAACGCCGCATACGCGGCACTCGAGACCGCGGGCGTTGCGCGCACCACGTCGCGCATATAGACGGTTGCCCAGTCGTACATCGCGCCTTCAGCGATCAGCGCGATCAGTGCGATGATGCCCAGCGCCCACAGCGCCGGCGAACGCCAGCGGCTCGCGCGTGGCGTGTGCGCATCCGGATGGTCGGCGTGCGGCACGTGCGGCAGCACGGCCGGACACGCGACGATCAGCACCGCGGCGCTGACCAGCGCGGCGAGCAGCAGATGCATCACGGGCGTCATGCCATGTGCGAGCAGCGTGCCGCCGATCGCCGCGCCACCCATCCCGCCGATGCTGAACATGCCGTGCAGTGCCGACATGATCGGCCGCCCGAGCGCCTGTTCGACCGCGCTCGCCTCGGCGTTCATCGCGACGTCGAGGGTCGCGAGGCCGGCGCCGAACGTCGCCAGCACAACGAGCAGCATCCAGTAAGCCGGCACGACCAGAATCAGCGCCGCGCAGACGGCCATCGTCATGCCGCCGGCAAAACACGCGCGGCGTGTGCCGACGCGCGCGATCCACGCGCCATTGGCGGTCATCGCCAGAATCGAGCCGCCCGCTACCGCCAGCAACGCGATTGACAGCAGCGCGGGATTCAGCTCGAAGCGATCGCGCACGGTCGGCACATGGATACCCCACGAGCCGTACATCATGCCGGCGATGAAGAACAGTGCCATCGTCGCGTAGCGGGCGCGGTTGCGTGCTGCAACCGACAGGTCTCGGTGGGCGGCGGGGAGCGCGGCGACGTCGGGCGGGCGGTCGGACACAGGCAGTCTCGTTGGGAAGGGAGGGGGAAAGCGCGTTGAAAGCGAACTTGAGATTTTAGCGAAGCGGGCTGCACCGCGCTGAAGCATCGCTCGACTAATATCTACTTCAGCCGCGTGCGCGTTCCTGCGCCTGCCTGGGCTTGCATCTGGGCTTGTACCGGGTTCGCGCGCGGAGCCCGCGGCGAAGCATCACGCCACGCTTCACCCGCCCTGTCGACCGACCGCTCGAGGATGCGCACTTGAAACTTCCTGCCGACGCTTTGCTGCACCTGCTACACCGGGCCACCGCCGGCACGCTTGCTACCCACTCCCGTGCGCCGCAAGGTTTTCCATACCCATCGATCCTGCCGTTCGCGCCCGACGCGCGGCACCGGCCGACCATCCTTGTGAGCCGCCTTGCCGAGCACACGCGCAATCTGCAGGACGATCCGCGCGCGGGTTTCCTGGTGGTCGACGCGCCTGACGGCGACGTGCTCAATGCGCAGCGGGTCACGCTGCTGGGCCGCTTCGAGCCGGTGGAAGCGGCGCCGCCGCTGGTGCGCCGCTACCTGCGCTACCACCCGGATGCAGAGCGTTATCTCGCACTGGGCGACTTCTCGTTCTGGACCCTGAGCCCGGATCGCATGCGTTATATAGGCGGATTCGGCTCGATGGGCTGGATCGAAGCCGGCGATCTCGATCCGCTCGAGCCGCTTGCGCCCGACGAAGAAGCCGCGCTGGTCGACGGTTTCGAGCGCGATGCACGACGCCTGCCGCAGGTCGAACTACTCGGCGTCGACCGCTACGGCGCCGATTTACGCGTGAGCGGGATTCGCATCAGGCAGCCGTTCAGCGCGCCGATGGTCGACCCGCATGCCCTATTCGCTGCACTGGAAGCCTGTCTTTCCGGCCGTGTCGCGACTTGACTGCCGAATGCTTAACCAACTTCAATTTTGCTCAAAAGTTTTCATGAAATGAAAAGTTTCCAGGCCGAATTGAGGCATCCGTTTCATATTTCGAGAGTCGAATCAGAATCCATTCATTGATTACGCCACTTTTCGGCAAAATACGAATCCGATCCGAACGGTCCGCACCGACCTTTCGACACTCCAGTGAAAGTTTAAGAAACGGCAATTAATTAATTTGGGCTCGCACCTATTCGCGCGTTTATATTTTGTGTTAATCTCGCCTGCAAATTCCGAGGCATGATCACCTGCAAAGGACTAAATCGGCATCAGACCGGGGTCCATTTATTGAACGACAAAGGGAACCTATGTCTTCCTACAAGGAACTTCTCGCTCAGCGAGAGAAGCTGGAAAAGCAGATCGAAGAAGCGAAGGAACGCGAATACGCGGAAGTACTGAACGAAATCAAGCAGAAAATGGCCGACTACGGCATTACGCTTGCTGAGTTGGGTGGCGGCCGTGTAAAGCATCCGAAAGTCGGTCGTGCACGCACCGGTGTTGCACCGAAATATCGCGACCCGGATAGTGGCAACACGTGGTCGGGCCGCGGCAAGCCGCCGCGCTGGATTGCTGGCCAGGATCGTGAGAAGTTTCTCATTCAGAATCAGAAGTAAGCGCTTGGATCGGCCTATCGGGCCGATCGATGTCTTACAAAACCGCGTCGCAGGTAGGACGCGGTTTTTGTTTTTGTGCGCAATATGGCGATCAATGCGACAAATTGAACCTGCACTGGTCGCGCGTGCAATGCGCATCACGAGGCATAGTTACCGCGAAACCACCGTGATTGTGACGGGCGCAGACTGGTTTCGTGACATTTCCGGATAAGCGCATGATTCACAAGCAGTTTCCTGCCGGCTAATCTGACGTTTAAGCGTATGCCGGGTAGAATGAAAGGCTTCAACATGGTGCCATTCATATGCCTTCCAGCATGGCCGCAGCGCAATCGGCCGAAAAACACCAGGTCGCGCGCAAAACCACATTCGTCAGCATTGCGCTGAATACGGTGCTGATGGCAGCGCAAATCGCTGTCGGCGTGGTCGCGCATTCGCAGGCGCTGGTGGCGGACGGACTTCATTCGCTCGCCGATTTGATATCCGATTTCGTCGTGCTGGTGGCTAATCGCCACAGCGGCGCGCTGCCGGATGCCGATCACAATTACGGTCACAGCCGCTACGAAACCGTTGCTTCGCTTTTTCTCGGCGCATTGCTGATTGCCGTCGGCATCGGCATGTTGTGGCGCGCCGCCACGCGCCTGACCAATCTGCACGATATCCCCGCCGTCCATATCAGCGCATTGGCCGTTGCGCTGGTGGTGCTGGTGTCGAAAGAAGGGCTATTTCGCTACATGCTGCGCGAAGCGCAGCGCGTGCGCTCCGCGCTGCTGATTGCCAATGCATGGCACGCGCGCTCGGATGCGGCGTCTTCGCTGGTGGTGGCGCTCGGTATCGTCGGCAGTCTGTTCGGCATGCGCCTGCTCGATCCGATCGCCGCGGCGATCGTCGGTTTTATGGTCGCGCGTATGGGCTGGGTGTTCGGCTGGGATGCGCTACAAGATTTGTCGGATCGCGCACTCGACGAGCCCGCTGCCGCCGACGTGCGCGCGTTGCTGCTGTCGACGCCCGGCGTGCGCGACGTGCATCAGCTGCGCACGCGCAAGATGGGCGATCTCGCGCTGGTCGACGCACATATCCTGGTCGATCCGCTGATCTCGGTTTCGGAGGGCCACTATATTGCCGAATCGGCGCGTGCCCGCGTGCTGACCGATCACCGCGTGCTCGACGCGCTGATTCACGTCGATCCGGAAAATGAGGACGAAATCGGGCCGCCGGTCGGCTTGCCGCCGCGCGAGCGGGTGGTGGCCGAAATCGACGCAGCACTCGCGCAGCAGGGGCTGAAGGCAGCCGAGGTGCATCTGCATTACCTGAGTTCCGGGCTCGACGTGGAAGTGACGCTGCCGCCCGCACCTGCTCTCGCGCAGGAAGAGGACGCGCAGCGCTTTGCGCGCGTCGATGTCGACGGGCTGAAACGCAAGGTGGGGGCGCGCAGCTTGAGCGTGCAGCGCACTGTGGACCTGGCGGCACGCGAGGCCGCCGCGGCTGCGACGCGGCGCGCGAGTGCGGATTGAGCGGACGCCTCTGAGCGGCGCCCGCGCGACGGCCGAGTTAAAACCGCCTCAAAGCGGCAATTGCGTATCGAATTTGATCTCGCGCAGCACGACGCTGGTGCGCACCTGCGCGACGGCTGGAATCTTGAAAATGCGGTCGTGCAGGAAGGTGTCATACGCCTTGATATCCGGCGCGACGATTTTCAAGATGTAGTCGGACTCGCCCGTCGTGCTATAGCACTCGGTCACCTCCGGGCAGGTGGCGATTTCGCGTTCGAATTGCTCGACACCGCCCTCGGTATGGCGCGTCAGATGGATATGCGCGAGCGCGCAGACATGCAGCCCCAGCTTTTCACGGTCGAGCAGCGCGGTGTAGCGCTGGATGATGCCCGACTGCTCCATATCCTTGATGCGGCGCCAACATGGCGTGCTGGACAGGCCGACCTGATCGGAGATTTCCTGCACCGAGCGGCGGGCATCCAGTTGCAAAAGGCGCAGGATCTTCTGAGAGAACGTATCGAGTGTCAACTGCGGCCTCCGTTGGCGTCGCCGTACCCATAATGGTAGAGGTCGCGAAAACGAAACGCAATCGAAACACCCTTTTGCGAGACAGATCGCCTAATTTGCGGGTTTGTCGGCGGCGTTTTGTGCTGCATCGTCCCCATCCGCGCCGATCCGCGCCGCGTTCAGGCCCCCCGAGCGCAATTCCGCCAGCATGTTGCAAAAGAGCGCGCCTTGCTCGATGGCGTCGTCGAGTGCCACGTGGGTGTGCGGCAGGTCGTCGAACCAGTGTTTCGGCAGACGCGGCTTGATGCATTTGCGATAAGGCAGGCCGGTCATCGCAAAGGCGAGCGTCTTGATGTCGAGCGCCGACCACGAGAACGGACAGCGCCCGGTGAAACGCATCATGTACCAGAACATGAAGGTGAAATCGAAGCCCGCCGGCATCGCGACGAACACCGGTTTGCCGGGCAGCGCCTCGACCCACTCCACGTACGCGACCAATGCCTCGGCCGGCTTGCGCAGGTCCTTGCGGCATGCCGCCCAGGCGTCCGGCTGGGTCTTCCACCACGCTTCCTGCACCGGGTGGGCCGCGGCGCCATCGAGCAGCTCGAGGTTCGCGGAGAAGGTGCTGATCAGCTGCTTGTCTTCGGTGAACGCTGCGGAGGCGAAGCTCAGCATCGAATGTGGCCCGGGAATCGGCCCGTCCGCTTCGACGTCGGTGCTGACGTAGATTTCACCGTTCATGCGCCGACTCCATCTGCAACATAAGGATTGGTGCGACGCTCGTCGCCGAAGGTCGAGGTGGGCCCGTGGCCGGGGACGAACGTGACGTCGTCGCCAAGCGGCCAGAGCTTGCTGCGGATCGAGCCAATCAGATCGTCGTGATTGCCGCGCGGGAAATCGGTGCGGCCGATCGAGCCGGCGAACAGCACGTCGCCGACCAGCGCAAGACGATGCGTGCGGCTGAAAAACACCACGTGGCCCGGCGTATGTCCGGGGCAGTGAAATACGTCGAGCGTCTCGTTGCCGAACTGCACGGTGTCGCCATCGTGCAGCCAGCGCTCCGGTTCGAACGATTCGGCAGCGGGAAAGCCGAAGCGCACGCTTTGCTCCGGCAGCTTGTCGAGCCAGAAGCGCTCGTCCGGATGCGGGCCTTCGATCGCCACGCCATAGTGCGCGGCGAGTGCCTTCGCGCCGGCGCAGTGATCGACGTGCCCATGCGTGAGCAGGATCTTCTCGACGCGGACGCCTAAGCGTTCGACCTCGCGCTGGATGATCTCGAGATCGCCGCCGGGGTCGACGATCGCGGCACGCTGCGTCGCTTCGCAGACGAGCAGCGAGCTGTTCTGCCGAAACGGCGTGACAGGGATCAAAGTGACTTTCATGGCGGCCTGTGCGGCTGGAAAACATCGATTGTACCGGCGCGGGGCGGGCGCCGCCGTCAGCGCAAAACAGGCTAGAGAAAGCCCCGGGACAGCGCGTCACCACAGTGATTCTTACGGCAACTGTAAAGATTGTTCGAGGACGGTGAGCTGCCGGCTACCCAGTTTTCGAAATTGGGTATAATGGCGAATCGTGTGCGGAAAGCCGCACATTCACCGGTCAACAAATTCCGGGTTTCAGGCAGGTCGTAGAGCAAAACTCATATGATCGTTTGAAACGGGAATGCAGGTTGCCTTCAAGTAAGTGCCGTGCTGTCCGACGGCAAATCCAGCATCGAAATTCGGTGCACACGTCTTGTCCAGCCAGACGCCACGCGTCTGTCACGGCCTTGCTGCCGTAACGCTGGATGGGGCCTACGCCGCCATCCCTGAGCGCTGCTTTGCGGGCGCAAAAATGTGAGTCACCTTGCGTGGCATTTCACATTTGATGGCGGCGAGTGGGGTCTGGCCAAAAACTGCGGGGACAGTTTGCGCCCGACGTGAAAACTAACCGTGCGGTAGCGGCATGTCATGCCGCGTACGGGCTCAACCGCTCTGCGCCTCCATGCGCGGCGTATGGCTGCGCCTTGCCGTCCGGGTCACATGCAACACGCAGCCATCGCGTGGTGTGGCCCGCATTTGTAACATCGTTAGTCTTATGGAAACTCGGCAAACCCGACGTATAGGGGCTTTTTTTGCCTTTTTGGTGCTAACCGGCTGCGCGATGCCGCCGAGCGCTTCGAACCAGGCCAGCACATCGGCGCTGAGCACGAAGGCCGCGCAGGACGCAACCGCACCGCAAGCTTACGGCTCGGCCAGTAACACGCCGGCGCCGGAAGCCCAGCCGAAGGGCAAACTCGCCGACGCGCAAGTGTTGAGCGATGACGGTCCCGATGTGAAGAACTTTCGTCAGACGGGTCGCGCGTCGTGGTACGGCAAGCTGTTTCATGGCCGCCGCACCGCGAATGGCGAGCGCTTCAATATGAATGCGCTGACCGCCGCGCACCGTACGCTGCCGCTCGGCTCGTACGTGCGCGTGACGAACCCTGAAACCAACGACTCGGTCGTCGTGAAGATCAATGACCGTGGCCCGTACGCGCGCGGCCGGGTGATCGACCTTTCGTATGCGGCCGCGGGCGTTCTGCATCTGCAGCACGTGGGCACGGCGCGGGTGCAGATCGCAGGTTTGAGCCAGCGTGAAGCGAAGGCCGAACAGGCTGAAATGCTGGCGGCGAATGGTGGCCCGAACGTTGAAAAGTAGTTCGATTGCGCTCTGATAGCGCCTGGCTGCCTTGGCCGTATGTCGTTTGTTGTTTAGCCTGACAAGCGCGCCTTTGGTGCGGCAGGCTTGTTGTTGACGAAGGGCCGCTGGCGGTCCTTCCGTTTTCTTGTGTTTTAACTTGTGTGCGTGCCGGGGCGCGGCGGGTCGCGGCGCACGCTTTCCCGGTTTGATGCGGCCATTGCCGCCTGCGCCTCTGTGCGCGCCGGGTTCCCGCTCTTACTTCTCAGTCTTTCTTCAGCTGCAGCGCGCGCGCGTACAACACGTTGCGCGACGCGCCGGTCAGCGTCGCCGCGAGCTTCGCCGCGCTACTCACCGACAGTTCTTCCAGCAGCGTATGCAGCAACGCATCGTGATCCTGCTCGCCGGCCGGCTGCGCGCTTGCGCCTTCCACCACCAGCACAAATTCGCCGCGTTGCCGGTTCGGATCGGCGGCGAGCCACGCTGGCCCTTCGGCCAGGGTGCCGCAGTGCAGCGCTTCATGTAACTTCGTCAACTCGCGTGCAATCAGCAGGCGCCGTTCGCCGCCGAACGCGTCGGCCAGTGCGGCAACGGTTTCGACAATCCGGTGCGGCGCTTCGTAGAACACCAGCGCATGCGTGTGGCCGGCCAGCTGTTGCAGCGCGGCTGCACGCTGCTTCGATTTCGTCGGCAGAAAGCCGAGAAACGAGAAGGTCGCGACCCAGTCGCCAGCGGCGCTCACCGCGGTGGCGAGCGCGCTCGCCCCCGGCAGCGGAATCACCGGCAGGCCGGCGCCGCGCACCGCGTCGACAAGCTTGGCGCCCGGGTCTGAAATGCCCGGCGTGCCCGCATCGGACACGTACGCGATGCGCTCGCCCGCCTGCAACTGCTCGACGATGCGCTCGGCCGCGGCGCGCTCGTTGTGCTGGTGCACGGCGACGAGCGGCTTCGAGATGCCGTAGCGCGCGAGCAGCTGGCCGCTGTTGCGGGTGTCTTCGGCGGCGATGCGGTCGACAAGCCCGAGCACGTGCAACGCGCGCAGTGTGATGTCGGCGAGGTTGCCGATCGGCGTCGCAACCAGGTACAGCGCGCCGGGCGGGTAGTCCTGCTGCTGCGCGAGTTCGGAGAGAGGAGTCATGAGACGGAAGACGCAGACGGACGGAGCAAGGCCGACATTGTGCCACCAGGTGTCGGACGGCAAGGCGGCGGGCGAATCCGTCGCCGAGCGCGGTACAGTCACGTTGTCGCCGGGGGCGCAGGCGACGCCGTCGCCACGTACGGCGCGTTCGCCGCGCACCGCGCCGTCATCAGGCACGACGTCCTCGCGGAGCACGGCACGTTCGCGAGGCACGGCGTCCTCACCGCCTACGTCACCTTCGCCGCACACTGCACCTTCGTCGCAACCGACACCTTCACCATCCTCACGCGGAAACGTATCTGCCCGGGCAGAGTCGAAACGAAGCATCGGCGCGAAGTTCGAAGCACACGCGCTCGGTTTCCTGCAACGGCAGCGGCTGCGCTTCGTCGCGCGCAACGTCGTGTGCCGCGGCGGCGAGATCGATCTGGTGATGCGCGATCCGGACGGCGCGCTGGTGTTCGTCGAAGTGCGCGCGCGAGCACGCGCGCGCTACGGCGGCGCGCTGGCGAGCGTCGGCAGACAGAAGCGGCAGCGCCTCGTGCGCGCGGCGCAGTTTTATCTGGCCACGCATGCCGACGAAGCGCCGCGTTGCCGTTTCGATGTGGTCGCTTTCGAAGCGGGCCGGCTGGTCTGGCTGCGCGATGCGTTTCGCGCGGACGACATCTGAAGCGCGATATCGCGTTGCGAGTAAGTTAAACTTGCGGTCGCGCAGCGGGCATTGCGCATCGTGCGTCGCCGCTGCAGCAAACCTCACGGCAAGCCCGGCACGCAGCGCACGCAACACGTAACACGCAACACAACGCAACCCGCCACGTGCCGTACAACGCGCAGTACAAGATAGAGAGTCGATGTCAGTCGAACGCATTCAACAGCACTTCCGCGACAGCGCAGAAGTGACCATCGAAGCCATGGAAAACCTGTCGCTGCCCATTGCCGCGGCAGTCGACACGATGTTCGGCGCGCTTGCCAACGGCAACCGCATTCTGACGTGCGGCAACGGTGGCGCGGCGACCCAGGCGCAGTACTTCGCCGCCGGGTTGATCGGCTGCTTCGAGCGCGAGCGTCCCGCGCTGCCCGCCGTGGCGCTCACTACCGATTCAGCGGTACTCACCGCGCTCGCCAGCGAAGACGCATTCGAGCAGATCTTCGCGAAACAGATCCGCGCGCTCGGCCAGGCCGGCGACGTGTTGCTTGCGATCAGCGCGGCAGGCCAATGCGTGAACGTGCTGGCAGCAATCGAAGCCGCGCACGAGCGCGAGATGGTGGTGGTGGCGCTGACCGGCGACGGCGGCGGCGGCGCGAACGACACGCTGACCGACCTCGACATCCACATTTGCGTGCCATCCGGGCGGACTGCACGCATTCGCGAACTGCATCTGCTGACCATTCACTGTCTGTGCGACGGCATCGACGCGATGCTGCTGGGCGAAGATTGACCACCAAGGAGAGCTAGTTGATGAGCGCATACCGCGTAAAGAGCACGCTGGTGAGGACCACGCTGGTGGTCGGACTCGCGGCCGGCCTGGCCGCGACGTTGCAGGGTTGTGTGCTGGCGGTGGCCGGCGCGGCGGGCGGCAGCGCACTGGTGGCGACCGACCGGCGCACCCTCGGAGCGCAGACGGAAGACCGCGAGATCCAGGTCAAGTCGTTGTCGCAGATCAACCAGGCGCTGGGCGACCCGTCGCACGTGAACGTGACGGTGTTCAACCGTCGCGTGCTGCTGACCGGCGAGGTGCCCGACGAGGCTTCGAAACAGAAAGCCGAAAGCGTCGTGCGCAGCCTGAACAACGTGAATACGATCGTCAACGAAGTGAGCGTGCAGCCGACGGCCGACTTCTCGTCGCGCACCAACGATACCTATCTCGAAGGCCGCGTGAAGACTGCGCTGATCGCCGAAAAGAACATCTCGGCGAACAACTACAAGGTGGTGTGCGAGAACGGCGTGGTCTATCTGATGGGCCTCGTGACGCCGGACGAAGGCGGCATCGGCGCGAACGTCGCGAGCCGGGTGCCGGGCGTGGCCAAGGTGGTCAAGGTATTCCAGTACATCCGTCCGCAGGACGCGGCGGCGGTCGCAGCCGCCGCGGCATCGGCGCCGAGCGCGTCGGACCCGAGCGCCGCTGCCGCGCCCGACGATGTGACGACCGGCGCGATTCCGGATGCGGGCGTGTCGTCAAGGCCGCTCGAGCAGCAGGCGCCGGCGCCGGTATCGAATTCGACGGTAGTGCCCGGCAGTCCGAAGACCGTTCAATGAACGCGATGAAGTGTGTGTTGCAGCGGGCCCGCGGTGTCTCATACATCGCGCGCGTCGCGGGTTGGGCGCTAGTGTTGGCGGCCGCGGCGCCCGCCGCGCGCGCGGCCGATGCGCCGCGCGGCCTCGTGGTGGCGCAGGGCAACGCATGCCTTGGCTGTCACGCAATCGACCGCAAACTGGTGGGGCCTTCGTTCTTGCAAGTGGCGGCGCGTTACAAGGGCAATGCGCAGGCGCAAACGCTGCTCGAACACAAGGTGAAGGACGGCGGCGCGGGTGTCTGGGGCGCGATTCCGATGCCCGCGCATCCGGCGATGAGCGATGCCGATATCCGCACGGTGGTCGCCTGGGTGCTGGCCGGCGCGCCTTCGAAGTGACGGGTGCGGGTTGGCAAAACGCGCAAGCCTTGTGCTAGAATCGCCGGACCGTGGGGCGGTAGCTCAGCTGGGAGAGCGTCGCGTTCGCAATGCGAAGGTCGTGAGTTCGATCCTCATCCGCTCCACCAAAGAATTCCAGATGTCCGCAGCAATGCGGTGCTTTCATCACCAAGTCATCAAGTCACCAAGCCGGCCGAGTGCCGGCTTTGTTGTTTGTGGCGTTCCAGATTGGCCAGGGCAAGCCGCCGCAAATGCGGGCACGGTGAGCGGCGCGCTTCGCGCATGGCCGGATGTCGCGCCACCCACGCGCACGGGCGTCACGGCCTCACGTCACACGGTGCAGCGTAGCGACGCTATCGTACGGACCATGGCCGCATGCGTGGGGATAATATCGCGCATGCTTCGGATACTTGCCGGCGGGCATCGCGACCCGCATCATCGATAGTTACAAACAACGTATAGATGGCGAGGCCCGCATCGTCGCGTGACGGGCGTACCCAGCTGCGATTGATGGAGTTCCGCATGATGCTTGCTGTCGAAGTGCTCGCAGGTTTTGGCGGTATCGCCGTCGCGATCGCGTTGCTGATTCCCGCCGCCGCGCTGATTGTGTTTTACGCCGACAAGGCGTTGCGCGCGATATGCGCCGGCTCTTCCGGCAAGTCCGCGGTGGCGCGGCCGCATTAGTCACCCGGTCACGGGTAGCCCGCGTGCCGCACTTCAGCCGCTACCACCCGAACCGGTACCCCGCCTGCCCGAACACGTTGCGCCGATAGTCGCCGCTGATGCTATGCGCGTACGTCACGTTCGCATACAGCTCCGAGTGTTTGCCGAAACTGCCGGTCATCCCGACGCCGACGTCGAACCACGTCTTGCCCAATTCGTTCTGCAAGCTTGCGCCGCCGACGCTCGTCTGTCCCGGCGTGAAGAAGTCGTGCAGCACGTCCGCGCTCAGATAAGGCGTCAAGGTCGAGTTCTTCGCGTCGTTGCTCAGGTTAGCCTTGAAGAGGCGAAAGCCCAAGCGGCCGCGCAACGCGTTGGTGGTGTTCGAACCGATCTCCGAGATGCCGTCGTCGAAGTGGTTCAGATGCACGTACTGGTACAGCAGCTGCGCCTGCGGTTCGATCGCGATGCCGCTCGCGCCCAGCGCGAAAGGTTTGCCGGCTTCGCCGGACACGCCGGCGCCGAAACCTTGCTGGCGCGCGGCGTCGCCGTAGATGTCGCCGTACTGGTTTTGATAGTGCGTCAGTTGCCCCACTGCATCGAAGTAGGCACCGTCGCGCAGATACCGGGTCCAGTAGCCGCCGACCGACTGCGCCTGCGTCTCGACCGTACCCGCCGCATCCGATAGCTGCCCGGTGATGCCGCGCGCGCTGTCGCTGAACGATGCGGAGGTCGAGCCGAAACTCACCGTCGCGCCCGCGTGCGTGCTGCCGCCTTCGGTGCCGCGCGACAGCGTCCAGTCTTTGCCGAACTGGGCGAAGAAGGTGCGCTCGTCGGCTGAGAAGCGGTCGCCGGCGTCGGCATCGAGATTCTGTCCGCCGATGCGCCCCCACACGCCGTTGCGGTTGGCCGATGGCGTCGCCCCCGACTCCGCACTCGCGATATCGCCAACCCGTTCGTGCAAGCGCCCGAGCAGCGTGAAGCCATAATCGGTATTGAGCAGCGGCGTAACCGAGTACCCGACTACCGCCGGACGATACGCGATCGCCGCGCCAGCGCCGGCGAGTGCGTTGGCGTTTGCAGCCGTACCGTCAGGCGAGCCGGCCGTCGGGTTCGCCCCATTCGTCGCCGGCTCGAATTGCGAGCGCAGATACCAGCCGTTCGCATCGGCCGCGCCGCCTTGATAGAGCAGATATTGATAGGCGCCGGCCTGAATCGGCCCGGCCAGATGGAAGCTGTTCGCCGCCGACGTGCCGCCCACTTGCACCAGTTGAATTCCGTTGCCGACGGTCGCCGCGCCCGTGCCCGAGCGGTTCAACTGAAGCGTCGTGCTGCCGCCCGCGTTGCCGTTCACCGTGAGGCGATCGGTTTGCGACGCACTGCCGCCCTGATTCAGCACTGTGTTCAGCACGACTTGCCCGTTGATGCCGGTGTAGTTGCCGCCGACGTTCAACACGTTGCCGGCCTGCCCGGACGCAGCGGCCAGCTTGACGATGCCGGCGTTATCCAGATTGCCGCCGATGTGCAGCGTGCCTGCGTTTCCCGATGCAAACGCGGACAACGCATTCGCGGCCGCCACCGTGCCGCTGTTGTTCACCGAGCCTGGCACGGAGCCGTAGCCGCCGAGCGTAGCGCCGGCGGAGACCGTGGTCAGGCCTGTGCCAAGCGTCGCGCCCGTGTGCGCCGCGTCGCCGACTGCGAGCGTGCCGGCCATCACGTTGGTGCCGCCGCTGAAGCTGTTCGCGGCGGTCAGGATCGTGGTGCCCGTGCCGACCTGGTTCAGTGCGCCGGTTCCGCTCACGCTATTGCCGAAAGCGAAGGTATCGCTGCGATCGAAGGCCAGCGTAGCGTTATCGGTAACATTGCCGACGATGCTGCCGCTCGCAGCGCCGTTGCCGATCTGCAGCGTGCCTTGCTGGATGGTCCACGCGGTGGCGGTGGTGCCGGTGCCGGTCAGCGCCCAGGTGCTCGTGCCGGTTTTCTCGAAGCTGTTGAAGTTCTGATACTGCGCGGCCGGGCCGATCGACGAAACGTCGAACACGTCGTTGGCGGTGCCGCCGAGAATCAGCGTGTTGCCGGTCGCGGCAGCATTGGCCACCACGTTGCCGACGATTACCGATCCTGCCTGCAGTTCGAGCGTGAGCGCAGCGGTCGCGCCACTCGCCGCCGCCTGAATCGCTGTGGCCTGGCCGCTGCCGGCCTGGATAGTGCCGCTGTTGATCAGCGTGAAAGCCGCGTTGCCGATTACCGCGACGGCGTCGTTTCCGCCTGCGAGCGTGCCCGTGTTGATAATGGGCGCAGCGCCTGTCCTGACGAAGAGCGCCGCGCCCCCCGGGTTGACGCCTGAGAGATCGGAGCCGCCGCGAATCGTGCCGTTGTTGATCAAGGTCGCGCCGAGCACGCCGAAATTGATGCCGGCACCACCCGAGGCGCTGGTCCCATTCGTATTGCCGCCCTGGATCGTGCCGTTATTGATCAGCGTTCCGCCACGCGAGGGCTGAACGCCGAAGCCCGGTGTTCCGCCTGTCAGTGCATTGCCGCCGCTGATCGTGCCGTTATTGACGACCGTCCCGGAGGTCTGAAACAGTCCGATCCCCGCCGCTCCGCCTGCGATGGCGGCGCCGCCCGTGATGTGCCCATTGTTGACGAGCGACGTGCTGACGCTCGAGCCGTTCAACTGCAACCCGGCGCCGGTGGTGCTCCCGCCACCTGTGACGCCAGTCAGCGCGCCGTCGATGGTCACGGTCCCGGACCATATCAGGCCGTTGGCGGTCAGCGTGAAGCCTTGGGTATCGAGCGTGACGGACCGGGTGGCCGCCGGCAGCGAAGCGTTGACTCCAAAGCTGCTGCCAAACTCGATGGTCGAGCTGGCATCGCCCGACGCATTGGCCGCGTTGATCGCATTGATCAGATCGGCCTGGCTATTCACCACGAAATCCTGCGCGCACACCTGCTGCGGCAGCGTGCCGGCAATCGTCAGCGCCACGCAAGAGACGGCAAAGACTTCACGCTGTGTCGCTGTCGCGCGCCGATGCGGCTTGCTGCTTGAAGTCTTACCGCTGCTGAAAGCTCCGCTCACCGAAGCCGCGTACTTGTCGGCAATCCCCGCTTTCCGATGCCTGGCATTCGTCGGCCGATGCGCGTGCTTGTTCATTGGATTTATCTGACGTGTCTGGTGACGCGTGCAAATTATCAGAAGCGTTCAATCGCTTTTGTTAACAAAAGTGAACTGCGACAGCGTCGCCACATCTGCCGCAGCAGCGTTCAACGCGGCCGTCCGCCGTGCACGGTAAACACCGCCACCGCACCGCTCAACCGGGTCGCCTGTTCATCGAGCGAGCCGGAAGCCGCCGCGGCCTGTTCGACCAGCGACGCGTTCTGCTGCGTCACTTCGTCGATCTGGCTGACCGCCTGATTCACCTGTTCGATACCGCGGCCCTGCTCGTCCGATGCGGTCGCGATCTCGCCCACCAGCGACACCACCTGGCGGATCGCCTGCTGCACCTGCGCGGTCGTGCGTCCCGCTTCTTGTGCCTGGCTCGAGCCCGCGTGAATCGTTGCGACCGAGCGCTCGATCAGTTCCTTGATCTCCTTGGCCGCCGCCGACGAACGCTGCGCCAGATTGCGCACCTCCTGCGCGACCACGGCGAAGCCGCGCCCCTGTTCGCCGGCGCGTGCGGCTTCGACCGCCGCGTTCAACGCAAGGATGTTGGTTTGAAACGCGATGCCTTCGATCAGCGACGTGATCTCGGCGATCTTCGCGGAGCTCGCTGCGATTTCGCTCATCGTGCCGACCATCCGTTCGACCGCCTGGCTGCCTTCGTCGGAGATCTGCGACGTGCTGAGCGCAAGCGAACTGGCCTCTTTCGCGTTGTCCGCGTTCTGCTGCACGGTGACGGTGAGTTGCGCGATGCTCGCGGCAGTTTGCTGCAGCGATACCGCCTGCTGTTCGGTGCGGCTCGACAGATCCTGATTGCCGGCGGCGATCTGTTTCGACGCGATACCCACGGCATCGCTGGAAAGCCGCACTTCGGCGACCACTTCGGCCATCCGCCCAAGCAGGCTGTTCAACGCGAGCGCGGTATGGCCGATCTCGTCCATCCGCGCAACCTGCGCCTGCTGCGACAGATCGAGCGAACGGCTGACCCGCTGCAAGGTGTCCTGCAGACGATGCAAACCCGCGCCGATCAACCGGTACAGATGCACACCGAAGCCGCCGGTCGCGACGAACGCGGCCACCACGATTGCGATCAACAAGCCGAACGCCATGCGGAACTGTGCGGTGTTTTCGTCGTGCACGGCCTGGCTGTGCGCGACGTCGTAATCGAGGTGATCGTGCAGCCCTTTATCCAGCGCGACCGCGGCGGTGTGCACGGCGCCGCCGTCGTGCAGCATCGCCAGCGCGCCGTCGCGGTCGCCGGCGCGCAGCTTGTCGAAGAACTGGCCGCGCGCGCTGCGATACGCGGCGATGCGCGCACGGTCCGCGTCGAGCCGTTGCGCGGCTGCCGGGTCGGCCATCCGATCGGCCACTGCACTGGACACCTCAGCGGTCTCGTATTCGGCGATGTGCTGATCGAGACGCTTGTCCGCGTCCGCGACGAGGCCGGCGATGTCGGCGCGGCTCGCATCGTCGAGACCGTCCACCACGTAGCGATACACATTGAGGCGCAGGTCGGCGACATCGTCGAGCGCCAGCGAAATCGATTTGAGCCCGGGGATCGTGTGCATCTCGAGGCTGTCGATGCGCCGGTTCGAGCCGTACAACTGCGCAAGGCCGTAGCCGCCGACCAGCACGAGAGCGAAAAGCGCCACGCCGAGCGTAAGCACGAGGCGTCGAACGATGGTCATGAGGTGCGTCCCGGTTCAGTCATTGGAGGCTGGCGTGGCGAATCGATCTGCGCATCGACGTCGTGCCGGACGTTGCGTCTACGCTTGCATCGCGGTGTGCGTCGCGAGGTGAACATCGACCTCGCGCCGACCTCCACCCAACCCCCACGTTTACGGGCGCGCCGACGCGAACTTGAGCACCCTTCACCGATGCACCCACGCAGCGCATTGCAAGCTTCGCGACAGCAGCGCGCACTTCGTGTCGTGAAACCGGCCGCGTACCTTTCGGATGTCTTCAACTTCGCCATCGGTTGTCAGGCACGACAGGTGCGAAGATTTCAACGTGTCAGCCAGAAATCGTCCCGCATGCAACCAATTTTGAATGGCGCTAGCCTGACAGGTCAGACTGCCTGCGCAACCCAACCGGCCGCCGCGAGAATTCATATGCCACCCCGCCGAGGACGCTCGATCGAAGTGGATTTTTTCCGCGGAATCGTGCTGATCGTTATCGTTCTGGATCACATCCCCGGCAGCGTGCTGTCGCATTTCATGCTGCACGCGTATGCGCTATGCGACTCGGCCGAAGTGTTCGTGTGCCTCGGCGGCTACGCGTCGGCGGCGGCCTACGATGCGGTGCTCGCCAAACGCGGCGTGGCCCCAGCGCGTGTGCGCTTCTTCAAGCGCGGCGTCGAGATTTACCGCGCGTATTTGCTGACGGCGCTCCTGACCTTGCTGTCCGGCGCGGTGCTGGCGTTCCTTCATCTGAATCTGTCGATGGCCGGCATGACCGGCTGGTCGGCGTTTTCCGCCGCGCCCTTGCATTCTGCTTTCGATATCGTGACGCTGCGCCGTCAGCCTTATCTGTCGAGCGTCTTGCCGATGTACGTGCTGTTCCCGTTCACGGTGCCGTTGATGGTGCCGCTCGCCAAACGCTCGGCGGCACTCGCGCTCGCACTGAGCGTGGCGGTGTGGTTACTGGCGAGACCGCTGGCAAGTCTGTTGCGGATCGACGACGTGGCCGACTGGGCTTTCAATCCGTTTGCATGGCAATTGATGTTCGTGCTGGGTATCCTGTGCCGTGTGCGGCCGGTCAGCGACGAATTTCTCGCGTCGCGGCGCGGCCGCTGGCTGATGCGCGCCGCGCTTCTCGCCGTGCTCGGCTTCGCGGCGGTCAGGCTGTTTATCCTGACGCAGCCGTTGCCCGGATATCTGAAACAGAACCTGTCGATCGATCGCGTGATCAATTTCATTGTCATTGCCTGGCTTGCAGTCGGGCTCGTTCGCAACGGCGCCGTGGCGCGCCTCGCGCAGCGTCTGCCGGCGGTCGTCACAGTCGGGCAGATGGGGCTGGTGTGCTTCGTCGGCGGCACGCTGATTTCGCTGATCGTCGATACCGCCACGCCCCGTTCGCTGCATGGTTTCGCGCATGTGATGGCGGCGCTCGCCGGCGATCTGGCTGCGATCATCGCGGTGCTGATGCTGGCGCGCGTGTGGCGCGACCTGAAAGCCCGGGCCAGCCAGGCGCGCGCGGCGGTGCGCGGAGCGGACGTTTGATGGCGGCGCGCACGCTTCACCGCCGTATCTTGCGCGCGTTGGGCTGTGCAGCAGCGTTGTGTGCCGCGCAATTCGCGTTGATGCCGCTATGCGCGGCACAGCCGCAGCGCTGTTCAACCCTGACCGGCCTTACGTTACCGCCGCGCACGATCGCGTTGCCCAACAACGGCGTGACGATCGATTCCGCGACGCTGATTCCAGAGAGCGCATCGGGCAACGAGGCAGGCGACTATTGCCGGATCACCGGCAGCATCAAGGCCGTGAAAAACGGCACGCCGGACATCCGTTTCGACCTGAATCTGCCGAGCCGATGGAATGGCCGCGCATTGCAACTGGGCGGCGGCGGGTACAACGGTGTGGTGGTCAGCGGCGTCGGCACGATGCCGTTTTCGCCGGAGCATGCACCGCTCGCCGAGGGCTACGCAACCTTCGGTGACGATTCCGGACACGTCGGCAATGCCGGGCTTGCGGTGTTCGGGTTGATCGACGACGCGGTGATCAACTTCGGCTATGCGCACCTGAAAAAGACCCGCGACGCCGCCATTGCGCTGATCACGCGCGCGTACGGCCGCGCGCCGGACAAGATCTATTTCGCCGGCGGTTCGACTGGCGGCCGCGAAGGCTACACGGTGATGCAGCGTTTTCCGGACGACTACGACGGCGTGATCGCCGACTCGCCGGCGCTGAATTTCACCGGCGTGCGGCTGATCGGCATCAAGCTCGGCCAGGCGGAATACGTGACCCCGGGCGGCTTCGTGCCGCCGACGCTGCTCGATCGCGTGTACCAGCGCTCGCTGGCGGTGTGCGACAAACTCGACGGTGCGGCCGACGGCATCGTCAGCGATGTGCCGGCGTGCCGCAAACGCGAAGCCGAAGTGCTCGGTGCGCTGCGCTGCGCGCCGGCGGCGCGCGGCACCGCAAACCCCGCAGCCAGCAGCACGCTCGACAGCACGATTGCGCGTGCGCAGCGCGACGACAAATGTCTGACAGACTCGCAAGTCGCGACGCTGATGATCCTGCGCGACGGTCTGAAACTACCGTACCGTCTCGCATGGGACGTCAGCGGTTATCCAGGCTACAACATCTTCGCCGGCACGCGGCTGACCGGCGGCCTCGGCCTCGGTCACGATGCGACGCGCCTCGCGATGCCGACTTTCAACGCAAACGGCTACCTGTTTTCGCAAGGCGACGGCTATCTGCGCTACTTCGTCGCGCAGGACGCGAGTTACAACGCGCTCGGCTTCGACGTGCAGCAGCCGGGCCGCTACCAGCAGCAACTGGTCGACCTGTCGCAGACCATCGGTGCGATGAATCCGGACCTCGCGCGCTATATCGCGCGCGGCGGCAAGCTGATTACGCTGCAAGGCCTCGCCGACGAAGTGATCAGCCCGGATCAGACCATCGCATATCACGACGCGCTGGTCGGCCGCTACGGGCGCGAGCGGGTCGATTCGTTCATGCGTCTGTACATGGTGCCCGGCTATCAGCACGGCAGCGGGGTATTCGTACCGTCGGTCGATCTGCTTGGCGCGCTCGACAACTGGGTGACGCGCGGCGTCGCTCCCGAAACGCTGGTCGCCACCGATATCGCCGGCCCGACCAACGGCCGCACGCGGCCGCTGTGCCGCTATCCGCTGTTTCCACGTTATGTCGGCAAGGGCGACATGAACCGCGCGAGCAGTTTCATCTGCGCAGAGCCTTGATCGGTTGCGTTGCACAGGTCACGTGCTGGACATGCATCCGGCCACGCGTTCTGATCACGCGTTTCGGTCACTGCATAACTGAACTTTCGGCTTCGCACCTTCCCTGCGCCGCCTTCAAAACGCCGCTTCGCACGCACGCAGCATCAGCGTGCGCACCCGCCCCGCGGCGTCATTTTCGCCCGCAATTGCGGGCCGTCCCTGTACTATTGGTTGCTCACGCAAGCGCTTGACGGGGCTCGTCCGCTGCGGCCGCATTACTCGGTAATGTTTGCCCTATTCAGTGCGCGCAAACGATTTGCGCGAAAGTAAATCAAGCAATACTTACTTATTGTCTTATACGGAGAGTCCATGAACCAACCGAAAGGCGCTGCACTCGTCGAAGTGCTGACGCGACACCGCGATACGTTGCTCACCGAGTGGATGAATCAGCATCTGTCTGTTGCGCTGCGTCGCGGCTTGACGACTGAAGCCGAAATGGCCGATCAGTTTCGTAACTTTCTGAATGTGTTCGTCGACACCTTCACCCGTGTCGATACGCTGGATGGCAACCGCCCCGAATGGGAGCCGGTGCGCGCGTTTCTCGCCGAAATCTCCGCGCATCGCGCACGGCAAGGTTTCACGCCGGCGGAAACGGCTACCTTCGTGTTTTCGCTGAAGCAGCCGCTTTACACGCGCCTGCGCGAAGAATTCAGCAGTCAGCCAGCTGAACTGGCCGAGGCCAGCTGGTCGATCAACATGTTGCTCGACGCGCTCGGCATCTACACGACCGAAGTCTTCCAGCGCAGCCGCGAAGCCATCATCCTGCGCCAGCAGGAAGAACTGCTCGAACTGTCCACACCGGTCGTGCAACTGTGGGAAGGCATTCTCGCGCTGCCGCTGATCGGCACGCTCGATTCGGCGCGCACCCAGGTCGTGATGGAAAGCCTGCTGGAGAAGATCGTCGAAACCGGCGCGGCGATCGCGATCATCGACATCACCGGCGTGCCGACCGTCGATACGCTGGTCGCGCAGCATCTGTTGAAGACGGTGGCGGCCGCGCGGCTGATGGGCGCCGATTGCATCATCAGCGGCATCCGTCCGCAGATTGCGCAGACCATCGTGCATCTGGGCGTCGATCTGACCAACGTAACGACCAAGTCGACTCTCGCCGATGCGTTCATCATCGCGCTGCAGCGCAGCGGCTCGAGCATCGACAACGTTGCGCGCCTTCAGAACTGAGGCGGCTGCCATGGACCGCATTCCAATCCTGCGCCTGGGCGACTGTCTGATCGTCGCGATTCAGGTGGACATGCACGACCGCCTCGCGCTCGCGCTGCAAGACGACCTGACCGCGCGCATCGTCAAAGATTCGGCGAAGGGTGTGCTGATCGACATCTCGTCGCTCGACATCGTCGATTCGTTTATCGGCCGGATGATCAGCAATACCGCGGCAATGGCCACCGTGCTCGATGCGCAAACGGTGGTGGTCGGCATGCAGCCGTCGGTGGCGATCACGCTGGTCGAACTGGGTCTCACACTGACCGGCGTGCGCACTGCGCTGAACGTCGAGCGCGGGATGGCGCTGCTCAAGCAGCAGCGCCGCCGCTGATCCGGGGAACCCATCTATGGATCCAACCGGCGTCGCAGTTACATCGTCATTTGAAATCGGCCTGCGCTCGGACCAGGAAATCGTCCGGTTGCGGCAGCTGGTGCGCGATCAGGCCGTCGCGCAAGGCTTCTCGCTGGTCGATCAGACCAAGTTCGTCACGGCGGCCAGCGAACTGGCACGCAACACGCTGATCTACGGGGGCGGCGGCGACGCGCATTTGACTGCGCTCGTCAACGGCACGCGCAAGGGGCTGCGGCTCAGTTTCGTCGACCAGGGCGCCGGCATTGCCGATATCGAGCGTGCGTTGCAGGACGGTTTTACCAGCGGCTCAGGGCTGGGCCTCGGTCTGGGCGGCGCGCGGCGTCTGTCCGACGAGTTTGAGATCCAGTCGGAACCCGGCAAAGGCACTACAGTGACGATCACGAAATGGAAACATCGGTGAGCGGTCTGCGCGCGATGCATATGTCGTTCGACATCGCGGACGCGAGCGGTGTGGCGTTTGCGCGCCGCGGCGCGAACGACGCTGCGCAAAAGTGTGCGCTCAACGAGACCGACCTCGGCCGCCTTGCGCTGATCGTCACGGAAGCGACCACCAACATCCTGAAGCATGCGCAGCATGGCCAGCTGCTGGTGCGCGAGCTGCCGTCGCGCGCCCGCGCCGGTGCGCCAGGCACGTCGTTTAGCGCGCAGCCGGCCTGCGCGGGCGTCGAAGTGATCGCGCTCGACCGCGGCCCCGGCATCACCGACGTGCGCCGCGCGTTCGACGATGGCCGCTCGACGGCGGGCACACCCGGCACGGGCCTGGGCGCGATTCGCCGGCTGTCCGATGAGATGTCGATCTACACGCAGCCGCGCCTGGGCACGGTGTTGCGCGCAGTGGTGCTGAGCCGCGGCGCGGGCGGCAGCGCGGCCGTCGCCGATGCGCGCGCGGCCGCCGCACAACCTGCTTCGGGTACCGATATCGGCGGCGTGTGCGTGCCGTATCCCGGCGAACAGGTGTGCGGCGATGCGTGGGGTGTCGAAGCGGATCAGCATGGCTTGACGATCACCTTGGCCGACGGGCTCGGCCATGGGCCCGACGCGCATGTCGCCGCGGCCGGCGCGATTCTCGCCGTGCAGCGCCGCGCGGGCCGCCTGCCCGGCGAGCTGATGCAGTACGCGCACGACGCACTGCGCACGACGCGCGGCGCGGCGGTGGCGATCGCGCGGCTCGATCTCACGCGCGCGCAGCTGACTTTCTCCGGGGTGGGCAACATCTCAGCTGCGCTCACGGGCGTGGCGCAGCCCACGCTGGTCGGCGGGCACAAGGCGCGCAGTACGCACAGTGCATATGGCGCCGCGGGCGCGGCGAGTGCCGCCCGCGCGGGCGCGAGCCGGCGCGACAACTGGCAATTGACGTCGCGCAACGGCATCGTCGGCCACACGATGCGCGACGTCCAGGAATTCGACGTGGCATGGGCGCGCGAGGCGATGCTGATCCTGCATTCGGACGGCATCGGCACGCGCTGGGATCTGTCGGCTTATCCGGGCCTGCAGCTCCAGCCCGCAACGGTGATCGCGGCAGTGCTGTATCGCGATTTCGTACGCGGGCGCGATGACGCGACCGTGGTCGTGGTAAAGGCGGATCAGGGAGTACATTTCACGCATGGCAACCCAGATACTGCGCATCCGGCTTGATGCCGAAGAAGACGTGGTCGCGGCGCGCCGCCGCGCGCGCAGCATTGCGGCCGGTCTCGGCTTTTCGCCGCTCGACCAGACGCGCATTGCGAGCGCGGTGTCCGAGATTGCGCGCAACGCATTCGAATACGCACACGGCGGCGAAGTGCTGTTCGCCTTCGACGGCGACGCGCGGCCGCAGGCCCTGCTGATCGAGATACGCGACCGCGGGCCCGGCATCCGCGAGCTGGAGGCGGTGCTCGACGGCACCTACCGCTCGTCGACCGGCATGGGCCGCGGCATCGCCGGCAGCCGCCAGCTGATGGATCGCTGCACGATCGATTCGACGCCCGCCTCCGGCACGACGGTGTCGATGGCGCGCTTTCTGCCGGCGGACCGGCCGGAACTGGCTGCCGCCGGGCTCGACCGGATCGTCAGGGAACTGATGCTGGACCCGCTGCGGCCGTCAGGCGGCGGCGCGCCGACGCTGCGCTCGTTCGACGAAGTGCAGCAGCAGAACCGCGAACTGCTGTCCACGCTGACCGAACTGCGCGACCGCCAGGAGGAACTGGTGCGCCTGACCCAGGAACTCGAAGCGACCAACCGCGGCGTGGTGGCGCTATACGCCGAACTGGACGAGCGCGCCGACGAACTGCGCCGCGCCGACACGATGAAATCGCGCTTCCTGTCGAACATGAGCCACGAGCTGCGCACGCCGCTGAGCTCGATTCGCGCGCTGTCGAACCTGCTGCTGAACCGGCTCGACGGCGAGCTCAGCGTCGAACAGGAACACCAGGTGCTACTGATCCGCAAATCGGCCGAGGACCTGACGGAGATCGTCAACGACCTGCTCGATCTGGCGAAGATCGAAGCGGGCCGCACGGACATCATGTTGACCTCGTTCAAGCCATCGTCGCTGTTTGCTGCGTTGCGTACGATGCTCGCGCCGCTGTTGACCGACCCGGCGGTGCGGCTGATTTTCGAAGACTCGAACGGCTTGCCTGCGATCCACACCGACGAAGCGAAGCTCACGCAGATCCTGCGTAATTTCGTCTCGAACGCGCTCAAATTTACCGAGCGTGGTGAGATTCGTGTCTCCGCGCGGCTCGACGAAGACGGCGAGCACATCACTTTTTCGGTGGCCGATACCGGTATCGGCATCGCAGAGGAACACCAGCAAGTGATATTCGAGGAATTCGGCCAGGTGCAAAGCCATCTGCAGCAGCGTGTGAAGGGCACCGGCCTCGGCTTGCCGCTGTGCCGCAAGCTGGCCGCGCTGTTGGGCGGCTACGTTGGCGTCGATAGCGCGTTCGGTGCCGGCTCGACGTTCTATGCGACGCTGCCGCTGCGGCCCGATGTACCCAACGAGGCTGGCGCCGCGCCTGGCAACCTCGCTGGCAACCCCGATAGCAACCCCGATGGCAACCCCGACGACACCCGCGCAATCTCCGGCAGCGCCCACCTGACCGCGGCCCGCGGAGACGCACTATGACCCTACCCCCTTCGCTGATCCTGAACGTCGACGACAACGACGGCGCGCGCTATGCGAAAACCCGCGTGCTGCTGCATGCCGGCTTCGAAGTAATCGAAGCGGCGACCGGCCAGGGCGCGCTCGACCAGGTGCACACGCGCCGGCCCGCGCTGGTGTTGCTCGACGTGAAGCTGCCCGACATCAACGGCATCGAGGTGTGCTCGCGCATCAAGCGCGATCCACAGACGCGCTCGACGCTGGTGCTGCAAACTTCGGCCGCCGCGGTGCAATCGTTCGACAAGGTGCGCGCGCTCGACGGCGGCGCCGACAGCTACCTGACCGAGCCGATCGAGCCGGCCGAACTGGTGGCGAACGTGCGCGCGCTGCTGCGGCTGCACCGCGCGGAAGAAGCGCTGCGCGACGCCGACCGGCTGAAGGACCAGTTTCTCGCGACGCTCGCGCACGAGCTGCGCAATCCGCTCGCGCCGATCCGCAACGCGGTCGAACTGATGGACCCGAAATACCACGCAGCCGACGACGCAGTGCGCGACGCACGGATGATCGCGCGCCGTCAGGTCGAGCATCTGAGCCGGCTGGTCGACGATCTGCTCGACGTGTCGCGCATCACGCACGGCAAGATCGCGCTGCGCATCGAATGCGTCGATATCGCCGCGGCGGTCGCGACGGCGGTCGAGACCAATCAGCCGGCCATCGAGCGCAAGCATCACACGCTGCGGGTCGACGTACCGCATCAACCCTGCGTGATTCGCGGCGACCCGATCCGCGTTGCGCAGGTGATCGGCAATCTGTTGTCGAATGCGTCGAAGTACACGCCGGATGGCGGCATCATCGATCTGAGCGTGCGCATCGCCGACGGCTGGCTGTCGATCCGCGTGGCCGACAACGGCATCGGCATTCCGCCCGAGGAACTGGCGGAGGTGTTCAACCTGTTCATGCAATCGGCCGATTCGCTGGCACGCTCCGAAGGCGGCCTCGGCATCGGGCTGTCGCTGGCGCGCACGCTGACCGAACTGCACGGCGGTTCGATCGAGGCGCACTCGGCAGGCGCCGGCAAAGGCTGCGAATTCATCGTGCGGCTGCCGCTCGCGACGACGCCTGAAGAGACCGTTGCCGTGCCGCCGCCGCGGGTGACCGGCGACGCGCCGCAAAAGCGCCGCGTGATGATCGTCGACGACAGCGTGGATGGCGCGGAATCGATGTCGGCGTTGCTGGAAATGCTGGGCCACGAAGTGCGCGTGATGTACGACGGCCCGTCGGCGCTCACCGCCGCGCAGCAATTCAGGCCCGAGGTGGTGATTCTCGACATCGGTCTGCCCGACATGGACGGCTACCAGGTGGCGCGCGCGCTGCGCGCGCATCCGGCGAGCGCGGGCGCGCTGCTGATCGCGCTGACCGGCTACGGCCAGGACAGCGACCGCCGGCGCACGCGCCAGGCGGGCTTCGATCATCACCTCGTGAAACCGGCCTCGCTCGACGACGTCGAGCGCGCGATCTTGACCGATGGCGCGGGCGGCACGCCGCGCAATCCGGGCGTCGCGGTCAGCGCCGATCCGGCGGGATGAGCGGAACGTACGCCCGAACAACGGGCGGCGCCGCGCACGCGAACGTACAGACGAAGCACGGGCGGCGCGGCTAGAAAGTATCGGTAGAGAATCGGCGAGGTGAGGCTGCGGCCGGCCGGTGCAAAGGCAGCGCAAGAACATCGCAAGGACAGCGAGGAGCAGGTGTGCAGATGAACCCGGACAACCCGATGGCGGACGCGCAGCCTGGCGGCGCGCCGCCGGCTTTTCTGCGCGGCGGCGGCGAGACCGGCGCACTGATCGCGGCGCACGACTGGTCGCACACGTCGCTCGGCGCGCCCGACACGTGGCCGCAAAGCCTGAAGACTGCGATCCGCATCATGCTGACTTCGCGCCAGCCGATCTGGGTGGGCTGGGGCCCGGAGCTGCTGTTCTTCTATAACGATCCGTACAAGTCGATCATCGGCGGCAAGCATCCGGTCGCGCTCGGCCAGCCGACTTCGGTGGTCTGGCGCGAACTCTGGCATGAGATCGGGCCGCTGCTCGCCACCGCGCAATCGGGCGTCGAAGGCACCTACGTCGAGCAGAAGCTGCTGATCATGGAGCGCAACGGCTATCCGGAAGAGACGTACTACACGTTTTCGTATAGCCCGGTGCCCGACGATCATGGCGGCACCGGCGGCATCATCTGCGCGAACAGCGATGAAACCACGCGCGTGATCGGCGAGCGGCAGCTGACGCTGCTGCGCGAGATCGGCACGGCCTCGGCCGATGCACGCACGTGGCGCGAGGCGTGCGCATCCAGCATGCGCGCGCTGTCCAACAATCCGTACGATGTTCCGTTCGCGCTGTTCTATTCGGGCGAGCCGGGCAGCACCAGCGCGGCGCTGGTCGGCGCGTGCGGCATCGAGGCCGGGCATCCGGCCGCGCCGGCGGTGCTGCATGCCGGACAGAGCGCGGTGTGGCCATTTGCCGACGTGTTGCGGCGCCAGTCGGTCGAACTCGTCACCGATCTTGCCGGGCGCTTCGGCATCGCGCTGCCGGGCGGCGCGTGGAGCCAGGCGCCGCACCAGGCTGCGGTGCTGCCGGTGCAGCCGAGCGGCGAGCATGGGCGCGGCGGCGTGCTGATCGTCGGCCTGAATCCGTTCCGGCTGTTCGACGAAAGTTATCGCTCGTTTCTGAACCTCGTCGCGCGGCAGATCGGTTCGGCGATCGGCTATGCGCATGCGTACGAGGAGGAGCGCCGGCGCGCCGAAGCGCTCGCCGAAATCGACCGCGCGAAGACCACCTTCTTCTCGAATATCAGCCACGAATTCCGTACGCCGCTGACGCTGATGCTCGGGCCGCTCGAGGAACTGCTGGCGCGCCCGCAGCCGATGCCGGGCGACGGGCGGGAACTGGTCGAGGTCACGCATCGCAACAGCGTGCGGCTACTGAAGCTGGTCAATGCGCTGCTCGATTTTTCGCGCATCGAGGCCGGCCGCATCCAGATTCATCCGCAGCCCACCGATCTGGCCACCTTTACCGGCGAGCTTGCGTCGTTGTTCCGCTCGGCGATCGAATCGGCCGGCATGACGCTGGTCATCGATTGCGCGCCGCTGCCGCGGCTGGTCGAACTCGACCGCGACATGTGGGAAAAAATCGTGCTGAACCTGCTGTCGAACGCGTTCAAGTTCACGCTGTCCGGCACGATCACCGTCAGCGTGAAGCCGGCCGGCGACGACAGCGTCGAGGTGTGCGTGTCGGATACCGGCATCGGCATTGCAGAGCATGAGTTGCCGCGTCTGTTCGAGCGTTTCTATCGCGTCGAAGGTGCGGCCGGGCGTTCGGTCGAGGGCAGCGGCATCGGCCTCGCGCTGGTGCAGGAGCTGGTGCGCCTGAATGGTGGCGAGATCCGGGTCGATAGCCGGCCTGGCGTCGGCTCGTGTTTCGCGGTGACGCTGCCGGCCGGACCCGCGGCGGCGCAGCCGGCCGCCGTGCAAGGCGGTGTTGCGAGCGCCCGTGCAACCACTAGCCGGCAGGCGCAAAGCTATGTGGAAGCGGCGCTGCGCTGGCTGCCCGGCAGCGACGGTGGCAACGGCGCCGGCAGTGATGCTGTCAGCGGTGCATTTTCCGGCGAGATGGGCGCATTGCAGGGTCTGGCTGCAGACGCAGACACAGACGCCACTTCCGCTTTCAATGCCGCTTCCACGTCGGCGCGCGCTGACGGTGCCGCGGCCCGTGGCGGCGACGCAGGCCGCGTGCTCGTAGTCGACGACAACGCCGACCTGCGCGACTACATGCGGCGCATCCTGAGCGCGGCCGGCCACGACGTGCGGGTGGCCGACGACGGCGTCGCGGCACTCGAAGCGGCGCGTCTCAGTGCCCCCGACCTCGTGGTATCGGACGTGATGATGCCGCGCCTCGACGGCTTCGGGCTGCTGCGCGAACTGCGCGCCGACGACGCATTGCGCGAGACGCCGGTGCTGCTGCTGTCCGCGCGCGCGGGCGAGGAGGCGAAAGTCGGCGGCCTCGAATCCGGCGCCGACGACTATCTGACCAAGCCATTCTCGGCGCGCGAGCTGCTCGCGCGCGTGCAGGGCAACCTCCAGCTCGCGCGGCTGCGCCACGCGACGCGCCAGCGCCTCGCCGACGAATCGCGCACACTCGAAATCCTGAACCGCGTGGGCCGCGCGGTGGCGGCCGAACTCGACCTGAGCCGCGCGGTGCAGACCGTCACCGACGCGGCGACCGAGCTGACCGGCGCCGCGTTCGGCTCGTTCTTCTACAACGTCGAAGACGACGACGGCGCGCGCTATACGCTGTACACGCTGTCCGGCGTGCCGAAGGACAGCTTTGCCAGGTTTCCGATGCCGCGCAACACGGCGGTGTTCGGGCCGACCTTCAACGGCGAAGGCATCGTACGCGTCGACGACATCACGAAAGACCCGCGCTATGGCAAGAACGCGCCGCATGAAGGCATGCCGCCGGGCCATCTGAAGGTGTGCAGCTATCTGGCCGCGCCGGTGGTGTCGCGGACCGGCGAGGTGCTCGGCGGGTTGTTCTTCGGGCATCCGGAAGCCGGCGTGTTCACCGAACGCTCGGAACGGTTCCTCGCGGGCATCGCGGCGCAGGCCGCCAGCGCAATCGACAATGCGCGGCTGTATCGCGCCGCGCAGGACGAAATCGCCGCGCGCACCAAGGCGCAGGACGCGCTGCACCATCTGAACGAAACTCTCGAGGCGCGCGTGATCGAAGCCGTGGCCGATCGCGACCGGTTGTGGGAAGTCAGCGAAGATCTGCTGGTGGTGGCCGGCTTCGACGGCGCGCTGCAGCGCGTGAGCCCGTCGTGGACGCGCGTGCTCGGGCATCCGGTGTGGTCGCTGAACGCGCAGTCGTTTTTCGAGCTGATCCATCCGGACGATCGCGAGCTGGTCGACGCGCGGCTCGCCGAGCTGCGCCGCACCGGCGTGCCGCTGCGCTACGAGAACCGCCTGAAGCGCAGCGACGGCAGCTGGTGCTGGATTGCCTGGACCTTGTCGCTCGATCCGGCTACCGAGCGCATCCACGGCGTGGGCCGCGACGTCACCACCGACCGCGAAACCCAGGACGCGCTGCGGCACGCGGAAGAGGCGCTACGTTTCGCGCAGAAGATGGAGGCGATCGGCAAGCTGACCGGCGGCGTCGCGCACGACTTCAACAACCTGCTGCAGGTGATCGGCGGCAATCTGCAACTGCTCGCCGAAGACGTGGCAGGCTCTGACCGCTCCGCACAGCGCGTGCGCAACGCGCTGGCAGGCGTCGCGCGCGGCGCGAAACTCGCGTCGCAACTGCTCGCGTTCGGCCGGCGTCAGCCGCTTGCGCCGAAGGTCGTGAATCTCGGGCGCTTCGTGCGCGGTCTCGACGATATGCTGCGCCGCGCGCTCGGCGACGGCATCGAGATCGAGACGATCGTCAGCGGCGGATTGTGGAATACGCTGGTCGATCCGTTTCAGGTCGAAAACGCGCTGCTCAATCTGGCGATCAACGCGCGCGACGCGATGGACGGCCTCGGCCGGCTGACGATCGAAGCCGGCAACGCCGCGCTCGACGTCGCGTACGCGAAGCGCAACGCCGATGTGTTGCCGGGGCAGTATGTGATGGTGGCCGTCACCGATACCGGCTCGGGTATGTCGCCGGAAGTGCGGGAGCACGTGTTCGAGCCGTTCTTCACGACCAAGCCGGAAGGCCAGGGCACCGGCCTCGGGCTCAGCATGGTGTATGGCTTCGTCAAGCAGTCCGGCGGGCATGTGAAGGTTTATAGCGAGCCGGGCCAGGGCACGACGATCCGGCTTTATCTGCCGCGCGTGCGTCAGGAAGAGGATCTCGAGGCGGACGTCGACGTCGGTCCGTCGAAGGGCGGCGAGGAGACCATCCTCGTGGTCGAGGACGACGAAGACGTGCGCACGACGGTGGTCGAAATGCTGTCGAGCCTCGGCTATCGCGTGCTGCGTGCGAAGGATGCGCAAAGCGCGCTGGCGATCATCGAGAGCGGTGTGCCGATCGATTTGCTGTTCACCGATGTCGTGATGCCCGGGCCGTTGCGCAGCACCGAACTCGCACGCAAGGCGCGCGAGCGGCAGCCCGGCATCGCGGTGCTGTTCACGTCCGGTTACACGGATAACGCGATCGTGCACGCCGGGCGCCTCGACGAAGGCGTCGAGCTGCTCAGCAAGCCGTATACGCATGAGGCGCTGGCGCGCAAGATCCGCCACACGCTGCGTGTGCAGAACACGCAGCCGGTTGCGCGGGCCGGGCTGCAGGCGGAAAACTCGCAGAGCGTGACGCTGGTCGACCGCAGCGGCAATGAAACCTTCGACGCGGTGCGCGGGCTGCGCATCCTGTTCGTCGAAGATGACGAGATGGTCCGCGCGAGCACGGCCGAGGTGCTGCGCACCTTCGGGCTCGATATCTTCGAAGCCGGCAGCAGCGGCGAAGCGCAGCGCGTGCTCGCGCAGCAGCCGGTCGACGTGCTGCTGACCGACGTTGGGCTGGCCGGGGCGTCGGGCATCGAGCTGGCGCTGCATGCGACGCGCCGCCAGCCGCACCTGCGGGTGATCTTCGTGACCGGCTATGCGGTCGAACTGGCGCCCGACCAGCAGTCGTCGCTTGGCAATGCGGTGCAACTGCGCAAGCCGTACGATCCGCTGGATCTGATCAATGCGTTGCGGGCCTGTGTGCCGTGAAGCGTGTTACCTGACGGACCTTGCGTTGCGTATCTGTATCGGGGTAAACGAGTGGCCGGGCCGCGGCGATGGCCGGCAATCTGCCGGACTGCGAAAAGGCATCGCGCGCTCGTCTGCAAACCGGCAGGCTGCCGCTGCGTTCTGCGAAGCGACTTCAGATGACAAAAAAAAACCGCTCGCACCGGGGAGCGCGAGCGGAAAGTCGGAGAGTTACAACATCGCATGCGTTACACATGGGGTCACGCAGCCAACGCAGTGTAGGGGCACGTTTCGATGCCGATAATCAGATAAGTCCCAATCCTTGCCGGCATCGGTCTTTTGGCCAGCTTGTCAGTGCAAGTGGCTCTCCGTACACTCCCGCGTAGTTCTGGCACGGTCTGCGCGCCGCGCCGCGCCGCGTCGCGTCGCAGACCGCCCGGCGTCGGCACCCACTACCAACGACATCCACGCAAAGAGAGGAGACCTCGCAATGGCCGATTCCTATTTTCCCCGCTGGCGCCTGCAGCCACGCAGCGAGGGCCGCGTCATTGCAACCGACGAGCGGCTGCCGTTGCCGCAGATGTTCGCGATGGGGGTGCAGCACGTGGTCGCGATGTTCGGCTCGACCGTGCTCGCGCCGCTGTTGATGGGCTTCGATCCGAACCTGTGCATCTTCATGTCGGGCATCGGTACGCTGTGGTTCTTCGTCGTCACCGGCGGCCGCGTGCCCAGCTACCTTGGCTCGAGCTTCTCGTTTATCGCGCTGGTGATCGCCGTCACCGGCTATACCGGCCATGGGCCCAATCCGAATATTCCGCTTGCGCTCGGCGGCATCATCGCGTGCGGCATCGTGTACATCGCGATCGGCGCAATCGTGTCGGCGCTCGGCACCGCGTGGATCGAAACGCTGATGCCGCCGCTCGTGACCGGCGCGATCGTCGCGGTAATCGGGTTGAATCTTGCGCCGATCGCGGTGAAGGGCGTGAGCACCACGCCGTTCGATTCATGGATGGCGCTCGTCACGGTGGTGTGCGTCGGCGCGGTAGCGGTGTTTGGGCGCGGCATGGTGCAGCGTCTGCTGATTCTCGTCGGCCTGCTGATCGCTTACCTGATCTATGCGATCGTTGCGAACGGCATGGGCATCGGCACGCCGATCGACTTCTCGGTGGTGGCCCATGCGGCGTGGTTCGGCATGCCGCGCTTCATGTCGCCGTCCTTCGATGCGCATGCAATGACCTTGCTGGCGCCGGTCGCGGTGATCCTGGTGGCAGAAAACCTCGGCCACATCAAGGCGGTGTCTGCGATGACCGGACAGAATCTCGATCGTTACATCGGCCGCGCGTTCATCGGCGACGGTCTCGCGACGGTGGTGTCCGGCTTCGCCGGCGGCACCGGCGTCACCACCTATGCGGAGAACATCGGCGTGATGGCGGTGACGAAGATCTATTCGACGCTGGTGTTCGTGATGGCCGCGGTCATCGCACTCGTGCTCGGCTTCTCGCCGAAGTTCGGCGCGGTGATCCAGACCATTCCCGGGCCGGTGCTCGGCGGCGTGTCGATCGTCGTGTTCGGGCTGATCGCGGTGACCGGCGCGCGCATCTGGGTGGTCAACAAGGTGGACTTTTCGGACAACCGCAATCTGATCGTCGCGGCGGTCACGCTGGTGCTGGGCGCCGGCGACTTTTCGCTGAAGCTCGGCGACTTCGCGCTCGGCGGCATCGGCACCGCAACCTTCGGCGCGATCATCCTGTATGCGTTGCTGCGCCGCAAACCGGCACAGGAGCCGGCCGTTTAAAGCTTTCTTTTTGTGCGTCGCTTTTAGACTTGCGGGCCGCGCGCGCGGCGCTAAGCTTCATGCATGGCGCCGCGCGCAGCCCGCAGGGGTGCGTCGCAGATCGCGGCCGTTGCTGCAAAACGCAGCTGACGCACCGTAGCAGTGCGCCGCGCCCCACGCGCGACATCCCGACCTTGCGGGCGGTGCAAGGTGGCGAGCAAAACGCGTGCGAATGTGCGCCGGCGTGCGCATGGACCTTGCTTAAGCACAGGTCACGTCGCACATTTCGAGTACGGGGCCGCGGGAAACGCATTCGCATTGAATGCGGCTTTCGCTCTCGCGTGAGAGGATCGCATGACCACAGCGCAGCAGGAAAGGACGGCCGTCGCGCCGCACGGTTTCGAATTGAGCGTGGCCTCGGGGCTGCACCGCTATTCGGTGCAGCATGGCGACCTGACGTTGACGAGCGTGTTCCAGCCGATCTTCAGCCTGTCGCATATGCGCGCGGTCGGCTATGAAGGATTGCTGCGCGCGCACGATCCATTCGACCGCGCTGTTTCGCCTCTCGATGTATTCGGTCAGGCCGCCCGCGTCGGCGACCTGCTGCAGGTCGACCGGCTGGCGCAGGTGCTGCATATGGAAAACTTCCGTATGCTCGGCGCCGAACGCGAGTGGCTGTTCCTCAACGTGCATCCCGGCGCGCTCACCGATCCATATCATTCGGCCGCATTGCTCGCGAGCCTGCGCAGGCTCGACCTGTCGCCGCGACGTATCGTGCTCGAAGTGCTCGAGCAAAGCGCCGAAGACATCGAACGTCTCGCGGATGCCGTGCGCCAGTTTCGCGAGCGCGGCTTTCTGATCGCGCTCGACGACTTCGGCGCCGGCCATTCGAATATCGAACGTATCTGGCAGTTGAACCCCGACATCGTCAAGCTCGATCGCATCATGCTCGCGCATGCGTCGCATCGCACCGATGTCGCGTCGATTCTGCCGGGGCTGGTCGCGCTGCTGCACGAGGCGGGCAAGCTGGTGCTGATCGAAGGTGTCGAGACCGAGCACGAAGCGCATATGGCGCTCGCCTGTAATGTCGATTTCGTGCAGGGCTTCTTCTTCGGCCGGCCGGTGCCGGGCCCGGCCGACAACGTGCATGCGGCCGACTGCATCGGCGCGCTGACCGAACGCTACCAGACGCTCGCCGAAGCGCGCGAGCGTAATCATCAGACGCGCCTTGCGCCTTATTTGCGTGCGTTCGAGCGGGCCGCCGAACGGCTTGCGGCCGGTGAAATGCTCGACGAAGTGTGCTGGAATTTTCTCGCGCTCGACGCTGCTTCGCGCTGCTATCTGCTCGATGCGAAAGGGCGCCAGGCCGGACGCAACGTGGTGCTGCGCGCGGACCGCGCGTCGCACGAGACGCGCTTCTTGCCGCTCACCGAAGCGCAGGGCGCGAACTGGCTGCGCCGGCCGTACTTCCGCGCGGCCATCGACGATCCGGGCCGGGTGCATGTGACGCGGCCGTATCTGTCGATCAACGAGGCGGTGCCGTGCGTGACGCTGTCGGTGGCTACGCAGGTGGCCGATCGCACCTGCGTACTGTGCGGCGATATCGACTGGTTCGACGACGCGGCGTTCTGACATCATGTCGGTTTTCGTACCGAGAGAACCGACATGCCGCTGGTGATACCTGCCCGCAAGATCCTGCTCGAAGTGATTGCGACCACGGTCGCCGATGCGCAAGCTGCAGAGCGTGCCGGCGCCGACCGGCTCGAACTGGTCACCGCATTCGGCGAAGGCGGCTTGACGCCGAGCATCGGCATCATCGAGGCGGTGGCCGATGCCGTAACGATTCCGGTGAACGTGATCGTGCGGCCGCATAGCCGGTCGTTCGTGTTCGACACGCACGATCAGGCGGCGATGCTGCGCGACGTGCGGGCGATTGCAAAGGCGCGGGCACAGGGTGTCGTGATCGGCATGCTGACTGCGGCGGGCGACATCGATCGTGAGGCGCTGGCGCGTGCAGTCGATGCGGCGCGAGGTCTGGCGATCACGTTTCATCGTGCGTTCGATCAGGTGCGCGATCAGCGTGAGGCGCTTGACGTGCTGTTGCAGTTCGACGCGGTGACGAACGTGCTGACCTCCGGTGGCAAGCCTTCGGTGCTGCAGGCTCGCGAGCGTGTGCGGGAACTGGTTGCGCAGGCGCGCGGATCGCATTGCACAGTGCTTGCGGGGGCAGGGCTAACGGTTGAAGGTATCGGTGATTTCGTCGATGCGACAGGCGTGAGTGCCGTGCATTTCGGCAGCGGCGTGCGGATCGACGGGAACGGGCTCGCGCCGATCGACGAAGGCAAGGTAGCGCGTGTCAGAGCGACGCTCGATGCGTTGCGCTGAGGCGCCAGCGTTTGCAGCGGCATTCACCCCCGATCGCACCCAGACCCGGCCACGCGTCATACCCATCATCTCGCGACGACCACCGGAATACCACGTAATGTTCCAGCGCCCTTCGCCTCGTCGAGCGCCTGTTGCACCGCTACACCGGTCGCCGCTTGCAGATTGAGCCGCGCGGCCAGATCATGCTCGCTGCGTTTCACGGCCGCAAGATTTGCCAGCTTCACATGCCCATAGCCGCGCACGCGCGCATGCAGGTCCGCAAGCTTTGCGACATCGTCGGCATTGGCCGCGCCCAGCAACGTCAGCGCGCGTTCGAGCGTTGCTTCGTAGTCGTCGGCGAGCTGCCGTTCCATGCGGCGCTCGACGCTGCGCCCGAACGGATCGATGCGCGTGCCGCGCAATCCCTTGAACCTGGCAAGCCCGCGCATCACCGGCCACATCCACGATCCGAAGGTGCGCTTGCGAGGTTGCGCAGGCATCGCTCCAGGCGCGCCTGCTTTGGCGCTGCGCGTCAACGACGGCGGCGCAAGGTGGAACTTGATGCTGAAGTCCTTGCCCGCCGTGCCTTCGAATTGCGCTTCAAGCGCCGTGCGAAACGCGGGGTCCGCATACAGCCGGGCGACTTCGTATTCGTCCTTGACGGCGAGCAGACGGTAGAACGTCGTCGCGACCGCACGGCTTACCGGTTCGCCCGCCGCACCGCAGGCACGGCCTTCGGCGCGGCGCGCGGCGTCGACCAGCGCGCGGTAGCGCGTCACATAGGCGCGGCCGCCGTATGCCATCAGGCGCGCCTCGCGGTCGGCAATCAGCGCATCCAGCGTATGTGCATCGTCAGTTCCGGCAATTCCGGCAAATCCGTTTTTTCCGGCGGTTTGCCCGGTTGCCGTCGATGCCGCATGCCGCTGTTGCCACAACGCTTCGAGCGCAGCCGGATCGGCCGCGGCGAGCTGCCCGATCGAGAACGCCAACTGGTTCGCCGGCACTGCGACGTTATTCAGTTCGATCGCACGCATCAGCGCAGCCAGCGACACCGGCACAAGCCCAAGCTGCCACGCAAAACCGAGCATCAGAATGTTCGAGCCGATCGTATCGCCGAGAAAGCGCGTGGCCAGTTTCTGCGCATCGCATGACACCAGACGCTCGTCGCCGGCTGCGTGGCGCATCTTGTCGAGCAATGCGTCGGTGTGCAGATTCGCATCGGGGTTCTGCACGAACGCGGCGTTCGGAATTGCGTGCGTATTCACGACCATCCGCGTGCGGCCGTGCCGTACCGTCTGCAGCGCATCGGCGCTGGCGCCGACCACCATATCGCAGGCGAGCAGCACGTCCGCCTGCTGCGTATCGATACGCACCTGGTTCAGCCATTCGTCGCGCGCGGCGAAGCGCACGAACGACAGCACCGAACCGCCCTTCTGCGCAAAGCCCATGAAGTCGAGCACCGATGCGCTTTTTCCCTCCAGATGCGCGGCCATGCTGATCAGCGCGCCGACCGTCACGACCCCGGTGCCGCCGACACCGGTCACGAGGATGTCGTACGGCGCCGCATCGAGCCGCGCGGCCGGCTGCGGCAGCGCATCGACGCGCGCGGCCAGGGCGGTTGCATCGAACGCGACACCGGCTGTCTTCTTCAGCGCCGCGCCTTCGATGGTGACGAAGCTCGGGCAGAAGCCGTTCACGCACGAGTAATCCTTGTTGCACGACGACTGGTCGATGCGGCGCTTGCGGCCAAGCGGCGTCTCGACCGGTTCGACCGACAGGCAGTTCGACTGCACGCCGCAATCGCCGCAGCCTTCGCACACGGCTTCATTGATAAAGAGCCGCCGGTCCGGGTCGGGGTATTCGCCCTTCTTGCGGCGGCGGCGCTTTTCGGCGGCACACGTCTGGTCGTAAATCAGCACCGTCACGCCGTCGATTTCGCGCAGTTGCCGCTGCACCGCGTCCAGCTCGCTGCGATGGTGGAACGTCGTGCCGTTCGGAAACTGGCCGTGATGGCCGACGTATTTCTCGGGTTCGTCGCTGACCACCACGAAGTGCGACACGCCTTCCGCTTCGACCTGACGCGCGATCTGCGGCACCGAGATGCTGCCGTCGACCGGCTGGCCGCCGGTCATTGCCACTGCATCGTTGTAGAGGATCTTGTACGTGATGGTCGCTTTGGCGGCGACCGCCTGACGGATCGCCAGAATGCCGGAGTGAAAGTAGGTGCCGTCGCCCAGGTTCTGGAACACGTGGCGGGTGGTCGTGAACATCGAATGCGCGGCCCAGTCGACGCCTTCGCCGCCCATCTGGATCAGGCCGGTGGTGTCGCGCTCCATCCACGACGCCATGAAATGGCAGCCGATGCCGGCCTGCGCAATCGAGCCTTCCGGCACTTTCGTCGACGTATTGTGCGGGCAGCCGGAACAGAAGTACGGCGTGCGTTTTACCGCGTCCGCTTCGTTCGACAGGATTTGCGGCGCGACCAGATCGACCACGCGTTCGCGGCGGTCGAGCGCGGGCTTGTGGCGCGCCAGCCAGTCCGCGAACACCGGCAGGATGCGCGACGGGCGCAGCTCGCCGAGTGCGGAAAGGAGCGGCGAGCCATCCTGTGCGTGCTTGCCGATGACGAGCGGGCGCGCGCCGCTTTGACGGTTGTACAGGTATTCCTTGATCTGCTGTTCGACCACCGGGCCTTTTTCTTCGATTACTAGCACTTCGCTCAGGCCACCGACGAATGCGTCGATGCGCGTCATCTCGAGCGGAAACGACAGACCGACCTTGTAGATGCGTACGCCGGCCGCGTCGAGATCCGCGACCGTCAGGTCGAGGCGGCGCAGCGCTTCCATCAGGTCCAGATGCGCCTTGCCGCAGGTGACGATACCGACGTTCGCACGCGGGCTCGGCGCGATCCATTTATCGATGCTGTTGACGCGCGCGAAATGGCGCACGGCGTCGAGCTTGGCGGCGAGCCGCGCTTCGATCGCGAGGCTTGGCAGGTCGGGCCAGCGGTTGTGCAGGCCGTCGTGCGGCGCCTGCGATGCGAACGGTGGATCGGATGTTGCACCAGACGACGCATCGAGCGGGGCGGGCCACTCGGTGCGCAGTGCGTCGAGGTCGACTGTCGAGCCGGATTCGACGGTCTCCGAGATCGCCTTGAAGCCGATCCATGCGCCCGAGAAGCGCGACAACGCCCAGCCGTACAGGCCGAATTCGAGCATCTCGGCGACGTTCGATGGGTTCACCACCGGCATATGCCAGGCGATCATCGCGAAGTCGCTTTGATGCGGCATCGACGACGATACGCAGCCGTGATCGTCGCCCGCGACCACCAGCACGCCGCCGTGCGGCGACGAGCCGTAGGCGTTGCCGTGCTTCAGCGCGTCGCCGGCGCGGTCGACGCCCGGGCCCTTGCCGTACCACATCGCGAACACGCCATCGACGGTGCGTTGCGGGTCGGCTTCGACGCGCTGAGTGCCGAGCACGGCGGTGCCGCCCAGTTCTTCGTTGATCGCGGGCAGGAAGCGGATGTCGTGTGACTGCAGCAGCTTGCCGGCTTTCCATAGCTGCTGGTCGACCATGCCGAGCGGCGAGCCGCGGTAGCCGCTGATGAAACCGGCGGTGGCGAGGCCACGTGCGTGGTCGAGTGCGCTTTGCGTTAGCGCGAGGCGCACCAGTGCCTGGGTGCCGGTGAGGAAGATGCGGCCGCGCGTCGCGGTGAGATTGTCGGACAGCCGGTAGTCGGCCAGCGCGGGCGTGCCTTCGATGGGCGGGCGAGCGGTCATGGGGGCATCTCCTTGTTATGCGTTTGCTCGCGGTGCGGTGCGCATGCGGCGAAAGATGCTCTATTTTTTCGCAGTGGTACGAGGAGATTATTGCTATGTCGGCTGCTGGATCGGTTGATTGCGCGACGTAGCGCGGGTGGCGGCGGATTTTTGAGAGGAATTTGCTGCGGGGTCGGTCATTCGGGGCGACTTGTGCTTCGCGCCCTGTTGCGCAGGCGGCTCGCGCCGGCGACGAGCAGCGCGGAGATGCCCATTGAGACGATGAAGCCGGCCAACAGAAACGTACCGAAGAGGATGTTGTAATCCTGTTCTCCACCGATAGAGCCCATCAGCTTTAGAACGGGATTGAATACATCCCATCCTGAGCCTTCGTCGAACCAGGCTATTAACCAGGGCATACGTGCAATGCCGATGGACACCGGAACGCTCAGGAGCAACGTCAGGGCGGCGAACAGGAGGAATTTTTTCATCTAGCGTCTTAGACGATTTATGGCAGCGGCGCACGTGGTTGAAATGATCAGTGAGATCATGAAGCTAACGGCCAGGACCAGACCAAAGAGTACGTTTTCGTCGTCTTCCGCTCCTATCGCACCGAGCATCTTCAGGATCGGTGCAAGCATGTCCCATCCCGAGCCATCGTTAAACCATGCCCAAAACCATGGCATGCGCGTAATGCCGAGGAAAATCGGCAGCGTTAAAAGCGGCGCGAGAACGGCGCGAACGAACGGTTTCTTCACCTAACCTGAATCGTGCCGTAGTAGATGATCGAGGTGCCAGGAATACGCGTAGTCTGTTGGGCCTTCAAAAAATGCCGAAGACGCTGGAACTGCTTGCGGTCGGGCACGGTGACACAGCCTTTGCTGACGCCATAGATCCCGGCAGGGTGAAGCCGGAAGTTACCGCGTCGTACTCCTTGCACGAACGTAACGTCATCAATTTTCCCGTCATTGCGATAGAGCGCAAACCACTCTGAATACATCGCATTGTTGGCCCATCCATAGTACCAGTCGTATAACCAGCCAAGACGTCCGCCACTCTCGCGATCGACGATGTAATAGAGGCCCTGCGGGAGCGGGCCATCATCGGCCAGATGAGTGAAGTCAGCGTTATTGATATAGCGGCCGCGTCCCGAGTACGCCGCCACATTGCCAAAGCCGGGGCAGGTCAGATTCGATATAGAACGGCGATTCAGGAAGAAGGTGCAGCTCACTGGCATATCGGTTATCCAAGGAGGCAATCTGATCGATCGCCATCCTAATGGATGACCTGATGCTTTTGATCAAGCGGTCTGCTAACTTCTTCCGAATGCAGCAGTCGAAATTTCAGAACTCGATCGGCGAAAGCTAAGGTCACTCCAACCCGCGCACTATAAATCGCAAAACGAAGCGTCAATTCTGAATCACTTCTTCCGCCACGAACGGCACCGCATCATTGAACAGCCCGTAGTCCAGATGAATCGACGCGCCTTCTTCGTGAAGAATATCCACATAGCGATGCTGCCAGCGAATATCCGCGCTTCGCCACGAATGCCGTGCCTGCATCGTCTGTGCGGTGTTCTCGTCCGAGCCTTCGATGGTCAGCAGCAATTCGGCATCCTGCTGCGCCAGCGATTCGGTCGTCTCGCCCGATAGCGGGCTCGCGTCGTCGATCACGTGCATCAGGTTCCAGCCGAACGCGAACATCGGATGTTGATCGCGCACCAGCTGCAAATCGCGAATCCGCCTGATCCGGTAGCCCTCGGCAGTGGTCTCGATGCGCATCAGCCGCAGCCGCGCGCGGGCCTCGGAAATCACGTTTTGCCGCGCGTTCGCGGCGCGCACCATCAGTGTCGTGAGGCCTTCGACCGGATGCACCACCGCCACGCTCGCAAACATGATCTGCGCTTTCGGCCGCGAGAAGCGCGCAAACACCAGCCCGGTTGCCAGCGCAATGCCCGACATGCCGACGAAGATCTCGAGTGTCGCAACCAGGTGCCCGTAGATCGATTGCGGATGCATGTCGCCGTAGCCGACCGTCGCCAGCGTTTCGACGCTGAAGAAAAAAGCACCGATGAACCCCTGCGGATTCTGGTTCGCGATCGATGCGCCGCCGAGCACATAGAGCGTTGCAAAGCCCGTGTTGAGCAGCAGAAACAATGCGGCCAGCGAAGCAAAGAACGTCGGCCAGCGCATCGTCAGCGCGCGGTGATACAGGTCTTGCCAGATCCGCAGCGGCAAGCCGTGCGTGACGATCGTGTGCGAACGCAGGTGCAACGTGCGATCGCGGATCCGGCCGCCTTTGCGTGGGGGAGGGTTCGGCTGTTCGCGCCGGTCCGGTGCGCCGCTTGTGGCCATCGCGTCTCTCTGCGTGATAAAAACGCGCAAAGCGTAGCACGCGGGTCATGCAGCGCTGTGAGGCAAGTGCGTCACGAGAATTGCGGATCGTGCGGCGACGCAGTGGCCGTCGCAGAGCGGCGGTGCAATTGCCGCGCGGTACGGGGTGCCTGCGCCGGCCGCACCCGCATTCAGGCATCTACGCCACCACTCACGCTACCCGTGCCGCTACAGTTCGATTTCGCCGAGGATCCGGTGCGCGAGTGCCTTGGCCTCCTCGAGTGCTTCGTCCGAACTGGCCGAGGTGGATTCGACTTCGTAGACCGTATTTTCGGTCTCGTCGCCCTGGTCGCGCGTCAGCGTGACGAGGCCCTGGTAGCGTCCGCCGCCATTTACCTCGCGCACGGTAGCGGTCGCCGTATAGAGCCCTTTCGTGTAGGTGACGTCCTCCATGATGCTTCTCCTTGGGAAGGAGATTTCATCCTAGCACGTCGAAACGCGCCTTTCAGGCGGTGTTTGCCGAAGTCGGCCCGCAGTAGGCGCGACCTCAGAGCAATCTGCGCGCGACCTCAGCGCGACCTCAGCCCTCAAGCAGTGCGACCACTTCGTCGAGAGTCGGCGCATGCGCGCCCGCGTGGCGGCAGGCCGCTGCGCCGGCGGCCAGCGCGAACGCCAGATGCTCGGCCCACGTGCGCTGCGGCGCGCTCATCTGGCTGAACAGCAAACCGCCGATCGACGCATCGCCGGCGCCGACCGTATCCACCACCTCGACGCGCGGCGGCGCCGCTTCGATCACCTGTTCGCCGTCGATCAGCGTGGCGCGCTCTGCGCCACGCGTGACCAGCACCACCGCGCGTGGATTTAGCGCGCGCAGCTGTGCGATCGCGTCGGCTTCGGAGGTCTTGAAGATCATCCGCAGGTCTTCGTCGGACACCTTGATCAGATCGGCGAGCGCTGCCATCTGCCGCAGCGTCGGCTCGTAGCCGTGCTCCATCAGGTTGCGGTAATTCGGGTCGAAGCTGATCTTCACGCCGGCCGCGCGCAACTGCGCGGCAAGCGCGGCGAGCGTCGCGCCGAGCGGCTGACGCACGAGGCTGATGCAGCCGAAGTGCGCCCATTGCACGTGCGAGATCCAGCCGTGCGGCAACTGCTGCGGATCGAACGCGAGGTCCGCGCCGTTCTCACCCATGAAGAAGTAGGTCGGCGGATGCGTCTGGTGCACGATCGCGAGCAGCGGCGGGCGCTCGACGCGCTGCATGAAACGCATGTCGAGCCCGGCGGCTTCACTGGCTTTCCACAGTTCATCGGAAAACCAGTCGGTGCCGAGCGAGCCGGCGCAGGCCGTCGGCAAGCCGAGCCGCGCGACCGCGCGCGCCACGTTCCAGCCGGCGCCGCCCGGCACCGACAGCCAGTGCGAATCGCCGGTGCGCACGAGATCGGTCAGGATGTCGCCGGCCGAAACGAAGACGGGAAATTCAGTGCTTGCGCTCATCGGGCTCACCGTGCGGTCTGGTTCTGTCGTTCAGCGGCCGCGGCTCGTGCGGCAGTCGCGGCCGGCGCGTGTGCTGTTGCGGCAGCCGTCGCGGCGGCCGCGGTATCGGGCAGCGCGTGGTTCAGCACTTCGTAGCACGCACCCATCGTGTGATAGTCGGTCTTGCCGGCCGGGCTCTTTTCATCGCTGTACTTGCGGTTGTCGCAGGTCAGGATGCGGTACCACGCGCCGTACTGGTGATCGACGAAGTGGTTCCAGCTGTAGCGCCAGATCTCGTCGTACCAGTCCCAGAAGCGCTCGTTGCCGGTGCGTTTGGCAAGCAGCGCGGCGGTCGCGAAGGTTTCCGCCTGCACCCAGAAGTACTTGTCGTGATCGCAGATCGTGCGGTCGGGGCCGAAGCCGTAGTACAGGCCGCCGTGGTCGTCGTCCCATGCGGAGGCCATCGCCGCATCGAACAGCTCGATCGCGCGCGGCAGCAGCCACGGCAGCGGCCGGTGCCGTTCGAGAATCAGCAGCAGCTTCGCCCATTCGGTCTGATGGCCCGGCTGAAAGCCCCATGGGCGGAAGATGTTTGAGCTGTCTTCTTCGTTGTAGTGCCAGTCGACCGACCAGTCTGCGTGGAAATGCTCCCACACGAGCCCTTGCGACAGCTTCGCCTGGCGCAGCGTGATGTTCGACGCGACCCGTTCCGCGCGGTCCAGATAGACGAGGTGGCCGGTGGCTTCGTAGGCGGTGAGCAGCGCTTCGGTGGTGTGCATGTTCGCGTTCTGGCCGCGATACGAGCTCACGCGCCAGTCTTGCGTCGCTTCGTCGGCGTACAGGCCGGCAGCCGCATCCCAGAAGCGGTGTTCCATCAGGTCGAAGGTGGCCGCGATCATCGGCTTCGCTTCGTCGATGCCGGCCATCGCCGCGTGCGCGTACGCGAGCAGTACGAAGGCGAGGCCGTAGCAGTGGCGCGTCGCGTCGAGCGTGCGCTTGTGGCCGTCGCGCCATTCGATTTCCCAGTCGTAGCCCTGGTGGTGCGTGTCCCAATGCGCGTCGTGCAGAAACTTCAGGCCGTGGCGCGCGTATTCCAGATGCTGCGGGTCGCCGAACTGGCGGTAAGCCATCGAGTAGTTGAACACGAAGCGGCAACTGCTCACCAGATGGCGCGTCGAGTGGTTGTAGACCGACCCGTCGTCGCGCAGGAAATGGTGGAAGCCGCCGCTCGGGTCGAGCACGTGCGGCGCGTAAAAGCGCAGCGTGTCGTCGATATGCGCGAGCAGGAACGCCGGGTCGCGGAAATTTTTGACGGCCGGCGCCTTCACTGCGTCGGCGGGAGCGGGTTGGAGCGTGTCGGGTCGTGTCATGACGGGGTCACCTGAGTACTGGCACGGACAACGAGATGGACGGGCAGCCGCACTTCGAGTTCAGCGGGCGCGTCCTCCAGCAGCAATTCGACGCCGCGCCGGCCGAGCGCCTCTTTGTCGACGGCAATCGTCGACAGCGGAGGCGTCGCATGTGCGGCGGCAGGAATATCGTCGAAACCGACGATCGCGATGTCGTCGGGTACGCGCAGGCCGCGTGCGTGGCACACGCGCAACGCGGCGAGCGCGGCCGCGTCGTTGTACGCGAACACCGCATCGGGGCGTGCACCGGGCGCATCGAGCAGCTGTTGCATCGCGCGCGCGGCGCCGGTGTCGGGGTCGAGGCCTGCGTCGATCGCGACTTCGAGCGACGGATCGAACAGCAGGCCCGCTTCGAAGTACGCGCGGCGATAGCCAAGCGCGCGCTGCGCGATGCTGAAGTGCGCGAGCGAGCCGCCGATAAACGCGACGCGCGTGCGCTTCTGCTCGAACAGGTGGCGCATCGCGAGCGCGGCGCCGGCCGCATTGTCGAGATTCACCGAGCGCAAGCCGGGTGCCCACAGGTCGATCAGCACCAGCGGGCGCTGCATCGCGGCGAGCGTCGCGAGCGTTTCCGGTTCGACGAAACCGGCGACGGCGATCGCGTCCGGTGCGTGCAGGCGCATCTGCTGCACGACGTCTTCGGTGGGGCCGGCGGTCAGCACCGACGGCACGATGCCGCGCTCGCGGCACGCGTCTTCGACGCCGTGCAGCACGTGCGAGAAGAACGGGCTAGCCGCGAAGTTGTTGTGCTGGCGATGCAGCAGGAAGGTGAGGCGGCGAATGCGCGGGCGCAGCTGGGCGGCGTCGTAGCCGAGGCGGCGCGCCGTTTCGACGACGCGCACGCGGGTGGCGTCGGACAGGCCCGGCTGGTTTTTCAGCGCGCGTGACACGGTGCCGATCGACACGCTGGCGGCACGGGCGACGTCGCGGATGGTGGTGGCCATCTGAATCTGGAGGCTGTTTTGAGTTCGGGCGATTGTATAGTAAAAATTGTCGCAGAAACCCAACTGGCAGGGCTATCGATACGCGGAGATACCCGTATATGAAGCGCTCTTGCAGTAAGTGGTCGTTTAGTAAAACAGCTAAACAGGGCGTGCCAATGGAAGACTTATGCGGCGGTCTGTGCGAAAGCTTGAGTGCCGTCTCGCCGCGTGCCCGCTCGCTCGAAGAGCGGACCGTCAGCACGAGCAGGCTGCACTTCGCATCGAAGTACAGCCGCAGCGTGAAAATCGAAAGAGGGAAAAAGAGGAGTTACTGCAAGCGGGCCATCGCTGTGACGACGCGTGGCTCAGCCGGTATTCAGTTGATGCTCGCCGGCGCCGCGTCGGTACGCCGGTCCATCATCGCTTCGCTTTCGCCGGCGTCGATCACCACCAGCCCCGAGGCCCGCTGTTTCGCGCGGCGTTTCGCGAGTGCCGCCACCGAAGCGATGTCCTCGCTGCTGTAAAGCGTGCCCGCGAAATCGGGCTGCACGTGCACGCAGCCGATCGCCATCGTGACGAAGCCGAAGAAGGTCGGATTGCCACGCCGGTCTTCGCCGTGGATGCCGCCGGCCAGCCGGTCGGCCGGCGCATAGAAGCGCCGCGCGCCTTCATTGAACCCGAGAATCGCGCGGCTCGCGCGCGCGATGCAATCTTCGCTCTGGAACAGGATCAGGAAGTCGTCGCCGCCGACGTGGCCGAGGAAATCGCGGGTCGGATCGCACACGTCCGCGAGCACCGCTGCGGCGAACTTCAGCACTTCGTCGCCTTGCCAGTAGCCGTACTGATCGTTGAATGGCTTGAAGTGGTTCAGGTCGACGTAGCACGCGTGAAAACCGGCGCGATTGCCCAGTAGCCGGTTGATGTGCGAACTGATCGGAATGTTGCCCGGCAGGAAGGTCAGCGGGTTCGCGTAGCGCGCCGCTTCGATGCGCACTTCGGTCACCGCGCGCACCAGGTTCTCGCCGGTGCCGAGGCCGGCGTAGTGGCCGTTGTCGGTGATCACGAAGCCGTCGGCCAGATAGCGTTGATCGTCGCTGGCGAGCAGCTTCGCCATCTGCTCGACCGTCATCGACTTCTCGATGATCACCGGCGATTCGTTTGCGAATAGCAGGCATGGCCGTTTGCCGAACAGCTCGCGGTGATACGGCAGCGCGTAGCGGTCCATGAACGCGCGGCGATTGATCAGCGCCACCGGTTCGTCGTGTTCGACCACCGCGAGCGCATGCAGATGCGGCAGGCGGTTGAACAGATCGAGCACGTCGTTGTTGGTCGCGTGACGCGGCAGGGCCGGCGCCGGCACGATCATTTTCGCCGAGGCCATGCCGCCGGACGGCGACGCGGACAGCGTGCGGGTGGCTTCCGGAAACACCGCGATATGACCCGCGCGAAGCGCCTCGCGCGCCTCGTCGCCGACCGTGCGCCGCGGCCGTGCATTCGGCTTGCCGAAGAAGTAGCCCTGGCCGCAGTCGATGCCCATGTCGCGCACCACGATCAGGTCGGCCTCGTTCTCGATGCCTTCGGCCACCAGCGTCGCACCGCTCGCGGTTGCGAAGTACTGCATCGCTTTCACCGCTTCGAACTTCAACGGATCGCTGGCGATGTCATGGATAAAGAAGCGGTCGATCTTCACGACGTCCGGTCGCAGCCGCACCCACAGGCTCATGCTCGCGTTCGCGGTGCCGTAGTCGTCGAGCGCGAATTGCGCGCCCGTGGTGCGCAGCTTCGCGATCGCGGGCAGCACGTTGTTCATGTCCGGAATCGCGCTCTGCTCGGTCATCTCGATCACGATGCGGCTCGGGTCGACGCCCGCGTCGGACAGCAGCGCGAAGGTCTCGTCGCGCGCGTCGGCCAGCTGCCGGATCGCGCCGGCGCTGAAATTCAGGAACAGCTTGCCGTCGCAGGCGAGGCGCGCGAAGGCCTCGATGCAGGTGCGCGCGGCGGCGCGCTCGAGCGCGATCGCCACGCCTTCAGCCTCAGCCTGCTCGAACAGCGCAAACGGCGTTTCGAGATCGGAGCCGGCCGGACCGCGAATCAGCCCCTCGTAGCCGAGGATCGCGCCGCCCTCGAAATTGACGATCGGCTGGAACACGGCGGACAAGCCGCGTCCGGCGATCAGTTCAGCGACGCGCGGAGCGCGGGACCGGGCAGACAGGCGAAGTGACATGGCGAACTGCCAAACGGGGGATGTTCGTCATATCGGCGGCGAGCCTCGCGACTTGAGTGAATTTTTCATGACATTTTGCGGCCGTGCGGGCGTGCTTGCGGGCGTGCTGCGGGCGCGGCGTTTTTTGCTTATGCCATCCGGCCAGGCTGACGCCGGGCCGCGCTCACGGTGAAATAACGACGTTGCAACGAAGCGGCAACAACGGCAGGCAAACAAAAAGCCGCATCGAGCGGCTTTCGTCGAACAGTCTCAGGGAGAGAGTGTATGAATGTCTTTTCAGGCTCGCGGGCCCATCTGGCCGCGGCTCACAGTGCCCGCAGCGTCCTGCGTGCCCGCGTGCTTCTGCGCTTTGGCGTCGCGGGCGCCCCAGCGTTGCGCGAGAGCGGCACACGTCATCAACTGCACCTGGTGGAACAGCATCAGCGGCAACACGGCGGCGCCCACGGCGTGGGTGGCGAAGATCACCTTGGCCATCGGCACGCCGGCGGCAAGACTCTTCTTCGAACCGCAGAAGATGATCGTGATCTGGTCGGCGCGGTTGAAGCCCAGGCGCTTGCTGACAAGCATCGTCAGCCCAAGCGCAAGCGCGAGAAGCACCGCACACGCGACCACCAGCCCCCCCAGCGCGGAAAGCGGGATGTGATGCCACAGGCCTTCGGTCACGGCCTCGCTGAACGCGGCATAGACCACCAGCAGGATCGAGCCCTGGTCGACGTACTTCAGCACGCCGCGGTTGCGGTCGATCCACGCGCCGATCAGCGGCCGCAGCAGCTGGCCGCCGACAAACGGCACCAGCAGTTGCAGCACGATGTTCCAGACGGTATGCCAGGGCGACGTGCCGCCGGCGCTCTGGTTGGTCACGATCACACTGACGAGCGCGGGCGTGATGAAGATGCCGAGCAGGCTGGATGCCGAAGCGCTGCATACGGCGGCGGGCACATTGCCCTTGGCTATCGAAGTGAAGGCGATCGACGACTGAACCGTCGAAGGCAGCGTGCAAAGGAAGAGGATGCCGACATAGAGCGCTGGCGTGACGATCGGCGCAAGAAGCGGCTTGAGCGCGAGGCCGAGCAGCGGAAACAGCGCGAACGTGCTTAGCAGCACGACCAGGTGAAGGCGCCAGTGCGTCGCGCCGGCGACGATCGCCTCGCGCGACAGCTTGGCGCCGTGCAGGAAGAACAGCAGGCCGACTGCAATGTCCGTCACCCAGTTGAACGCCGCGGCGGCCTGCCCGTGCACGGGCAAAAAGCTGGCGAGGATCACCGTGCCGACGAGGCACAGCGTGAAGTTGTCCGGAAGCAGTTTCGGGCGAGCCATTTCTTGTTATCTCGATGCGGAGCGACGCGGCTACATTAGGGAAAACACGTATTTTCCATGCAAATGCATTAACCAGGCAAATTCATTTGCCGAATTGATTAATGTGGACGGCGCATGAAAGCGTTGTTATCCATTCGTCAGGCGTTTGGCGTGAGGCGGGGGTGCATGGGCGACCGCTGTTGCCGGAGTTGCGCTGCGCGTGGTCAGCGATTGCAGTCGTCGATGTTCTGACGAAGATCTGGAGGGGTAGGCGTGCGTCGTTTTGCAACAGATTCGATGCGCGCCTTATGTATGGCGAAAGCCTTTTCTGAGGGCGCGAACCGTGCGATTTCCATACTGCGCGGGGCGCGGAAAAACGACCGTAACATGGTGTTACAACCCTGCCGAGGGCATAACATTTTTTGCCTCGACACCACCAGGAGGCACCCATAAATTACTGCTGAAAGGCCGTCGGCACGTTGATAGATGCACCATATGGGTAACCCGTATGGGCAGCCCATGTGGGCCGGGAATTCCCAAGCGTTCCGCAGCAGGTCGCGCCGTTATCCGGACAGCGCACCGCATCGGCCTCGCCGTCGGCGGGTAATTCATTGTGAGCGCAGGACATTTTCGAACAAGGTTTTGGCGGGTTGGACTAGTCGGCGCGGTATTCGCGGCCGTGCTGTCGGTCGCCCATGCGAACCCGTCGCGTGCACCGCACCGCGTGGATGTTCGGCCTGTCGCTTATGGCTCTGTGCTGGCTAGCCCGGCGGAAAACGTTCATCTGTTCGACGCAAAGTATCGTTTGGTGGCGCGGCCCGCGATGCAGTACGCCGGCGTGCAATACGCAGGCGCGATCACGCAGGTCAGCGCCGAGACGCGTGGGGTGCCGCACCCGCCATCGAACGGTCAGTCCATGCATACCGGCTCGATACGCGATGACGTCGCGCGCTATAACGAAGAGCGCGTGTCCCGTCAGATTACGCGTCCCCCGGTCGACTCCGGCCGTCAGCAGGGTGCCTCTCAGTATCGCAACTAGCGGCGTTTCGCCGACGTCGGTGATTCTCGCTTTCGCTGGTTCAACTGTCGTCGCGCGGCTTTCATTCGCGTAAGCCTGTTGCACTCGCCGCATCGAACGCGTTTCGATGTGACGTGAACACGCCACACCGCTCAGACGTCGCGCGTCCCGTCGACACATTCTCTGGTTCATCCCGCCCTCACCGCTGCGTCGCAACGTGCGTGCGCAGCGCGCGCCCGAACATCTCAGCCAGTCCGTTTCCCTACAGGCTTTTCCGCCGTGCCGCGTGATGGCGGCGGCGCCGGCGCGCGCACTTCCCACGTGCCGCGGCGCCCTGCCTGCTGACCAAACTACCCGGACCGCTATACCCGCAATAAGCGCAGATGTTTTTGTCCACAGGGATTGTCCGCAAAGATGACCCCGGCCCAGATTGGCTCGATCCGGAATCGACAACGCGCGACAACGCACAACAACGGACGAGCGCCCCGCCCCAGCCGGATCCCTTTTGACAAAGACAGGAGAACGCATGAGAACAACGATCAGCGGTGCCTCGCGCACCCTGCTGAAGGTGAGCGCCGTGGCCGCGCTCATGGCTGGTGCAGGTGCCGCGTTCGCGCAGTCGAGCGTGCAGCTATATGGTCAGGTTGACGAATGGGTTGGCGCGCAGAAGTTTCCGGGCGGACAGCGGGCGTGGCAGGTGTCGGGCGGCGGCATGTCGACGTCCTACTGGGGTATCAAGGGTTCCGAAGATCTCGGCAACGGAGTCAAGGCGATCTTCACGCTGGAAGATTTCTTCCGTGCCCAGAACGGCCGCTTCGGCCGCTTCGACGGCGATACGTTTTTTGCGCGCAACGCGTACGTCGGCATCGAATCGCCGTACGGCACAGTGACCGCCGGACGGTTGACCACGCATCTGTTCGTATCGACGATCCTGTTCAATCCGTTTATCGATTCGTATGTGTTCTCGCCGATGGTGTATCACGTGTTCCTCGGCCTCGGCACGTTCCCGACCTACACGACCGACCAGGGCGTGGTCGGCGATTCGGGGTGGAACAATGCGATCCAGTACTCGACGCCGAGCTTCGGCGGCCTCTCCGGCAGCGCGATGTACGCCTTCGGCAATTCTGCCGGGCAGAACGGCTCGAAGAAATACAGCGTGCAGTTTTTGTACTTCAACGGTCCGTTCGCGGCGACCGGCGTCTATCAGTACGTGAACTTCAACAACGATCCGACCGATCTGGACACGCTGGTATCCGGCATGAAGAGCCAGGGCGTCGGGCAGCTCGGGCTGACTTACGACATGAAGTACGTGAAGTTCTACGGCCAGTACATGTACACGAAGAACGACCAGCAGATGGGTACGTGGCATGTGAACACCGCGCAGGGTGGCGTGACGATTCCCGCGGGGCCGGGCACGGTGATGGCGTCGTACGCGTGGTCGCGCGACGGCGGCGGGCTCGACCAGACGCATCAGACCTGGGCGATCGGTTACGACTATCCGCTGTCGAAGCGCACCGATGTCTACGCTGCGTATCTGAACGATCACTTCACCGGCCAGTCGACCGGCGACACGTTCGGCGTGGGGATGCGGGCGAAGTTCTGAACGGCACGGTGACCATCCGTCGCCTGTCACGTATCCATGTCGGATCACGACAGCGGTAAGTTGGCGGACGGTCGACTGAAGCAGGACACCTCCCAGAGAACTCGTGCGGGGCTCTCGAATGTTGACCGAGGTCTGTCCGGGGACGCCCAGACGACGCCTTGGCAAAATTTGCCAAACTCTGTAGGCTGCCTTGCATGAGTACGATGAACATTTCCCTCCCAGATTCGCTGAAGGACTACGTCGACGAGCAGGTCAGCGAGTGCGGCTATGGCACAAGCAGCGAGTATGTGCGCGAACTGATCCGCAAGGATCAGCAGCGCATGCATTTGCGTACGCTTATCCTGCAAGGCGCGACGTCAGGTCTCACAGCTCCGGTCGACACCGGATATTTCGACTCGCTGCGCGCACGCGTGCGTACCTCGCGTAAATGAGGGGTAGCCAGTCATCCCGACCCGGATGGCAATGCAGGATGTGGAAACCGAGCTGACCCACTACCTCGTGGACGAAGGCTCGGAGCAAGCCGCGCTCGGGTTCATTGCGGAGATCGAGCAAGCCTATGCGCGCCTCGCGAAGCACCCTGATATTGGGTCCCCACGTTATGGTTATGAACTGGACATACCGGGGCTGCGGTCGTGGCCGCTCGAGCGCTATCCGCATCTGATCTTCTACATTGAGCGTGAGGACCACGTCGAGGTTTGGCGCGTGCTCAACGGCAAACGCGATATTCCGGCGTGGCTGTCAAGCGATGACAGCACGTTTCACTGAAACCATCCACACGACACAACGGCTACGTGCATCCGACGGTCTGAACTACCCCCCAAAGTTGGACACCGATTCGACTCGTGGGTGTTTCCCATGGTGAAGTTACGTCACGCGCTTTATCGACTGTCCTTTGATAAAGTCCATGGAATCTAATCGATTGATTCCTGTCGCGAGCGATTGCCATGGACACCTTGATCAGCATGAAAGTGTTTCGTCACGTCGTCGAAGTCGGCAGCTTTGTCGGCGCGGCGGAGCGGATGGAGATGTCGGCGGCGATGGCGAGCAAGCACGTGATGCATCTCGAACAGCAGCTCGGCGCGCGGCTGCTGAACCGCACGACGCGCCGCGTCGCCACCACCGAGGCGGGCCGCGAATACTACGAGCGCCTGAGCCAGGTGCTGGTCGAACTGGACGAAGCGGAGCAGGCGGTCGGCGCGGCGAGCGTGGTGCCGCAAGGGCGCCTGCGCATCAGCTCGCTGTCGGCGTTCGGGCTGCGGCACGTGATGAGCGCGACTGCCGATTACGCGACGCTGCATCCGCAGGTGACGGTCGACATCACGCTGTCGGACCGCGTGGTCGAGCTGATCGACGAGGGTTTCGACGTCGCGATCCGGGCTTCGCCGAGCGGCTTGAAGTCGTCGTCGCTGATCGCGCGGCAGGTGGCGACCGCCCACCTGGTGCTGTGCGCGTCGCCGGAATATCTGCGGCGGCACGGCGTGCCGAAGTCGCTCGCCGATCTCGCGCAGCATAACTTCATCGAATATGCGGGACGCTCGGTGCTGGATCTCCTCGCCGGCGTACGGGCGGGCAATGCGCCGTTGCGGATGGCGGGCAATATGGTCGTCAACCATCTGGAGGCACTGCGCGTGGTCGTGTTGCAAGGCGCGGCGCTAGGATTGCTCGGTACCGAGGTGGTCGGCGACGATCTCGCCGAAGGGCGGCTCGTGCCGCTGCTGGTTGACGAGTTGCCGCCGCGCGAGTTGCCGATTCACATCGTGTACGCGAGCCGCCGGCATCTGTCGGCGAAGGTGCGCTCGTATGTCGATTTTCTGGCCGAGCGGTTTGCGAGCGAGACGCTGTGGCCGACGCTCGAGCAGGTGTGTGCGCTTGCGGTGAGGTGACGCGCCGCACACCGCATCACCCGGTCGCGAGGCCGCTTGCGCCGGTCCATCCCGCGCTGGGCGTTTCGATATACTGGCAGCCAGCACCCGCACCGCGTGACCACTGCGTCACGCGGCAAACGAACCGGGGGAGACATGACCGATCTTTCCACGCCGCAGCGCATCGGCGGTCACCAGCCGTCCGCGCAGTCGTCTGCTATCGCATCCGCGCCGCCGCGGCGCCTGCGTTTCGTCACTGCTGCCGCGCTGTTCGACGGCCACGACGCATCGATCAACATCATGCGGCGCATTCTGCAGGCAAGCGGCGTCGAGGTGATCCATCTCGGGCACAACCGCTCCGTCGACGAAGTCGCGACCGCCGCGCTGCATGAAGATGCAGACGGTGTCGCAGTGTCCAGCTATCAGGGCGGACACGTCGAATATTTCCGCTATCTGGTCGATCTGCTGCGCGCACGCGGCGGACAGCGCATCAAGGTGTTCGGCGGCGGCGGCGGCGTGATCGTGCCGCATGAAATAACCGAACTCGAGCAGTATGGCGTAGAGAAAATCTACTCACCGCAGGACGGTCAGCGTCTCGGCCTGCAAGGCATGATCGACGACATGATCGCGCGCTGTGCGAGCGCGGCGCGTAGCGATGAAGTAGCCGCGGATGCGGCGGGTGGCACAAACCCCGGCGCAAACCCCAGCGCAAACCCCAGCGCAAACCCCAGCGCAAACCCCAGCGCAAACCCCAGCGCAAACCCCAGCGCAAACCCCAGCGCAAACCCCAGCGCAAACCCCAGCGCAACCGCGCCCGAACAACTGGCCGCGCAAATTCCCGGCGCGTTACACGCAGACGAAACCTTTCTCGCCCCGCACACGCCCGCCGCAGATTCCGACCGCTTCACCCCCGTCTACCGCAAACTCGCGCAACTGGTCACCGCGCTCGAAGCCGGCCATAGCACGGACGCAATTCGCACCGCCCTTGCACCAGCCGCACAAGCGTCGTCCGTACCCGTGCTCGGCATCACCGGCACCGGTGGCGCCGGCAAGTCTTCGCTGACCGACGAACTGATCCGCCGCTTTCGCCTCGACTACGACGACACATTGAGCATCGCCGTGCTAGCGATCGATCCATCGCGCCGCAAGTCAGGCGGTGCACTGCTTGGCGACCGCATCCGCATGAACGCGATCGGCGATTGGGGCGCAGGCTCGCGCGTGTTCATGCGCTCGATGGCGACGCGGGAAGCGTCGAGCGAAATCTCGAACGCGCTGCCCGATGCGATCGACGCATGCAAGGCAGCAGGCTTCGAGCTGATCGTCGTCGAGACGTCGGGCATCGGCCAGGGCGATGCCGCGATCGTGCCGCATGTGGACGTGTCGCTGTACGTGATGACGCCGGAATTCGGCGCCGCGAGCCAGCTCGAGAAAATCGACATGCTGGACTTCGCCGATTTCGTCGCGATCAACAAGTTCGACCGCAAGGGCGCGGCCGACGCGCTGCGCGACGTGGCAAAGCAGGTGCAGCGCAATCGCGCGGATTTTGCGAGCGCGCCCGACAAGATGCCGGTGTTCGGCACGATTGCGTCGCGCTTCAACGACGACGGCGTGACCGCGCTGTATCAGCACATCGCGCCGGCGCTGCGCGCACGTGGGTTACGCGACGGCAACGCGCGTCTGCCACTGATGGAAAAGACTCGCCATTCGAGCGGCCGCAACGCAATCGTGCCGCCGGAGCGCGTGCGCTATCTGTCGGACGTCGCGCAGACGGTGCGCACGTACCGCGCGCATGCCGAGCAGCAGGCGCGCGTGGCGCGCGAGCGCTGGCAGCTGAGCGAAGCGCGGCGCATGCTGGCCGGCGAAGCGGCCGTACAGCACAGCGACGAAGTGTCGACGCAGCACACCGGCGGAGCATCAGCACAGCACACCGGCGGAGCATCAGCACAGCACACCGGCGGAGCGTCAGCACAGCACACCGGCGAAGCATCAGCACAACGCACCGGCGGAGCGTCAGCACAACACACCGCAGATGGCCCGAGCGCGACGACCGCCGGCGCACACGATAAAACGCCCGCCGCCGCCTCACCGGACCCCGCCCTCACCCGGCTCGACGCGCTGATCGCCGCCCGCAGCGCGCAACTCGGCGCACCCGAACAGGCGCTACTCAACGCATGGCCGCAAACCGTCGCCGCCTACTCAGGCGACGAGCACATCGTGAAGATTCGCGAGCGCGAGATCCGCACCGCGCTGACGGTCGAAACGCTATCGGGCTCGATCGTCCGCAAGGTGGCGCTGCCGAAGTTCACCGATCCCGGCGAAATCCTGCGCTGGTTGATGCTCGATAACCTGCCCGGTTACTTCCCGTTCACCGCGGGCGTGTTTCCGTTCCGCCGCGAAAACGAAGATCCGACGCGGATGTTCGCCGGCGAAGGCGATCCGTTCCGTACCAACCGGCGCTTCAGATTGCTGTCGGCGGGGATGCCGGCCAAACGGCTGTCGACTGCATTCGACTCAGTCACGCTATACGGCGAGGAGCCGCACGAACGGCCGGACATCTACGGCAAGGTGGGCAATTCGGGCGTGTCGGTCGCCACGCTCGACGATATGAAAACGCTCTACGACGGCTTCGATCTGTGCGCGCCCGACACATCGGTGTCGATGACGATCAACGGCCCGGCGCCGGCGATCCTCGCGATGTTCTTCAACGTGGCGATCGACCAGCAGATCGGGCGCGCGCAGGCCCACGCGCAGCAGCAAGGCCGCGCGGCGAACGCCGACGAACTCGAGCAGGCGCGTCGCAACGCGTTGCAAAACGCGCGCGGCACCGTGCAGGCCGACATCCTGAAAGAAGACCAGGGGCAGAACACCTGCATCTTCTCCACCGAGTTCAGCCTGAAAGTAATGGGCGACATCCAGGCGTATTTCGTCGAGCACGGCGTGCGCAATTTCTATTCGGTGTCGATCTCGGGCTATCACATCGCGGAGGCCGGCGCGAATCCGATCTCGCAGCTCGCGTACACGCTCGCCAACGGCTTCACGTATGTCGAAGCCTATCTCGCGCGCGGCATGTCGATCGACGATTTCGCGCCGAACCTGTCGTTCTTCTTCTCGAACGGCATGGACCCGGAATACACGGTGCTTGGCCGCGTCGCGCGGCGCATCTGGGCGATCGCAATGCGCGAACGCTACGGCGCGAACGAACGCAGCCAGAAGCTCAAGTACCACGTGCAGACGTCAGGCCGCAGCCTGCATGCGCAGGAGATCGATTTCAACGATATCCGCACCACGCTGCAGGCGCTGATCGCGATCTACGACAACTGCAACTCGCTGCACACCAACGCGTTCGACGAAGCGATCACCACGCCGACCGAAGATTCGGTGCGGCGCGCGATGGCGATCCAGCTGATCATCAACCGCGAATGGGGGCTGGCGAAGAACCAGAACCCGAGCCAGGGCAGTTTCATCATCGACGAATTGACCGATCTGGTGGAAGCCGCGGTGCTCGCCGAATTCGACCGGCTGACCGAGCGCGGCGGCGTGCTGGGCGCGATGGAAACCGGCTATCAGCGCGGCCGGATTCAGGACGAGTCGATGTTGTACGAACACCGCAAACATGATGGCTCGTATCCGATTGTCGGCGTGAACACGTTTCTCGGTGCGCATGCACACGATGCGCCGCCGCCGATCGAACTGGCGCGCTCGACCGATGAGGAAAAACAAGGTCAGCTGGCGCGCTTGCGTGCGTTTCAGGAGCGGCATCGCGACGGCGCGCCGGCTGCGCTCGAGCGTCTGCGGCGCGCAGTGATCGACGATCAGAATGTATTCGCGGTGCTGATGGACGCGGTGCGAGTCTGCTCGCTGGGGCAGATCTCGCACGCGCTATTCGAAGTGGGCGGGCAGTACCGCCGCAATATGTGACGGCGCACAGGATCGCGTAGCTACCGCTCAGCGACCGATCCCGAGCCGCTGCTTCGCGTCGTCGTATTCCTGCTTGAGCCGCGCGACGAGCCCGGCCACATCCGGCACGTCGTCCATCAGTCCGACGCCTTGCCCGGCGCCCCAGATGTCGCGCCATGCCTTGGACTTGTCGCTCGCGAAGTCCATTTTCGTTTTGTCCGATTCCGGCAGCGCGTCCGGATCGAGCCCTGCCGCGACGATGCTTTCGCGAATGTAGTTGCCGTGCACGCCGGTGAACAGATTCGTATAGATGATGTCGGCCGCGCTTGCATTGACGATTGCGTGCTTGTAGCTGTCGATCGCGTGCGCTTCCTGGGTGGCGATGAAACGCGTGCCCATGTATGCGAGATCGGCGCCCATCGCTTGCGCGGCGAGAATCGAACCGCCATTTGCGATCGCGCCGGACAGCACGATCGGCCCATCGAAAAGACGCCGCACTTCGCCGACCAGTGCGAACGGCGAGATCGTGCCCGCGTGTCCGCCGGCGCCCGCGGCAACGAGGATCAGCCCGTCTACGCCCGCTTCGAGCGCCTTCTGCGCGTGACGCAGGTTGATCACGTCATGCAGCACGATGCCGCCGTAGCTGTGCACCGCATCGATGATTTCTCTGGCCGGCGCGCGCAGGCTGGTGATGAAGATCGGCACCTTGTGCTCGACGCACACGCGCACATCGTGTTCGAGCCGCTCGTTCGACTGATGCACGATCTGGTTGACGGCGATCGGCCCGATCACCGCATCCGGATGCGCGGCCTTGTGTTCGGCAAGTGCTGCTTCGATCTGCGTGAGCCATTCGCCGAGCCGTTCGGCCGGGCGCGCATTGAGCGCCGGAAACGAGCCGACGATGCCGGCCTTGCACTGTGCAAGTACGAGTTCCGGATAGCTGACGATGAACATCGGCGAAGCGACGACAGGCAAGGCGAGGTTTTGCAGAACGGCAGGCAGCGCCATGACGGGAGTCTCCTGAGAACGGCCGGCGTTGCATTGCACACCGGTGATATGAGTGTAACGGGAAGCGGCGGCCTCGATCGACGACCGTGCCGGCATGTGCTGCGCCGCTTTGAGAACGATCGTTCGATTATAGGTGAGGCTGGTGGGGTTCGTGTGCTGTCAATGGTTGGAAGGAGAGTTCGGCTTCTACGTTTGAGTGGGCTAACCCACCACGTGCGGACACACCGTGCTTCTACAATGCGCTGACTCACAACGACGAGAGCCCAGCGATGTTTTTCGAGGACTTCACACCATTTCGGTTTGCCGACGGTGAAGTGGATATTCATGGAGTCAAGGGTGGTGCGGGCCCGCCTTTGCTGCTGCTGCATGGCCATCCGCAAAATCATTTGATCTGGCATCGGTGCGCGCCGCAACTTGCGCAACACTTCACCGTGATCGCGCCCGATCTGCGCGGCTATGGCGCATCGGGCAAGCCGGCGGGCGACGCGACGCACCAGACCTACTCGAAGCGCGCGATGGCGGCCGATCAGATGGCGTTGATGCGTCACTTCGGCTATCAGCGTTTTCTGGTATGTGCACACGATCGCGGCGCGCGCGTCGCGCACCGCCTCGCGCTCGATCATCCGGCTGCGGTCGAGCGGCTGATGCTGCTCGACATCGCGCCGACGCTCGCCATGTACGAGCGCACCGACCGTGCGTTTGCTACGGCGTACTTCCACTGGTTCTTCCTGATTCAACCCGCGCCATTGCCGGAGACGCTGATCGAGGCGAACCCGGCCGCGTACGTCGACGGCGTGATGAGCTCACGCCACGCCGGGCTCGCGCCGTTCGCGCCCGAGGCGCTCGCCGCGTATCGCCGCGCACTGGCGCAGCCGGGCGCCGTGCATGCGATGTGCGAGGACTACCGCGCGGCTGCGACGATCGACCTCGAACACGACCGCGCGGACCTCGAGCGCGGCAACAAGATCGGCTGCCCGCTGCGGGTGCTGTGGGGCGAGCATGGCGTGATCGCGCAATGCTTCGAACCACTCGACGAATGGCGCAAGGTGGCGCGCGACGTCAGCGGCCGCGCGCTGCCGTGCGGCCATTACATTCCCGAGGAAGCGCCGGATGAACTGATTGGCGAGATGATGCGGTTTTTCGATGCGATCGAGTCGTAGCGGCGAGTACGGGCGGTTTGGGTTTGCATGCTATGGATTCCGTAGCATGTGCAAAGCGTAAATCGGCTGGATCGATAAAGCCTGCCTTTATGACACACCGGTGGCAGGAACGCCGCGCGGTGTGAGCGTTTCTAGGGAAATCACCGATGCGTGCGGGGCGGCAGCAGAAGTATTATTCGAAGCGACGCTGATCACGTCACAAAAAATATTGCGCCGCTCGCCATCTTGCCGAGCGGCTTTCTTTTTTGTGCCGCGCGTGGGCAGCTTAGGCGGTTCGAGCCATCGAGGCCGCTTCTCAGGCAACCTGGGGCGCGTGAGCCGATTCGGCAGCTTAGGCCGCGCGTGCGCTGATACGCTCGCCGTCGATCTGCAACGGGCCGCCATCGCGGCTCAGTTCTTCGACGATTCGACGCAGCAGTGCCGGCCACGCGCTCTGCGGCGCCAGCATCGACGCTGCGGCGCGCAACGTGTGCGCCTGTTCCAGCATGTCGAGCAACGCCGCGAACTGCGTGCTGCGCATATCGAGCAGCCGGAATACCAGCAAGACTTTCAACGCATTCTTCGCATTGCGCACCGGATCTTCGCGCAGCCAGGCAACGCGCGAGAACGCGCGTTCGAGCGCCTGCTGCACGTTCGAAAACGGCGCACCGTGGCCGGGTATCACTACGGCCACGTCCAGATCGGCAATCATTTCCAGCACGGCTTGTTGTTCGGCGAATCCGCTGGCGCCGTCCAGTTCCGGAAAAATCACGCCAAAGCCGTTTTCCCATAACGCGTCGGCACTGACCAGCAGGCGTTCGCTCGCGCAGTACAGCATCAGCGAATGCGGGTCGTGTCCCGGCGCGCCGAGTACCTGCCAGTCGAGTGAGCCCAACTGAAGCTGCTCGCCCGGCGCGATACTGCCGTTAGCGACAAAGGGCGCGCAGAACTGGCCGGTGGCGCGGAAACTCAGCTGGGTTTCGTCCCACTGCCGCACCTTGTCGATTTCGGCGGCAGGCACCAGCGTTGTGCATGGCCAGCTCTGCTGCAGCAACGCGTTGCCGCCGCAATGGTCGGAGTGCAGATGGGTATTGACGATCAGATCGAGCGGCCGCGTGCCGAGCGCGTGGCGTACCAGCGCGACGGTTTGCTCCGCGTGCGTCGCATAGCCGGTATCGACGAGCGCAGTGCGCGTCGGGTCGATCATCAGCACGTTGTTCGACGACAGCCAGCCGCGCTCGAAGACGCGCAGCGACGCGGGTAAAGGTTTGTTCAACATTCCCGGCTGTCGATTCATCGCGCGGTACTCCCGGCTGCGGCATCGGTGCTTCGCGGCATCACCAGCACCGTCGCCTTGCCGAGCAGCACGACTTCGTCGTGCTGATTCACCGCCTTGCCGTCGAGCTGCGCGAGGTCGCCACCCAGGCTCGCCTTCCAGAACGCGCGGGTGACCTGCCACGAAAGCGTCAGCGTATCGCCGCTGCGCGCCGCTTTTTTCAGCTTCATGTCGAATTCGAGGCCGAGCGGCTGCGCGTACTGCGAGAAATGTGTGGCCACCAGCGCCATCCAGTGTGCGGTCGGCTGGGTTCCCGACGCGATCAGGCCGCCGAACCGGCTTTGCGCCGCATACGCATCGTCGTGATGCAGCGGGTTCAGATCGTTGACGAGCGTCGCGAATGCCTTGATCGACTCGGGCGGCAGTGCCAGCGTCGTGCTGAAGGTCTCGCCGATTGTCACGACTCGCGGCGCGTCGTCGCTCATAGGTTCACCTTGTGCGGCGCGACCAGCTGCGCGTGGCGCACGTCGATCGCGTCCCATACCGCGCGCTTCGCCGTATCGTCGAGCAGCGACCAGCTGGCGATTTCGTCGATCGTGCGCAGGCAGCCGTCGCACCAGCCGGTGGCGGGGTTCATCCGGCACACGTTGATGCACGGCGACGGCACCGGCGTCGGGTTCTGCGTCGGGTTCTGCGCGCGCGGGTCGACGGTTGTCATGGGGCTTCGCGCAGCGCAACGTCCGCGACCGGCGCGCCGGTCAGTTCGACCAGTTGCTGCGGCGACAGGTTGAACACGGCGTGCGGATGGCCGGCCGCGGCCCACAGGCTGTCGAGTTCGAACAGGTCGGCGTCGATCAGCGTGACCGGTGGCGTGGCGTGGCCGATCGGACACACGCCGCCGATCGCATAGCCGGTCATTTCGCGGACGAACTTCGCATCGGCCCGGCCGATCGCGCCGACTTGCGCGGCGACCTTCTGTTCGTCGACGCGGTTTGCGCCGCTTGCGACCACCAGCACCGGTGCGTCGTCGTCGCGGCGGCGAAACAGGATCGACTTGGCGATCTGTGCGACCGAACAGCCAAGCCCTGCCGCCGCTTCGGCGGAAGTCTTGCCGGTTTCCGGCAGCATCACGATGTGGCCCGCGTGGCCGCGTTCGCGTAACAGTTGCGCGACGCGGCGGGCGGAATCGGGCAACGCATCGAAATCGGTGTGGGCGGGGGAACGCTGGGACGAAGCGGGATCGATCATGGTGGTTCGCTGTTCAGTTCTGGTTTCGATGGGTGAATCGGCTTACGCATTGCGCGCCGCGTCGCTCTTTGCCTTCGCGAGCAGCGCCTTGCCCGCGCGCGACGCGTTCGGCTTGCCGATCGTCGCCGAGATGAAATCGCCGGTCTCGACCACTTGCGCGAGGTCGATGCCGGTGTCGATGCCGAGACCGTTCATCAGATACAGCACGTCTTCGGTCGCGACGTTGCCGGTTGCGCCCTTTGCGTACGGACAGCCGCCGAGCCCTGCCACCGATGCATGGAAAATCTCGATGCCTTCCTGTAGCGCAGCGTAGATATTGGCGAGTGCCTGGCCGTAGGTGTCGTGAAAATGGCCGGACAGCTGTTCGCGCGGATACACCTGCGTGACGGCCGCAAACACTTCCTTCGTGCGCCTGGGCGTGCCGATGCCGATCGTATCCGCGATGTCGATCTCGTCGCAGCCGAGCGCGGCAAAACGCTCGACCACGTCGACCACTGACGCCACCGGCACCTCGCCCTGGTACGGGCAGCCGAGCGCGCACGAGATGCTGCCGCGCAGCCGCATGCCTTTCTCCTTCGCTGCGTGCGCGACCGGTGCAAAGCGCTCGATGCTCTCGGCGATGCTGCAGTTGATGTTCTTCTGCGAGAAGGCTTCGCTGGCGGCGCCGAAGATCACGATTTCGTCCGCGGCCGCTGCAAGTGCGCCTTCGAAACCGCGCAGGTTTGGCGTCAGCACCGAGTAGATCGTGCCGGTGCGGCGCTCGATGCCGGCCATCACTTCGGCCGCGTCGGCCATTTGCGGCACCCATTTCGGCGACACGAACGAGGTCGATTCGATATTGCGGAAGCCGGCCGCCGACAGCCGGTTGATCAGTTCGATCTTGATCGCCGTCGGCACCCGTTCCTTTTCGTTCTGCAGCCCGTCGCGCGGAGCGACTTCGACGATTTTCACCGCTTGCGGGATTGCCATGGTGTGTCTCCTGCCGCTCAGCGCGGCGTGTGTTTCATCCAGTGATTGCGTCGTTTCGTGGTGCAGTCGCTCAGTCGTCCCGTGGTGCCGTAATGCAGTCGCGCAATGGTTGGCTGGTTCTCGCCCATTCAATAGCCGCGCGCGAGGTCGACAATGCCGCTAATGGGCTCGCCGCGCATCATGGCTGTGATCTTCGCTGCGATCTGCACCACGCTTTCATGGCGCAGCGTCAGTGCTGAACTGTGCGGCGTGATCGTGATACGCGGCTCGCGCCAGAACGGATGATCGGCAGGCAGCGGCTCTTCACGGAATACGTCGAGCGTGGCCGCGGCGATCTGACCGCTGGCGAGCGCCGCGAGCAGGTCCGCTTCGACCAGATGCGCGCCGCGCGCAACGTTGACCAGATACGCGCCGTGCGCGAGCTTCGCGAAGGTGGCGGCATTCAGCACGTCGTTCGTTTGCGGCGTGTGCGGCAGCAGATTGACCAGCACCTTCACGCCGTCGAGAAACGCATCGAATCGCGCCGGCCCCGCATAGACGTCGACGCCTTCAACCTGCCGCTCGCTGCGGCTGAAGCCGCGCACCGGCAAGCCGAACGACGCAATCGACTGCGCCACATGTGCGCCGAGCACACCGAGCCCGAGCACGCCGACCGTGAACGACTCGCGCGGATGCGGTTCGAGCACGTGCCAGCGGCGCTCGGCCTGCAATTGCGCGTATTCGTCGAAGCGGCGCAGGTAACGCAGCACCGCATGCACGACGTACTCGGCCATCTGCGGCGCCATGCCGGAATCTTCGAGACGCACCAGCGGCACGTTGCGCGGCAGTGTGCCCGGCTGCTCGCGTTCGAGCGCGAGAATCGCATCGACGCCGGCGCCAAGATTGAAGACTGCGCGCAGGTTGTCGCGGGCCGCCAGCATCTCGTACGGCGGCCGCCATACGATGGCGAAATCGGCCGGCGCGCGGTCGCCGGGTTGCCATGCGCGCAGCTCGGCCGTGGGCAGCGCTTCGCGAAGTTCGTGCAGCCATGCGTCGGCTTCGGCCTGCTGCGGCGTGTAGAACAGGATTTTCATGCGAGCCCGTATGCGGGTTGCGGGAACAACGGATACGCGTCATTTTACTTTCTTGCGGTGATGTGCACTTTGTTTGACGGCGCGCGTGCTGCTGCGTGCCGATAAAGCATTGCTGTGGCGTACGGCATCGATATGCAAAGCACGAAAAATTGGTTCAACCGTGTGGGTGCGCACGCGACAATGATTTCACCGAGGTCCGCCGCGAGGAAAAAATCATGTTTTCATGCAAAAAATCGACATGGCCGCCGCGGCTCGTGACTGTTCCTGGTTTGAACGGCAGCGAAGGCGCGCACTGGCAAACCTGGCTCGAGCGACAGTTTCCGCGCGCGCTACGGGTCGAGCAGGCCGACTGGGAGGCGCCGAACCTCGCGCTATGGTCGCAAGCTGTCAACGACGTGCTTGCGCGCGAGCGCGGCCCATTCGTGCTGGCCGCGCACAGTTTCGGCTGCCTTGCGGCGGCGCACGCGTTGCAGCAGCGCGTGCGCTCGGGCGACCCGGCCGAGGTGGCTGGTGTGCTATTCGTCGCGCCTGCGAGCCCCACGAAATTCAGGTTTGCCGGCAACTTCGACGCAAAGCGGCTGGGCGTGCCGTCGATCGTGATCGGCAGCGCGACCGACCCGTGGATGCCGTTGGCCGAGGCGCGCGAACTGGCGCAGCGCCTCGGCAGTGCGTTCGTCAATCTGGGCGATGCGGGGCATATCAACACGGCCGCGGGTTTCGGCCCGTGGCCGCGTGCCAAATATTTCGTCGATACGCTCGCGCATTGCGCCGCGCCGCTCAGGTTTCGCGATGAAGCTCCGGCGGAACCGGCGGCGCCGATGCTGGCCTGACGCAGCGAGCAGCCAGACGCCAGCGCCTGGTGTCAAGGTCGGGCGCAGAGCCCGGCGCTAGAACCAGTGAAAGCCTTTGGCTACCAGCAGGCAGAGGCTGACCATCGCGATCCACGTGATGTGGGAATCGGATCGCTGCGCTTTTCTGAGATCGCGGATGTCGACGCGCAGCGTCTCGAAGTTCTGCGCGACGTTTTCGGGCGTGATGTCGACTCGGGTGGAACGTGCTTCCATAGTTGCTTCTCCAAAATAACGTAGCCGGGCAGATGCGTTCCCGGTTGTGTTTCAGGGTGGTTTCGAATGCTGACGGCCTTCAGCGATCCGGAAGCAATCGTACGGGATGCAGAGTAATGCCGAAACTCAGCCGAATGGCATAGGCAAACCGGAAAAAACAAAGGCCGCCCTCAACGGGCGGCCTCAGGCCTGATGCAACTCGAACGAGAACTTCAACGCCAACTCAGACGCACTTCGTCAACCCGAATGCGCCGCGCGATGCAGCACACACCCGGGCGTAGCGCGCTTCAGTTCGGCATCGCTTGATGCTCATCGCAGCCGTGCGCGCAAGCGGCCGGGCTCGAGCCCGCTTCGCGCGGCATCTGCTGCGCAGCTTCGGCGCGCATGCCCAGACGCGCAAGCAGTTTGCGGTCCGCTTCGGCTTGCGGGTTGCTGGTCGTCAGCAACTGGTCGCCGTAGAAAATCGAGTTCGCGCCGGCGAAAAAGCACATCGCCTGCATCGCTTCATCCATCTGTTCGCGGCCCGCGGACAGGCGCACCATCGCGCGCGGCATCGTGATGCGTGCAATCGCGATCGTGCGCACGAATTCGAACGGATCGAGTGCTTCGGTACCGGTGAGCGGCGTGCCCTCGACCTGCACGAGGTTGTTGATCGGCACCGATTCCGGGTAAGGCTCCATGTTCGCGAGCTGCGCGACCAGCCCCGCGCGCTCGCGGCGCGATTCGCCGAGGCCGACGATGCCGCCGCAGCACACGTTGATGCCCGCGTCGCGCACGTGCTCGAGCGTATCGAGTCGGTCCTGATAGGTGCGCGTCGAGATGATCTGGCCGTAGAACTCCGGCGACGTATCGAGATTATGGTTGTAGTAATCGAGGCCCGCGTCGGCGAGATCTTTCGCCTGTTGCGCTTCGAGCATGCCGAGCGTCACGCAGGTTTCGAGGCCCATCGCCTTCACGCCGCGGATCATCTGCTTGATCGGCTCGAGGTGCCGCTCTTTCGGATTGCGCCACGCGGCGCCCATGCAGAAGCGGGTTGCGCCGTTGTCCTTCGCGGCCTGTGCGGCGCTGAGCACTTCGTCGACCGGCATCAGCTTTTCCGCCTTCACGCCGGTGTCGTAGTGCACCGACTGCGGGCAGTACGCGCAGTCTTCCTCGCAGCCGCCGGTCTTGATCGACAGCAGCGTCGACAGTTGCACCGTGTTCGGATCGAAATGCTCGCGATGCACCTGCTGCGCGCGGAACAGCAGGTCGTTCAACGGCAGCTCGTACAGCGCGACCACGTCGGCCACGCGCCAGCGCGCACGCTCCGCGCCAGCAGCCGGTTGCGCGCTCTCGGTGGCGGCGGTGGCGGTTTGAGCTTGTGTCATGGGGTCAATCCTCATGGATGGATGCGAAATTCGTATGAGTTTAGCGCTGCGCCGCGCGCAGCGTTTGCAACAGCGCGTCGATGTCGAGATGGCCGGCCGCCGTATCGGCCGAAGCCGGCGGCGGCAGATGCGGCACGATCCCGAGTAACGGCGCATCGTACTGGCGCGCGAGCCGCTCGCGCAATGCAGCGATGTTTTCGTCGGCGAACAGCAACGCCGGGTCGACCCGATTGGCTACCCAGCCGGCGATACGCAGCCCGCGCGCGGCAATCGCTTCAGCGGTCAGCAGCGCGTGACTGATGCAGCCGAGCCGCATGCCGACCACCAGCAGCACCGGCAGGTTTAGCGTGACGGCGAGATCGGCAGTGTCGTGGGTATCGGTGAGCGGCACGCGGAAGCCGCCGACGCCCTCCACCACCACCACATCGGCCTGTTGCAGCGCCTGCGCATGGCACGCGGCGATATGAGCGATGTCGAGCTCGACGTGCTCGCGCGCGGCGACGATGTGCGGCGCGGCCGGCTCCTTCAGCAGATACGGCGTGCGGATCTCGGGCGGCAGCAGCACGCTCGATGCGGTGTCGAGCTGATCGGCGTCTTCGTTGTGCCAGACGCCGTCGCGCTCGAATGCGCCGGCTGCCACCGGTTTCATCGCGGCAGCGCGCAGCCCGGCGCGAACGAAGCCGCGCAGCAGCGCCGCGGACACCAGCGTCTTGCCGATTTCAGTATCGGTGCCGGTAACGAACAAGGACAACGCGCGTGACGAGGCGACGGATTCCAACGCACTCATGCCCGTGCCTCCGGCAGCGCGCGCAACGCGGCTTCGAGCCGGTCGAGGTCCGCGTGCGAATGGCCCGCCGACAGCGAAATGCGCAGCCGCGACGTGCCTTCGGGAACGGTGGGCGGCCGGATCGCCGGCACCCACAGCCCCGCGCGGTCGAGCTGCGCGGCAATCTCGAGCGCCGCATCGTTCGCGCCGATGATCAGCGGCTGCACGGCAGTATGCGAATCGACCGGCAGCCACGGTGTGGCTTTGAGCAGCTCGCGCGTGCGTTCGACAAGAGCGTGCAGATGTGCGCGGCGCGAGTCGCCTTCGTCGCCGGCGATCAGGCGCAGGCTTGCCGATACCGCATGCGCGACAGCCGGCACCGACGCGGTCGTGAAGATATACGGGCGCGCGCGCTGCACCAGCCATTCGATCACCGTTTCATGCGCGATGACGAATGCGCCTGAGACGCCAGCCGCCTTGCCGAGCGTGCCGACCATGATCAGATGCGGCGAGCGCAGCGCAGCCTGCGCGAGCGCACCGCGGCCTTGCGGGCCGAGTACGCCGAAGCCGTGCGCGTCGTCGACCACCAGCCACGCGCCGTGTTGCTCGGCGAGCGCGACGAGGCGCTCGAGCGGCGCGATGTCGCCGTCCATGCTGAATACGGTGTCGGTGACGATCAGCTTCACCGGTGCGTCGGACGCGTCGAGCATCGCGCTTAGCGCATCGGCGTCGGCGTGCGGATAGACCTGCACGTCGGCGCGCGACAGCCGCGCGCCGTCGATCAGCGACGCGTGATTCAGCGCGTCGGAAAAGATCAGCGAGCCGCGGCCGGCGAGCGCGGTCAGCGTCGCGAGGTTGGCCATATAGCCGGTGCTGAAGTACAGCGCGCGCGGGGCATCGGAAAAGCCGCCGGAGAATGCGGCGAGTTCGTCTTCGAGCTGCGCGTGCGCGCGCGAATGGCCGCCGAGCAGATGCGAGCCGCCGCTGCCTGCGCCATAGCGCTGCGCGCCTTCGGCCAGCGCCGCGGCGAGCTGCGGATGCGCGGCGAGGCCCAGATAATCGTTGCTGGCAAAACCGATGATGGCGCGGCCGTCGACGGTCATATGCGCTGCGCAGGCGCTGTCGGCGATGCGCCGCTGGCGGCGCAGCCCGTGCGCGGCGAGGTCGTCGAGGCCTTGTGTGAGCGTGTCGAGCAACTGCATCAACGCTCCCCGGCTACCGTGGCCTCGAACGTTTCGAGCGTGCGCGCCGCGAGCAGCGCGAGTTCGGCGTCGTCGAGCACGTACGGCGGCATCAGGTAGACGGTCGTGCCGATCGGGCGCAACAGCAGTTCGCGTTGCAGCGCATGTTCGAAGAAGCGCCGCGAGAAGGTTTTCGCGAGCGCCGTATCGTCGAGCGCGGCATCGAACGCGAAGATCGTGCCGCACTGGCGCAGATTGCGCACGAGCGGATGATGCGCGAGGGGTTCGAGCGCGGCGCGCAGCGTCGCGGCCTTGTTCACATTGACGGCCAGCACGTCGTCGCTGTCGAACAGGTCGAGCGTGGCGAGCGCCGCGCGGCACGCGAGCGGGTTGCCGGTGTACGAGTGCGAATGCAGAAAGCCGCGCGTCGTGTCGTCGTCGTAGAACGCGGCGAAGATCTCGTCGCGCGACAGCACGATCGACAGCGGCAGATAGCCGCCGCTGATGCCCTTGGACAGGCACAGGAAATCCGGCCACACGCCGGCCTGCTCGCACGCGAAGAAGGTGCCGGTGCGGCCGCAGCCAACCGCGATTTCATCGGCGATCAGGTGCACGCCGTAGCGATCGCACAGCGTGCGCAGGCCGGCGATGTACGACGGGTCGTGCATCGCCATGCCGGCCGCGCATTGCACCAGCGGCTCGACGATCAGCGCGGCGATATTGGCGCCGCGCTTCTCGAACAGGCGGCGCACGTCGTCGAGCGCATGGCGCGCGACGTCGGCGGCGCTCTCGCCTTCGCGCGCGAAACGCGCGTCGGGCGAGGCGACCACGTGGGCGTTGCGGATCAGCGGCTCGTAGGCATCCTTGAACAGCGCGACGTCGGTCACGCCGAGCGCGCCGATGCTTTCGCCGTGGTAGCTGTTCGCTACACAGACGAATTCGCGCTTGAAGTCATAGCCGCGGTTGCGCCACGCGTGGAAGCTCATTTTCAGCGCGATTTCCACCGCCGACGCGCCGTCGGACGCGAAAAACGCGTGGCCGAGCGTGTTTTGCGTGCGCGCGGCGAGCCGTTCGGCCAGCAAGACCGCCGGCTCGTGCGTGCAGCCGGCCAGCATCGCGTGCTCGAGCGTGTCGAGTTGATCTTTCAGCGCGGCGTTGATCCGCGGGTTCGCGTGGCCGAACAGGTTGACCCACCACGAGCTGATTGCGTCCAGATAGCGCCGGCCGGTGCGGTCGTACAGCCAGGCGCCCTGGCCGCGCGCGATGGGCACGAGCGGCAATTGCTCGTGGTGTTTCATCTGCGTGCACGGATGCCAGACGGCGCGCAGGCTGCGGGCGACCCAATCGTCAGGCGTATCGGTTGATCTGATTGCTTGCGTATCCAAAAACCACTCCGGGACAAACGCGTGCGGGCGGCTCGGCGCGGGGCTCGGCAGCCGTGCACGGTCATGCAAATGCGTCACGCGAACGGACGGCGAGCGTCCTGCCATGACGTTGCATAGCGTTGCAATAACGCGGTATGCGCGGGGAGGGTGTGAGATTAACCCGTTATCGGCCGTAATGCATCAGGTGAAAAAGGGCGATTTTCGGCCTTGGCGGCGCGGCTTTTCGATGTTAGACGCAGCACGGCGCGAATCGGGCACGAACCGGCCAGATCGCTGCAGATGACGACGGCAGAGTAGCGGGGCGTCTGTGAAAAAAGTGTCGGTTGGGAGTGCGTAGAGGGGCGGCGCGGGGGGAGGCCGGGAGGGCGAAAGCCGGGCAAAACGGGGAACAGCCCGGGCCGGGCGGGACAGCAACACCTGTAGCAAAGGCTGAGACGGGGCCGAGACGAGACGGGCGGGCGCGCGGCCGAACGCGGGCAATGATCGGCCGTCACCGCATGGAGGCGCGTGGAGGCGCCCACCTGCCCGCAGAAATGAAAAACCGCCCGAAGGCGGTTCTGGATCAGTTGCGGCTGGCAAGAGCCCGCTTGCCGTCGGCCCGCGCGTTGCCGGGTTCCGGCTCCGGGCTGCCGCCGCTGCGTTGCGCAGTCTGCGTGTCGGCCGCCGGATCTTTCCACACGACCATGTTGTTCACCGCATAGAGCCGGCACGGATCGCTGCTTTGCTTCTGGCAGTTCGAGATCGCCACCGTCATCGGATCGTCGCCGCCTTCGGCCCACGACCATGCGCCCGAATTGGACACCGCAAACGCCCGGCTCGGGTACTGATGCAGGAAGTTGCGATAACCGTTGCGGCCCGCATCGTCGAGGAACGGAACCGAATCCACCGCGTCGACAGACGCGAAGTCGGAGGGCTGCGGCTGAGCCGGGTCGGACACCTGGTACTGCACGCGCGTCGGCATGCCGGCGCGCGCCAGGAAGCGCTCGACCGCCGGCCACCAGATATGCACGCCGTCGCGGTCGCCGACCAGCCGGTGCGCATCGTTCTTGTAGTCGCCGAAATCGATCATCTTCGCGCTGGCGCCGTGCGCCGCGAAGGCCGCGTACATCTGCGTGACGAGATCGGCCGACCAGATCGAATCGTTATCGCCGTACATCCACAGCGACGGCACGCGCACCTTTTCGCCATAGGTGCCGAATGCATGGGTCAGATTGCCTTGCCAGTCGGTGCACGCATCCTGACGCAAGCCACCCGAGAAATTGATCAGCCCGCGTACGCCCGGCGCGGCTTCGGTGCCGTAGGCGATCGTCGCAAGGCCGCCGTGCGAGGTGCCGGCGATCACGATGTGCTGCGCATCGACATACGGCTGCTGCGACATGTATTCGACGGTCGCGGCGACGTCCGCTGCCTGGCTCATGCCGTTGCGCTCGACGTCGCAGCCGTCCTGCACGTAGGTGCCGCCCGATTGCGCAAAGCCCTGGCGATTCGGGGCGACCACCACATAGCCGCGCCGCACGAACTCGCGGGCAAACGAAACCGGGTCGCTGCGCGCCTGCAGGCGCGGGTCGCCGTGCATCTTGCCGTGATTGAACACGACCATCGGGAACGGGCCCGGGCCTTCGGGCTTGAAGATGGTGGTTTGCAGCGTGACGCTGCCATCCGGACCGGACGGAATGCCGATTACCTGTTCGGACAGCCGTGCCGACGGCAGGTAGTGATCGTCGTCGAGGGCGATACGCGGGACCGGCGCGTTGGCGAGCGGGCCGCCGTCGGCGTCCACGGATCCCGCGTGCGCAACCGATGCGACGAGCGCTACGCACGTCGTCACCATCGCACACCCCGTTCGGACTATCGAAAACACCATCTGCCCACACCCGCTGTCAAGTAACGCCTGAATTTCGCCTGTCGGTGCGTGGTGCCGCCGGCTCCGGGAGTGACACCGGAAAACAGCAAAAAACCCCACGCTGCGTGCAACTGCTGCACACGCACGTCGCTTGAATCGCACCCAATGAATCGTCAACCAGTCGACGCAACCCCATGCGCCGCAGAGGAGTGTCGCGCGATGCCCCTGAGCAGGCCGCCGCACCTTCCGGCTTTGGCCCGTCCGGACATCCTGCGTGGGCGGTTCGACCGCGCCTCCGCTAACGGACGCTCGAAACTATGGCTCGATCCTGGCACGACAATTTCCCTTTGTGCAATTCAGTAGAAACCCCTGCGCGGGCAATCCCCACGCGGCGCAAACATGGGGACAGGCCGGTAACGCAGGCGGGGCGTGCGTTGCAGCAAAGCGGCAAGGCTTACATGTAGCGGACAACCAACAAAATTCGCTGTGCGCGATCGTTACTTTTTATTAAGGAGTGGTCGCGTTTGCTCGGTATATCGAAATAGATCTGTAATAAATCGCTTGTTTTAGCTTTCAGTCACGGCGCCGTCGACGTAGCGCCAGCGGCCGTCTTCGCTGCGCGTAAAGCGGCTCGCCTCATGCAGCCGGTGGGCACGGCCGTCGACCTTGTAGCGCGCGACGAACTCGACCTCGGCGTGCGTATCGTCGAGTGCGGTGAAGCGCTTGATCTGCAGGCCGAGCCAGCGCGGCGCGTCGGGCGCCGCTGGGTCGACGTCGAGATCGGCGGGGCAGGTGTGGGGCGCCCACGTCGCGCGCAGATACGCCGGCGCGCCGAGCACGTAGGCGCTGTAGCGCGAGCGCATCAGCTCCCAGGCGTTCGGCGCCGGCAGGCCGGCGTCGATATAACGGCCGCAGCAGGCCTCGTAGCGCGGCGCTTTGGCCGGCGTTGGGCGGCCGGGTGCTGCGCCGCCGCATGGACACTGTGCGGGACGGCCAGGCGGAAAAATGTGCTGATTCATTGCGGGTTTTATCGGAGCTCGGTGCGGGCGCGGGTTGTGGCGGGTTGTGGCGGATTGCTCGCTGGCCGGTTGCTGCCTGGTCGCGGGTTGGTGCGCCCGGGCGCTGTCAGTTGCTGCTTTGTCAGCGATCAGCTCAGGCCGCGCGCGATCAGAATTTTCTGGATGTCGCTGGTGCCCTCGTAGATCTGGCACACGCGCACGTCGCGATAAATCCGCTCGATCGGGAAGTCGCTCAGATAACCGTAGCCGCCGTGAATCTGCAGCGCGGCGGAGCAGATCCGTTCGGCCGCCTCCGACGCGAACAGCTTGGCCATCGCCGCCTCGGTCAGGCACGGCTGGCCAGCGTCCTTCAGCGCTGCGGCATGCCAGATCAGCTGGCGCGCCGCTTCGAGCTGGGTCGCCATGTCGGCGAGGCGGAACTGCACCGCCTGGTGCTCGAACAGCCGCTGGCCGAAGCTTTCGCGCTCCTTCGCGTAGGCGAGCGCGGCCTCGAGCGCCGCGCGCGCCATGCCGACGCTTTGCGCGGCAATGCCGATGCGCCCGCCTTCCAGGCCCGACAGCGCGATCCGGTAGCCTTCGCCCTCGGCGCCGATCAGGTTCGCGGCAGGCACGCGGCACTGGTCGAAAATAATCTGCGCGGTATCCGACGAATGTTGGCCGAGCTTGTCCTCGACGCGCGCGACCACGTAACCGGGCGTATCGGTCGGCACGATGAATGCGCTGATGCCGCGCTTGCCGGCGGTCTTGTCGGTCACCGCCATCACGATCGCGAGCTGGCCGTTCTTGCCGCTGGTGACGAACTGCTTGACGCCGTTCAGCACATACGCGCTGCCGTCGTCGGAGCGCTCGGCCGTGGTGCGCAACGCCGACGCGTCGGAGCCGGCTTGCGGTTCGGTCAGGCAGAATGCGCCCAGCATCTCGCCGCGCGCGAGCGCGGTCAGCCAGTCGCGCTTTTGCCCTGCGTTGCCGTAGGTCAGCAGGATGCTGCAGACCGGGCAGTTGTTCACCGAAATGGCCGTCGAGGTGCCGCCGTCGCCGGCCGCGATTTCCTCGAGGATCAGCGCGAGCGCCAGCGCGTCGAGCCCGGCGCCGCCGTATTCCTCGGGCACCAGCACGCCGTACGCGCCGAGCCCGGCCAGCTGCCGGTGGACCTGCGCCGGGAAGCTGCGCTCGCGGTCCCATTGCGCGGCGTAGGGGGTCACCGCGTCGCGTACGAAGGTGCGTATCGCGTCGCGGATCATCAGGTGATCCTGGTCAAGCACCATGGGTGAGTCTCCTCGTCGGCGTATGAGCGGTGTTTGCGTGGCGTTACCACTCGATCGGCGCGCCGTCGTACTGAAAGAAGCGGCCGTGAAACAGTTGCGGCGCGGCGGCCGCCTGCGCCAGCAAGTCGCGCATGCCGGCCACGCTGTGCGTGACGTCGAGCGGCGCGGCCGCGCTGCCCATGTCGGTGCGCACCCAGCCGGGGTGCAGCGAGACGCAGGTAGCGGCGCGCGTCTGCAGCGAGGCGACGCGCAGCACGTCGTTCAACGCGGCCTTGCTCGCGCGATACAGCCAGCCGGTGGTGCCGCTCGCTTCGGCGATGCTGCCCATCTTGCTGGACAGCACGGCCAGCACGCCGTGCGCTTCCTCGACCAGCGGCAGCAGCAACGGGATCAACTGCATCGGCGCGCGCACGTTGGTGCTCATCACGTATTCGAACTCTTGCGCCGACACCGACTCGACCCCTTCGGTGCGCGGGCCGTACACGCCCGCGCTGAGCAGCGCGACGTCGAGCCGCTGGCCGGCCAGCTTCGCGGCGAGTGCCGTGATGTCCTCGGGCAGCGTGAGGTCGACTTCGAAGGCCTCGACGCCCAGCTCGGCGAGTGCGCCGAGCGACTGCTCGTCGCGCACGGTGGCGAGCACGCGCCAGCCGGCCTGCGCATATTGGCGGGCGAACTCCTGGCCGATGCCGCGCGATGCGCCCACGATCAGAATGGTCTTCATGCAGTCTCCTCTTTGTATTGTGCTGGTGGGGCCGGGCCCGACGCATGTCCGTCGCCGGGCGCCCCTTCTGCTACGCGCGCTACATCAGCTCGACGCCCATCGCCGTCGCTTCGCCGCCGCCGATGCACAGGCTCGCGACGCCGCGTCGCAAGCCGCGCTGCCTCAGCGCACCCAGCAGCGTGACCAGAATGCGCGCCCCCGACGCGCCGATCGGATGCCCCAGCGCGCACGCGCCGCCATTCACGTTGACCTTGTCGTGCGGCAGGCCATGCTCTTTCATCGCCGCCATCGTGACCACCGCAAACGCCTCGTTGATCTCGTACAGATCGACGTCGCCTGCCTGCCAGCCGTTTCTGCCGAACAGCTTGCGCAGCGCGCCGACCGGTGCGGTGGTGAACTTCGCCGGTTCCTGTGCGAAGGTCACGTGCCCGACCACCCGCGCAAGCGGCGTCACGCCGAGCCGCTCGGCGCTCGATGCGCGCATCATCACGAGCGCGGCGGCACCATCCGAAATCGACGACGAGTTGGCTGCAGTCACCGTGCCGGTCTTGCTGAATGCCGGCTTGAGCGTAGCGATCTTGTCGAGGTTCGCCTTGAACGGCTGCTCGTCACGCCCGACCGTCGTCTCGCCTTTGCGGCTTTCGAGCTTGACCGGCGCGATTTCCCACGCGAACGAGCCATCTTCGTTGGCGCGTTTGGCGCGCGTCAGCGATTCGATCGCAAACGCGTCCTGCGCCTCGCGCGTGAAGTCGAACGACGCCGCGCATTCCTCGGCGAAGGTACCCATCAACCGGCCCTTGTCGTAAGCGTCTTCGAGGCCGTCGAGGAACAGGTGATCGAGCACCTGTCCATGCCCCATGCGCATGCCGGCGCGTGCCTTCGGCAGCAGATACGGCGCATTCGACATGCTCTCCATGCCGCCCGCGACAACCACGTTTGCCGAGCCGGCCGCCAGCATGTCGTGCGCGAACATTGCCGCGCGCATGCCGGAGCCGCACATCTTGTTGACCGTCGTGCAGCCGGTGGCGAGCGGCAGCCCGGCGCCGAGCGCCGCCTGGCGCGCGGGCGCCTGTCCCTGGCCGGCCGGCAGCACGCAGCCCATCAGGGCTTCGTCGATCTGTTCAGGCGTGAGGCCTGCGCGTCGCACTGCCGCTTCGATCGCGACAGCGCCCAGTTGCGGCGCGGTGAGCGATGCGAAGTCCCCCTGAAAGCCGCCCATCGGCGTGCGCGCGGCACCGACGATAACGATCGGATCGTTTGTCTCACTCATGTTTCAGCTCCTTGATGACACCCTGCACTACCTCGGCGATCTTGCCGGTTTGCCCGGCATCGTCTTCCATCGTGTACGCGTTGCCGGCCGACACGGTTGCCAGACCGCCGTTATAGGTTGCATCGAGCGCGTCGGCGTCGGCCACCGTCATGCCGAGATCGCGGATGCGGCCGTCGTGCACGCCGTAGACCCAGCCGTGCACCGTCAGGTCCTGGCCGCGCGCCCACGCGTCGTTGACGATGGTCGTGCGGCACACGTTGACCACCTGCTCGATCGTATTCAGCTCGACGAGGCGGCGGTGCCGCGCATCGCCGATCGGCCATTGCTCGAGCAGCGCCGAGTGCTTCGCGCGCACGTCCTGCACGTGATGCAGCCAGTTGTCGGCGAGCCCGATGCGTCGCCCGTGCAGCGCGGCGCCGACGCCCGAACAGCCGTAATGGCCGACCACCAGGATGTGCTTGACGCGCAACAGGTCTACCGCGAACTGGATCACCGACAGGCAATTCAGGTCGCTATGCACGACCACGTTAGCGATGTTCCGGTGCACGAACACTTCGCCCGGCGGCAGGCCGATGATCTGGTTGGCCGGCACCCGCGAGTCGGAGCAGCCGATCCACAGATATTCAGGCGTCTGCTGGTCGGCGAGCCGCGCGAAATATTGCGGGTCCTCCTCCAGTTTGCGTTTGACCCACGCCTCGTTGTTTTCGAACAGATGCGTGAGCGGGTGATCGGCGGAATAAGCGTGGCTGGTCATGGTGTCTGGATGCGGTAGTGAGGGCCGGCGAGCCGGCCCGTTATGTCGTTTCAGCGTGCGGCGCGCGGCGCTTCATGCGGCACGCGCGGCCGCTGTGGCGGCCGCCTGCGCAGGCGGCGCCGACGCTGCAAAGCGCTCCGGGTAGCGGATGCGAAACCGTACGTCGCGCTCGTATGGGAAAAAATCCGGCAGTTCTCCCTTCAGCAGGTTGTCCTTGTGTCGCTGCCACAGCGCGGCATCGAAGAAGTCGGCGTGATGCGCGAGAAACGCCTCGCGGACGCGCGGGTCGCCAAGCAGGAACGTGCCGTAGGTCTCCGGAAAAATATCGTGCGGGCCGACCGTGTACCACGGCTCGCCCGCCAGTTCGTCTTCTTCGTTGCGCGGCGGCGGCACCTTGCGTACGTTGCAGTCGGTCAGATACTCGATCTCGTCGTAGTCGTAAAACACCACGCGGCCGTGGCGCGTGACGCCGAAGTTCTTGTACAGCATGTCGCCGGGGAAGATGTTCGCCTGCATCAGTTCCTTCACCGCGTTGCCGTATTCCTGGATGCCCCGGTCGACCTGCTCGTCGCTGCCGTTCTGCAGGAACAGGTTTAGCGGCACCATGCGCCGCTCGATATACAGATGCTGGATCACCAGGTTGTCGCCCTCGTATTCGAGCAGCGACGGCACTTCTTTCTGCAGTTCGCGCAGCAGCGCGTCGTCGATGCGCGCGAGCGGCAGCGCGACGCTCGAATACTCGAGCGTGTCCGCCATCCGGCCGAGCCGGTCGTGACGCTTGACCAGTTGATACTTCTGCTGGATCTGCTCGCGAGTGGTTTCCTTCGGCGGCGGAAAGTAATCCTTGATCAGCTTGAACACGTACGGAAACGACGGCAGCGTGAACACCAGCATCACCAGCCCCTTGATGCCGGGCGCGACGATAAACGGGTCGCTCGAATGCGACAGGTGATGCAGCAGATCGCGATAGAACAGGTTCTTGCCCTGCTTCTGCAAGCCGACCGACGTATAGATTTCCGCTTTCAGCTTGCCGGGCATCAGCGTGCCGAGAAACTCGACGTAGGCCGACGGCACTTCCATATCGACCAGAAAGTACGAGTGCGAAAAGCTGAAGATGATCAGCAGCTGTTCGCGCTTCAGCAGGATCGTATCGAGCGCGAGCAGGCCGCGCTTGACGTGATGGATCGGCACCGCGAACGGCACCATCAGGTCGCCGTTGATGATGCGCCCGACGATATACGCGGCCTTGTTCCGGTAGAACAGCGAAGACAGCACGTGAATCTGGAAGTTGGGCGATTCGTCGAAGCTGCCGAAGGTATCGTGAATCGTCTGCAGCACGCAGCCGACGTCGCGTTGCAGGTCTTCGAACGGCGGGTTCAGCTGAAAATTCGTGACGATCCGCTCGAGCGTTGCGGCGAGCCCGTCCTTGCCCGGATAGTACGCACGATACGTAGGCTTGGCAGCGGGCTCGTCGTTCTCGATGTACTCGGTCGAAATGGCCGGCCGCACGAAAATGAAGTCGTTGTTGAAATACGACCGGTGCAGAATCTTGCAGCACACGGAATTGAAGAACGTCTCCGCGCATTCCGGCTGGCGATGCGTGGTCAACAGGCCGATGAAGTGCAGCTTGATCTGCTGCCAGACTTCGTTGTCGATGTTCTGCGCATCGAATTCGTCTTCGAGGCGCTCGACGCATTCGGTCACGCGGTCGTCATATGACGTGATGCGTTCGCGCGCGAGCCGCTGGATGCCGTGCCAGTCCGCCGCTTCGAACAGCGCTTTCGCGTGCAGCGCCGCGTCGCGGAACACGCGGTAGTGACGATCGAACCCTTCGAGCAGCGCTTCCGCGACATCGAAGCCGATTTGCGACGACAGCAGTTTAGGAAAGTGATTCATGTCGACCGCGCATTCGTTCAATGTCGTGAGGACGCTGCGATTGTAGCGTCCGGAGCCGTCTTCCGGCAGCGTGCTGCAAGCTGGTGCAGAGCCACACGACGCTTGCGCCGCGGCGGCTTGCTGGTCGTTTCGCGGCCGTTGCGCGACGTTCAGACGATCTTCGCGCAACGCCGCTGCATCTGCCGGCTTAATATGGATTCAAGTGTGTACTCAAGCGTGCGTGCTGCGTTCAAGCAGGGCGCGTGCCTCTACTTCGTATTGCGCAAGGTCTTCGAGCGTGGCGTCCAGATCTTCGCGCTGGCGCTCGAGCACTTCGCGATGCTGAACGACCGTTGCGAGAAACGCCTGCAATTGCGGCACCGTATCGGTCGGCGATTCGTACAGATCGAGCAGCGTGCGGATTTCGGACAGGGTGAAGCCGAGGCGCTTGCCGCGCAGCGTCAGCTTCAGCCGCGTGCGGTCACGGCCCGAGTAGACGCGCCGCTGGCCGCCTGTGCCCGCGCGGCTCGGTGCGAGCAGGCCCTGGTCTTCATAGAACCGGATTGCGCGCGGGGTGACGTCGAATTCGCGCGCGAGCTCGGTGATCGTGTACTGCTGCTTCATGGGATCATGCATTGCGGTTTGCGGCCCGTGGTTTTTGATCCGCGGGCACCAAGCCGATTTGAACGATAGAATCGGCGTTTACGTTATCGTCAACTTTAGTAAAGCGCAACCAGGGCGCACCGCGATGCGCGCGGGGCAGTAGCCTGCAGTAGCCGCACAGTTGCCCGCAGTTGCTCTGTACTTGCCGCGGAGAGAAGTCCCCACGATGAATGCACTCGAGCATCAACTCGACTATCCGTTCGCCGACACCTTGCCCGAACCGGGCAGCGTCCATGAAGTCGCCCCCGGTGTGTACTGGCTGCGCATGCCGCTGCCGTTCGCGCTCGATCACATCAACCTGTGGCTGCTGCGCGATCAGATCGATGGGCAGCAAGGCTGGACGGTGATCGATTGCGGTATCGCCAACGATACGATCCGCGCGAACTGGGAGCGGGTGTTCGATACGGTGCTCGAAGGCTTGCCGGTGCTGCGTGTGATCGTCACGCATTGTCATCCAGATCATCTGGGGCTCGCACACTGGCTGTGCAGCGGCGGCGACCGGCAGCGCTGGCAGGCGCGCTTGTGGATGTCGCTGGGCGAATATCTGTATGGCCGCGTACTGGCGGCCGGCGACGGCTCGAACGCAGGCGGCGCCGGCGCGGCGCGGCACTTCGCGCGGCACGGTGTCACCGACCCGGAATCGCTCGAGCAGGTGCGCAATCGCAACAGCTACTACTCGAACCTCGTGCCTGCCGTGCCCGGCCAATATCGCCGGATGCGCGAAGGCGACGAACTGCTGATCGGCGGGCGCAGCTGGCGCATCGTGACGGGTTTCGGCCATTCGCCGGAGCACTGCGCACTGCATTGTGCGCAGGCAGGCGTGCTGATTTCCGGCGATATGGTGCTGCCGCGAATTTCGACCAACGTATCGGTGTTCGATATCGAGCCGGAGGGCAATCCGCTCGCGCTTTATCTGCAGGCGCTCGAGCGCTACGAACCGATGGCGGAGGATACGCTGGTGCTGCCGTCGCACGGCAAGCCGTTTCGCGGTTTGCGCACGCGTATCGGGCAATTGCGCGACCACCATGCGGCGCGGCTCGCCGAAGTGCGCGACGCTTGCGTGGAGCATGCGTGCAGCGCGGCGGACATCGTGCCGCTGATGTTCCGCCGCAAACTCGACATTCACCAGATGACCTTCGCGATGGGCGAGGCGCTCGCGCATCTGCATGTGCTGTGGCATGCGGGCGAACTGCGGCGCGTGCAGGGCGATGACGGCGTGATTCGCTTCGCTGCAGTGTAGCTGCGCGCGTGGTGGCGCACGCGGCTACACGCGGCTACACGCGCAACTTCGCAGGGAACTGCGCGGGCAACTGCGCGGGCAACTGCGCAGGCAACTGCGCAGGCAACTTCGGGGGCAACTGGGCCAGCAACGTCGCAAACCGCGTCCTACGAAGATTTCCACGCGCTGCATCGCGTGCTGCTTTGCTGAATGCGAACGCCGCGACTAGGGCTCGTTGCGCAGATAGCCCACCTTCGACGGATCGCGCATGCGCAGCGACACGACAAGGCCGATCGCGCACATTGCGGTGACATACCAGTAGAAGCTGGTTTCATTGCCGGCCTGTTTGAGCCACAGCGCGACATACTCGGCCGAGCCGCCGAAGATCGCATTGGCCACCGCATACGACAACCCGACGCCCAGCGCGCGCACTTCCGGCGGGAACATCTCGGCCTTGATCAGCCCGCTGATCGACGTGTAGAAGCTGATGATCGCCAACGCGGTGACCACCAGGCCGAACGCGGCGAACGGGCTCGTCACGTCTTTGAGCGCATGCAGCAGCGGCACGGTGCCAATGGTTGCAAACAGGCCGAACAGGATCATCGACTGGCGCCGGCCGATGCGATCCGACATCGCGCCGAACAGCGGTTGCATCAGCATGTACACGAATAGCGCCGCAGTCATCACGCTGCTCGCCGTCTTCGCATTCATGTGCGCGGTGTTGACGAGGTACTTCTGCATATACGTCGTGAACGTATAGAAGATCAGCGAGCCGCCGGCGGTAAAGCCGACCACCGTCATGAACGCCTTCTTGTGTTTCCACATGCCGGCGAGCGTGCCTGCATCGCTGCGCTGGCGGGTCGCGGCACTCGATGTTTCGTCGAGCGACTTGCGCAGGTACAGCGCGACCAGCGCGGCGACGGCGCCC
>NZ_BAAGSQ010000027.1:0-493358 GCF_054782355.1 Paraburkholderia jirisanensis | reverse complement strand
AACGGAATACGCCAGCCCCATGCCTTCAGCTCGTCGTTGCTGAGCGTCTGCTGCAGGATCACCAGCACCAGCAGCGCGCACAACTGGCCGCCGATCAACGTCACATACTGGAACGAAGCGAAAAAGCCGCGACGCCCCTGCAGCGCGACTTCACTCATGTAGGTGGCGCTGGTGCCATACTCGCCGCCTACCGAAAGCCCCTGGAACAGCCGCGCAAGCAGCAGCATCGTAGGCGCAAGCACGCCGATTTCCGCATAGGTCGGCAACACGGCGATCACCAGCGAGCCGCCGCACATCATGAACACCGACACCATCATCGCGAAGCGGCGCCCGCGCTTGTCGGCGAGGCGCCCGAAAAACCAGCCGCCGATCGGCCGCATCAGAAAGCCCGCGGCAAACACGCCGGCAGTGTTGAGTAGCTGCGTGGTGGTATCGCCCTTCGGAAAGAAGGCCGGCGCGAAATACAGCGCGCAAAACGAATAGACGTAGAAATCGAACCACTCGACGAGATTGCCCGACGACGCGCCGACGATCGCAAGAACGCGACGGCGCGTGTCATGAGCAGTGATTTCCGTGGGTATATTGAGATTATTCATTGACGATGTTCTCCTTCATTCTTCCCCTGCTTAGTCTGATATTGGCTTAAGGTTTTTAGGACGCTCGATTGGCGACTTGGTTTGGCATTCTAATGAATGTGGCGTGCAGTTTGGCAAATATCTGTTGTGTTTGTCGCGTATCTTTTGCGCGCTATCCGGCAGGCCGTCAAGCCCGGCCTGACAGCGACAAAAATACAGCACGGCAATGCAAGATCACGCCCGCAGGCGAAGGTCGGCGATTCAAAATGAATCGCCGTTTAACGTGCGAAGACGGTTCGGATATCGAAGGGAACGCACAATCGACTCTGGAGACACGATGAAGACCGAAAGCGGGCAGCGTAACGCATACGTGGCAGGCGAACTGCCCACCGACAAGGCGAGCCACGATGCCACCTCGCCTGCCGCGCGGCAGCCGCCCGGCGATACGAAAGACCCGGCTGACCAACTGGCGCAAGTGCCGGCTGCACAAACGCCGAACCGGCTCAGCACACTTGCCGAATACAACGCCAACGCAAAATACGCGAGCGCGATCGTGCGGCAGATGGTGTTCTCGGACAGCCGCTTTAACAATTCGAAACTGTTTGTCGATACGGTGCTACAGAAGCTGCGGGTGAAGAACGGCATTGTGCCGCCGGGCGTCCGGCTCGGTACGCTTGGCCTGACGCGGCTCAATTCGGCCACCGCGAATTTTTCGAAGGCCACGTCCTACATCGACAGTGCGCAGAAAAAGCTGAAAGCCGGGATCGATGCCACCGACGACATCATCTCCGCCAGCGCACTGATGGGTGAGGGTTTTACCGAAATCTTCGCCGGCCTGGGGGCGGACGTCGGCAATTATCTGGTCAAGCAGTGGCAGCTTGAATTGGGCAAGGCGAACAGCATTGTCGCCACCCCCGCACCGTCGATCGCGTCGCAACATTCGGCGGATGGCGCAGTGCATGAGGCAGGCAGCGGCGTGCCGATTCCCGAAGCATCCATCAGAAACGAAATCGACGCCGCGCTCGCGCATACGCCGGCGATGTCGCCGCAAGAGCACGAGGCCGCGATGGCGCAAAGCGAGCAGGCCTATCTCGAACGGCTCGACCAACAGCTTCAGGCCATGCGCGATGAGGAAAGAGCGCAGATGCTCGCCGAACTGGACCGGACACCGGATGCCGAAAAGCCTGCGCGCCTGATGGAAATGTCCGAACAGGCACAGGGAAGACTCGATCTGGCCGAAGAAATGGTCGCGGCGACCCGGCGAGACATCTCCGCCGCGAGAACGCAGCGGGAATCGGACTTCGCGCAACTCGACGAAGAGATGCGGCCGATTCGCGATCAACTGAGATCGGGCCGATACACCGATGCGTCCGTAGCCGGCCTGTCGAGGGCCGAAGCGGCCGAACAGCTTGGCGCGAGGCTGCTGTCATACCGGCGCCGCGAAGAGGAACTGGCGCAAGGCTTTGAACTCGTGACCGAGAACGCTCCAACGAGCCTCGAGGCGCTGAACCGGCAAGTCGTCACGGCGCAGGATTTCGGCAGGCTCGCGCAGTTGTCGCCTGAAGAAAGGATTGGCAAGCTGCAGAAACTGAAAACGGATTACCGTTCCGCTTTCCTCAAATATCAGCAGATCATCTCGGGTCCGAGCGAAAATCTGCCCGAGTGGCTCAAGATATCGCCTGCGCTCAAGGCGCAACTTGGCCCGGCGATCCTCAATTCGGCGTTTGCGGCGGTCGATCTGGGCGCGCGGGTCGATGCGTTCATCAAGAAGGTCGCGGACGGCACCGTCACCACGGAGGACAAATACAGCCTCGCGGCGAGCGCGCTGGGACTGGTCGGTGGCATGAGTTCGTTTGTGCCGGTGTTCGGTCCGTTGATCTCGATCTTTTTTTCGCTGGCCGGTATTGTGCTAAGCGACGTGCCGGCGACGTTGAAAAAAATCGACCATGGGCAGCACCGCGACGCGTTGCGCGACGACGTGGTCGATCGCTATCTGGCGAAGCATCCGGACAGCGGGAACTACGTCTACAAGAGCGATGTCGGAGGCGGCGCCTGACGGGCGGCGCGGGTCGAAGCCGATAAATACGCGGCCTGCCGGTTACAGCAGATGCACCTCGCAGGCCGATAGAAAATGCACGTAACGATCACGCCGGATACATGGCATCACGCCATCACGGCATGTTTAACCGCTACTCAACCGCTTCACGGATCACCCGCTCAAGCGGTTGACGTGCCAGCGCCGGCCATGCCGGCGCGCAGGTGTTACGCGCCTCCGCCGGCCATCGCCGGGATGGCTTTCGATGCACCTTCCACGGCCATCTTCAGCAGGCTGGAAAGCAGCTTGCCAAGCTGCGCCGCGCCGGCGCCGCCCTGATCGCCACCGCCGGCCTGAGCACCTTGCCCGCCGCCGGCTTGCGCACCACTGGCCGAAGCGCCATGCGAGCCGCAGTCCGCACAGGCTTGCGGATGCGCATCGTCTGGGCTGAATACCTGAGGCTGCGCGTGCGTGCGCGGGTTGCTGCGGATTTCGTCAAGGCTGCCATCGGGCGAATGGATTGCCACGCTCGCGCCGCTGTTCATCGGTGCGATGGCGGTAGGGCCGCTCGCCGCAGGGGATAGCGATGCGGTTGCGGCTACCGCCGGTTGCGCGAATGAAGCCGGGAGACCTTGAATCGACATAAGTGTTTCCTTTCTGTGTTGACCCCCGTGAAATCAGGGGCGTGAGATGAAAAAACTGTACGGATGCTGATCCTCATGAAATGTGTGATTCGCTACATGAATCCTCCGTTTGCAAATGTGTGACTGGGTGCTTCTTGCGATGCTATTCACACCGTCCTATTGAACGTCCCGTGCGGCGAGGCCCGGCGCTGCGTCGCTGCCGTGACCGGGCATCGAGCCTGCACGCTTCATCAATTGCACGACGCAAATCACCCGCACATAGCCGGTGAAATTCCACACGTCCTCATGCGCCAGATCCATCTCGAGCGCCCAGCGTGAAATCAGCTTTCCCACACTCAACGATTCTTCGCGTGCGAGTTTTTCGATGATGGTCCAGTAGACCTCTTCAAGCCTCAGGCATGTCGCGAGGCCGTTCACGCGCACGGACCTCTGTCGGGGACGCGCCAGGTCGGCGCTGAAATTGCAATACTGTGTAATTGCCATTTGAACCTGCTCAGAAATTTCGAAGCTGCTCAAAGTTATCGTTTGAAATGCAAAGTGGAACTTTCTGCAATCCGCCGTCCAGAGGCTATTTAGTTAGGCATATTGATTGAATAGGCCAGTGAAATTTGCCTCTGGTGTGTCGCCTATCCTCGCGCAGTTAGAAGGAAGCCGGTGATATATTTGTATGACCGCGATAAATGCATGCACAACTAAAGTTCCGCCATGACGTAGCCGGCCTTCGCCGGACGATGAATGGGAATCTTTATGACGTGGTGCAACGTGAAAAAAGAGCGGCAATGCGGCAGTTGCCGGCGGCCTTCGCCGCGTGTCCCGATGCGGCGCCTCGCGCTGCTATGGGTCGCGTTGCATGCATGCGCAAGCAGCGCGGTCGAGCCGCCATGGCGCAATGCGCCCATGCATTACTTCGCGCGCAACTCGCAGCTCACTGAGGTATTGAAAGACGTCGCGAGTGCAGGCGGTCTGTCGGTCGATATCGCAAGGAACGTGAAAGGCACGGTGAACGGCACCTTCGACGAGCCGCCCGCCAGCGTGTTTGCGAAGCTCACCGAAGCGTATGGCCTCGCGTGGTATTTCGACGGTAGAACGCTGCACGTATCCGCATCGGGCGATCTCAAGACCCGCACCATTCCGTTTGCGCCGATGAAGCGCGAGGCTGTCGCCGGCCTGCTGTCGAGCCTTGCACTCGACGACACGCACTTGCCGGTGCGCTATTCGGATACGACGGCGAAAGCCACCGGACCCTCGCGGTTTGTCGACGCGATTGCCGATGCGATCGAAAAAGCCCGACAGCAAACTGTGATCGAGACACCGTTCGATCAAACGCAGATTCGCGTGTTCCGGTTGCGTTATTCGCAGGCGCAAGACATCACGTATGCGGCGGGTAATCGCACCCAGGTGATACCCGGAGTGGCGTCGCTGCTGCGCAAGCTGATGGGCGATGCCTATGTGGCGCGGCCGGCGCGCGTGCAGACCAGGGAAGTGCGCGCGCCGCGCAACGGGCCGCCGCCGTTGCCGAGCCTGCGCGGTCTGGGTCTCGCCGGCAGCGCGCAGCCGCAGGACGCGGAACTGGCAACCGAGCTCGACGACGCCCAGCTTGAACGCCCGCAATCGGACGTGACGCCGGCGCGCCGCAACATCGTTGCGGATGCACGCACGAATTCCGTTGTGGTGTACGACTCGCCCGAGATGATGCCCAACTACGAACGGGCGATTGCGATGCTCGATCAGCCGCAGGATCTGGTCGAGATCACGGCGGTGGTGATCGACGTATCGACGGATGCAGCGCACGAGCTGGGTATTCGATGGGGCGGCGGAGCGAGTGGGCGCGACGGCGCATTTCATGCGGCGGTGAACGCGTATCCGTCTGCCAGCCAGGCATCGACCCTGCTGGCCGGTTCGCTGCCCGGCGTGAATCTGGCGACGTTGATCGGCGATTCCGCGCACTACCTGTTCACGCAGATCCGCGCACTCGAGGAAACCGGCAAGGCGCGCATTCTGTCGCGTCCGCAGGTGTTGACGCTGAACAACTCGGAGGCGGTGCTGTCGTCGCGCAACTCGGTGTACGTGCGCGTGGCGGGCAATCAGGACGTCGATCTATACAACGTCGATACCGGGCTCACGCTGAAGGTCACGCCGACCGTCGAGTCGGCCGGCGACGCGCGCAAGAACATTCTGCTGAGCGTGCGCATCGAGGATGGCGGTTTCGATTCGACGATGACGGTCGACGGCATCCCGCGTGTCAACAATCATTCGATCCAGACCCAGGCCGTGGTGGCGGACGGCGAGAGTCTGCTGATCGGCGGCTACGAGTATGAGCGCAGCGAAACGGCAACGTCGCAGGTTCCGGTGCTGGGTGACATTCCTTATGTTGGCGCACTGTTTCGCAGCAAGCAGGCCACTTCGCAGCGGCTCGAACGGCTCATTCTGATTACGCCGCGTCTTAAGCGCATCAACGGCGATATGCCGCGCGCCGCTGCTGCGGATGTTGCGGTCGATGCGGTTGGCAATGTGGTTGCCAACGGGATTTCCAACGGGATTTCCAACGGAATTGCCGCCGCAGCGCCCGCGACAATGGCCGGTGTGCCGGTACGTGCGGCAGGAACCGACACGGCAGTGACGGGTGCGCTGTTGTCGCTCACGCAGCCAGGCGTGCTACCGCCGCAACCGCCGCAACCGCCGCAACCGATGCAGTCGACACGCCCCGCACCCCACCTCGCGCAGCCGGCGCAGGAAGGCCCACGATGAGCGCGAACGCGCTGATCGTCGTCACCGGCGGCATTCATGTGGGGGCGAGCGTGTTGCTGTCGGACGGTCACGATCTGACCATCGGCAGTGGCGCCGAGGCTGGCCTCGTGCTGATCGACGAAGGCGTCGCCGCGCTCCACGCAACGATCCGTCTGGACCACGATCACCTGACGCTGACGGCTTGCGCCGACGGCGTGACGGTATTCGGCCGGGCGTTGCGTGCGGGCCGCTCCACGGTGCTGCGCTATGGCGGATCGTTCAGCGTCGGCACAGTCACGCTGCGGTTCAGCGACAGCGAGCGCTTGACGCCGCACGCCGTGCGCAACGCGGAATGGTCGTGGCTGCGTGCGCATGCGCCGCTCGCGTGGGCCGCGCGGCGTTGCGCGGCGCTGCCACTTGCCGCGAAGCTTGGCGTGGTCTTCGGCGTGCTGCTGGCGGTGGCCGTGGGTGCTGCATACGAACTGTCGCAACGGTCCGGCGCGAATCAACGGCCACATGCGGATAACCCGGCCTTTCGCATGGTGAGCCGCCACGTCGACCAGAAGACCGGCATGCCCGTGTACGAAGGTTATGTGCAGAGCTATGGCGATCTCGCGGCCCTGGCGATCAGTGCGCGCAGCACGGAGCGCGCGCCGGTATTGCGCGTGCTGGTGCTCGATCAGATGCGCGACCAGCTGCGCAGCTTTCTCGACAAGTACTACCGGCGCGCGCAACTCGAAGCGGCGCAGCCCGGCGCATTCACGGTGACGCTGCCCGCGGAGGATGGCTACCTGTTGCCGGAGTCGTGGGACTACCGGCGCGTGGCGCGCGTCGCGCGCGCGGAAATCGACGGGCTGCAGGCGCTGAAATTCGCTGGCCAGAAGTCGACCGACGCCGTGTCAGGCGACACCGCGTCGAGCGACACGGCGCAGGCCGACGGCCCGGTACGCATTCCGCTGGAAGCGATCGGCATGAATCTGGTGCGTTCCGCGCATGGTGCGTGGCTGGCCGATCAGCAGGGTGCGATGTACTTCGCCGGCGCGCGGCTGCGCATCGGCAAGCTGACCCAGGTGTCGGAGTGTCTCGCCGTGGTGGTCCGCGACGACGACGGATCCGTGTACGAATTTTTCACGAAAGGCGGGACGGGAGGCGGCAAGTGCTGAGCATGCCGCAGCAATCTCGCGCCGGCCGCGTGTGCGCAGCCGGGCACCCGTGAACGGAAACCGGACGTGCCTTGTCGCGCGTCCTGTCCCGCTTGTCGAGCATGTGCGCGCAGCTTCGCAAGCGGAAAAAGAGCATTCGCTCTGAACAATGCGCGTGTCACAACTTAGAGGATGAACGATGGCTATGTATGGAATTAACCCGATGGGCAACAACTCCGGCTATGCGATGAACGGTTTCGATGGCGGCAACAACTCGCTCGCGCAGCTTCAGGACCAGTCCGATGCGGCAACCAGCCAGGCAGCCGCAAGCGGCCGGCCCGAAGACGCGCAGGCAGCCAAAATAGCGAACAACAAGATGACCGAAGCGGCGCAGATGGAGGCCGCGAAAGAAACCTCGCGACATGAGGCCTTCCAGACAATGATGCGCTAAACCGCAGGCAGGTCGCTCCGCGTGAAGTGTCCATCGGCTCGCTTCACGCGGACGCGGCATGTGCCCCACGCACGCGGACGCTTGACGAATCTCATTTGCGCATGGCGCCTCGACGCTGGCCTCGCGAACTCGCCTGGCCAGCAAAGCAACAGCCAACAAAGTTAGCGAAGGAAAACAACATGGTGCCGCACATTCCCGTCATCGCGATGACGGTTGCTGAACCTTTGCCTGCGACCTCGTCGTTCGACGCAGCCATGACTTCAATGGGCACGTCGTCGGGCATGCCGGCCTACTATGGTCCGCCCGAAGCGAATCCCACTGCAGCCGAAACGCGTCGCGCCAGGTTCGACGACAGCCGCGCATCCGCCACGCTTGGCTGGCTCGAAACCCTCGAGACCGACCGCAACGCCGCGGCTGCCGATCTCGACGCGCAGATCCGCCGCGCCGCATCCGGCAAAAAGCTGCAGGTTGCCGATGCGCTGCGCTTGCGTCACGACCTCAACACGCATCTGGAAACGCTGATGCTTTACAAGAAGGTCGCCGACACGATGACCACCGGCCTGCAGACGCTGGCACGAGGCAACTGATGCGACGCCTGCTGATCCTGTTGCCGCTGCTGCTGTGCGCAGGCTGCAAGAGTTCGCTGTTCGAGGGGCTCGACGAAGACCAGGCGAACCGCATCGTCGCGGTGCTGAGTCATCACGGCATCGAGGGCGTGAAGGCGCGCAGCCCGGACAAGACGTGGACCGTGTCGGTGGACGGCAGCGATGCGGTCGCGGCAACCGAGCTGACCGGTGCGTACGCGCTGCCGCGCGGCGGCCACGCGAATCTCGGCGATCTGTTTAGCCGCCAGGGTCTGATTTCGAATCCGGACGAAGACCGCGTGCGCTTCATCTATGGCATCACGCAGGAGCTGTCGGAAACGCTCGAGAAAATCGACGGCGTGCTGGTGGCGCGCGTGCATATCGTGCAGCCGGAACGGGATCCGGTGGCAGGGCAGGTCGCGGCGCCGTCCGCATCGGTGATGGTGCGCTACCGGACCGATTACAACCTCGAGCTGATGCGCGACAAGATTCGTGCACTGGTGGCAGGCGGCGTCGAAGGACTGACGCCGGAGCGCGTCAACCTGACGCTGATTCCGGTGACGCCGGTGCTGGCCGCCGGCGACGCGTGCCGCGACGGCAACGCGTGCTTCGCGAAACGCGAGTCCGACGAGCACGGCAGCGCGACGCTGGTGCTGCTCGGGCTCACCATCGCATGCATGTTGCTGATCGTCTCGGCGTGGGTGTGGAGGAGCGGCATGCGTTCGTTTTCGACAACCTTTTTCAGACGCCGCGGCCGCCGCAGCATGCAGGCGCAAGCGCAGACACACGCACAGCCGGATAGCCGCGCCCCGTCGCCCACCGGCGATGCAAACGGAGATGCACGATGATTCGGCCCACCCTTTTATCCATCGGCAAATGGGCGCATCACAGCTGGTTGATGCGTGCCACGCCGGTACGCGGCGAACGGGCGCTAGGCGCCGCCAACGCACAGCTTCTGGCGCGCTATCCACAACTCGCGCAAATCGATTTCACGCAGATGCCGCCGTATCTCGGCAGCTTGCCGCGCAGTGCCTGCGCGCGGCTGTTTCGCGTCAGCGCCGCGCTCGCCTGCGCGCGCGGTTTGCGCCGCGTGGTGAGCGCATCCGCGCATCATGCGTTTGCCCGCAGTGTGGCGCCGCAGATGTTGCGTTCGATCCAGCAGCATCCACGCGGCACGCACGACGACCTCGCGCTGGGCATCACGCTCGATCCATTCGACCGCCGCGAAATGACGGCCGCGGGCCTCGCCTTGTCGCTGCGCGGGCTTGCGGACGGCGGCCGGGTGCAGCACACATGGCTGCAACTGCGCATGCCGCGCGACATTGCCAACCGTGCGACGCATTACCGGTTTCACGAACTGGACAGCGATGCGGCTCATGCGCTGCTCGACGATGCATGGCGCCTGTTGCGGGGGGAAGCGTGCTGATCTGCAAACGAGGCAACTGGCGTGTCGAATCCGACGGCTTCGTATCGTCGGCGGATCTCGCCGTACTGGACGATCTGCGCGCGCTCGAAGCAGCGCGCGCGAACGAGGCGGCACACGACGCCGCGCGCCATGCCGCGCGCGTGCGTGACATCAAGCGCCGCGTGTGGCGCCGTGCGTACGACGCCGGACGCGCGGCGGCGGTACGCGATCTGGCCGTGCCGCATGCGGCCGCGTCGTTCGTCGCGCGCTGCGTCGAGGAGCGGCTGGTGCGGGTTGCGGTGGATGCGTTGATAGCGATCATCGGCAAGCTGCCGCCGGCCGCGGCGTTGCCCAATCAGTTGCGGCGCTGCATCGCCGCGTCGCGTGCCCAACGCGTGCTGTCGCTGCGGGTATCAAGCACCGACTACGTTGAAGCAAAACGCCTGATCGCGCGCCTAGAGCAGGAAATAGCGGCGCCGTTATTCACCGTGCTGGCCGATGCAGGATTGCCGCCGCACTCATGCGTGATCGAAACGGAGCGCGGTGTGATCGACGGCAGCCTGCGCATGCAACTGAACGCGTTGGAGCGCGGTATCCGCGACGCGGTCGCAGCGATGCTCGGCGAGTACCGCTCGCTCGACGACGCACTCGAAAAACAGTTCGACGCAGTCGAACGCGGCTTGCGCGACGTCATCGACGTGATGAAAGCGGACCTGCCGCACAGCGGGACTCACGCGCGATGAACCCATGGATCGGCATGCGCAGCCTGTCGCAGGCTGACGCCCAACGACACAACGTAGCGGCGCTGCATTTTGGGGTGCCGCATCAGGTGAGTGTCGGCACGCACCGTTTCGAATTGCGTTTCGAGCCGTGCCGCACGCGTTATCCGTTGCGGCTGTCGGGCAGCGCATCGGGGCAGCCGTTCGTGCTGGTCTGCGATGCGCGCGCGCTGCTGCCGGAGCTGCCGTCACCGGCCCTGCCGCAGACCGACGACCTGCGCCGTCTGCTCGACGACGCGCTGGAAGACTGGCTGTGTGCGCTCGAAGGCCTGTTCGGTTTCTCGATCGAGCTGACCGAGATCGCGTTCGATGCGGCGCCGCGCGCCGGCGCTTACGGGATGTCGCTCACGCATCTGCGCAGCGGGCGGATGGCGCACTTCTCGTTTTACTGCGAAGCCATCGACCTGTGGCTGAAGAACCAGCCGGTGCCGCGGCGCATCGGCGCCGGGCTGGCGGCGCAATTGCGCGTGCCGGTGCCGATCTGCATGGCCGGACCATCGCTGACGCTCGCGCGGCTGCGCCGGATTCGCGTGGGCGACGCGCTGCTGCTGAACCGCGACGCCTGGTACCTGCGGGTGCCGCTGCGCTGCGGCGCGCGCCGCATTCTGCTGAAACTCTCTGGAGAGCAAATCTTGATAGACCGTCCGCTGGTGGAAGAAGACCGCGAACTGCCGGAAATGACCAGCGAGTTCATCGCGGTCGATGCGCTGAGCTTTGCGTTCGATGCGGTGCTGGGCACCGTGTCGCTGTCGGTGCACGAGCTGGCGCATTTGCGTTGCGGCTCGATCCTGTCGCTGCAGATTCCGGTGCGCGAGCGCGCGGTGACGCTGCTGTGCCAGGGCGTGCCGTTTGCGCGTGGCGAGCTGGTCGACATCGACGATGCGCTGGGCGTGCGCATCACGCAGCTCACACCTGCCGCGCATGCACAGCCGGACGCCGACGCATGAACACGCCGTTTGAACCTGTATCGCTGATCGGCTTCGTGACGCTGCTCGGCCTGCTGCCGATTGCGGTGGTGATGGTGACGTCGTTCACCAAGTTCAGCATCGTGCTGACGCTGCTGCGCTCGGCACTGGGCGTGCAGCAGGCGCCGGGCAATACTGCGATTGCGGGCCTCGCGCTGGCGGCGACACTGGTCGTGATGGCGCCGGTCGGCGCGAAGATCGGCGCGGAGCTGTCGCTCGACGAGCGGCTCGAAAACGGCGGGCTACCCGGTGTCGCGGAAACGCTCAAGGCGGTGCGCGCACCACTCGGCGAGTTTCTGTATGCGCATTCGCGGCCGGTCGAACGGGCCTTTCTGGTGAATGCCGCGAAGCGCATCGACCCGGAGCGCGACGCGCAGGAAACCGACTTTTCGCTGCTGGTGCCGGCGTTTCTGATCAGCGAGATTTCGAGCGGCTTCGAAGTCGGGTTCCTGCTGTATATCGCGTTTCTCGTGGTCGATCTGGTGGTTGCCAACGTGCTGACCGCGATGGGCATGATGATGCTGTCGCCGAGCACGGTTTCGATTCCGCTGAAGCTGTTCGTGCTCGTATCGGTATCGGGCATTTCACGGCTGATTCACGGGCTGATCATCAGCTATATCCGATGAATTCGTTGCCATCCTTGTCGTCGCTGTCGAGCGACGCGCTGCTGCTGGTGTTCTGGCTGTCGCTGCCGGCGCTCGCGGTGGCGACCGCGGTCGGCCTGCTGCTCGGGCTCGTGCAATCGATCCTGCAGATCCAGGATCAAAGCCTGCCGTACGGCGCGAAGATCATCTGCGTCGGCATTACGCTGATCGTCACCGCGCCGTGGGCGAGCCGCGAGATCACGCGCTTTCTCGAGCATGTGTTCACCTTCGTCGCCGCCGGGCGCATGCATTGATGACGATGAACCTGTCCGCCTATCTGTCGGGGCTTGCGTTCTGTTCGATCCGGCCGGCGGTGGCGTTGAGCCTGCTGCCGTTCGGCTTCGGCGACGCGCTCGGCACGCGGCTGCGCATGCCGCTCGTGCTGGTGTTCGCGGTGCTGCCGCTGCAAATGGGGCTGCCGTCTGCGCCGCTGTTCGCCGCGGTGGCGGTGGAAGTCGTCACCGGCATCGTGCTGGGGCTGTTGCTGGGTGTCGTGTTTCATGTGGCGTCGTGCGCGGGTGCGTTGCTCGACCAGCAGGGCGGCTACTCGATCGCCGCCGTGTACGACCCGAACCTGCAGCAGGAAGCCGCACTGTTCGAAACGCTGTTCACGCAGTTTGCCGCGCTCACCTTTTTCACCGGCGCGGGGCTGCGTCTCGTGTGCGGTTTCTTTACCGATGCGTGGGTGCTGTGCCCGCCCGGTGCGGTAGGCGTGGATTTCAAACGGATCCTGCAGCTGGTGGCGCAAGAGCGCCTCGCCGCGTCGTTCGCGGAAGGCGTGCGTCTCGCGATGCCGCTGCTCGGCCTGATGCTGATGGTCGACGTTTCGCTCGGGCTGATGTCGCGCCACGTGCGGCGCCTCAACCCATTCACGACCGCGCGCACCGTCAAGGCGATGATCCTGTCGTTCGCCGCGATGTCGTGCGTGCCGGTGTTCTTCGAGCGTTTCACGACGCTTTTCATGCAAAGCCTGGTGCTGCGATGAGCGACAAGACCGAAGCCCCCACACCACAGCGCCTGAGCCGCGCCCGCAAGGACGGCGACATTCCGAAGAGCGCGCATCTGACGGTCGCTGCCAGCGGCCTGTTGTGGTGGCTGTTCCTGCTGATCGAAGCGCCGCAGATTTATCAGTCGTGCGTGAAGTTGATCGAAGTCAGTGTCGACATCGATCAGACGCGCGACTTCGCGCAGCGTTTCGCACAAGTGTGGTCGTCGCTCGGCACGCTGGCGCCGGCCGTGCTGGTCACGCTCGCGGCGGGCGTGCTGGCCGCCGTCGTACCGGAGGTCGCGCAAAGCGGCGGGGCCATCGCATGGAAGCGCGCCGCGCCGGATCTTAAACGCCTGAACCCCGTCAACGGCTTCAAGAACCTGTTCAGCAGAAAGGTGCTGTTCGACACGCTGGTCGCGTTGTGCCAGTTCGCGATCCTGCTGCTGGTGTTCTGGCATGCGTTCGTCAGCTGGTGCGCGCAACTGGTGCCGTCGTTCACGCTGTCGCTGCCGATGCTGCTGGCCGACATCAGTGTGTCGCACGCGGCGCTGCTCGCGATGATGGCCGCCTCGCAGCTTGCCCCGGCGGCTGCCGATTTCGTGCTGCAGCGTGTGCTGTGGCGCCGCCGGCTGCGCATGGACAAGGAGGAAATCAAGCGCGAGTACCGCGACAGCGAAGGCGATCCGCATACCAAGGGGCGTCGCCGCGCACTTCACAGAGAGCTGAGCCGATAGCATGGAAAACCGTTCGATCTTTGCGCGCCTCGATATTCCGGGGCGACTCGCGCGTCATGCCGATATTGCGGTGGGCGCGGGCATTCTGTTCGTGCTGGTGCTGCTGATTCTGCCGGTGCCGGCCTTCGTGCTCGACTTTTTCATCTGCGTGAGCTTCTCGGCGAGCTTCGTGATGCTGAGCGCGACCATCTATGTGGCCAAGCCCGCTGACCTGTCGAGCTTTCCGTCGCTGCTGCTGGTGACCACGCTGTTGCGGCTGGCGCTGGCCATCGCGTCGACCAAGATGATCCTGCTGTACGCGCATGCGGGCGACATCATCGCCGCGTTCGGCGAGATGGTGGTGGGCGGCAACGTCGCGGTCGGGATCGTGGTGTTCGTCGTGCTGTCGGTGATCCAGTTCATCGTGGTCGCGAAAGGCGCGGACCGGGTGGCCGAAGTATCGGCACGCTTCACGCTGGACGGCATTCCAGGCCGGCAGATGAGTATCGACGCGGACCTGCGCAGCGGCCTGATCGCACCGGGCGAAGCAGGGCGCCTGCGCCGCGAGCTCGAACGTGAAACCTATTTCTACGGCTCGCTCGACGGCGCGATGAAGTTCGTCAAGGGCGATGCGGTGGCGGGCCTCGTGGTCGCGCTGGTCAATATCGCCGGTGGCCTCGCGGTGGGCATCGCGCAGCGCGGCATGTCGTTTGGCGACGCGCTGCATACGTACACGATCCTGACGGTCGGCGACGGTCTGGTGTCGCAGATACCGTCGCTGATCGTGTCGGTAGCGGCCGGCTTGCTGGTGACGCGCGTGGCCGGCGGCGGCGGCTCGAACCTCGGCGGCGATATTTTCCGGCAGCTGTCGCTGCAGCCGAAGGCGCTGGCGATGGCCGGCATCGGCTGTTTCGCGCTCGGCGCGATTCCCGGCTTCCCACATGTGCAGTTCGCGCTGGCGGGCGCTGCGCTGGTCGGTCTGTCGATCCTGCTGATGCGCGAGACCGCCGGCCGCGAGCGTTTGCAGCGCCCGTTCATGCCGGCCATGACGCGCGACGGCGGCAACTACACGCAGCGCATTCTTGACGACGTCGAACTCGGCACCAGCGCGGTGTTGCGCGTGCGGGTCGGTACGGTGGCGTACGAAGCGCTGCGGCCCGTGCAATTGAACACGCAGCTCGCGCGGCTGCGGCGCGATCTGATGGTGCGGCTCGGGTTGCCGTTTCCGGGCCTCGCGCTGTTGCGCGACGCGCGGCTCGACGAGCAGCGCTACATCGTCGATATCGAAGACGTGCCGTATGCGAGCGGCACGCTGGTGCCCAATCATGTGCTGGTGAGCGGCGACGACGCGAAGGTGAGCTTCGAAGGCGTCACCGGTTTTCGGCCGGGTATGCAGAAGGCGGTGTGGGTTCCGGCCGCCGACGCGGCAGCCCTCGACGATCCGGAACTCGGCAGGACGAATGCGGAAGAAGCGCTGTGCGAGCATCTGGCCGACATCTGCGAGCAGGCCGCGCAAGATCTGCTCGGCACGCAGGAAGCGCGCTTTCTGCTGAACCAGATCGGCCTCGAGTTTCGCGAGCTCGCGGTGCAGGTCGATCAGGCGGCGGGGCCGGTGTTGCTCGCGAGCGTGCTGCGCCGGCTGCTCGACGAACGCGTGCCGATCCGCAACCTGCGCGCGATTCTCGAGGCGATCGTGCGGGTGCCGGATGGCGAGCGCTCGGTCGACCGGATGGTGCGCGATGCGCGGATCGCGTTGGGCGGGCGGATCGCGCGGCGTTTCGCGAATCTCGACACGTGGGAGCTCGATGCAGCGGTGCTGGAGCCTTCGTGGGAAGCCGAACTCGAAGACCGGCTGCGCAACGGCACCGACGGCGAACCACTGTTGATGCTCGGCGTCGACGAACTCGAGCGCCTGCAGCGTGCGCTGGCCGGTGCCGAGCAGCAAGGCGTGCGCGTGCTGGTGACGACCGCGCTGCTGCGGCCGCATCTGCGCCGGCAATTGCGCAGCTTCGGCTTGCGTGTCGAGGCGCTCGCCATCGAAGAGATTCCGCTCGATACGTTCCGCGTGAATACCGTGGCCACGCTGCAAGCGGACTGACGAAAGGCTACAGGCACATGGAACCCTTCGCATACCGTGTACCGGTGCCGGCCGGCGAGCCCGCGTTGTACGGCCGGGTGGCCGAGGCGCGCGGTATTGTGGTGCGCGCGGTCGGCGTATCGCTGCGCATCGGCGAGATGGTGCGGCTCGTGCGGCCCGATACGCTCGACGCGCAAATGGGCGAGGTGGTCGGCTTCACCGCCGACGGCGCGCTGGTGATGCCGCTCGACGGCCTCGCCGGCCTGTCCAACATCACCCAGGTGCACGGCTGCGGCCTTGACTGGGGACGCTTCGATCCGCTCGGGTTGCAAGGCCGCGTGCTCGACGGGCTGGGCCGGCCGCTCGACGGCGGCCCCGCGCCGCGCCCGGCACGTGAAGCAGAACGGCATGCGGCGACGCTTGCCAGTATCAACCCGCTCGAGCGGCCGGTGATCGCGGAACCGTTCGCGACCGGCGTGCGCGCGCTCGACGGTTTGCTCACCTGCGGCGTCGGCCAGCGGGTCGGCATCTTCGCGCCGGCAGGCGGCGGCAAGAGCACGCTGATGGGCATGATCGCGAACGGCGCGCAGGTCGACTCGATCGTGGTGGCGCTGATCGGCGAGCGTGGCCGAGAAGTGTCGGAGTTTATTCACGATCACCTCTCGCACCGGCGCGACTCGTCGGTGGTGATTGCTTCGACTTCCGAGCGGCCCGCGGCCGAGCGGATCAAGGCGGCTGAGCTAGCGTGCAGTGTGGCCAGCGGTTTGCGTGCCGCCGGGCGCCGCGTGCTGCTGCTGTTCGATTCGCTGACCCGTTATGCGCGCGCGCTGCGCGAAGTCGGTCTGGCGGTTGGAGAGCCGCCGGTGCGGCGCGGCTATCCGCCGCGTGTATTCGCCGAGCTGCCGCGCCTGATCGAAGCGGCAGGGCTTACGCAGCACGGCAGCGTCACCGCATTTTTCACGGTGCTGGCCGAAGACGAGGAACTGTCCGACCCGATCGCCGAAGAGGCGCGCTCGCTGCTCGACGGGCATATCCAGTTGTCGAGCCGGCTGGGCGGCGCGGGGCACTATCCGGCGATCGACATTCTGAAAAGCAAGAGCCGCGTGATGACGCGCGTGACCGACGCCGCGCATCGCGCTGCCGCCGACCGGGTGCGTGGCTGGCTGGCGCGCTATCAGGAGGTCGAATTGCTGTTGCAGATCGGCGAGTACCAGCGCGGCAGCGATCCGGCCAGCGACGAGGCGATCGAGCGGCATGCCGCGGTGAACGACTTCCTGCGCCAGGCCTACGACGAGCAATGTGCGTGGGCCAGCACGCATGCCGCGTTGCATGCGCTGCGCCATGGAGCGCGCCGGTGAGCGATGGGAAGCGCAGCCTGCAATTGTGGCGACTGCTCACGCGTGTGCGCGGGCTGCGGGTTGAACGTAAGCGGCGTGCGCTGGCCGATGCGCAACAGGAAGTGCGCGCCGCCGATCAGGAAGCCGAGCGCTGCCGCGCGGCGCTGCGCGAGCACGAGGCACAACGCGGCAGGTTGTTGCTGTCGTGTGTCCACGGCGAGCGCGCGGGCCGGCTGTGGCGCGACGCGCTGCGCTGGCACGATGCGCGCAAGGATGCGCAGGTGCGCGCGCTGGCCGGCGCGATGCAGCGTCAGCGCGCGGCGGCCGCGAAAGTGACGCACGCGTCGACGAGCTTGCAGCGGGAAATTGCCGGGCAGAAGGATGCGCAGCAGCGCGCGCGCAAGCTCAACGCGGCGTTGCGGGATGAGTGAGTGGTGTGTGCGGTTTGCCGGGACAGCGGCGAGCGTTTGCGATCTGGCGAAAAAAGCGGGGTACGCGTCGAGCTCGCGCAGAGCAACGGGCGCGTAAGAGGCATTGCACGCGTGACGGAGTTGATGCTTGACGGGGCTTGCATGATCAGCGGGGCCAACCGGCCTAGCCGTTCATCGCGACCTCTCGCGACCCGGCAGCGAGCGCCGCCATTCCGCTCGCGCGGCGACGCCCCCGGTTCCGCGACTCGTGCCGGGCAGGTCTTTACGTTAAATCGCACCTGCCCGGCATGCGTCGCGCCGTCCGTCACACCTTCGCGAAATCCGCCTTGGTCGGCTCCTTGCCGGTGTTCGGATCGATCCAGCCCGTGCCGCTGCAGTTCTCCATCAGCGAATAGCCGTCCGGCGTCACCGCATCCAGCGCGTAGCCGTTATGGCCGCGCTCGATCGACAGCGGGCGCTTGCTCTTCTCGCTTAGGCCGCTGATCTGAATCGAGTCCTTGCCGTTTGTGATTGTCACCTGGTCGGCGTAGGTGACAGCGGAATTGCCGTCCGGTTTGGGGGTCACCGTCACCTTCGTGTTGTCGTTCAGATTCAAGGTTGTCGAACCCTTGAACGTGCCGCTTGCCTTGTTCGCCGTGCCGTCGTGCAGATCGATGTGCGGATCGCCCCAGATTTTTGTCGTGTCGCCGGTGCGGTTGTTGCGCATCGTGATCGACGAGTCCTTCTTGTCGAGGTTCAGCTGATAGTCGCCGAGATCGATCGAGGCCTTGTTGTCCTTCACCGGTGTGTTGCTCCAGTTGACGCCTGACGGACAGTTGCGCGGCGGCTGCGGGCAGCGCGATGCTGGCGGAGGCGGTACGTGGCAACGGTCGTTGTCGTAGCCGTGATTGCGGCCGTTGAGGCAATTGGCCGGGCCGAGTTGCCCGTTGCGGCCGTACGGATCGGATGGCTGGCGCACCGTCGTCATCGAGGTCTTGATCGCCGATCCGCTCGGCGTGCGGATGACTTCGCGCTCGAAGTGCGACGTGACCGAACGCGGCGGCGCGTAGCCAAAGCTGCCGGACGAAAAGAACGCGTTGCTCGTGAAGCGCGATGCGCTGGACGCAAGCTGCGCATACGTGTTGAACATGCTGTTCGTGCTGCCGTAGGACATCGTGAAGCGGTTATCGAATACCGCTTGTGTTGCTTGCATAGGTGAATCCTCTGTGTTGATGCGTTAGACGGAGTCGCGGTTCGCAACTCACAACGCCGTCGCCCAGGTTTGAACCTGAATCGACGTCGCCTATGCAGTCTAGGATGCTACGGATAGCTAAAGGCGCTACATAGATACCTTGCCGAACGCGCGGAAAAACCCATAAAAAAGCGGCCCGCGCGAATGGCGCGGACCGCTCGATGGGGCAGGCGTCGGATCTCGATCCGCGCTTGCGTTTGTTATTGCACGGTTACCGCCACAAAATTTTGCCGGCCGAACGGGCTCACGTGATAGCCGCTCACCGTGCTGCGCGTCAGCGCGGCCGCGGTCGGATAACCGAGCGGAATCCACAATGCCGCATCGTGAATGATCTGCTGTGCGGCCTGGTAGTCTTTCGTGCGCTTGGCCACGTCTGAGGTGCGCTTGCCGTCGTCGATCAGCTTGTCCAGATCGGCATCGCAAAAGCGCGAGAAGTTGATACCCGACTTCACACCGTTGCAACTGAACAGCGGCGTCAGGAAATCGTCCGGGTCGCCGTTATCGCCGGCCCAGCCCATGAACAGCGTGTCATGGTTGCCCTGCTTCGCTTCCTTGATCAGTTCGCCCCATTCGATCACCTTCACGTCCGCTTTCACGCCGATCTTCGCGAAGTCGGCCTGCAGCAGTTCCGCACCGGCCTTCGGGTTCGGATTCAGTGCGCTGCCGGTCGGGCGTACCCAGATGGTCGTCGAGAAGCCGTTCGGAAAGCCCGCGTCGGCCAGCAGCTTCTTCGCCTTGACCACGTCGTACGGCCACGGCTTCACGCCCTTCGCGTAGCTCCACGTGTTCGGCGGGTACGGATTGGTGGCGGGCAGCGCGGTATTGTCGAACACGGTTTTCAGATACGTCGTGCGGTCGAACGCCATGTTCAGCGCGGCGCGCACCTTCTGGTTATCGAGCGGCTTCTTCTCGGTGTTCAGCGCGACGAAGGCCGTCATGAATGCCGGGGTTTCCTCGACGTGCAGCGCCTTGTTCTGCTTTGCATCGGCGACGTCCTGCGGTTTCGGCGAAAGGGCGATCTGGCATTCGTTGGCCTTCAGCTTTTGCGCGCGCACCGTGGTGTCGGGCGTGATCGCGTAGATCAGCCGGTCGATCTTCGGTTTCGGGCCCCAGTAGGTCGGGTTCACGTCGTAGCGGATCACCGCGTCTTTCGTATAGCTCTTCAGCACGAACGGGCCGGTGCCGATCGGCTTCGCATTCATGTCGGTCTGTTTGCCGGCCTTCAGCAGCTGGTCGGCGTACTCGGCGGAGTAGATCGACGCGAAGCCCATCGTCAGTACCGACAGGAACGGCGCGTTCGGCTCGGTCAGTTCGAATTTGACAGTCTGGCCATCGACTTTCGAAATCGATTTGACCAGCCTGGTCAGCCCCATCGACTGTGCGTGCGGAAAGCCGCTCGCGCCCGTTACCTTGTGCCACGGGTTGCTGTCGTCGAGCATGCGGGTGAAGGTGAAGACGACGTCGTCTGCGTCGAGCGGCCGGGTCGGCTTGAAGTAGTCGGTGGTCTGGAACTGCACGTTCGGCCGCAGGTGGAACGTGTACGTGAGGCCGTCGGCGCTGATGTCCCACTTGTCGGCCAGCTCGGGCACCACCTTTCTCGTCGTTTCGTCGAATGCCACCAGCCGGTCGAAGATCACGTCGGCCGACGCGTTGGTCGTGACGAGCGAGTTGAACTGCACGACGTCGAAGCCGTCGGGGCTCGCTTCGGTGCAGACGGTCAACGGTTTGGCCAGCGCCAGCGCGGGCGCGCTGCACAGGATGGCGGCGGATACGGCGGCAAGCAGGGTGAAACGCATGACATCTCCCGGAACGGTCGTGATCTCGTGGTGCGGCGCGTGAGGCGGTGCGCGGTGTCGCGTAGTGTGGCAAAGCTTAGCGAACGGTGCTTGCACCGACAACAACATATTGCGTATGCCGTTATGCGTGGGCGGCGACAAGCTTCAGCCGCGCGCGGCGAAACCTTGAAGATAAGCGATGCCGTCGATTGCGCGCGAGCCGTACCACGACACCTGCTCGCCATCGATCAGTTCGACGCGCTTGCCGGCAAGACGCGCGTCTGTTGCCAGCGCATCGCAATGGCTTTGCGTGAAACGGTACGGTTCGCTCGACAGCAGCACGCGATCGACGCCGGCCAGCCACGGCGCGTCGAAGTCGAATGTCGGATAGCGCGTTGCGCCGGCCGCGCCGCCATCGACGGCCGGCAGCGTGTGCCAGTTCACGAGGCGCAGCATCGCGGCGATGTAGGTGTTGCTGGCGACGGTCATCCATGGTTCGCGCCAGATTGCGTACAGCACGCGCTGGACGGGCCACGCGCGGGCGGCGGCTTCGCGCAGCCGGGCCTGCAACGCATTGCTCAGGCGCTGTGCGTCGCGCTGCCGGCCGAAGATCGTGCCGAGCAGCTGGTATAGCGCGAGATTGTCCGTCGGCACGAGCGGGTGCGTGACGACGATATGCGGCACGAACGCGCGCAGTGCGTCGACGGTGGGCAGCGTGTTTTCGTCGATATTGACGATCACGTGGGTGGGCCGCAACGCGCGGATCGCATCGATCTGCACAGACTTTGTGCCGCCCACCTTCGGCACGCCGCGCACCTTTTCGCGTGGATGCACGCAAAAGCCGGTGCGTCCGACGATCTGCGCGTCGAGCCCTAACGCGAACAGCAATTCGGTGATGCTCGGCACGAGCGAGACGATGCGCGCATTCGCGCCTGCGTATGCGTGTTCGACTCCTGCGGCATCGGTGACGTGCGCGCTCATGGTGGGCCCGGATTCGGTGGGGCGATGCGGGTGATGCGTGCTCGCCTTATTCCGCGCCACCCACACGCGGCTTGTGCGGCGCCTTCTTCATCGCTGCATCGTAAAGCCAGCGCGGCGTGACGTGCAACAGCATGCCGACCACGCGCATCGGCCATGGCAGCACCACATAGCTGCGCTTGCGTTCGATGGCGCTCACCGCCTGCGCGGCGAAGCGCTCGACGTCCATCAGAAACGGCATCCGATACGGATTGTGCGCGGTCATCGGCGTGCGGATAAAGCCCGGCGCGATGGTGACCACCGCGACGCCGCGCGGCTTCATTTCGACGCGCAACGCCTCGAGGTAAGTGCGCGCCGCCGCCTTCGACGCGCTGTACGCGCCCGAGCCAGGCAAGCCGCGCACGCCGGCCACGCTCGACACGCCGACCAGCGTGCCGCTGCGCGCCGCGCGCATCGCGGCCGCGAACGGCTCGAAGGTGGCGACCGTGCCGAAGTAGTTGATATCCATCACATCGCGGAACGACTGCAGGTCGCCGCGCCCGGTGACGGTGCCCTGGCTGATGCCGGCGTTCGCGATCACGACGTCCGGGCAGCCGTGCCGCGCGATAAAGTCGCGCGCCGCCGCGGCGAGCGCATCTGCATCGCGCACGTCGGCCGGATAGATCGAGATGGTGTTTTGCGGATGAGACTGCCGGAAGCCGGCGAGCGCCTCGGCGCGTCGCGCGACGAGGCCGAGAATCGCGCCGCGCCGCGCATAGTCGGCGGCGAGCGCAAGGCCGATTCCGCTGGATGCGCCGGTGATGAAAACCTTAAGCGGTGTGCTCATAGACCGGCGCGCACGCGTTACATCTTCTTCGCGCGAACCTGGCCGATCAGGTAGTCGAGCACCTGCAGCGTGCCCGGCAGGCTGTTGGTCGCAGCCGGGCCGGTTTCATACTTGCCCTGCACCGCGAGCGTCGGCACGCCGTCGATCTTGTAGTCTTCGAGCAGCTTCTTGTCGCGCTGCAGCGCGGTTTGCGTCGAGAACGAGTTGTACGCGTCCATGAACTTCTTCTGGTCGACGCCGTTCTTCGCGAGGAATTTCGCCTGGTCTTCCGGCGTCAGCAGGTAGTCTTTGTTGACGTGGATTTCGTGGAAGATCTTCGGCGTCAGTTCCTGCGCCATGCCGAGCGCGTCGACTGCGTGGTACAGCTTCGAATGCGGGATGAAATCGTCGCGGAACGCCACCGGCACGCGCTTGAACACGATATCCGGGCCTTGCTTCTTGATCCAGTCTTCGAGGTACGGGTCGAACTCGTTGCAGTGCGGGCAGCCGTACCACATGAATTCGATCACTTCGATCTTGCCGGCCGGCACTTCGACCGGCTGCGGGTTCGACAGCACCGTATAGTCCTTGCCGGCTACCGGGGCGGCCGGGCTGGCCTGTGCCGAGGCGGCTACCAGACCAAACGAGAGGCAAAGTATGCTGAGCAGCTTTTTCATGTTGTGTGAACCCATTCGGGAAGTGAAGTGGCGCAAAAGGTTTATTGCTTTGTGAAGCGGATCACCGCGGTGTCGATGCCGGCATCCGACAGGCGCTGGCGCGTCGAGTTCATGTCCTCGAACTTCGAGAACGGCCCGATCCGCACGCGATAGTACGTGACGCCGCCCGCATCGCGCTGCGTGACCTTCGATTCGAAGCCCTGGAACGCAAGGCGCGCGCGCTGCTGTTCGGCATCGGCGGAAGTCTTGTATGCGCCGACCTGCAGCAGGTAGCCGGTGTTCGCGTCGGCTGCGGACGGCGGCGTCGAGGCGCCGGGTGTGGCCGAGCCCGGTTTGGCTGACGGCGGCACGTTGGCCACCGCGGCGCCGCTGCCCGCTTGCGGCTTCTTCGCAGCCGCCGCTGACGCGCCGTTGTCTTGCGCGGCCTTCGGCGCCACCGCGACGCCGTTGCTGGCGCCCGACGGCGGCACTTCGACGATCTGCGGCTCGTCGAGGATGCCCGACGACTGCGTCTGATTGCCGGTCTGGCCGGGCGCGGTATTCGGCGGCGCCGGCTGTGCGGCTTGCGGCACCGGCTGGCCCGGGCTCTTGCCCTGCAGCGGCCGGTTCGGATCGTATTGCGGCTGGCTTGCGCCGGCGTCCGACGCGGCCGGCGGCGCGACCTTCGCGACGAACGGCGTCGGCGCGCGCGTGATGTACAGCGCGACCACCACCGCGATCGCGAGGCCGACGATCAGGCCCAGCACGATGCCGAGAAACGTGCCCCCGGACTGCTTTGACTGCTTCGTTGTGCGGCGTGGCTTTGCCATTGTCTGAATCACCTGCAAAAGGAAATCTTGAACGAGCGTCGATTATAGCGACGGCAGGCCGCCGTGCCGTCGCATTTGTGGTCGCATGGACGGGCGGCGGCGCGCAGTTGCGCCCGCCGCCGCCGCAGGGCTTACATCTTCTGCGGTGCCGATACGCCGATCACCGCGAGGCCGTTGGCCAGCACCTGGCGGGTCGCCGCCAGCAGCGCGACGCGGGCGTCGCGGGTGGCGGCGTCGTCGACCAGCACGCGCTCGGCATTGTAGAACGAGTGAAATTCGCCAGCGAGATCGCGCAGGTAGAACGCAACCGCGTGCGGCGCCAGTTCTTCGGCGGCATGAGACAGCATGTCGGGGAACTCGGCGAGTTTTTGCAGCAGGGCCATCGCGCGCTCGCTCGACAGCGGCGTGAGATCGACCGACGGCAGCAGCACTTCGTCGGCGTTAAAGCGCGACTTCCATTCGTTCAGCACCGAACAGATCCGCGCGTGCGCGTACTGCACGTAGTACACCGGGTTCTCGTCGTTCTGCTTCAGTGCGAGATCGATGTCGAACACGAACTGCGTATCGGCCTTGCGCGAGATCAGGAAGAAGCGCACCGCATCGCGGCCGCGCCGGATGGTGGCCTCGTCGAGCTGGTCCAGCGCGGCTTCCGAGCCCGGTGCTGCGCCACCCGACCATTCGATCAGATCGCGCACCGTCACGTAGCTGCCCGCGCGCTTCGAGATCTTCACTTCCTCGCCGTCGCGCATCACGGTGACCATCTTGTGCAGGATGTAGTCGGGGTAGCCTTGCGGGATGCCGATGCCGAGGCCCTGCAGGCCGGCGCGCACCCGCGCGATCGTGCCGTGGTGATCCGAGCCCTGCACGTTGATCACCTTGGTGAAGCCGCGTTGCCACTTGGTGACGTGGTACGCGACGTCCGGCACGAAGTAGGTGTATGTGCCGTCCTGCTTGCGCATCACGCGGTCTTTGTCGTCGCCGTCATCCGTGGTGCGCAGCCACAGCGCGCCGTCCTGCTCGTAGGTCTTGCCGGCCTTGATCAGCGCTTCGACGGTCTGGGTGACGCGGCCTTCCGTGTATAGCGACGACTCCAGATAGTACTGGTCGAACACCACGCCGAAGGCCTGCAGGTCCATATCCTGCTCGTGGCGCAGATAGGCCACCGCGAAGCGGCGGATCGCGTCGAGATCTTCGATATCGCCGGCGCCGTGCACCGGCTCGCCATCGCTTGCTGCGACGGTGGCGCCGTTCAGGTAGTCATGCGCGATGTCGGCGATGTAGTCGCCGTTGTAGGCCGATTCGGGCCAGCCGGCGTCGTCCGGTTTCAGGCCGCGGGCGCGTGCCTGGGTGGACAGCGCGAGGGTCTGGATCTGCACGCCCGCGTCGTTGTAGTAGAACTCGCGGTGCACGTCATAGCCCTGCGACGCGAGCACGTTCGACAGCGCATCGCCAAGCGCGGCCTGGCGGCCGTGGCCGACGTGCAGCGGGCCGGTCGGGTTGGCCGATACGAACTCGACCAGCACGCGCTTGCCGGCTTCGCGTTGCGAGCGGCCGAATTCGGCCTGCTGGGCGAACACTTCAGGCACCACCGCGCGCTTGGCGGCCGGTGCGACGCGCAGATTGATGAAGCCCGGGCCCGCGACATCGGCGCTGTCGACCAGACCTTGCGCCTGCGGGTGCGCGAGCAGTGCATCGACGATCTGCTGCGCGAGCTGGCGCGGATTCACGCGCAGCGGCTTGGCGAGCTGCATCGCGACGTTGCAGGCGACGTCGCCGTGCGCGGCGACCTTCGGGCGTTCGAGGACGATTGCCGGAACCGTGAAGGCGGCCTCGGCGGCGCCTTCGGTGGCCTGGGCGACTTGCTTCACGGCGTCGCCGAGCAAGGTTTCGAGAATGTGTTTGTGTGCAGGCAGCATGCTTGTTGCGAGTCCAGTGGAGCAATCCGGGTACGGCTGGATGCGCCGGGTAGATGATTCGGATGCGGTGATTCGGTTGCGGTGGTTGCCCGCGCGGCGGGTGCGGCGTGTTCGGCATCCGGGCGCGGCACGGCGGGCGCAAGGTGCTGTTTCCGCGCCATCTCGCGCTTTCTCGCGCCTTCCGTGTAGCAGGCAGATCTGCGCTTTCCGCGTTAGAAGCAGATTTTAGCAGGTGCTAATATGTTCCAATGCGTGTCCAGTCAGATTGCGCGCCCGCTACCTCGCTGGGTATTGGGTCGGGGTGCCGGGTTCGGGCTGTCGGCTCGAGCCGGTATTCAGGCGCAAGCGGCGCGGCTCGCAGTTGTTTGGCCACGCGCGAGTCGCCAACAAAACGAAAAGGGAGCAGTCATGTTGATCACTTTCAAGTGTCGAGCCGCGCCGGACGTGGTGATGTTGGAAAATCTGGCCCAGTACCTGGTGGGTATTATCGGCAAGCGGCTTGGCGAGCGCGGCGTCATCACGCATGACGAACTGCCCGCCGCGATCTCGAAGCTCGAAGCGGCGGTCGCCACCGACAAGCAGGAGCGCGCCGAACACGAAGGCCACTTTCACGAGAATGAAGAAGGCCACGAACATCACGAGATTCCGATTGGCCTCGCGCAGCGCGCGTATCCGTTTCTCGACATGATGCGTGCCGCGCAGAAGGAAAATTCGGACATCATGTGGGGCGTGTAGCGCGGCTGATGCCCGGTGCGAAGAGCGGTGGCGAGTTGCGTTGCTCTGCGTCGTGGATGCGCTGAGTGTGGTTTTGCTGAGTAGCCGAATATAGGAGCCTGCGTTGCCGAGATGGCAACGCAGGCTCTTTTTTTAGCCGGTCTTCGCGTCGTGTGTCGTAGCGTGCTTGCCGCTTGCCGCTTGCCGCTTGCCGCTTGCCGCTTGCCGCTTGCCGCTTGCTGCTTGCCGCACGCCCGGCGCACGCCCGGCGCGCTGCGGTTCACTACTGCTGGCTGGCGCCCGACGGTGCGGCGGCCGGTGTCGAAGCGCCTTTCTTCGGCTTCTTCTGCTTCGGTTTTTTCGCGCGATGTTCGATCGGCGGCGAGTACGAACTGACCGCGCTCGAGCCATTCGGCGCCTGCGGTTGCGCTACCGCGAGCGTGGTGGTGCCTGCGACAAGCGGCACGACCGCCATCATCAGCGTCAGCTTCTTCATACGATTTTCTCCGGGACGGTTGCAACGTAAGCGGCCGGCGCGTTTCTGGCGACGCGTCCGGTGGGGTGAAGCCGTTGCAGTTTACAAAGCCGAAACCTGAATCGCGGCAAATCTTCAGGCTTTGGCTGCCGATATAGTGGAGCGCCGCCGCGGGACCGCGGGCGGCTTATATCGCCGGGAAATGATGCAGGGCGCAGGCACGAAGCACAGGCGCGCAGCGCGCGGTAGACGCGCGCTGCGGGCGCGAGGTTACAGCAGCGGCGCGAGCGCGCGCTCGGCGTCCGCCTTCGACAGCGCCATCCGCTGTGCGTAGTCTTCCAGCTGATCGTTGCCGATCTTGCCGACCGAGAAATACGTGCTGTCCGGATGCGCGAGATAGAAGCCCGACACGCTCGCGGCCGGCAGCATCGCCAGCGATTCGGTGACGCTCATGTCGACTTCGCCTGCTTGCAGCGCGGCGAACATGTCGCGCTTCACAAGGTGGTCCGGGCACGCCGGGTAGCCCGGCGCCGGGCGGATGCCGCGGTACTTTTCGCCGATCAACTCGTCGTTCGACAGCGTTTCGTCAGCGGCGTAGCCCCACAGGTCGCGCCGCACGCGCGTATGCATCGCTTCGGCGAAGGCTTCCGCGAAGCGGTCGGCGAGCGCCTTCAGCATGATCGCGCTGTAGTCGTCGTGGTCCTTCTCGAACTGCTTTTCCTTCACGTCGACACCGAGGCCCGCCGTCACCGCGAACATGCCGATGTAGTCGGCCACGCCCGAGCTTTTCGGTGCAATGAAATCGGCCAGCGACCGGTTCGGCCGCATCACGCCGTCGACCACCGGGCGCTCGCTTTGCTGGCGCAGGTTGCGCCAGGTCAGCAGCACTTCGCTGCGCGATTCGTCGGTATAGATTTCGATGTCGTCGTCGTTCACCGTGTTGGCCGGCAGCAGCGCGATCACGCCGTTGGCGGTCAGCCAGCGGCCCTGGATCAGCCGAGCCAGCATCGACTTCGCATCCGAGAACACGCGCCGCGCCGATTCGCCGACCACTTCGTCGTTCAGGATCGCCGGGTATGGGCCCGCCAGGTCCCACGTCTGGAAGAACGGGCCCCAGTCGATGTACTGTGCGAGCTCGTTCAGATCGTAGTTCTTGAATACGCGGCGCCCGATGAACTTCGGCTTGACCGGCTGATACGCGCTCCAGTCCACCTTCGTCTTGTTCGCGCGCGCCTGTGCGAGCGTCACCATCGGCTGCGCTTTCTTGTTCGCGTGCTGCTTGCGGATGCGCTCGTAGTCGGACTTCAGTTCGTCGAGGTACTTCGTCGCGCCTTCGTCGGACAACAGGCTCGACGCAACCGATACCGAACGCGACGCATCGGGTACGTACACCACCGGCCCTTCGTAATGCGGCGCGATCTTGACGGCGGTGTGCACGCGCGAGGTGGTCGCGCCGCCGATCAGCAGCGGAATCTTCTTCACGCGGAAGTAGTCGTCGCGCTGCATTTCGGACGCGACGTAAGCCATTTCTTCGAGGCTCGGCGTGATCAGCCCCGACAGCCCGATGATGTCCGCGCCTTCCACTTTGGCCTTCGCGAGAATGTCGTTGCACGACACCATCACGCCCATATTGACCACTTCGTAGTTATTGCACTGAAGCACCACCGACACGATGTTCTTGCCGATGTCGTGCACGTCGCCCTTGACCGTTGCGATGACGATCTTGCCTTTGGCGCGCACGTCGCCGCCCGCTGCGGCGAGCTGGCGCTTCTCTTCCTCGATGAACGGCACGAGGTGCGCAACCGCCTGCTTCATCACGCGCGCCGACTTCACCACTTGCGGCAGGAACATCTTGCCCTGGCCGAACAGATCGCCGACCACGTTCATGCCGTCCATCAGCGGCCCTTCGATCACGCCGATCGGGCGACCGCCGCTGGCGGCGATCTGCTGACGCACTTCTTCGGTATCTTCGACGATGAAGTTCGTGATGCCGTGCACCAGCGCATGCGCGAGGCGTTTTTCGACCGGCTGGTTGCGCCACTCGAGGTTTTCTTCGCGTTTGGCGGCGCCGGTCTTGAACTTGTCGGCGCTTTCCAGCAGCCGGTCGGTGCCGTCGGCGCGGCGGTTCAGCACCACGTCTTCGACGCGCTCGCGCAGTTCGGCGTCGAGATCCGCATACACGCCCAGCTGGCCCGCGTTGACGATGCCCATGTCCATGCCCGCCTGGATCGCGTGGTACAGGAACACGGTGTGAATCGCCTCGCGCACCGGGTCATTGCCGCGGAACGAAAACGATACGTTCGACACGCCGCCGCTCACCTTCGCATACGGCAGGTTCTGCTTGATCCAGCGTGTTGCGTTGATGAAATCGACCGCGTAGTTGTTGTGCTCTTCGATACCCGTTGCGATCGCGAAGATGTTCGGATCGAAGATGATGTCTTCGGGCGGAAAGCCGACCTGATTGACGAGCACGTCGTACGAGCGCTTGCAGATCTGGGTCTTGCGCTCGAAGGTGTCCGCCTGGCCCTGTTCGTCGAATGCCATCACGACGGCCGCGGCGCCGTAGCGGCGAATCAGCTTCGCGTGATGGAGGAACGCTTCCTCGCCTTCCTTCAGCGAGATCGAGTTCACGATGGCCTTGCCTTGCACGCACTTCAGGCCCGCTTCGATCACCTCCCACTTCGACGAGTCGATCATGATCGGCACGCGCGCGATATCCGGTTCCGACGCGATCAGATTCAGGAAGCGCACCATCGCCGCCTTCGAATCGAGCATCGCCTCGTCCATGTTGATGTCGATCACCTGCGCGCCGTTTTCGACCTGCTGGCGCGCGACTACCAGCGCCTCGTCGAACTGGCCGTTCAGGATCATGCGGGCGAAAGCCTTCGAGCCGGTCACGTTGGTGCGCTCGCCAACGTTGATGAAGAGCGTCCCGGTGGTGACGTTGAACGGTTCGAGGCCAGAGAGGCGCAGCGTGTGATCGGTCATGGCGTGCGGTTCAATGCGTGAGCGGTTGGCGTGGCGAGCGGTGACGGGGAGTAGCGGCTAATGGTGCGTAGTGGTGCTGGCGGCGTCAAGCGTCCGAACGTGACGGGTGTGACGGGCGTGACAAGGGTCACACGGCGGCGCGTCCGGGAGCTGTGGGTGCCTGGCGTACTGGTGCACTTGTGTACGTCAAGCCGCATCGCGATAGTGCGACGGCCACTTGCGCGGCTTCACATCGGCGAGCGACTTCGCGATCGCCGCGATGTGCTCGGGCGTCGTGCCGCAGCAACCGCCCGCGATGTTGACGAGACCCGCATCGGCGAATTCCTTCAACAGCCGCGACGTGTCGGCCGGCAGTTCGTCGAAGCCGGTGTCGCTCATCGGGTTCGGCAGGCCGGCGTTCGGGTAGCACGACACATAGGTATCGCACAGCTTGGCCAGCTCCGCGATATAAGGGCGCATCAACGCGGCGCCGAGCGCGCAGTTCAGGCCGAAAGTCAGCGGCTTCGCGTGGCGCAGCGAATTCCAGAATGCCTCGACGGTCTGGCCCGACAGGATCCGGCCGGATGCATCGGTGACGGTGCCGGACACCATGATCGGCAGACGCTCGCCGGTGTCTTCGAACAGTTCGTCGAGTGCGAACAGCGCGGCCTTCGCATTCAGCGTGTCGAAGATGGTTTCGACCAGGAACAGGTCCGCGCCGCCTTCGAGCAGCGCTTTGGCCTGCGCGTAATAGGCGGCGTGCAGTTCGTCGAAGGTGACGTTACGGGCGCCCGGATCGTTGACGTCCGGTGAGATGCTGGCGGTTTTCGGCGTCGGCCCGATCGCGCCGGCGACGAAGCGCGGCTTGTCCGGCGTCGAGTATTTGTCGCATGCGGCGCGCGCGAGCCTGGCCGACGCAAGGTTCATTTCCGCAACCAGGTCTTCCATGCCGTAGTCGGCCTGGGCTACCGTGGTCGCGCCGAACGTGTTGGTTTCGACGATGTCCGCGCCCGCGGCGAGGTATTGCTCGTGAATCTCGCTGATGATCTGCGGCTGCGTGATCGACAACAGTTCATTGTTGCCTTTGACGTCGCGCGGGAAGTCATTGAACCGCTCACCGCGGTACTGTGCTTCGCCTAGCTTGTAGCGCTGGATCATCGTGCCCATCGCGCCGTCGAGAATCAGGATGCGTGACTTGAGCAGGTCGGGCAGCGCGGTGCCGCGCGTGTAGGCGGCGCTGGACGAAACGGTCGGAGCGGACGTGGCGGTCGAAGCGGTCGAAGCGGCGGGCTGGTTCATGGCAAACGTGGGCGGGTGCCGGCTTTTCATCAGGGAACTCGACATTGTAGTCGCAGCGGCGCATAGCCGCTGTCGCAGGTTACGAAATGCACACGGAAGGACGCACGAAGCCGCCTGCGTAAAACGTTCACAAGCCGTGCAGCAAATGAAAAGCCCCGCCCGGCATAACCGGACGGGGCTGGAATACAACGGGTGTCGCCGCGGCGAGCCTTAGTGCAGGATGACTGGTTGATGCATCAGGCTATCGAATTGCCCGAGGAACTCGTCTACTTCGTCGAGCGACGGTTCTTCTTCGATTAGCTTCTGGACGTGCTCGCGGAAGCTGGCCGCCATGGCACCGTCGATGTAAATCTCGCGCTGCGTATTCTTGTCGACGATCTCGTAACCACCTGACTTCATCGCGATGTGGCCGTCTTGCGGCGGGAACTCAACGACACAATAGTTGGGGCTGTTGTAGATCATTTGCATGGCGACACTCCTTATTTCCGTTGGCTCCTGGCCAGTCATGCACCGAACGTGGAGCGTTTGGCGTGGAATTCAAGGGGTGGGTCCGGATGACGCTGGCATTTCTTCCGGACCTGCTGGGTTAGACCTCTTTGCGCAGAAACGTTTCGCGTAATGCGGTAAAGCGCTTCGACTGCTCGTCGCGTGCAAGGTGCGTTGCATCCAGGACTTCGAACCGCGCACCTGCGTTTGCAGCGGTTATCGGCTTCGTAGCAGCAGGAGACGTGCCCGTAGCGTGAAGCCGGTTACTGCCTGCGTCGGTCTATGTACTTGCGCCAGTCTAACGTGCCGGTGGAAATCGCGCAGCGCGGCGTGCCGCAGGCGTGCGCGTGGCCTGCAGATGCGCCGCGCTGCGCGGGTCGACGCCGCGGCGTCACATGCGCTGCGCGTGATGGTTCGACCAGAAGCTTCTGCTTCCGAAGGCAGATTCGACCACACGGCGCTCAGGGCTTTCCATAGTCCGGGCCGGGATCGGCGACCGGCGATGCCGGCGTATCGGAGGCGCCGTCGGCCGCCGGGCTCGGAGCGATCGGGCTTGCGGCGGGCGCGTCTGCTGCGCGGCTGTCGGTGCTGGACAACTGTCCGCGCCACAACAGTTCGACCTGTGTGCCGTTCGGTTCTGTCTGGACAAACCGTACGGGCAGCCAGCCGAGCGACGGCGCGAGCCATACGTCGAGAAGCCGCTGATCGCCTTCATGACGCGGCAGCCGCGTGAAATGCCGCGCATCGATGAAGCCTTGGTCGGTTCGCACCGTTTCGTCACCGATCGTTTCGATCGGCCAGATTTCCCCGCTGTCGTTGTCGGTCACGTAGAACTGACGTGTCACGCCCGGTTTGTACGCGCCGGGATCGCCGCGCACGAGGCTGGCGAGTTGCATGATCATGCTGAAACGGTCCTGTGAGCCGTCTTCGAGGGCCAGTGTCTTCGGTGTGCGCGTGAACACGATCTGCTTCGTTTCGCGGTTGAAGACCGTCACATCCTGGCCGCGCCGGCCATGCGTTTCGACATATTGATCGGGGGCAAGGCCGAAAGCGTCAACGCGGCCGTGGCTGGCGTAGCTATAAGTGCCGACGAACGGCAGCGGCACGGCAACCACCAGTTGATACGTGTGGCCATCGCTTGCCCAGTGAATCGTACCGGGTTGATTGCGCACGCCGTTGTAAAACGTATCGTATTGAAGGTCGCCCGATGGCGGCACTGAAAATTTGACGCCCGGCGCGGCTTGCGGTGCGGTGCCTGTGCTGCTCGCGGCGCTGGGAGCGCTTGCCGTACCCGGTCCGCTCGCAGTGTTAGCAGCGCTTGCTGCGTTTGCAGTGGAAGCGCTTTGCGTTGCGGGTGGAGTGCTCGCCGTTTCACTTGCGGCGGCCGCCGGCGCGGGCTCGGCCACATTCGGCCGCGCCTGTTGCACCGGCTTGACGGCGCTCAGCACATGCTCGCGCGGCGCCGGCGAGCGCGGTCTGGGTGCCGGTGCGCGCGCCGCTGCTGCTGCAGGTGTCTGAGTGGGCGTTGCGGGCGTTTGCTCGATGCGTTCCGGCTTCAGCAACGCCACTTGCACAGGAGTGTGTTGCGCATCAGCCGGTTTGAACGTAACGCGATGTCGATCGAACCACTGCGCCGCAAACCAGTGCGCACCTATCACCGTGGCAAGCACGACTCCCCAGCGCCAGCGCGGCGTGCGACGCAGCGCGGCCGAATGCGGCAACGGATCGGATGGACGTGCAGCGGAAGAAGACGACATCGAGGCGACAGGTTTCCCGCAGGCAAAGATACGACAGCGTAGTGACGTGGCAGACGAAGCAGACGATTCGACAACAGCATCTAAAACAGCATGTTCGACAGCGGGCAGCGTGTTGATGTTACGGTGACACGGTGCACTGTGTGCCCGTGACACGCAACATCCGTGACGCATAGTGTCCCATGCTCGAGCGATCGACGAACCGTTTCGACTGCGCGCTGCCCATGTGTGTTCCGGCGCCCGGTCCGGTATCGTGAATCGGCGTGCCGCTCAGCGCGGTGTCGGGCTGTAGCCGAGCTCCCACGACAATTTCCGTGCGCACTCGCGCAACGCGAGGTCGACTTCGCCATTCCAGTTGATATCGAATGCGCCCTCGTGGCCTAACGCGATCAGCCCGAGTGCGAGTTCGCCATTCGAATCGAACACCGGCATGCAGAACGCGTGGATGGTCGGCAGCAGCATACCTTCCACGCGCGCGGCGCCATGCGCGCGGACCTCGGCAAGCGCGTGCCCGACCTCGTCCAGATTGCGCGGACCGTTCGCGATCGACGAATGCCGCGTATCGGCAAGCTCACGCTCGATCATCGCAGCGGTCTTGCCGCGCGGCAGATATGCAGCGAACAGCAGCCCGGTGGCGGAGCTGAGCAGCGGCATCACATCGCCGAGTTTCAGCGACGCTTTGGCCGGATAGCTCGATTCCATCCAGTGCACCACCGTCGGCCCCTGGTTGCCCCACACGGCAATGCCGACCGTCAGATCGAGGCCGTCGCGCAACTCCGCGAGCGCTACGCGCGCGAGCTTGACGCCGTCGACCCGTGCGAGCCGCGCGAGCCCCAGTTGCAGCGCGAAGCCGCCGAGTTCGTAGCGGCCGGAGACGGGGTCTTGCGCGACTACGCCCAGACGCAGGAAGCTCACCAGATAGCGATGTGCCTTCGCCGGGCTCATGTCCGCGCGCTTGGCGAGGTCGCGCAGCATCATCGCGCGCGGCTCGTGCGTGAGCACGTCGAGCAGCCGGAAACCCACTTCGATCGATTGAATGCCCGAGCGCAGTTTTTCTTCGCTGCCATCGAGGTTGCCAACCAGGTTGCCGTCGGCGCTGCCGTCAGGACTGTCGCCGGTGTCGTCATCGACGGCATCGTGCGGTTCGGCGGAGGCAGCGGCGGAGCGGGCAACGGGTGACATGAGTGGTCGATGCAAATGTGAAAGGGTAAAAAGCGAGGAAGCGCCTGGACAAGGCGCCTGGCTGGCGTGCCCAGCAGAGCGCCAGCCTTCCTGCGCGCGAGCATTTCGCTATGCCGGTTGGGCCGCGCGGATTCACCATCGTAGAATACATTCCTCCTATCGTCACCCACATGCCTGACTGCCTATGAAACTTGCCACGCTGAAGGACGGCACCCGCGACGGTCAACTGATCGTCGTATCTCGCGATCTGCAAACCGCCGCCGTCGCCGATGCGATCGTCGCGACCCTGCAACGCGCGCTCGACGACTGGCGTTTTTACGCGCCGCAACTGCGCGAACTCTACGACGCGCTGAACCAGGGGCGCGCGCGCCACACCTTCGCGTTCGAAGCGAAGCAGTGCATGGCGCCGTTGCCGCGGGCGTTCCAGTGGGCCGACGGATCGTCGTATGTGAACCATGTCGAGCTGGTGCGGCGCGCGCGCGGCGCGGAAATGCCGCCCGAGTTCTGGTCCGACCCGCTGATGTACCAGGGCGGCAGCGACGACTTCATCGGCCCGAAGGACGACATCGTGTGCGCATCGGAGGCCTTCGGTATCGACTTCGAGGCGGAGCTCGCGGTGCTGACCGGCGATGTGCCGATGGGCGTGAAGCCCGACCAGGCATTGAAGAACGTGCGGCTTGTCACACTTGTCAACGATGTGTCGCTGCGCAATCTGATTCCCGCCGAACTCGCGAAAGGCTTCGGCTTTTTCCAGAGCAAGCCTGCCACTGCGTTTGCGCCGCTCGCGGTGACGCCCGACGAACTCGGCGACGCGTGGCGCGAAGGCCGTGTGCATCGGCCGATGATCGTGCATTGGAACGGCAAGAAAGTCGGCCAACCCGATGCCGGCACCGACATGGTGTTTCACTTCGGCCAGTTGATCGCGCACGCGGCGAAGACGCGCAATCTGCGTGCAGGCAGCATCGTCGGTTCGGGCACGGTGTCGAACAAGGATGCCAAACGTGGCTACTGTTGTATTGCGGAGAAGCGTTGCCTCGAAACGATCGAGCACGGCGCGCCGCAGACCGAGTTCATGAAATACGGCGATACGGTGAAGATCGAGATGTTCGACGAAGCCGGCAAGTCGATTTTCGGCTCGATCGAGCAGTCGGTCGCGCCGCTCGCCGACGCCTAGCGAAAGGGTTTCGCCCGATAGCAAGGGCGCCGCGCGCCGCTACACTGACGTTCGCGCGAGCGGCGCTCGGGTCGCGCATGCAACCGGTACCGACAAGCTAAAACAGACAAACAGGAGACCCGCATGCGGCGCTTGCCATGGTTTGGATTGCTGTGGACGCATCGGGTGTTGCGCGGTGGGCCGCGGGCTGCCGCGCTGGGCGGCGCGTGCAGTCTGTTGCCGGGGTTGGCACTCGCGCAGGTGAAGATCGGCCTCGTGTTGTCGCTGACCGGACCGGCCGCGTCGCTCGGCATTCCGGCGCGCGACACTGTCGCACTGTTTCCGAAGGAAATCGCCGGGCAGAAAGTCGAATACATCGTGCTCGACGACGCATCCGATACCACGCAAGCGGTACAGGACACCAAAAAGCTGATCAGCGAAAACCACGTCGACGCGATTATCGGTTCGTCGATCACGCCGAACACGCTCGCGATGATCGACGTGATCGCCGAAGGCGAGACGCCGACTATCTCGCTCGCCTCGTCGGCGAAAATTATCGAGCCGGTCGACGCGAAGCGCCGCTGGATGTTCAAGACGCCGCAAACCGATGCGATGATGGCTTCCGCAATCGCCGAACATGCGAGCGAGCACGGCGTGAAGACGCTTGCGTATATCGGCCAGGCCGATGCGCTCGGCGAAACCTTCTATGCCGAAGTGGCGAAGTTCGCGCAGATTCATCACATCGGCGTGGTGGCGAATGAACGCTTCAATCGCACTGACCCGAGCGTCACCGGCCAGGTGCTGAAAATTCTCGCCGCGCATCCCGATGCGGTGGTGGTCGGCGCAGCCGGCACGCCTGCCGCGCTGCCGCCGAAAACGCTGATCGCACGCGGCTTCAAAGGCAAGATCTACCATAATCATGGGGTCGGCAATAACGATTTCCTGCGTGTGTGCGGTGCCGATTGCAACGGCACGTTCCTGCCGGCGAGCCCGGTGCTGGTCGCGGCGCAATTGCCTGCGGATCATCCGGCGCGCATGCTTGCGCTCGACTACATCAAGCGCTTCGAAGCGCAACGCGGACCCAACAGCGTGTCGGCATTCGGCTCGTACGCGTGGGATGCGAGCATGCTGTTGAATCAGGCGGTGCCGGTCGCGCTAAAAAGCGCGGCGCCCGGTACGCCCGAATTTCGCCGCGCACTGCGCGATGCGCTCGAAGCGACGCACGCGCTTGCGGATACCAATGGTGTCGTCAATATGAGCGCGACCGATCACCTTGGCCTCGATCAGCGCGCTCGCGTGATGGTGCAGATCCGCGACGGCAAGTGGGTGTATCAGCCGCGCTGAAACGGCGCGCAGCGCGGCGGCTGCAGGTTTCGTTTGCGTCGGGTATGGGCGGCGGCGAGATGCATGTGAAGGTCACGTCGGCCGCTTCGTCAACCAGCCGTGGAATGGGCGTCAAGCCCGGGGTGGAAGGTGGAATGCCATGTCACACGAAGCGCATAGCAACGATCCTGCGTTTTACGCGCACTATCAGTCGTTGCGGGTGCGGCGGCATCCGCACGGTATCCTCGAGATCATCATGAGCGGCGAAGGCGCGAACCGCAGCGCGCTGGCCACCGCCGACGCGCGCATGCACCGCGAACTCGCGGAGATCTGGCGCGACGTCGACCGCGATCCGGACACGCGCGTGGCGGTGATCCGCGGTGAGGGCAAGGGCTTTTCGGCGGGCGGCGATCTGCACCTGGTCGAGCAGATGGCCACCGACTTCGCGGTGCGCACGCGCGTGTGGCGCGAAGCGCGCGACCTCGTGTACAACGTGATCAACTGCAGCAAGCCGATCGTGTCTGCGATGCATGGGCCGGCGGTCGGCGCGGGCCTCGTTGCGGGATTGCTCGCCGATATCTCGATTGCGGCGAAGTCGGCGCGCATTATCGACGGTCATACGCGGCTCGGCGTCGCGGCGGGCGATCATGCGGCGATCGTCTGGCCGCTGCTGTGCGGCATGGCCAAGGCGAAGTACTACCTGTTGCTGTGCGAGCCGCTGAGCGGTGAAGAGGCCGAGCGGATCGGGCTGGTTTCGCTGGCGGTAGATGAAAACGATCTGCTGCCCAAAGCATTCGAAGTGGCGCAAAAGCTCGCGCACGGTTCGCAAACCGCGCTGCGCTGGACCAAGTACGCATTGAACAACTGGCTGCGTTCCGCCGGGCCGACCTTCGATACGTCGCTGGCGCTGGAATTCATGGGTTTTGCCGGCCCGGATGTGCGCGAAGGCGTGACGTCGCTGCGCGAGCGGCGCCCGCCGCAGTTCCCGGACGGCCAGGCATGAGGGCCGGTGGGCGCGCCCGCCGGGCTCGCAAGCCGCACCCTGTGCCGACCGCAAAAGTGGATGGAACATGCGTGCTTCGTGCTGGTTTGGTATTGTTGCGGCGCTTTCTTTCTACTGTGCCGATTAGCTTGTCCCATTAGCCGCGAGGAGCTCGATATGACCGATGCACCCGGATCCACCCCGCCCTTTCCCGGCTTTCCCGGTTTTCCGCCGGCCGAAATGCTCGACCGGATGTGGGGCATGATGCGCCTCACGCCGTTCGGCTCGGCCTTTCCGGGCGCGCAGCCGGGCGCCGCGCAAGGCCTCGTGCCATCGTTGTCGATGATGTCCGACATGATGGCGCCGCTCACCAATGTCGAAGAGCTCGACAAGCGCATCACCGACATGCGCGCCGTCGAGCAATGGCTGAAGCTGAATCTGAACATGCTGCAGTCGGCGATCCAGGCGCTTGAAGTGCAGCGCGCGACGCTTGCGACGCTGCGCGCATTCGGCGCGTTTGCGCAGTCGTCGATGGCGCAGCCGGCCGCCGGCACGGCGTCGTCCGACTCCGCCGCGGCCGCGCCGGGCTTCGCAGCCGGCCCGGACACGCGCGCCACGCCGAACGCCGGCGCGGCGCCGGAAGCCGGCGACACGGCCGCGCCACCGGCGTTCGATGCGTCAGGCTGGTGGAATCTGCTGCAGTCCCAATTCAATCAGATTGCCCAGTTCGCGATGACGCAGCCTGGCGCCGCGGGCGGCGCAACGGGCGACCAGGCGGCCGCGGCAGGCGCGCCGGCTGCTGACGACGAGCACTCCGCGCACGGCAAAGGCGCTGCAGAAGAAACCAGCGCCAGCGGCGACACGCGGCATGCAGCAGCAGCAAAGCCGGCGACGGCAAAGCGGCCGGTTGGCGCGAAGCGCGCCACTGCGCCGGCGTCGAAGAAGGGCTCGGAGCGGCCGGAATGATGCATTCCGGCTCGCGCAGCGGCGCAGCCAAAGCTGACGGTTGACGATGCGCGGCTGGCGGCCGCGCCGCTTGACGCGGCGCGGCATCCGGGTGGTCCGTCGCGCGCGACGAGCCGGCCGGCCGCGCGCAGTTTTCTTGCTCTGCATCAACGGCACCGTTAATCGGTTTATCATGCCGGCGCCGTTGCGAATTTGCGTCAAATACGCGTGCTATCATGGGTGTAAGGTTTTTCTAACCCGCGAGCCCGCACGAACAGAACAATTCAGCGGCCGCAGCGCGCAGGCAAGATCTGCGCAGGGTTCGATACTGCGGCGTTGCGCCGCAGACCAGCTTGACCTCAGGCATAGGGTCTCCCTCACCCACGGTTGGGCGCGTATTGCGATACGAAGCAGCGAGGTGTGCGCAGTATCAGGCGCAAGATCCTGCTTTTCGCAAGCGCTTAAAACGCCGCTGGTATTTCTTTGCCACAGTTTTTCCAGGCACCGATTACCGCGTAAAATTGCGTGCTGCGCTGACGAAGGCGCGGTTTTCGTTCGTCAGCAGCAACAGTAGTCAATGTAGCAACAACCGCGGCAGCCGCAGCAATCGCAGTACCAGACAGACAACAGACGTCGCCTTGCGCAGAACAGGGGTGGGATGATGAACACCATGCTTTATCCGGAACTATATAAATCGCTTGAATCTGTCCGATGGGACATGGAAAAAGACATCCCGTGGGACAAGTTCGATGCGGCGCTGCTCACCGACGAACAGGCCGCGACGATCAAGATGAACGCGATCACCGAATGGTCCGCGTTACCCGCCACGGAAATGTTCCTGCGCGACAATCACCACGACAGCGATTTCTCCGCGTTCATGAGCGTGTGGTTTTTCGAAGAGCAAAAGCATTCGCTGGTGTTGATGGAGTATCTGCGTCGCTTCAAGCCGGACCTCGTCCCGACTGAAGACGAACTGCATGCGGTGCGCTTCGAGTTCGATCCGGCGCCGCCGCTCGAAACCCTGATGCTGCATTTCTGCGGCGAAATCCGTCTGAATCACTGGTACCGCCGGGCTGCCGAATGGCATACCGAACCGGTCATCAAGCATATTTACGAAACCATCTCGCGCGACGAAGCGCGTCACGGTGGCGCATATCTTCGTTACATGAAGAAGGCACTCGTCAATTTCGGCGACGTCGCGCGTGCTTCGTTTGCGAAGATCGGTGTGCTGATGGCGTCGGCGCGCCGTACCGAAAAACCGCTGCATCCGACCAACCTGCACGTGAACCAGGCGCTGTTCCCGCGCGATACCGTGCAATCGCGTCTGCCCGATCCGGAATGGCTCGAGCGCTGGCTCGACGAGCAGATCCTGTTCGACGACGGCTGGGAGAAGAAGGTGGTCGAGCGGATCCTGCACAATCTGTCGGTGCTGTTCGAGCGCACCTTCAACACCGCGCAGGAATTGAACCGCTATCGCAAGGAAGTGGTGACGCGGCTGCAGGCCGCGGCCGACCAGCAAGGTACGGCGCAGCAACCTGCGTAAAACGGATGCGCGCAAAGCGCAGCGACGGCCCGGCGGGCGTGAGTCCAGCCGGGCCGTTTTGTCTTCAAGGCCATGCGCCACGCAAACAGCCGAAGCGCTTTGCTGCCATTCCCGGCCTTGCCGCAATCTTTGCCGAGGTCGACTCGCACCGTGTATCGTGTGCGGCACCCTGACCGCTTTCCGCTGAATTCATCGCCGAATCCACCATGACCGCTTTCTTCGAACGCAAGCTCACGACGCGCGACGCACTTGCCCAACTCCGCCCGACGCTGTCCGCACCCGTGGTGTTCACCAACGGCGTCTTCGACATCCTGCATCGCGGCCACGTCACGTATCTGGCGGATGCCAAAGCGCTAGGCGCATGCCTGATCGTCGGCGTGAACAGCGATGCGTCGGTGCGGATGCTCGGCAAGGGCGACGATCGCCCGATCAATCGCGAAGACGACCGGATGGCGCTGCTCGCCGCGCTGGAAAGCGTCGACTGGGTGGTGCGTTTTGACGAGCGCACGCCATTGGCGCTGATCGAAGCGCTGCACCCGGACGTGCTGGTGAAGGGCGGCGACTACGACATGGACGTGCTGCCGGAATCGGCGTTGGTGCGCGGCTGGGGTGGCCAGGCGCTGGCAATTCCGTTCGAGCATGACCGCTCGACGACTGCGCTGCTGAAGAAGGTCCGTGCGCAGCAGCCGGGCCAAGGCTGAAGGCTGACATTGACGCACACGCGCGGCATACCACCGCCGCGCTTACTTATGGCGCCAGCGCCGACGCCGCAATCGGCGCGACCGGCGCCGGGCCGCCGACCACCGCCTGATCCTGCGCATCGGCAGCCGACATCGGTTGCTCGCGCAGCCATTCCGGGCGAATTTGCCGGTTCAGGTGATACGACTCGCGCGGGCCTGCGGCCGGCGTCGCTCCGAACATGCCTTGAGCAGCGGCGAACGCCACTGCATTGGCGATGACGAGCAAGGTGATCAGCCAGCGCAGCATCGGTGAAATCTCCGTCGTGAGGGGTGAGGTGCCGCTGGCAGATTCTAACTACCTGCGCTGACCGGCGACACTATCCGCTGCGATCAGTGCGAGCCCCGACAGTACGAGCGCATCGTGTTGCGTGAACGGCACCTGCAAGCTTCCGGTCACCTCGCCGGCCGCGCCGCCGCCCACTACCAGCCGCACCGGCGTGCGCCACTGCTCCTGCAGGCTGCGCCAGACCCGCTCGACGAACGCCGCTTGCGCGGTCGCGCAGCCCGCCGCGATGGCGTCGCGCGTGTTATCCGCGACGAGCGAAACATGCGGCGTGGGTGTGGCTGCCATCGTAGCCGCAGGTGTGGACGGCTCGGTGTCTGCGAGCGGATCGCGCGGATCGAACTGATCCTGCGCCAAAAGCGTCGGCAACTGCGCGGTATGTTCGCCCAGCGAGCGCATCATCAGCGACCAGCCCGGCGTGATCAATCCGCCGGTAAACGTGCCGTCCGCGCGCAGCGCTTCCAGCGTCGTCGCGGTGCCGAACGTCGCCACCAGCAGATCTTCGCCGGGAAACGCCGTGTGCGCGCCAATCATGCCGGCCCAGCGGTCGCTGCCGAGCGACGCCGGCGCTGCGTAGCCGTTGCGCACGCCGCACTGCTGCGCGGCGGCGCGCACCGTCGTGCGCGGCAGATCGGGCCAGTAGGCATCCAGCAGGGTGTCGATGCGCCGGGCGACTGCCTCGCCCGCCACATTCGAAATCCATGCGCTGCCGGGCGTGGCGGGCAGTTCGCTCCACGCGGGCTCGTGCTCGGCTTCGAGCGGATCGCCGACGCCTTTCACCAGCAAGCCGCTATGCGTGAACGCGCCGCTGCGCAGCGGCGCCCCATCGGCCTGAACCAATGCCCATTTGACGCGGCTATTGCCGGCATCGATCAGTAGAAAGAAGGGGCCGCTCATGACGCCTGCCGTTGTGCAAGCCGCAGCGACACGTCGCCGGTGGCGATGGTTTCGCGGCCGGTTGACGTGTCGAGCAGCAACTGGCCGCGTTCGTCGACACCGGCCGCAACACCGTGGCCGATCTCGACGCCTTGTTCATACAGCACCACTTCGCGCCCTGCATACGCATGGCACGCGTTCCAGCGCGGCTGGAATGGCGCGAAGCCTTCCGTCGCGAAGCGCTGCAGCGCCGGTTCGAGCGCGTTCAACTCGGCGGCGAGCGTATCGGTGAGATTCGCGTTGGGCAGCGCGCGCGACAGCGCCGTCGGTATTGCTCCGCGCGCCTGTTCGGGCACACCCGCATTCAGCGCGCCGACTTTCGCGGCCAGTTCGTCGGCGCCATTCACATTGGTACCAATGCCGATCACGACCGCGCTTGCATCCGCGGTGCTCCACGCGGTTTCGATCAGGATGCCGGCCAGCTTGTCGCCTTCGAGCAGCACGTCGTTCGGCCACTTCAACGCGATCTGGCCGGGGCCGGCCACCGGCAGCGAGCGCAGCCCTTCGACCAGCGCAACGCCGACCGCGAGACTCAAGCCCGCCAGCCCCTCGAGCGGACACGGCAGCACGCAGGCCACCGAGAACAGCAGCGCATTGCCGGGTTCCGCATACCACGGCCGACCGCGCCGGCCGCGGCCGGCCGTCTGCAGGTAGGCGACCCGCACGATCGGCCGCTCGAGCGCGCCGGCTTGGCGCGGCAGCGCTTTGACCCGGGCCATCAGGTCGGCGTTGGTGGAGCCGGTCTCTTCGACGATTTCGATCGGCCAGTCGTGGGCGGCGGCGCCAAACAGCGCAACGGCGCGCGCACGATCGATGCGCCAGTCGTTCGCGGGGGCGGCCTCAGGTGTGCGAGAGGATGTCATGCCGCGTATTGTAGCCACAGCCACCGGCCTGAGGCGGCGGACCACCAGGGCCGATGCGCAGTGTGTTCGATACAATGCGCGTAATCCGACCACGACCCTCCAGCGCCTTGAACTACGACACTCCGCCCGGCCTTGAAGTCGCGGCAGGCAGACAGGGCAAGATCGTCCGGCTATCCGGCCAGTGGACCGCGCTCGCGCTCGCGCGCGACCGCGAGCAGGGCCGTGCGCTGCCGCGTTTGCGCGAACTGCTCGGCACCGACAAGATCGCGCAGTGGGATCTGTCGCGCATCGACCGCATGGATCACGTTGGCGGCCAGGCGCTGTGGCGGATCTGGGGCTACCGGCTACCCGCCAATCTGGTTGCGCTGAACGACACGCAGCGCGATATCTTCGACCGTATCGCGCTGCTCGACTCCGCGCGCGAAAACCCGGAGAAGGTCGAACACTTCGGCCCGATCACGCGGCTCGGTCTGCGCATGTTCGAGTTCTTCGAGCATCTGTACGGCGGGATCGCGATGTTCGGGCGCGTCGTGCTCGATCTGCTGGCGATCGTGCGCAACCCGAAGATCACGCCGTGGAAGGAAATTTCGGCGAACGTCTACTACGCGGGCGCGCAGGCGCTGCCGATCATCGCGCTGGTGGCGTTCCTGATCGGTATCGTGCTGAGTTATCTGTCTGCGCAGCAATTGCGGCTGTTCGGCGCGAACCAGTTCATCGTCAACATTCTCGGGCTGTCCGTGATCCGCGAGCTGGGGCCGGTGCTGGCGGCAATTCTGGTGGCCGGGCGCTCCGGTTCGTCGATCACCGCGCAGATCGGCGTGATGCGTGTTACAGAAGAACTCGACGCGATGCGCGTAATGGGCATCCCGCACGGTCTGCGGCTGATCCTGCCGCGCGTGATCGCGCTCGCGATCGCGATGCCGCTGCTGGTGATGTGGACCAACATCGTCGCGCTGGTCGGCGGCGCGCTCGCGGCGAAACTGGTGCTGCAGATCGACGTCGCCTATTTCGCGCGCTCGCTGCCGACCGTCGTGCCGGTCGCGAACCTGTGGATCGGGCTCGGCAAGGGCGCCACTTTCGGCATGCTGATCGCGCTGGTCGGCTGCCATTTCGGCTTTCGCATCAAGGCGAATTCGCAGAGCCTCGGCGAAGGCACGACCACTTCGGTGGTCACCTCGATCACCATCGTGATTCTCGCGGACGCCGTGTTCGCGATCATCTTCCAGAACGTGGGGCTGTCATGATTGCGCCGCTCACTCATGCCGTACGGGACCAGCCGCTGCCGGAGATCGCCGAAACGGTGATCGAGGTGCGCGATCTGACGAAACGCTACGGCCGCAACATCGTGCATCAGCATCTGAATTTCGACGTGCGACGCGGCGAGATCGTCGCGATCGTCGGCGGTTCGGGCTCGGGCAAGACCACGCTGATGCGGCAGATTCTCGGCCTCGAGCGGCCGACGTCGGGCACCATCAAGGTGTTCGACCGCGATACGTCGACCGTCGACCCCGAAGAGGCGAATCTCACACGCAGCCGGATGGGCATGCTGTTCCAGCACGGCGCGCTGTTTTCGTCGCTGTCGGTGTTCGACAATATCGCGCAGCCGCTGCGCGAACTCGGCAAGGTGCCGGAAGACCTGCTGCGCGACATCGTGATGCTGAAGCTCGAGATGGTCGGGCTGCCGTGCAAGAACGCGTCGAAGATGCCGGCCGCGCTGTCGGGCGGCATGGTCAAGCGGGTCGGCATCGCGCGCGCGATCGCGCTCGAACCGGAGCTGCTGTTTCTCGACGAGCCGACCGCCGGCCTCGACCCGCAGGCGTCCGACGAATTCGTCGAGCTGATCAGCGCGCTGCATCGCGCGCTCGGCTTGACGGTGGTCATGGTGACGCACGATCTCGATACGATGGTCGCGCTGTCGACACGCGTCGCGGTGCTGGCGGAGCGCCGCGTGCTGGTGGCAGCGCCGGTCGAGGAGGTGGCGGGTGTCGATCATCCGTTTATCCGCGAATACTTTCTCGGCCTGCGCGGGCGTCTCGCACTGCAAGGGCTGTCGGCGGAACGTCGCGCGAAGTTGCCGGCCGAGGCGATGGAACCGGCCTGCGACGCGATCCCGCTGAAGACCGCGATGTAAGCGGGGAACCTGGGGAACCTGACGATGGAAAACAAATCCCACGCCTTCTGGGCCGGGCTCTTCACGGTGGCACTGGCGCTGGCGATCGCCGCGGCGGCCGTGCTGTTCAATGTCGACCGCTCGGTACGTGTGCCGTACGACCTGATCGCGCGCACCAACGTGACCGGGCTGTATGCGGACGCGGCGGTGCGCTATCGCGGGCTCGACGTCGGCAAGGTGCAATCGCTGAAGTTCGACCGCGACCATCCCGGGCAGATCGTGATCCGCATCCTGGTGGACAAGCGCGCGCCGATCACCCATTCGACGTTCGGCAGTCTCGCATTGCAGGGCGTGACCGGCATCGCGTTCGTGCAGCTGGACGACACCGGCAAGGATGTCGCGCCGCTTGCGTCGTCCGACAAGAACGTCGCGCAGCTGCCGTTGCATCCAGGGCTGCTCGACCAGCTGCAAAAGCGCGGCGACATCCTGTTGCGCAAGCTCGAGAAGGTCGCGACCGACGTCGACGACATCCTGTCCGGCGATATGCGCAACCAGCTGCTGGCGACTGCCGCAAGCCTGCAGCACGCGGCCGACGGCGTGACGTCGCTGACCCAGCAGATCGCGCCGGCCGCCGGCAAGCTGCCGCCGACGATGGATCAGCTGAACCGCACGCTGGCGTCGACCAACGAGCTGATCACCAGCCTGAACCGCTCGAACGGGCCGCTCGAGTCGAACCTGAACAAGGTCGGCACGGCGGCGCAGCAGGCGGGCGACGCGCTGACGTCGATGAACGAGTCGCTGCAGGAGATCTCGTCGCGGGTCGGCTACGACACGCTGCCGCGCGTCAACTCGCTCGCCGACGACGTGCGCACCGCGGCGCGCTCGATCGACCGCGCCGCCGACACGTTCAGCGATAACCCGCGCAGCGTCCTGTTCGGTCCGCCGAAGCCGACGCCGGGGCCGGGCGAGCCGGGCTTCACGTGGCCGCAAGGCGGCGCGCAAAAATGATCTGAAGAGGAAACGCATATGTCACGCTCGATCAATCGCTTCGTTCCGCTTTACACGGCGCTTGCCGCGTTGCTCGCGCTTGGCGTGCTGGCGGGATGCGCAGGCAATCCGGCGGCACTCGCCGATATCCGTTACGACCTCGGGCCGCCGCCGCAGGCGGGCGGCACCAGCCCGATGCCGATGGTGAAGGTGCTCGAGGTCAGCGCGCCCGAGACGCTCGGCACCGACAAACTGATCTACCGGCTGAGCTATGCGGATGCGCAGCGCACAGCCGTCTACGCGACCAGCCACTGGACCATGCCGCCCGCGCAGTTGCTGACGCAACGGCTGCGCGCGGCGCTGTCGACGCGCGGTACGGTGCTGACCGGCGCCGACGCGGTGCATGCGCCGGTACTGAAAGTCGATCTCGAGCAGTTCGAGCAGGACTTCGACGGGCAGTCGCAAAGCCACGCGACGGTGATTGCGCGCACCACGCTGACGGCTAACGGCAAGGTGGTCGGCCAGCATACGTTCGTGGCTCGTGCGCCGGCCGATACGCCGGACGCGGCCGGCGGCGCGCGCGCACTCGCTACCGCGAGCGACGATCTCGTTGCGCAGATTGGTTCGTGGCTCGGCATGCAGGCGCTGGTCGCGACTCAATGAGCGGCGCAACGGGCGACGCAATGAGCCGTGAAATGAGCCGTGAAATGAGCGGCGCAGCGTGCGCAATGAGCGACGCTACAAACCGCACAACGCGCGAAGCAACGAGCAACGCGATGGGCGCCGCAACGGGCGACTCAATGAGCCGCGCAACGGGCGACGCATTCAGCGACCCAGCAGGCGCCGCAGCGACCCACGCGCCGCACGCCGCGCGGAGCGCCGCATGACCGACAAGCCGTGGCAGCGCCGGCCATCGGCGTTCGCACGGCAGGCGCTCGCGCTCTACACGGCGCTGATCGTGTACGGCTCGTGGTACCCGTTTTACGGCTGGCGCTCGCTCGGCCTCGGCCCATTCGACTTTCTCACCGATCCGCTGCCGCAATACCTGACGCTGTTCGACGTCGTCACGAACGTGCTCGGTTACATGCCGTTCGGCGCACTGGTGGTGCTGGCGCTGTATCCACGCATGCGCGGCGCGCTGGCGGTCGGGCTCGCGTTTGCGGCCGGCGCACTGCTGTCGGGCGTGATGGAGTCGGTGCAGACCTACTTGCCGACGCGCATCGCCTCCAATCTCGATCTCGCGTCCAACGGCCTTGGCGCGCTGGTCGGTGCGACGCTGATGTCGCCGGCCACCGGCGCGCTGCTCGATCGCGGCATGCTGCGCCGCATGCGCTTCCTGTGGTTCGAGCGCGATAGCGCGGCGGCGCTATGCCTCGCCGCGTTGTGGCCGTTTGCGACGATGTTTCCCACACCGCGCCTGTTCGGCGTCGGCGACTGGCCGCGCACGCTGTGGCTGCGCTTCGATGCGAGCATGCAGGATGCGCTGCTCGCATGGACGCCCGCGGCGTGGCACCTCGCTTCGTGGCCCGCGCGACTTGGCAGCTGGTTGCCTGACGACGGCTGGGAAGCCTTGATCACCGCGCTCAGCCTGTTCGCGGCCGGCGCGTTCGCGTCGCTGCCGATGCGCGCCCGCGCACCGCGCAGGCTGTTGTTTTGCGGCTTTGTGCTGTTCACGCTGGCGGTCAAAACGGGCGCGACCTTTCTGCAATCGCAGACCGGCCTGGTGTTCGACTGGGCCACGCCCGGCGCGTTGCTCGGCCTGCTGTGCGGCAGCGCGGCCGCATTGGGCGTGCTCAGGCTGCCGCTCGCGTGGCGCGCCGCGCTGGCCGCAGTGGCGCTCGCCGTCGCGCTCGCGCTGGTCAACCTGCTGCCGGTGAACCCCTATTTCGACGTGGTGCTCGCCGACTGGCGGCAAGGCCGCTATCTGCACTTCAACGGCCTCGCGCGCTGGCTCGCGTGGACCTGGCCGTATGCGGTGCTCGTGTGGCTCGCGTTTTCCGCCGAGCGCGCGTGGCTCACGCGCCGGCGTGCACGCGTCGCGAAGTAGCGCTCGCTATAATCGGCCGGGTCACCTCGGGTTCGCGCGCGCAGGTTTGGCGTTTGCTGCGCACTTCAGGTCTGTGCTTTCAAATCTATTGCGGCCATTCCCTACATCATGGAATCGTTCTTCAAATACCACGTCTTCTTCTGCCTGAACCAGCGCGAGCCCGGCGCAGACCGGCCGAGCTGCGCGAACTGCGGGTCCCAGGAGATGCAGGAATACGCGAAAAAACGCGTGAAGCAGCTCGGCATCTCCGGGCCCGGCCAGGTGCGCATCAATAAATCCGGGTGTCTCGACCGCTGCGAGGAAGGGCCGACCATCGTCGTCTATCCGGAAGGCACGTGGTACACGTACGTCGACAAGAGCGATATCGACGAAATCGTCGAATCGCATTTGGTGCACGGCAAGGTGGTCGAGCGCCTCAAGATCGACCGCTAGGCTTTAGCAAAACAACACAATGAACGCTCAAACGCAGAAATATCTGATCGACGGGCCGGTCGGCAAGATCGAGGTCGCGCTCGATCTGCCCGACGGCGACGCGCGCGGTATCGTGCTGATCGCGCATCCGCATCCGCTGTTCGGCGGCTCGATGGACAACAAGGTCGCGCAGACGCTGGCGCGCACCTTCGTGCAGCTGAAGTACATCACGTATCGTGCGAATTTCCGCGGCGTCGGTGCGACGCAAGGCGAGCATGACAACGGCATCGGCGAACGCGACGACCTGCACGCCGTGCTCGACCATATGCGCGCGCAGCCGGGGCAGGGCGAGCTGCCGCTGGTGCTCGCGGGCTTTTCGTTCGGCACGTTCGTGCTGTCGCACGTGGCCGCGAAGCTGCGCGACGAGGGCCGGGCGATCGAACGGATGGTGTTCGTCGGTACCGCGGCGAGCCGCTGGGAAGTCGCGCCGGTGCCGGACACGACGCTTGTTATCCACGGCGAAATCGACGACACCGTGCCGATCAAATCGGTGTTCGACTGGGCTACGCCGCAGGAACTGCCGGTGGTGGTTATTCCGGGTGCCGAACATTTCCTGCACCGCAAACTGCATGTGCTGAAGCGGGTTATCGTCGACGCGTGGCGTTAGGCGCGGGCCGCGCATCGCGTATCGAGGTGCCCCCGCCGGCTCGCGCGCCGCGTATTCGTCGGGCGACGCTTGGCGACGCGCGCCGGGCGTCGCATCGATGCGCCCGCGGGCTTGCGCACGCCGTAATCGCTGCGCGTCGCACGCCGGGCGTCACATCGGTGCCGCATAGGCCGTAAAAAACGGCCCAGGCAGGGAAAATCCGCGCGCGCGCCGCGTATAATGAGCGCTCTTTTTTGGGCGCAGCGCCGCCCGTCCGTCTGTCGCGGCCACGCGCCGCACGGCACGCGAGGCGCTTCGCGAACCGATCGTGTAGCCGCCAGTCCAAAAAGCGCCGTGCTGTTGCCACTCTGGTCGCGTTGTCGCCACCATGTTCCGGCGCCTGCGCGGCGCGCACCCGCTGGCCGGCTTCTCCGAACCGCGCGCCGCTCACGCGCGATTGCCCCTATCTGCATCTGCCCGAACCGATCCTATGCGTTTTTCCACTTCAGGCCTTTCGTCAATCGCGTCTTTCGTTCCCCCATCCATCGGCCGCGCGGTGACGCTCGGTGTCGTGTTGCCCGCTTCGCTGATTGCCAGCACGGCGTTCGCGCAGGTGCCGCCGCCGGCGGTCAATGCGCGCTCGTGGGTGATCGTCGACGCGACCAGCAATCAGGTGCTCGCGTCCGGCAATCCGGATGAGCGCGTCGAGCCGGCCTCGCTGACCAAGCTGATGACCGCCTATCTGGTCTTCGAGGCGCTGCACACGAAGAAGATCACGATGGAGCAGACGGTCACGCCGAGCGAAGCGGTGCGCCGCGTGCGCAACGACGAATCGCGCATGTTCATCGAGGCGAACAAGCCGGTCACCGTGCACGACCTCGTGTACGGCATGATCGTGCAGTCGGGCAACGATGCGGCAATCGCGCTGGCCGAACTGGTCGGCGGCACCGAATCGCAGTTCGTCGGCATGATGAACGCCGAAGCGCAAAAGCTCGGCATGAAGAACACGCACTTTGCCGACGTCAACGGCATGCCCGACGCGCAGCACTACACGACGGCCGGCGATCTGGCGATTCTGTCGGCACGGCTGATCCGCGATTACCCGGATTACTACAACATCTTCTCGGTGAAGGAATTCACCTACAACAAGATCAAGCAGCCGAACCGCAACCGTCTGCTGTGGCTCGATCCGACCGTCGACGGCCTGAAGACCGGCCATACGCAGGCGGCCGGCTACTGCCTGATCGCATCGGCCAAGCGCCCGCTGCCGGGTGTGCCGGACGCGTCGCGCCGTCTCGTGACGGTGGTGATGGGCGAGACGAAAGAGCATGACCGCGTGCAGGACAGCCTGAAGATGCTGAACTACGGCTACAGCGCGTACGACACGGCGCGCCTGTACAAGGCGAACCAGGTGATCGAGACGCCGCGCGTGTACAAGGGCTCGCAGGATACGGTCAAGCTCGGCGTGGCCACCGATCAATACATCACGCTGCCGAAGGGCCTCGGCGACAAGGCCAAGCCGCAGGTCGAGCATGCCGATCCGCTGATCGCACCGATCGCCGCGGGCCAGCAGGTCGGCACGGTGAAACTGGTCTCGGACGGCAAGACGCTGGCGCAGTTCCCGCTGGTCGCGCTGCAGGCGGTGCCGCAGGCGGGCGTAGTCGGCCGTGTGTGGGATTCGCTGATGCTGATGTTCAACAAGAAGAAGTAAGCCGGGTCGCTTTCCCGGTACCCGGCAGGAATACCGCGTGCGGGCGGGCTGGTGGCGTTGTCTGGTGCAGCGCCGCCTGCTTTCGATGCGCATGCGGTGCAGTCATGGAGGGCGGCATGAGCCCCGAAAACGAATCGTTGATTGAGTACCCGTGCGATTTCCCGATCAAGGTGATGGGTAAATCGCATCCCGAGTTTGCCGCGACGATCGTTGCGGTGATCCAGCAGTTCGATGGTGAATTCGATCCGGCACGGCTCGAAACGCGGCCATCGAGCGGCGGCAATTACACCGGTCTTACGTTGACGGTGCGGGCGCTGAACCGCGAGCAGCTCGATAACATCTATCGCGCGCTCACCGGTCATCCGATGGTGAAGGTGGTGCTTTAAGCGGTTTGCTGCGGAGTGTTCGACGAGTGTGTGTGGTTCAAGGCGCGCTGGGCGACGCATCCTTTGTGTTACCCGTCGGCTTCGAGCAGACCTGCTCGAACAATTGCCTGAAGCGCGCGGCCTCTTTAAAAATCCAGCAGTGAAACGCCTCCACACGCGGCGTGTGGCGTAGATGCGGCGAGCACACGAAAAAATACTGCCACGGGCTCGGTCCGTCGATGTCGAACAGCCGCACGAGGCGGCCGGCGGCAATTTCCTGGGTAGCCAGCGTGCGCCGTGTCAGCGCGATGCCCTGGCCGTCTAGCGCACCTTGCAGCAGATTCGACGAATCCTGGTACAGCACGCCGCGGGTCGGCTCCGGCCAGTCCGTCAGGCCGGCTGCGTCGAACCACTGCCGCCACAGCTGGTCGTCTGAGCGCATCAGCGGGAAATTCGCCAGTTCGGCGGGTGTCTTCGGCAGATTGCCGCCGTTGAAGTGCGGCGCACACGCCGGAAAGAAAATTTCCTCCAGCAGCAACTCCACATGCAAGCCCGGGTATTTGCCGAATCCGAAGCGGATCGCGGCATCGACGTCGTCGCGGCTGAAATCGATCAGCGCATTGGTGGATTGCAGTTCGAGGTCCCATTGCGGGTGCGACTCGATAAAGCTGCCGACACGCGGCGTCACCCAGCGCGCGGCGAACGACGCGAGCACCGAAACGACGAGGCGCCGTTCGCGGTCGCCGGCGCGGATTTCGCGGGTCGCTTCGGCGAGCGTGCTCAGTGCGGCACGTACTTGCGCGGCGTAGCGGCGGCCCACATCAGTGAGCCGTACGCGCTTGCCTTCGCGCGTAAAGAGCGTCACGCCGAGGTCCGCCTCCAGCGCGCGAATCTGATGGCTGACGGCGCCGTGCGTGACGAATAATTCATCCGCGGCACGCGAGAAACTTTCGTGGCGTGCAGCCGCCTCGAATGCCTTGATCGCGTTGAGTGCCGGTAGCTGGCGCCAGTCCATGGTTAGTTTTTCTCACATAGCCGTGAAAATTGCTCGTTTTGCGTAAGCCCTTGTTGCGCCTACGATTGTAGCTATCAAATGTTCTTTGGCGAGGGTGTCATGCGAGAAATTTCCTCTAGCATCCAGTTTGAACTGCATGCAGGTGAAACGGTGCCGATGCGCGTCAACCGCAGCACGCGGATGACGGTGCAAGGCGGCGCAGTGTGGGTGACGCGCAGCGACGATGTCGACGATTACTGGCTCGAGCCGGGCAAGACGCTGGGCTTGCGTCGCGGCGAGCGGCTGTGGCTGAGCGCCGAAGACGGGACCTACGCGAACGTCGCTTTTCACGTGCTGACGCGCGCCGACGAGCGCGCCGCCAACTGGTTTGGGCGACTTGCCGATCGTCTTGCCAGCCGGCTGCGCGGTGGCTGGCGTACGGTTTGACGGCGGGGTCGCAGGGGCGACGAACGCGTTTGACGGCGTTTGAACACCTTTGACCGCGGCTTGCCCGAAGTGCGGGCCGAAGCATGATCCGCAGCCGTCCCCGGCGGGGTGCGCAAGATTTCGGTAAACTTGCGCAATCATGTGTGCCACGCCGGTTTCCCTTCCTGTTGCGCCGTCCAGTCCAAACCCGTCTGGAGCGGCGCTGTCCGAAGTTCCCCTGCCCGAGCCGGTTGCGACAGTGCCCGTCGCGCTGCGCTGGCGCGGCGTCGAGGACTATCAAAGCAGCTTTGACGCAATGCGCGCGTTCACCGAAGCGCGCACCGCGCAAACCACGGACGAAATCTGGCTGGTCGAACATCCGCCTGTATTTACATTAGGCCAGGCCGGCAACCCGTCGCATCTGCTGGTTGCGGATAGCGGCATCCCGCTGGTCAAGGTCGACCGTGGCGGACAGATTACCTACCACGGGCCCGGACAGATCGTCGCCTATCTGCTGCTCGATTTGCGGCGCCGCAAACTGATGGTGCGCGAGACGGTCACGCGCATCGAGCAGGCCGTGATCGAAACGCTCGCGGCGTATAATCTCGCCGGTGAACGGAAGCCCGGAGCGCCGGGCATCTATGTGGCGCCCGGTCCTGACGGGCCCGATGGAGCTGACGCTGGGCTGCACGCCGGCGCAAAAATCGCGGCCCTCGGGCTCAAGATCCGCAACGGCTGCAGTTACCACGGTGTCAGCCTGAACGTGAAGATGGATCTGCGCCCGTTTCTCGCGATCAATCCGTGTGGCTACGCGGGGCTCGAAACGGTGGACATGGCCACGCTTGGCATCGGCGCCGGGTGGGCGGATGTCGCCGGAACCCTCGCCGCACGCCTGATCGCAAACATCGACGGCACTAGCGCCGCCGTCCCCAATCGCAGGCCGGTGCCGCCACCGCTGCCTGACACTGGAACGAACGAATGACTGACGTTACCGCGAATCTCGCAGGCTCTACGGCACCGGAGGCTGCTCCGGCATCCGCCGCATACGACGCCACCGTAAAGCAGAAAGCGCAAGCCAAGACTGCACGTATTCCAATCAAGATTGTTCCGATCGAAAAGCTGAAGAAGCCGGACTGGATCCGCGTGAAGGCGGCGACCGGCAATTCGCGCTTCTCCGAGATCAAGCAGATTCTGCGCGAGCACAACCTGCATACGGTGTGCGAGGAAGCGAGCTGTCCGAATATCGGCGAGTGCTTCGGCAAGGGCACGGCGACCTTTATGGTGATGGGCGACAAGTGCACGCGGCGCTGCCCGTTTTGCGACGTCGGCCACGGCCGGCCGGATCCGCTCGATACGGACGAGCCGCTGAACCTGGCGCGCACGATTGCGGCGTTGCGCCTGAAGTATGTGGTGATCACCAGCGTCGACCGCGACGATCTGCGCGATGGCGGTGCGGCGCACTTCGTCGAATGCATTCAAAAGACGCGTGAGCTGTCGCCGGAAACGCGCATCGAGATTCTGACGCCGGATTTCCGCGGCCGTCTGGATCGCGCGCTGGGCATTCTGAATGCTGCGCCGCCTGACGTGATGAACCACAACCTCGAAACCGTACCGCGCCTGTACAAGGAAGCGCGCCCGGGTTCGGATTACGCGCATTCGCTGAAGCTGCTGAAGGATTTCAAGGCACTGCATCCGCACGTGGCGACGAAGTCCGGGCTGATGGTCGGGCTCGGCGAAACCGAAGAAGAGATTCTGCAGGTGATGCGCGATCTGCGCGAACACAACGTCGACATGCTGACGATCGGCCAATACCTGCAGCCTTCCGAGCACCATCTGCCGGTGCGGGCGTATGTGCACCCGGATACCTTCAAGATGTACGAGGAAGAAGCGTACAAGATGGGCTTCACGCACGCGGCGGTCGGCGCGATGGTGCGCTCGAGCTACCACGCCGATGTGCAGGCGCATGGTGCCGGAGTGGTTTGAGTATCGACGCTTTACACTTCTGAATTGCTATAAGGCCCGCCGTCAGGTGGGCTTTTTTTTGCGCGCGAGCAGGCGAGTATGCGTGCTTGACGTTTTGGACTACGTCGTTTGGCGGAATTGATGGGGCGTGTGTTGCCCGGCACGATGTGTACGGTTTTCGAACACATCAGGAGGGCCTCACATGCACACCGCTCACTGCGCTTTCACGCCGCACGCATCTCATATCCGTTGTGCGAAATGCCTCATCTTAAAAAAGTTGTCAATTGACAACTTTGCGCGTTGTCTTTAGGATTGAGGTTAAGCATGAAGCGTCCAACTCACCCTAAAAAAGAAGTCGAAGCTGCAATCAAGTATGCGGAAGCAAACGGATGGCGTGTCGTTCCAGGCGGTGCCCACGCGTGGGGAAAGATGTACTGCCCGTACAACGACGAGGAGTGTCGCTGCGGAGAGTATTGCATCGCCGGTATATGGAGTACGCCGCGCAATGCCCACAATCACGCAAACGCGTTGATGCGAGTGGTCGATCACTGCTCGTCGCACGCAAGCATCAAGCACAGCATTCAACAAGTGCCGAACAAGGAGTAGCAATGGAGTACGTTTTCACGTTGAAGTATCAGCTGGCGGCGCAAGACGCCGATTTCGACGAGATCGTCGAACGCCTTGGCGAAGCAGGATGCGACGATGCGCTGGTGGGCATCGGTCAGCCTGGCCGTATCGCGCTCGAGTTCACGCGGGAAGCGGAGTCGGCCGAAGCCGCACTCGTCAGTGCGCTGGCAAACGTCAAGCAAGCCATCCCGAGTGCGAAGCTGATCGAAGCCGCGCCCGATTTCGTCGGGCTCACCGATGCGGCGCTCGCTGTTGGCGTCACGCGGCAAAACATGCGCAAGCTGATGATCACGCATGCAACGAGTTTTCCTACGCCGGTGCATGAAGGAACCACCACGGTTTGGCATCTGGCAGACATTCTCGCGTGGCTGCAGGCGAAGGGCAGCTACAGTCTCGAGAAGACACTGATGGAGGTCGCGTCCACCGCTATGCAGATCAACCTGGTCAAAGAGGTTCGGCAAATCACGCCGCGTATGCAGCGCGAACTCGATGCGCTGGTTGCGTAGTACGCACGTGTCGGTATGCCGGAGCAACGGTGGTTGCGGCATGCTTTTCATGTCGTGCGGATGACAGGTGCTGAAGTCCGTGCAGTGAGAGCACAGCTTCAGCGAACCGTCTTTTTGGAAACTTGCAAGTTTGCGTATTTGACCTTAGCCTTCGCAAGTTGAGCGAGCGGCGTCTCAGCATTGCGGACGCAGGTGCGTTCGCAATGTGCCACGGCGCTTCGCGATCCTCAGAATGAATTGGCATCGATCGCCGGCAAGGCACCATGCCGCTGAGCGCTGCCAGGCGAAGGGGCAGGCGAGAAACCGGGCGAAAAGCCGGGTAAAAAATTGTCGGTTGCGTCATTGCAGGGGCATGGCGCGCTCCAGTCAGCGTGCCGCCCTGAGAGCGCCGCAGCCGACCATAATGCAGCGTGCACGAAGCAACTGTCCGAGCGAATCATTCATCGAGCAGCCACATGATGGGTACCGGGAACGACGAAGCACCATCCGCCGCCTGGCATTATCCGCGGCGGGTTGCGCATCGCTGCGGCGGCAAGCTTGCGCCGGAGAACACGTTGGCGGGCTTCGACGCTTGCCTGCAGCACGGCTATCGAATGGTTGAGTTCGATGCAAAGCTGTCGGCTGACAACGAAGTATTCCTGCTGCACGACGACACGCTCGACCGTACCACCAACGGGCATGGCGCGCCCGCTGTCCACACGTGGCAACAGCTTCGCGCGCTGGACGCAGGCGCCTGGTTCGACCACGAATTCGCCGGTGTGCGACTTCCGACGCTTGCCGAAGTGGCCGAACGCTGCGAGCGCGATAGCATTGCCGCGAACATCGAAATCAAACCGTGTCCCGGCCGCGAAGTGCTCACCGGGCAGCTCGTTGCGACCGCCGCGCTCGCGCTGTGGCACCTGCAAACCCCGCTTCTATCGTCGTTCTCGTACGACGCGCTCGTCGCCGCGCGCGACGCAGCGCCAGCGCTGCCGCGCGGCATGCTGTTCGAAGCATTGCCGGATGACTGGCTGCGCATCGTCCGCGAGCTCGAATGCGTGTCGTTGCACGCGGACCACCAGCATCTGAGCGCACCGCTCGTCGCCGCGATCCATGGGGCTGGGCTGCGCGTGCTTGCCTACACGGTCAACCGGCCGGCGCGCGCGCGCGAACTTGCGCAGTGGGGTGTCGACATGATCTGTACCGATCGGCTCGATCTGATCGGCAGCGATATTGGCCCTTGAACCTCGCCGCAACCTGGCAGGGCCGATCAAATAAGAATGCAGCATCCAACACGTTTGAATTTTCGGCAAAGTATGGAGAGACTATGAATTCGACCCGGTTGCGCGACTTGTTTTCATTTTCGGCCATGACCACCGCAGCCGCGGCGGCACTGACGGCAGCTGCCAGCGCCGCGGCGGCACCGCCCGATGCGCTGATTGCGGCGGCGAAGCAGGAGGGACAACTCACGGTGATCGCGCTGCCTCACGACTGGTGCGGCTACGGCCAGGTGATCGGCGCGTTCCAGAAGAAGTACGGCATCAAGATCAACGAACTGAATCCCGATGCTGGCTCGGGCGACGAAATCGAAGCGATCAAGGCCAACAAGGGAAACAAGGGGCCGCAGGCGCCGGACGTGATCGACGTGGGGCTGTCGTTTGGTCCGTCGGCGAAAGCAGCGGGCCTGCTGCAGCCGTACAAGGTGTCGACGTGGAAATCGATTCCCGATGAATCGAAGGATGCCGAGGGCTACTGGTACGGCGACTACTACGGCGTGCTCGCGTTCGAAGTGAACGCGGACATGATCGACAAGGCGCCGACCGACTGGGCCGACCTGCAAAAGGCGGACTACAAGAACGCGGTATCGCTGGCCGGCGATCCGCGCTCGGCCAACCAGGCCATTCAGGCGGTCTACGCGGCGGGACTTTCGCAGACCAGGGGCGATGCCAGCAAGGCCGATCAGGCGGGCCTGAAGTTTTTCGCCGATCTGAACAAGAGCGGCAACTTCGTACCGGTAATCGGCAAGGCGGCTTCGCTTGCGCAGGGCACGACGCCGATCATCGTGCGTTGGGACTACAACGCGCTCGCCGACCGCGACACGCTGAAGGGCAACCCGAAGGTGCAGGTCATCGTGCCGAAGACGGGCGTGGTCGCAGGCGTCTACGTGCAGGCGATCAGCGCTTATGCGCCGCATCCGAACGCGGCGAAGCTGTGGATGGAGTATCTGTACTCCGACGAAGGCCAGATCGGCTGGCTGGCCGGCTACTGTCACCCGATGCGCTACAACGAACTGGTCGCCGCGAAAAAAGTGCCGCAGGCGTTGCTCGACAAGCTGCCGCCTGCGCAAGCCTACAAGAACGCGGTGTTCCCGACGCTGAAGCAGCAGGATGCCACCAAAGAGTCGGTGACGAAGCAGTGGGACCAGGTAGTCGGCGCGAACGTCAAGTAAGCCGACTGGCGTAGCGTATGGGCGGCCCGCGCTCGGTGGTGGCCGCGACAAGCCAGCCACGGCACGCAGCCGCGGCATGCGGCGCACCCATACGCGTGCGGACAAGCCGCGCCGCATGGTATCCCAACGCCGCGCCCGAAAAAGAGAGCGAGCGGCCGATCGGCACCGGCACCCACATACGTGCCGCAACTTGCGGGGTGATTGACGGATGACTGCATCATCGGAAACTGCGCCGCAGGACCGCGGTCCCGGCTGGCGGGCGCCGCCCGGTCCTGCCGCGCCGCGGGCCAGCCGGCGCGCGACATCGTCCGCATTGACATGGCTCGGCGTGCTGCCGTTTTTCGCGTTTGCGCTGCTGTTCCTGATCTTGCCGACCGCCTTCCTGATGATCGGCGCCTTCGAGGATGCGCAAGGCCACTTCACGCTCGCCAATTTTCGCGACCTGCTCCAGCCCGGCGTGCTCGACGCCTACTGGATCAGCTTCAAGGTCAGCGCCGCGTCCGCGTTCGGCGGCGCGCTGTTCGGTTCGTTGCTCGCGTGGGCTGCGGTGCAGGGCCGTTTGCCGGGCTGGATTCGCCCGACCTTGCTGACCTTCTCCGGCGTCGCGTCGAATTTCGCCGGCGTGCCGCTGGCGTTCGCGTTCATCTGCACGCTGGGGCGCGTCGGGCTCGTCACCGTGCTGCTGAAAAAGTATGCCGACGTGAATCTGTACGCGACCGGCTTCAGCGTGCTGAGTTTCTGGGGGCTGACGATCACCTACCTGTACTTCCAGATTCCGTTGATGATCCTGATCGTCGCGCCGGCGCTCGACGGCCTGAAACGCGAATGGCGCGAAGCGTGCGATTGCCTCGGCGGCACCGCGTTTCACTACTGGCGTCATATCGCGCTGCCGGTGCTGTGGCCGAGCATCATCGGCGCAACGCTGCTGCTGTTCGCCAACGCGTTCGGCGCGGTCGCCACGGCCTACGCATTGACTGGCAGTTCGCTGAACATCGTGACGATCCTGCTGTACGCGCAGATTCGCGGCGACGTGATGCACAACCAGAATCTCGGCTATGCGCTCGCGCTCGGCATGATCGTCGTGACGGGGCTTGCGAACGGCGGCTACATCTGGCTGCGTTCGCGCGCCGAAAGGGGGCGTCGATGAACCGCCAGTCGCGGGTTGGCGCATGGACGGCGTTAGTCGTCGGCACGCTGTATTTTCTGATTCCGCTTGCCGCGACATTCGAATTCAGCCTGAGGATGCGACGCGGCACGTACAGCTTCGATGCGTATCGCGTGGTGCTGTCCGATCCGAACTTCCAGGCGTCGTTCGGTTATTCGCTGCTGATGGCGCTGTTGACCATCGTGGTCGGTGTGCTGCTCGTCGTGCCCACGGCCTGGTGGGTGCAGCTGCGCATGCCGAGGCTGCGCGGTATCGTCGAATTCATCACGCTGTTGCCGCTCGTGATTCCGGCGATCGTCATCGTGTTCGGCTATCTGCGCATCTACAACAGTAGCTCGCTGCTGCCGCTTACCGGCAACGAGCGCGCGACCGATCTGCTGCTCGTATTCAGCTACGTAACGCTATCGCTGCCGTATATGTATCGCGCGGTCGATGCGAGCCTGCGCGCCGTCGACATCCGCTCGCTGACCGAAGCAGCCGAATGCCTCGGCGCGAACTGGCCGACGATTCTCTACAAGGTGATCTTGCCGAACATCCGCTCGGGCATCCTGTCCGGCGCGTTTCTGACTTTCGCGGTCGTGATCGGCGAGTTCACGATCGCGAGCCTGCTCGATCGACCTGCGTTCGGCCCGTATCTACAACTGGTCGGCGCGAATCGCGCCTATGAACCGTCAGCGCTGGCGATCATCGCGTTCGCGGTGACGTGGGCATCGATGGGGCTGATACAACTGTTCGGCTCGGCGCGCGCACTGACGCCGCAAAGACCCTGACTGAGGCATCCAAGAATGGCTTTCCTCGAAATCGACGACCTGCACAAGACCTTCGGCTCGAACACCGCGCTGCACCGCTTCGATATGCAGATCGAGCGCGGCGAGTTCATCACCTTCCTCGGTCCGTCGGGATGCGGCAAGACGACCGTACTGCGGATGATCGCCGGCTTCGAAACGCCCACACGCGGCACCATCCGCATCGACGGACGCGACGTCACGCACCTGCGCACGCGCCAGCGCAACGTCGGCATGGTGTTCCAGTCGTACGCGCTGTTTCCGAACATGACGGTGGCCGACAACATTGGTTTCGGGCTGCGCGTCGCGCGGCGGCCGCAGCAGGAAATCCGCAAGCGCGTGGCCGAGATGCTCGAGCTGATCAAGCTGTCGGCGCTCGGCGAGCGCTACCCGTGGCAACTATCCGGCGGCCAGCAGCAGCGCGTCGCGCTGGCCCGTGCGCTGGCAAGCAAGCCGCAGGTGCTGCTGCTCGACGAGCCGCTTTCTGCGCTCGATGCGAAAATCCGCATCTCGCTGCGCCAAGACATTCGCGCGCTGCAGCGCGAACTGGGCATCACGTCGATCTTCGTCACGCATGACCAGGAAGAGGCGTTGTCTATCTCCGACCGCATCGCGGTGATGAACGAAGGACGCATCGAGCAGATCGGCACGCCACTCGACATCTACAACTATCCGCGCACACGCTTTGTTGCATCGTTCGTCGGGACGCTGAACATTCTGTCCGGCAAGGTCATCGATCCGGCCAGCGGCAAGCTGGTGGTCGATGGGCAACCGCTCACCACCACCCAGACGCTGGCCCCCGGCGATGCAGGCAAGAAGCGCCTGCTTGCGCTGCGTCCCGAGGCAATCGTGCTCGAAGCGCCGGCTGCCGGCCGCAATAGCCTGCAGGCGACAGTCGAAGAGGTGAGCTTTCTCGGCGCGGTGGTGCGCATCCGTGCGCGCGCACAGGAAGCCGTGATCTCGCTCGACGTATTCAACGATCCAAACCGCATCCTTCCGCAGCGTGGCCAGCCGGTGGCGCTCGGCTTTTCGCATGAAAATCTGCTGGTGCTCGAAGAGGGCGTCTGACAGATCAGCGCTGCGCCTGGGGTTAGCCCCTACACATGAATTCCGGATTCTCCGACAGCCGCTTTCCGGATTTCCGGAAACTCGGAACACCCCACTTGCGCTCCTGAAAAATCGCGTTATAAATCAACAAGCCGTGACGAAGCGCACGCTGGCATCGACCTTGCAAAGTGGGTGCCCAGCACGCTACGGCCGTGCGCACAACTAAAGCAAAGGAGACTACGATGCCTGAATTCCTGTACCGGTACTTCTGAAATCGTCGTCTAGTGGCGGCCCGCCGGCCGCGCCAGGCGCCGATCGATTGGTGCACTGGCCGCATGGCGAGCCGATGGCTTACTCCATCACAGGAAACATCGTGAAGAAACCCTTCTACAAAATTCTCTACGTCCAGGTGATCTTCGCGATCATCGTCGGCATTCTGCTCGGACACTTTTCGCCGCTCACCGCGGTCGACATGAAGCCTCTCGGCGACGGCTTCATCAAGCTGATCAAGATGGTGATCGGGCCGATCATCTTCTGTACCGTGGTGACCGGCATCGCCGGCATGCAGGACATGAAGAAGGTCGGCCGCGTCGGCGGCAAGGCGCTGCTGTACTTCGAAGTCGTGTCCACTTTTGCGCTGGTGCTTGGCCTGATCGCCACGCACGTGCTGAAGCCGGGTGTCGGCTTCAACATCGATCCGTCCACGCTCGATGCCAAGGCGGTTGCATCGTACGCCGCCAAGGCGCATGGCCAAACGACCGTCGACTTCGTGATGCACATCATCCCGGACACGATCTCGTCGGCATTCGCGCAAGGCGAAATCCTGCAGATCCTGCTCGTCGCGCTGCTGTTCGGCAGCGTGCTCGCGACCATCGGCGAACGCGGCAAGGTCGTCACCGACTTTATCGAAGGCATCTCGGGCGTGCTGTTCGGCGTCGTGCGCATCATCACGAAGCTCGCGCCGATCGGCGCGTTCGGCGCGATGGCCTTCACCATCGGCAAGTACGGCATCGGCTCGCTGCTGCCGCTGCTCAAGCTGATCGGCACGTTCTATCTGACCTCGATCGTGTTCGTGGTCGTGGTGCTCGGTACGATCGCGCGCATGGTGGGCTTCAACATCCTGCGCTTCGTTGCGTACATCAAGGAAGAGATGCTGATCGTGCTCGGCACGAGCTCGTCGGAAGCGGCGCTGCCGCAGCTGATGCTGAAGCTTGAGAAGCTCGGCTGCTCGCGCTCGGTGGTGGGCCTCGTGGTGCCGACCGGTTACTCGTTCAACCTCGACGGCACCAACATCTACATGACGATGGCGGTGCTGTTCATCGCTCAGGCCACCAACACCGACCTGACGCTCACGCAACAGCTGACGCTGCTCGCGGTGACGATGCTGACGTCGAAGGGCGCGAGCGGCGTGACCGGCGCCGGCTTCATCACGCTTGCGGCGACGCTGGCGGTGGTGCCGACCATTCCGCTGTCGGGCATGGTGCTGATTCTGGGGATCGACCGCTTCATGAGCGAGTGCCGCGCGCTGACCAACATCGTCGGCAACGGTGTCGCGACGGTGGTCGTGTCGGCGTGGGAACACGAGCTCGACCGCTCGAAGCTGCGTAGCGAGATGCGCCGCGACGTGTCGGTCAGCGAAACGGCGGATGTCTGAACCATGAAGACGACGGCGCCGGATGCTGCGGCGCCGTTGCCGCCCACGCGAGAGCCGCAGCAAGCGACGCAATCGCAGCAAGCGGCGCAATCACAAGCGCAATCACAACCGCAGCACGCGTCGCGCACGCACAGTAATAACGATGGGGACAGCGCGGACCATGCAGCGCGATATGCCACAATAGGCGATCCCCATCGACCTGATTTCGCCATCGTGACGCGCCGCCTGCTCGTTCTATTCGCGCTCGTCGCCGGGCTCGCGGCGGCGTGCGGGTTGACCTGGTCGATCGCCTGGCAGCGCGGCATCGAAGCGCTGCGGCTCAACGCGGCCGCGCGCGCGGACCGCACCACCAGCGCGCTGAAAAGCACGCTCGAGCGTTACGAATCGCTGCCTTATCTGCTTGCCGAGCATCCGGTCGTGCAGGACGTGGTCGTGAAGCCCGACGCAACGAATGTCGCGCGCGCGAATCACTACCTCGAAGACCTGAACCGCCAGGCTCGCGCGAACGTCACCTACATCATCAAAGCCGACGGCATCTGCGTCGCAGCCAGCAACTGGCGCGATCCGGACAGCTTCGTCGGCGTCGAATATCTGTTTCGCCCGTACTTCAATGACGGCGTGCAAGGTCATGTCGGGCGCTTCTTCGGCATCGGCACGACGTCGCATGATCCGGGTTATTTCATCTCGCAACCAGTATTGCGCGATGGGAAGATCGTCGGCGTGGCGGTCGTCAAGCTCAATCTCGAATGGTTCCAGGGCGCGGACGCATCGGAGCCGTTGCTGGTCACTGACGATCACGGCGTGATCTTTCTGTCGTCAGTACAGGCGTGGAAATATCACACGGTGCAGCCGCTGTCGCCCGCGGTGATGGAGTCGATCCGGCAGACGCGCCAGTACGCGCAGCAGCAGATCACGCCACTGCCGATGACGATCGAACGCACGCTGCAAGGCGACGCGCAGATCGTGCGGATCGGCGGCACGCGCCCCGCGTCGCGCTATCTCGCGTCGACCCGCGTGCTTGGCGAACCGGATTGGCATCTGATCACGATGTCGCCGATCGATCCGGTCGATTCGAATGCGCGTTACGCGACTATCGTCACGGGCTTCGGCTACGTGTCGCTATGCCTGCTGGCGTTCTACTGGCGCATGCGCCGCGCGCGGGTGCGCGAGGTAATGCGCAGCCGCACGCTACTGCAAAAGGCGTATGCGGAACTGAACCAGCGCGTCGCCGAGCGCACCGCCGATCTGTCGCAGGCCAACGAGCAACTGAAAAACGAAGTGCGCGAACGCGCGCGCGCCGAGCAGGAGCTGCGCGCCGCGCACGACGAACTGATCCAGGCGAGCAAGCTTGCCGCGCTCGGCCAGATGGCGGCCGGCATCACGCACGAGCTGAATCAGCCGCTGGCCGCGCTGCGCAGTTTCTCGGACAACACCCGCGTGCTGCTCGAACGCGGCGACCAGGCGGCGGCCCACGAAAATCTCGAAGCGATTGCGTCGCTGACCGAGCGGATGGGCAAGATCACCAATCAGCTGAAGCTGTTTGTCGGCCGCGCGCGGCCGCGCAGTGCGCGGGCGCCGGTCGCGCGGGCGCTGCGCAACGTGCTGGCGCTGCTGCAAAAGCGCCTGCAGGGCGTGACAGTGGACGTGACGATACTCGATGCGACGCGCGCCACGCACACATCGCGCGAGCCGTTCGACGTCAACGCGGAGCATCCGGAGGTGGTGGCAAATTGCGACGATCTGCGCCTCGAACAGGTGCTGATCAATCTGCTCGGCAATGCGCTCGACGCAGTGGCGGCCACGCCCGCGCCGCGCATTGCCATCGATATGGACGCGAGCGAAACCACGCTCGCGATCACGGTGCGCGACAACGGCCCCGGCATTGCGCCGGACGTGCTGCCGCGCCTGTTCGAACCGTTCTTTACGACGAAAGAGATGGGGCAAGGGCTCGGCCTTGGGCTCGCGATTTCGTCGTCGATCGCGCGCGATTGCGGTGGCTCGCTGGTTGCGCGCAACGAGGCCGACGGCGGCGCGGCTTTCGTGTTGACGCTGCACCGCGCGCGCACGCCGGTCAGCGATCCGCTCGCGGCCAGTACCTGAATTTATGTGGCAACCATCATGGTGAACCAAGGCTTGGTGCTGTACATCGAAGACGACGAACTGGTGCGGCGCGCCAGTGTGCAGAGCTTGCAGCTCGCGGGCTTCGAGGTGATCGGGCATGCGTCGGTCGAAGCGGCCGCGAAACTGATCAGCGCTGATTTTTCCGGCGTGATCGTCAGCGATATCCGGCTGCCGGGTGCGAGCGGCCTGGATCTGCTCGCACAGTGTCACGAACGCGCGCCCGACCTGCCGGTGATTCTCGTCACCGGGCACGGCGATATCTCGATGGCCGTGCAGGCGATGCGCGACGGCGCCTACGACTTCATCGAAAAACCGTTTCCGTCGGAGCGGCTCGTCGAGACCGTGCGGCGCGCGCTGGAGCGCCGTACGCTGCTGCTGGAAAACCTCGCGTTGCGCCGCGAGCTGGCCGGGCAAAGCTCGGTTGCGCCGCGCATCATCGGTCGCAGCCCGGCGATCGAGCAGGTGCGGCGCCTGATCGCGAACGTCGCGCCGACCGACGCGGCCGTGCTGATCAACGGCGATACCGGCGCCGGCAAGGAGCTGATCGCGCGCAGTCTGCATGAACTGTCGGCGCGCCGCGACAAACCGTTCATTGCGGTGAATTGCGGCGCGCTGCCCGAGCAGATGTTCGAATCCGAGATGTTCGGCTACGAGCCGGGGGCGTTCACCGGCGCGGCCAAACGGCGCGTCGGCAGGCTCGAGCATGCGACCGGCGGCACGCTGTTTCTCGACGAGATCGAAAGCATGCCGCTCGCGCTGCAGGTCAAGCTGCTGCGTGTGCTGCAGGATGGCGTGCTCGAGCGGCTCGGTTCGAATCAGCCGATCCAGGTGGATTGCCGCATCGTTGCGGCGGCCAAAGGCGATATGTCCGAGCACGTCGCGGCGGGCACCTTCCGGCGCGATCTGCTGTACCGGCTCAATGTCGTGACCATCGCGCTGCCGCCGCTCGCCGAGCGCCGCGAAGACATCGTGCCGCTGTTCGAGCACTTTCTGCTGGACGCGGCGGTGCGCTATCAGCGGCCCGCGCCGATGCTCACCGACCGCCAGCGTACTGGCCTGATGCAGCGGGAGTGGCCCGGTAACGTGCGCGAATTGCGCAATGCCGCCGACCGCTTCGTGCTCGGCATCGTCGACGATACGGTGGCGACCTCGGCCGAAGCCGCTTCGACGCAATCGCTGAAGGAACGCGTCGAGCAGTTCGAGCGCGCGGTGATCGCCGAAGCGCTGGAGCAGACCGGCGGCGCGGTGGCGGTGGCAGCCGATACGCTGCAGGTGGGCAAGGCCACGCTGTACGAGAAGATCAAGCGTTATGGGCTTGCCGCGCGCGGGGATGGGGAGCGCTAGCGGCTGCTTCGGCCGTCGGTTGCGGTGCTGCGCGCGATCTGGGCGTTGCGTCCTGGCGCATCGCGGGGGCTCAGGTCACGGTCTGCGCGCGGATGAACATCCCGTAGTTCTCGGCGTTGTGAGATGCGGCCCAGCCGTTTAGCTGGGCGAGCTCATGTACCTTGTCCGGGCCGTACATCAGATCCCGTGTGCCGCCAATATTGTTGAAATGGCTGAGTTCGTGGGCAATCGTCGTCTCGAGCGTTTTCGGGCCGAACGGGTACTCGAACAGATGCGGCCGGATATAGACGCGGTGTCCGGCCGCCGCCGGAAACACGTGTGCCATTTCCCAGTTGTCGCGCGTTCGGGGCAACGCAGCGAAGGTCACGTCGCCTTGCGCCAGCGTGCGCTGCATGTTCGTCAATACGCGCTCGACCTCGTGAAGGTTTGCCTTGTTCGGCAAACCGAACCACTTTTCGAAGTTGCGATCGAGGCCGCCGGTTTTGAGGAGCTGCGAGAGCGCTGCGTCGACCATGCGCTTTGTGTGTTGAAAAGCGTCGCGCAACAGGCGCCTTTGGTCATTTGTGAAGCCCATGAAACCCGGTTGGCCCGCGATCTTGCCGAATGAGGCGTCGTCGTCGGCGAGATTGGCGAACTCGTCGTCGGGGGATGTCGCGGGACCCGTGTCGGTCGCGTTGCCCGGCTGACTGAGCGGGGTTGCGTTGCGGTCACCGCCGGTCGGTGGCATGTCGCCCACGGGCCGCTGCGCGGCACCGCCACCGCTTGTGCCACCGCTTGTGCCGCCACCTGTGCCGCCGCCTGTGCCGCCGCCTGTGCCGCCGCCTGTGCCGCCACCGCCTGTGCGACGGCCGGCCATGCGACCAGCCCCGGTGTGGCCACCGCCGGGGCCTGCGGGATAAGCGCCGCCGTCATCGTTGATCCATTGGCGGGGCCGGCCGTTCATGGCTCTGGGGGCTCGGTTGCCCGGCAAGGTGGGCGGCGGTGCCTCCGGAGAGGACGGTGCGTCGTACGGTGCAGCGCCGATCGGCGGCCGTTGCGGCATCTGCCGGTGAACGTCGCGCAGGCGCCTTTCGAATTCGTTCCACGCATCGCGCCGGTAATCGCCGTCTGGAGTCCAGACCTCGCGAACATGATTGCCGCCTTCATCCCAACTGTCGCGCGCGTGCGCGCCGTCCGCGGTCCACTTGTCGTGCGTGTGCACGCCGGTGGTTTCGTCCAGTGTGTCGCGCACGTGTTCGCCATTCGAGTCCCACGTGTCGTGTGTATGTTTGCCGGACTGTTCATCCCACGCATCGCGTGTATGCGTGCCGCTGTCCGGATCCCACGAGTCGCGGACATGCTGCGCCTGAGGGCTGCTTGTTGAAGGCGGCGCGGCGCCGGTGTCGTCGCGGTTGGGCGCTTGCGCGATAGGGGCGATGCCGGGGCCATCGTCTGCTTGCCCTGGCGTGCGCGCATCGCCGAAACCCTGGCCGTGCTCGACGCGTCGCGCGGGCGAGTCGAGCACGGCATCGTGGTCGTTGGCTTGCGACATGTCATTCCCGCAGTAGACCGGCACCCATCCCTGCTGGGCGCCAAAGCCGCGAGCCGCATTGGCGTCGGTGCCGGCCGTGAACGACATGTCTGGTTGTGCATCAGCGCTGCGATATCCACTGATTCTCATCGGAATTCCCGTCTTTTTTCGGTTGGCAGATGCGCGCTGCCCGACCTGCGAGTTGCGTCGCGTCGCGTCGTCTGTGGTTGCGACTCGACGCGTCGAGGGGCTGTGTGTGCACGCGCCAACCGATTTAAGCATCGCCGCGCCGGGCGCTGGCGATGTGGGAATGGCACATCGAAATCACGGGGCGAGGCGCCGATGCGCGGCAGTCGCGCATGGAGCGTGCGTCGTTGAGTCGCAGATACGCTGGGGCATGATGCCCGTCAGTGCAATAAAAAAGCCCGCGTGTAATTCACGCGGGCTTCATTGGAAAGCGGACTCGCAGGTCGATCAGGCTGAACCGAGCGCCTTGCTGAGCAGCGCGTCGAGCTCCTGGAAGCTCGGCTCGCCGACATAGCGCTTCAGGATCTTGCCCTCGCGATCGACCACAAAGGTAGTGGGCGTGAGCTGCACGTTGCCGAACTGCTTGGCGGCCGAGCCGTCGTCCATCGCGACCTTGAACGGCAAGCCGCGCGTTTGCGCATAGTTGGTCACGTACATCGGCGCGTCGTAGCTCATCGCCACCGCGACGAACTCGAGGCCTTTGCCCTTGTAGCGGTTATACGTGTCGACCATTGCCGGCATTTCGTGCATGCAGGTATCGCAGTTGGTCGCCCAGAAGTTGATCAGATAGACCTTGCCTTTCAGGTCGGCGGTCGACACTTTCTGGCCGGACAGCAGCGTGAACGTGGCGTCGGGCACGCGTTGCGTACCGTTGAATGCGAAATACCCGGCCACGGCAATCGCGACGGCTACCACCGCCATCGCGATGTAACGGACCGGGCTCGCGCGCCGGGAAACGGTGTCTTGGCTCATGAATCGGGACCTCGGGAAGCGCGGTAGATGCGCAAGGGAGCGGTGCAGGGCCGCGTGCGACATTGTAGCGTCAATCGGCTACACACCGGGCTACACGGCGCCGCAGCCCGCGAGGACGGATAATAGTGCACTTACCTTCGAAATACCTGACGCCGCTTCATGTCCCGTCCCATGCCTCGCCTCATGCCTCGCTTCGTTTCCCTGCCTGGTTCATCGCGCCGTTCTGCCCGGCGATTTTTCGGCCGCACAGCTGGCATCCAGACGCGCCGGCAGCATATCGGCGAGCCGCGCCTGTCGACGCTGCAGCGGATGCTGCGCCGAACCTTGTGCGCGCTATGTTGCGCAGCGTTGTGCGCTGCCTGCTCGCCGACTTACGACTGGCGCACGATCATGAACAACGACAGCGGCTACACCGTCGATCTGCCGGCCAAGCCGAGCGTCGACGAACGGCAGATCGACATCGACGGCAAGCCGATGAAAATGGCGATGCAGATTGCCGAGGCGGGCGATTCAGTGTTCGCGGTCGGCACGATCACGCTGCCCGACGACAATCCGCAAATCCAGCAGGCCACGCTCGATTTCCTGCGCGCGGGGCTGGCGCGCAATCTCGGCGTGGCACCGACCGCCCAGGCGGCGCCGGTGCCGCTCGCCGTCGGCGGCCAGGTGCCCGGGCTGGTCGTGACGTTTAGCGGCAAGGCCGGCCCGCAGCACGAATTTCGTGTGATGCATGCGCGGCTGGTGGCGAAGGGTCGCCACGTGTACCAGGCCGCGGTGATTGGTCCAAAAGAGCCGCCGCCGGAACAGCTCGACCAGTTTTTTGGTTCGTTCAAGCTATATTAAGGGTACGAACGAGAGTTCCGGTCGACACGCAGCAGATAGTGAATGTGGGTTCGCAGATTAGAGCGCTAGTGGCCGGATTTCAAAACGATTTTCCGGTTACCCACAGCTCCTGTGGATAACTATGTTGAAAACCTCCTGTGGCCGCCCGCACAAGCTTGTGCGGCGGGCCTGCGGTTACTTTGCCCCGATTGTTGGCAAACGATAAACCTGAATAAAATCAAAGGCCTTTGAGGCCGCCCTCACAACAACCTTTCACATGTATCAAAATCTATCAGAGGGCCAGTTGTGTGTATAAGTCAAGTCTTGACAGACGTTTTCGCGCGTGTCAGGTGAGCGCGAAGCCGCGCCGGTACTGCACCGCTTCCGCAATCTGGGACGCGCTTGGAAGGTCTGATCCGGCCAGATCGGCGATCGTGCGGGCCACTTTCAGCACCCGGTAGTACGCGCGCGCGGACCAGTTGAAGCGCTCGCCAGCTTCGCGCAGCAGGTGCTCGCCGGCGCTGTCTGGCCGGCTGACCTGATCGACCTCCCGGCCGCTCAGTTCGCGGTTCGTCTTGCCCTGACGCGCGTACTGGCGCTCGCGCGCCTGCTGCACGCGCGCCGCGACGGTCTCGCTCGCTTCGCCTGTCTCGCTGGCGCGGCCCGACAACTCGGCGGGCGACAACGCTGGAATCTCGATCTGGATGTCGATCCGGTCGAGTAGCGGCCCCGACAGCTTGCGCAGATAGCGCGCCGCGATTTCCGGCGTGCAGCGGCAACGGCCGTTCGGGTCGCCGCGCCAGCCGCACGGGCAGGGATTCATGGCCGCGATCAGCTGGCAGGCCGCCGGAAAATCCGCCTGCCAGGCCGCGCGCGAGATCGTGATGCGGCCAGCCTCGAGCGGTTCGCGCAGGGTTTCGAGCACGTGCCGATCGAATTCCGGCAATTCGTCGAGAAACAGTACGCCAAGGTGCGCCAGTGTGATTTCGCCTGGCCGCGGCGGGTTGCGCCCGCCGACCAGCGCCGCCGCACTCGATGAATGATGGGGTGCGCGAAACGGCCGCTGCCGCCATTGCGCGGGAGAAAACCCCGTCATGCTCGCGGACAGCAGCGCGGCGGAAGTCAGTGCTTCGTCGTCGGTCATCGGCGGCAGCAGGCCGGGCAGGCGTGCCGCGAGCATCGATTTGCCGGCGCCGGGCGGCCCCACCATCAAAACGTGATGGCCGCCGGCCGCCGCGACTTCGAGTGCGCGGCGCGCGGCACGCTGGCCGATGACGTCGGCCATGTCGGGCGCAGGGGTACCGGCGGCCGCGTCCAGCCGCGGGGCCGCGACCGGCGCCAGCCGTGCATCGGCGTCGCCGCATAGATGCGCGCACAAGGTCGGCAGATCGGGCGCGCCGTAGACGTCGACACCCGGTACGAGTGCGGCTTCGCAAGCGCTCGCGGCCGGCAGATAGAGTTCTGGGTTGCGGTGCGGCGGCAGCCTGGCCGCCGCCGGCTCGTCGGCGCCTTGCCGCTCAGCCTCAGCGATCGCGACGCTGCGCGCCGTGCCGCAGGCCATCGCGAACGCGCCGCGCATCGGGCGCAGCGCACCGGTCAGCGACAGTTCGCCGGCGAATTCGCGATGGGCGAGCGATTCGGCTGGAATCTGGCCGCTCGCCGCGAGAATGCCGAGCGCGATCGGCAGATCGAAGCGTCCGGATTCTTTCGGCAGGTCGGCGGGAGCGAGATTGACGGTGATACGGCGGACCGGGAAGTCCAGCCCGCAGTTCTGCAGGGCCGCCCGCACGCGCTCGCGGCTTTCGCGGACTTCGAGATCGGGCAGGCCGACAATCGAGAAAGATGGAAGACCGTTGGCGAGGTGAACCTCGACGGTTACTTCCGGCGCACGGCCAGCGGCCGGCGCGCGACTGCGCACCACGGCAAGCGACATGTTTTCCCCCGTCGGAACGCGTTGCGTTCCCCTTGAAGCGCTGATGACGTACGGCTCGCTTGCCGTCGATGTACAGCTATAAGTAGTGGCTCAAGCCTTGGTCAGGAGGTTTGCGTGACCGGCAGCTTCTGTTCGAGTTCGGCTACGCGACGTTCCAGTTCCTCGAGGCGGGCGCGGGTGCGCACCAGAACCTGCGTCTGCGTATCGAATTCTTCGCGGGTGACCAGATCCAGCCTGGAGAAGCCCTGCGACAGCATTGCTCTGACATTGCGTTCGACATCCTTGGCCGGCGAGTTCTTGAGCAGGTCGCTCATGCGCGCCTGTATATCGTTGAAGATGTCGTTTGGTTGTTTCATTACGTTCCCCTTGGTGCACAAAAAATGTGCAGTCGTCGTTACCACTGTGCTTCGCGGCCGCCGATGTTCGTTGATGGTGCAAGCCGGACCGGTGGCGGTCGCCGCATGAGCGCCTTTGGTGCACGTTGGAGGCGTGCATCCGTACTGCATGCGTTCGAACACTCTAACAACGATCCCCGCAGCGCGCCACCGTGCGCCGCCAACGCTGGCCATTCGGACTAGCAAACCGCTGAGATCCCGATCGGGAGCGGCCGCAGCCGAACCGGCACACATCGCGTCGAAAAATTGGCATGAGAGTTGCTGTTATTGCCCCGCGCACCTGGCGGGACGCCGTCTCGGATGCGTCGGGCCGCGGCTTCCTCGAAGTGGCGCGGGCAGGCGCAATGGCAATCGCAAGGCAATCATAAGCAGCAGCACGCAACGGGTTGAGTCACTACAGCGAGGATTTCATGAAACTCATTACCGCAATCATCAAGCCGTTCAAGCTCGATGAGGCGCGCGAAGCCCTGTCGGCGATCGGCGTCTCCGGGATCACGGTGACCGAAGTCAAGGGGTTCGGACGGCAGAAGGGACATACGGAGCTCTATCGGGGGGCGGAATACGTGGTCGACTTTCTGCCGAAGGTGAAGATCGAGGCAGCGGTATCTGACGACATCGTCGATCAGGCGATCGAAGCGCTCGAACGCGCGGCGCGCACCGGCAAGATCGGCGACGGCAAGATTTTCGTGACGCCGATCGAACAGGTTATTCGGATCCGCACCGGGGAGACCGGCGCGGACGCTCTGTAAAAGAACAGTGACAAGAGGAAATTAGAAATGCGCAAATTGTTGATGTCCCTGCTGATGGCCGGCTCGCTGCTTGCAGCCGGTGTCGGCGTCGCCGTCGCGGATGACGCGTCGGCCCCTGCTGCTGCATCGGCGCCTGCTGATACGACGGCAAGCGCGCCGGCTCCGGACGCATCCGCTGCGCCGGCCGCCGCTGCACCGGCCGCTTCGGCGCCCGCCGCGGACGCCTCCGCCGCAACCGCTGCCAGCGCACCGGCCGACGCTTCCGCTGCCGCCGCAGCGGCACCGGCCGCTCCGACCGCACCGTTCTCGGTCGATTCGTCGAAGATCAACTCGGGCGACACCGCCTGGATGCTGACTTCCACCGCGCTCGTGCTGTTCATGACGATCCCGGGTCTCGCGCTGTTCTACGGCGGCATGGTCCGCAAGAAGAACGTGCTGGCGATCCTGATGCAGAGCTTCGCGATCACCTGTGTAGTAACGGTGATCTGGACCGTGATCGGCTACAGCCTCGCGTTCACGCCGGGTAACTCGTTCATCGGCGGCTTCTCGCGGGTGTTCATGTCGGGCATGAACTACATCAAGGGCGACAAGGCCACGACGCTGACCGTCAGCCACCTTGCGACCACGATTCCGGAATCGGTCTACTTCGTGTACCAGATGACCTTCGCGATCATCACGCCGGCGCTGATCACCGGTGCGTTTGCTGACCGCATGAAGTTCTCGTCGATGCTGGTGTTCATGTCGCTGTGGTCGATCATCGTCTACTCGCCGATCGCGCACATGGTGTGGGAACCGACCGGCTGGCTGGCTGCAGCGGGCATCCTCGACTTCGCGGGCGGCACGGTGGTGCACATCAACGCCGGTATCGCCGCGCTGGTTTGCGCGCTGGTGCTGGGCAAGCGCGTCGGCTACGGCAAGGACGTGATGGCGCCGCACAACCTCGTGCTGACGCTGATCGGTGGCGCGATGCTGTGGGTGGGCTGGTTCGGCTTCAACGCAGGTTCGGCAGTGGCGGCTGACGGCCGTGCCGGTTTTGCGATGATGACCACGCAGATCGCTACGGCAATGGCAGCGCTTGGCTGGATGTTCGCCGAGTGGATCGCCAAGGGTAAGCCTTCGGTGCTGGGTATCGTGTCGGGCGCGGTTGCGGGTCTGGTGGCGATTACGCCGGCTTCGGGCTTCGTCGGCGTGGCAGGTGCGTTGGTGATCGGTCTGGTGGCGGGCGTGGTCTGCTTCTGGTCGGCTACGTGGCTCAAGCACAAGCTCGGTTACGACGATTCGCTCGACGCGTTCGGCGTGCACTGCGTGGGCGGTATCGTCGGCGCAATCCTGACGGGCGTGTTCGCGGTCAAGGACATCAGCGGCCTCGACGCAAGCGTGATGCTGCAGGTCAAGGGCGTGTTGACGACGGTTATCTACAGCGGCGTGGTCAGCTTCATCCTGCTGAAGATCATCGACATGGTGATGGGCCTGCGCGTCACGGAAGAAGAAGAGCGCGAAGGTCTGGACGTGATCCTGCACGGCGAGCACGTCGAGTAAGCGAAAACGAAAGGTTTTTGAAAGTACCAGTTGGTTAAGTGCAGCGATTTGGCCCGCCTTATGGTGGGCCTTTTTCTTTGTTGGTCTATCCTGAAAACAGTAGATTCCACCGGCTAAACAAACATCCGAAGAATGGCCGTACGCGTCGCTTGGGATTGGAGAAAGCGTCCCCAAATGAGCGAAGCATTTGCTCTACAATCTTTCTTCTCCAGTCTGCGAGTGATCAATGGTTCCGCATCTTGTTACGGCGTTAAACGGTCCGCTACTCGACCTTGAGCGGAAGATCCTCGACGCGACGCCCGCCATCGAGCGCTGGTTCCGGCTGGAATGGCAGGAGCACACGCCGCCTTTCTATTGTTCGGTCGATCTGCGTAACGCGGGCTTCAAGCTCGCGCCGGTCGACACGAACCTGTTTCCGGGCGCATTCAACGCGCTGCCGGTCGAAGTGCTGCCGCTGGCCGTGCAGGCCGCGATGGCATCGATCGAGAAGATCTGCCCGGACGCAAAGAACCTGCTGGTGATTCCCGAGCGCCATACGCGCAACGCGTTTTACCTCGAGAACGTCGCGCGGCTCGCGATGATCATGCGTCAGGCGGGGCTGAACGTGCGTTTCGGCACGCTCGACGAATCGATCAACGGGCCGGTCACGATCGCGCTGTCGGACGGCCAGAAAATCGTGCTCGAGCCGCTCGAGCGTTCGCAGCGCCGCCTCGGGTTGAAGAATTTCGATCCGTGCTCGATCCTGCTGAACAACGATCTGTCGGGCGGGATTCCGCCGGTGCTGGAAAATCTGCACGAGCAATATCTGCTGCCGCCGCTGCACGCTGGTTGGGCGGTACGCCGCAAGTCCACGCATTTCTCGAGCTACGACGACGTCGCGAAGAAATTCTCGAAGATGGTCGAGATCGATCCGTGGATGATCAATCCGTACTTCGCGCGTGTCGAAGGCGTCGATTTCGAGGCGCGCACCGGTGAGGAGGCGCTGGCTGAATCGATCGACAGCGTGCTGAAGAAAATCGCGAAGAAATATCGCGAGTACGGCATCTCCGAAAAACCGTATGTGGTGATCAAATCGGATGCCGGCACCTACGGCATGGGCGTGATGACGGTGCACGACGCATCCGAAGTTGCGGCGCTGACCAAGCGCGAACGCACCAAGATGGCGACCACCAAGGAAGGCCTCGACGTGCACGACATGATCGTGCAGGAAGGCGTGTATACGTTCGAACGGGTCGGCGACGAAGTGGCCGAACCGGTGGTGTACATGATCGACCGCTACGTGGTGGGCGGCTTCTATCGCGCGCACGGCAGCCGCGAGCGCAACCAGAACCTGAACGCGCCCGGCATGCACTTCGTGCCGCTCGGCTTCGAGCACACCGCGCTGCCCGATGCGCACGCGAAGCCGGGTGCGGCGCCGCCGAACCGCTTTTACATGTATGGTGTCGTGGCGCGGCTGGGCCTGCTCGCCGCGTCGCTGGAACTCGAACGTACCGATCCGGAAGCGATTCAGGTGTGAGCTTCCGGTGGCCGGCACGCCGGCGGCCGGCGATCCGGCGGCCGGCACGCCGGTGGCCAACGGTCCGCCAGTCCAGCGTCTGGGCGTTGCGGTGTTTCGACGCCCGCGCCACGCCGTGTAACGTAACAATGCGAGCCCGTTTCTGCGCACCAGGTAATCCATGGACATTCTTTTTATCGCCGACCCGCTTTCCCGCTTCAAGATCTACAAGGACACGACCTACGCGATGATGGCCGAGGCCGCGCGCCGCGGTCACACGTTGTACACCTGCGAACCGCAGCACCTTGCATGGACTGGCGGCGCGGTCGAGGCAAATGCGCAGCGCTTCACGATCGTCGGCGACGAGGCCGACAGCCATCGCGAACCGTGGTTCGCCGCCGATGCCGCCGCGCCGCGCGATCTGACCAGTTTCGGCGCGGTGCTGATGCGCAAAGACCCGCCGTTCGACATGGAGTACGTGACGTCGACATGGCTGCTGGAAATCGCCGAGCGGGCCGGCGCGCGCATCTTCAACAAGCCGCAGGCGATCCGCGATCATTCGGAGAAGCTCGCGATCGGCGAATTCGGCCAGTTCGTCGCACCGACGCTGGTCACTCGCGATGCAGCGCGCCTGCGCGCCTTCCACGCCGAACATGGCGACGTGATCCTGAAGCCGCTCGACGGCATGGGCGGCATGGGCGTATTCCGCGTGAAGGCGGACGGCATGAACCTCGGCTCGATCGTCGAGATGCTGAGCCACGATGGCGCGCGTACGGTGATGGCGCAAAAGTTCATCCCCGAGATCAAGGAAGGCGACAAGCGCATCCTGCTGATCGGCGGCGCAGCGGTGCCGTACTCGCTCGCGCGCATTCCGCAGGGCAACGAAGTGCGCGGCAACCTCGCGGCGGGCGGCCTCGGCGTCGCACAGCCGCTGACGGCGCGCGACCGCGAGATCGCCGACACGCTGGCGCCGGTGCTGGCCGCGCGCGGGCTGTTGCTGGTCGGTCTCGATGCGATCGGAGCCTGGCTCACCGAAGTGAATGTGACGAGCCCGACGTGCTTCCGCGAGATCATGGATCAGACCGGTTTCGATGTGGCGGCGATGTTCGTCGACGCGCTGGAGCAGGCAGTCGGCAAGGCTTGATGCAACGGGCTTTCGGCGCGCTTGCGGCGTGTGACGCGAGCCGCCGCTGACGGACTGTGCGCCGCGTGCCAGCGCGAATCGCGGGAAAGGGCGAAAATGACGCTGTTACAATGCGCGCTCGCGCTTCGCCCGGCGCTTTCCGGCGACCGTTCCGGCCCTTTTGCAGAGACTCCGGCATGCGGCCATCCGGGCCGGGCCGCACTCACGGGCCGTTTTCTGCAGCAACACTGACATGGCAGGCATTCTGATCATTGCGCATGCTCCGTTCGCCACCGCGCTACGCGAGTGTGTCGCCCACATTTATGGCGGCCTACCGGCTCGCATCGGCGTGATCGACGTGACGCCGGACTGCGATCCGACCGAGATCGTCGCGCTCGCGCATAGCGAAATCGAACGTCTGAAAGAAGAGAACGGCGCGCTCGTGCTGACCGACATGTTCGGCGCGACGCCGTCGAATATCGCGTGCCGCCTCGCCAGCTTGCCGGATGTGCGCGTGCTGACCGGCGTCAATCTGCCGATGCTGGTGCGCGCCGTATGCTACCGTGCGACGCCGCTCGATACGCTGGTCGACAAGGCGCTGGCCGGCGCCACCAAAGGCATTCACCCGGTCGGCCCGGGCTGTCCGCCACCGGCCGTACCGCTCGCGAGCGACGCGGACTGCATCCCCGCGATACTGCCCGAGAGCCTGTGCGACCTACCCAGCAAGGTGAGCGGCAACTGAGCGGCGACTGAGCGGCAACTGAGCGAACGGCGCATCGATGCGATACCGTTCCGACCAACTTCAATAACAGCTCTTCGGACCATTCCATGCTGCAACAGGAAACGACAATCGTGAACAAGCTCGGTCTGCACGCGCGCGCGTCGGCCAAGCTGACGCAACTGGCCGCCAACTTCCAGGCGGAGATCTGGATGAGCCGCAATGGCCGCCGCATCAACGCGAAGAGCATCATGGGCGTGATGATGCTGGCCGCGGGCATCGGCAGCACGGTGCTGATCGAAACCGAAGGCACCGACGAAAAAGAAGCGATGGACGCACTGCTGAAACTGATTGCGGATAAATTCGGCGAGGGACAATAAGCGTAGCGCGACGGTCTCTTTCGTGCGATAAAACGCCGCGCTGACCACGCGGCGTTTTTTATTTGGCATGTGCTGTCGCGTCTTTTCAATGGTGCGCAGCAAAGGCACTATCAAAGGCAAGTTCGGCGCGCGAAGTCAATCGTTTGCCATTGCGTGCACGGCCGTTATGCTGCACCGCACAGCACGTAGGGCGCGCGCGGAATTTATAATCGGTTGCGGGGTCTGAGAGCATTGCAGCGGTTTGCCGCGGCATCACACAACTAGAGGAGGTGCGCGTGTCGTTCACGCTGCATGGAATTCCCGTGTCACGCGGTATCGCCATCGGGCGGGCTTATCTGATCGCCCCGGCCGCACTCGACGTCGACCACTATCTGATCGAACCCGCCGAAATCGAAGGCGAGATCGAGCGTTTCCGTACTGCCCAACTGTCCGTGAGCCGGGAGCTCGACGAACTGCGCGCCGATCTGTCGGCTGATGCACCGAGCGAGATGGGCGCCTTCATCGACGTTCACTCGATGATTCTCAACGACGCGATGCTTGCGCAGGAAACCATCGATCTGGTGCGCGCGCGCCGCTACAACATCGAATGGGCGCTGACCGAGCAGCTCGAGCGTCTGTCGCGCCACTTCGACGAAGTCGAAGACGAGTACCTGCGCGAACGCAAGGCCGATATCGAACAGGTGGTCGAACGCGTGCTGAAGGCACTCGCGGGTGCTTCGGTGAATCTCGCGCACGGTGTGCATGGCGCCTGCGACGAGATGATCGTCGTTGCGCACGATATCGCGCCGGCCGACATGATGCAGTTCAAGACGCAAACGTTCCAGGGCTTCGTCACCGATCTGGGCGGGCGCACTTCGCATACCGCGATCGTCGCGCGCAGTCTGGGCATTCCGGCGGCAGTCGGTGTGCAGCAGGCGAGCGCGTTGATTCGGCAGGACGACCTGATCATCGTCGACGGCGACCACGGCGTGGTGATCGTCGATCCTGCGCCGATCGTGCTCGAGGAGTACACGTACCGGCAAAGCGAGAAGGCGCTCGAGCAGCGCAAGCTGCAACGCCTGAAGTTTTCGCCGAGCAAGACGCTGTGCGGCACGCGCATCGAATTGTGCGCGAACATCGAATTGCCCGACGACGCGCGCGCGGCCGTCGATGCCGGCGCGATGGGCATTGGTCTCTTTCGTACCGAATTCCTGTTCATGAATCAGAAGGGCGAGCATTTGCCCGAAGAGGAAGAGCAGTTCGACGCGTATCGCCGCGCGGTCGAGCTGATGAACGGCATGCCGGTGACGATCCGCACGATCGACGTCGGCGCGGACAAGCCGCTCGATTCGAAAGGCAGCACCGGCGACGGCTACGAGACCGCGCCGAACCCCGCGCTCGGGCTGCGGGCGATTCGCTGGAGCCTGTCCGAGCCGCAGATGTTCCTCACGCAGCTGCGTGCGATCCTGCGCGCGTCGGCGTTCGGCTCGGTGAAGATCCTGATCCCGATGCTCGCGCATGCGCAGGAGATCGACCAGACGCTCGATCTGATCCGCGAAGCGAAGCGGCAGCTCGACGACGCAGGGCTCGCGTACGATCCGAACGTACCGGTCGGGGCGATGATCGAGATTCCGGCGGCGGCGATTGCGTTGCCGCTGTTTCTGAAACGGCTCGATTTTCTGTCGATCGGCACCAACGATCTGATCCAGTACACGCTCGCGATCGACCGGGCGGATAACGCGGTCGCGCATCTGTACGACCCGCTGCATCCGGCGGTGCTGCATCTGATCGCGTTTACGCTGCGCGAGGCGAAGCGGGCTGGCGTGCCGGTTTCGGTGTGCGGGGAAATGGCGGGCGATCCGACCTTGACTCGGCTGTTCCTCGGCATGGGGCTCACCGAGTTTTCGATGCACCCGAGCCAGGTGCTGCTGGTGAAGCAGGAGATTCTGCGCTCCAACGTGAAGGCGCTGGAGAAGCCGGTGGCCGATGTGCTGGCGGCCTACGAGCCGGGCGAGCTGGATGCGGCGTTGAGGCGTCTTACGCAGGTTTGAGCGGGTTTGAGCGACCGGTGGCGTGCGGTGTGGCAGGACGCCACTGCGCGCGCCACGCCTGGGCGGCGCAATCGATCGACGCGTTCCGCGCGTCTACTCGTGCTCGCCGCCGCTGCCGCACACCGCGCAATCCGACTGCCGCGCGATACGCATCGTGGTCCATTCCATCCGCATCGAATCGAGCATCATCAGGCGGCCGACCAGCGGCGTGCCGATCCCCGCAATCACGCGTAGTGCCTCGGCGGCCTGCATCGTCCCGATGATGCCCACGGTCGGCGCGAACACGCCCATCGTCGAGCACGCGACTTCTTCGAACGGCTGATCTTCGGGAAACACACACGCGTAGCACGGCGACGCTTCGTCGCGGCGATCGAACGTACTGATCTGGCCATCGAAACGTAGCGCGGCGCCGGAAACCAGCGGTACGTGGTGCTTCACACAGGCACGGTTGATCGCATGGCGGGTGGCGAAGTTGTCGGTGCAGTCGAGCACGACCGTGGCGCCCGGCACGTGGCTGTCGAGCCACGCATCGTCGACCCGCTCGGCAACCGCGTGCACCTGCACCTCGGGGTTCAACTGGGCGATTGCCGCGCGCCCCGACTCCACTTTCGAGTGCCCAACCGACGCGGTGTTGTGCAGGATTTGCCGCTGCAGATTCGTCAGATCGACCGTATCCGCATCGACCAGCGTGAGCCGTCCGACACCGGCAGCGGCCAGATACATCGCCGCGGGAGAGCCCAACCCGCCCGCTCCGACGATCAGCGCATGCGCATCCAGAAAGCGCTGCTGCGCCTCGATGCCGAGTTCGTCGACGAGGATATGGCGGGAATAGCGGAGCAGTTGATCGTCGTTCATGGCGGGGCGCGAAGCGTGGTGATGTCGCCGCGCGGCGGGCCTGCAACGGGAGCGGCGGGCGGTGGCGGTGGTTTTATTCTAGCCGCGCTTGACGAAGAGGATTCGGGGTAAGCACATCGACGCACACGCATCGAAACCAAGGCTTCGCAGCGGCATGCGCCACTGCGAAGCCTCGTTGCGTGACAGCCTTACTTGCTGCTGGACGTGGACGACGCCGAAGCCGGCGCCGGCGCAGCCGCGCCCGGCGTGCCGGAAGCGCCCGGCGTCACCGGCAGCGCCGGCTTCACCGCAACCGGCGCCGAAGCCGACTGGGCCGGCTTGTTCTGCGCAAGGCGACGCTCCATCAGCGACTTCGATTCGGCGACCGGCTTGCCTTCCAGCTTGTTCAAGCCCTGCTGGAGCATGAAGTCGTCGTTCGAGCCGAACTCGACCGGCTTGCGATCGCGATCTTTCTGGCGCTGTTCCGGCGTCTTCTTGTCGTTCTGCTCTTCAAGCAGACGCAGCTGGTCCATGCGCTCCTGTTCGCGATCTTCCTGTTCCTTCTTCTCGTTCGGATCCTGGGTGTTCGCCAGGTGATTCGAGTAGTCGACTTCACGCGTGACGAGTGCGTCGTCCGGATCGCCATCTGCGTACTGATCGACCGCGATGTCCGGGCGGATGCCCTTGTTCTGGATCGAACGGCCGCTCGGCGTGTAGTAGTACGCGGTGGTCAGGCGCAGCGCGGTATCGGCGGTCATCGGCCGCACCGTCTGCACCGAACCCTTGCCGAACGTGGTCTTGCCGACGATCAGCGCACGATGCTGATCCTGCAGCGCACCCGCGACGATTTCCGACGCCGACGCCGAGTAGGCGTTGGTCAGCACGATCATTGGCACCGTCTTGAAGATCGGCGGCAGACCCTTCAGCGGGTCGCTGTCGAACGACGACAGGCGGTAGTTATCGTAGGTGTCGCGGTACACCTGCTTCGAATCCGGGATCTGGCCGTTGGTCGACACCACCACCGAATCCGGCGGCAGGAACGCGCCCGCGACGCCGACCGCGCTTTGCAGCAGACCGCCGCCGTTGTTGCGCAGGTCGAGAACCAGGCCCTTCAGGTTCGGTTGCTGGCGCGCGATATCTTGCAGTTTCGCGGCGAGGTCCGGCACCGTGCGTTCCTGGAAGCTGGTGATGCGGATGTATGCATAGCCCGGCGCGAGGATCTTCATCTTCACGCTCTGCACGCGGATCAGCGCGCGCGTGACGGTGAGCGGGAAGGTGCGGTCGTCGGTCTTGCGGAAGATGGTCAGCGTGACCTTGGTGCCCGGGTCGCCGCGCATCTGCTTGACGGCCTTGTCGAGCGTCATGCCGCGCACCGGCTTGTCGTTGATGCGGGTAATCAGGTCGCCCGGACGAATCCCGGCGCGGAACGCCGGGGTATCTTCGATCGGCGAGATCACCTTGATCAGGCCGTCTTCCTGCGAAATTTCGATGCCGAGGCCGGCGAAGCGGCCTTTGGTTTGTTCCTGCAGCTCTTCGTAGTCGGTCTTGTCGAGATACGACGAGTGCGGATCGAGGCTGGACACCATGCCTTTGATCGCAGCCGTGAGCAGCTTTTTGTCGTCGACCGGTTCGACGTACTCATGCTTGATCTGCCCGAAAACTTCGGCAAACAGCCGCAGCTGGTCGAGCGGCAGTGGAGTGGACGCAGCGGTTTGCTGGGCGGACGCGGAAAGTTGCAGTGTTGCAAATACGCCGGTGGCAAGGCCCGCGGCGATCAGGCCGATTGATTTCAGGTTCTTTCGCATAGAGTCTGTTGCGGTCGGAAGCGCGTGGCAGCGTCAAGGGATAAGGACGGACAAGTATAACTTCTAGACGCCGGTACGGCCCGGAAGGACGGATGACCGGGTTTCGACAAGCTCAGGAGGCCGAGGTTCTTAGGATCGTCGGCGCGCCCACAAACAAATGTACGGTAACCGACGCCGCGCAGTCGGAGCGTCTGCGGAAAACCCGTAGACGCTCGCCTGGCTACGCCGCCGGGTGGCCCGACTCAGGCCCGGGTGCGAGCTCGGTCTCAAGCTCAAACCCAGTCCCAATAAGGCCGCGAGGCCTGAACGCGACCGCGCGGCGCACCACGATCAGCCGGCCTTGCCCTGCTTCGCAACGGCTGCCTGCGCCGCCGCGATCGCATCCGGGTCGCCCAGATAGTAGTGTTTGATCGGCTTGAGCGCTTCGTCGAGTTCGTAGACGAGCGGCACGCCGTTCGGAATATTCAGACCGACGATGTCGCTGTCCGACACGCCGTCCAGATATTTGACCAGCGCGCGAATCGAATTGCCGTGCGCGGCGATCAGCACCTTGCGGCCGGATTTGATGGCCGGCGCGATCGACTCGTTCCAGATCGGCATCACGCGGGCCACGGTGTCCTTCAGGCATTCGGTGAGCGGCACCTGTTCGCGCGGCACCTTCGCGTAGCGCGGGTCGTCGAACGATGCGCGCGCGTCGGTCGGCTCGAGCGCGGGCGGCGGCGTGTCGTAGCTGCGGCGCCAGACCAGCACCTGCTCGTCGCCGAACTTCGCGGCGGTCTCCGCCTTGTTCAGGCCCGACAGCGCGCCGTAATGACGCTCGTTGAGCCGCCACGAATGGACCACCGGTAAATACATCGCGTCCATCTGGTCCTGCACGTGCCACAGCGTGCGGATCGCGCGCTTTAACACCGACGTGTAGGCGATATCGAACGTGTAGCCGGACTGCTTCAGCAGGTCTCCCGCTTGCTTCGCTTCGCGTACGCCTTGTTCAGTCAGGTCCACGTCGACCCAGCCGGTGAAGCGGTTTTCCTTGTTCCACGTCGATTCGCCGTGGCGGATGAGAACGAGTTTGTGCATGGTCTTGCCGGTCGGTAGTAAGGAAGCGGTAAAGAGGGCGAAGCCGGCCGGTAGTGCGGCGGTCGCCATCGTGACAGACGGTTATTTTATAATGGCCGGATTGCCCTTTTTATTTCTTCTGATTCTTACCCCGTTTCCTACACGATTTCCTACCCTTTCCGGCGAACCCTCCGTGACGTTTTTCACCGATTACTCGAACCTTGTCCTGATTGCGATCGCCCTCATCTCCGGAGCGTTGCTCCTGTGGCCGACGATCATGCGCCGCGGCCGCGGCGGTCTTTCCTCTGCCGCAGCCACGCAGCTGATCAACCGGCGCAATGCGGTGGTGGTCGACCTGCGGTCCGCGGCGGAGTTTGCCGGCGGGCATCTGCCGTCGGCGCGGCACGTCGAGTTTGCGGAACTGCAAGCCAAGGTCGGCCAGCTCGTCAAAAACAAGAGCAACCCGGTGCTGCTCGTGTGCCAGAACGGTCAGCAATCGAACAAGGCCGCACGTATCGTACGGGACGCCGGTTACGCCGAAGTCCATGTGCTGGAAGGCGGAGTCAACGCCTGGCAGCAGGCCGGCATGCCGGTCGTGAAACAAGGAGCAGCAAAGTGAACAAAGTAGTGATGTACAGCACGCAGGTGTGCCCCTATTGCGTGATGGCCGAGCGCCTGCTGAAGCAGCGCGGCGTCGATCACGTCGAAAAAGTGCTGATCGACAAAGACCCGACGCGCCGTCAGGAAATGATGTCGCGCACCGGGCGCCGTACTGTTCCGCAGGTTTTCATCGGCGAGACGCATGTCGGCGGCTATGATGACCTGTCGGCGCTGGATCGCGCAGGTGGCCTGACGCCGCTGCTCGCAGCGGCTTAAGCGCGAGGGGTTCGCCCACTGTGTCTGTAGCGGCTTGCCGCGCCTCGTCCGGCGTGCCGGACGTGCGAGTGGCGGCGGCCGCCGTGCAGGCAATGTCGACCTGAGCGAAGAAGCGCGGTCGCAGCTCGCCAGGGCTGCGAGATGCCGTGACATCGCTCGTTGCGTCGCTTGCTGCCTGGTTCGCTGCCTGGTTCGCTGCCTGATTCGCTGCGTTCATCATTACGTCTTGCGTCATCTGCTGCGCGTTGAGCCCGGCGCATACCAGCATCCTTATTCATACATCCGGCGGGCTTGAGCCCGCTGCAACGTCACACGAGGGAGTCATCAAACATGTCCGACGAGAATAACCAGCCGTTCTTCAACATCCAGCGCATCTACCTGAAGGACATGTCGCTCGAGCAGCCGAATTCGCCGTCCATCTTCCTCGAGCAGGAAATGCCGTCGGTCGAAGTGGAAGTCGACGTGAAGGCCGAGCGCCTCGCCGACACCGTGTTCGAGATTCTCGTCACCGGTACGGTCACGGCGAAGGTGTCGGAGAAGGTCGCGTTCCTGATCGAAGCCAAGCAAGCCGGCATTTTCGACATCCGCAACATCCCGGCCGACCAGGTCGATCCGCTGGTCGGCATCGCCTGCCCGACGATCCTGTTCCCGTACCTGCGCTCGAACATCGCCGACGCGATCACGCGTGCCGGCTTCCCGCCGATCCACCTCGCCGAGATCAACTTCCAGGCGCTGTACGAGCAGCGTCTTGCGCAGCTCGCGTCGCAAAACGGTGGCGCGCAGAACGGCGCGACCCACTGACGCCGCCGCACGGGTGCCCGCGATGAAAGTGGCGGTTCTCGGCGCCGGCGCATGGGGTACCGCGCTCGCCGGCCATCTGGCGACGCGGCACGACACCGTGCTATGGGCGCGCGACAGCGCGCTCGTTGCCGCACTCGCCAGCACGCACGAAAACGCCCGCTATCTGGCGGGCGTTGCTTTGCCGGCCGCGCTGCGCTATGAGCCGGAACTCGGCGCGGCGCTCGATCACGCGCTCGCCGACGACGCGCTATGCGTCGTCGCGGCGCCGGTGGCGGGCTTGCGCGGTGTATTTCGCGCGATGCACGACGCGGGCCGCGTGCCCGCGCACGTGATCTGGCTGTGCAAGGGCTTCGAAGCGGATACGCAGATGCTGCCGCATCAGGTGGTGGCGCAGGAACTGGCCGGCCATCCGAGCAACGGCGTGCTGTCGGGGCCGAGTTTTGCGCGCGAAGTCGGACAGAAGCTGCCGGTCGCGTTGACGGTGGCGAGCGCTTCGGCGGCGTGCCGCGAGCGCACGGTTGCCGCGTTCCATCACGACGCGATGCGCATCTATACCGGCGACGACGTGGTCGGTGTAGAAGTGGCCGGCGCGGTGAAGAACGTGCTGGCGATTGCCACCGGTATCGGCGATGGGCTGGGTCTCGGGCTCAACGCGCGCGCTGCGCTGATCACGCGCGGGCTCGCTGAAATGACGCGGCTTGGCGTGATGCTTGGCGGTCGCGCGGAGACGTTCACCGGGCTGACTGGCCTCGGCGATCTGATTCTGACGGCGACCGGCGATCTGTCGCGCAACCGTACCGTCGGCATGCAACTGGCCGGCGGCCGCACGCTCGACGATATTCTCGGTGCGCTGGGGCATGTCGCCGAAGGCGTGCGTTGCGCGCAAGCGGTGCTTGCCATCGCGCGTGCGCGTGCGATCGAGATGCCGATTACCGAGGCCGTGTGTGCTGTGTTGTTCGACGGCGTTGCGCCGCGCGACGCGGTTAGCGTGCTGTTGCGCCGCGACGCGAAGGCGGAATAGCCGTCGTCCTGAAATGCCCGGGCGCGCGCGGCTTGCGCGCCTGTTGCAGAACGGTCGCCCTGGCCGTTTGTCCACCTCCTTAACGTTGCTGTCGTTCTTATTGTCTTGATCGGCGCGTCGAACCGGAGGTTTCTTATGCTCACCGTAGGTCATTGCACGCTCGAGGCGCAGCGCGTCGACATCACGACGCTGGCGATCGACGCGATCGTCAATGCGGCGAATGCATCGCTATCAGGCGGAGGCGGAGTGGACGGCGCGATCCATCGCGCGGCCGGTCGCGATCTGCTGCGCGAATGCGAAAAACTCGGTGGCTGCGCAACCGGCGACGCGAAAATCACGCGCGGCTACCAGTTGCCTGCGAAGCACGTGATTCACGCGGTCGGGCCGGTTTGGCACGGTGGCGCGCGCGGCGAGGCGGACTTGCTTGCGTCGTGCTACCGGCGCTCGCTAGAGCTCGCACAGCAGGCGCACGCGAACAGCATCGCGTTTCCCGCGATCAGTTGCGGCGTGTATCGCTATCCGCCGCAGCAAGCTGTGGAAATCGCGGTGGGCACCGTCATCGACACGCTATCTCATGCGCGCGGCATCGAGCGTGTGATATTTGCGTGCTTCGACGATGCGATGTTGATGCGATATGAAGCCGAACTGCAGCGGCGCGGCGGCGCACTGTCTACGAAGCCGGTCTGATACAAGCGACGCTTGCGCCCCGAGCCGCCGCTCGACGATGGCCGCGGCCGGCGGCATGAACACGTCGCCGGATCAACGCGAACCGTGCCGTTACACACCACCTTCGAAGCCCGCCTGACGCCACGCTTCGAACACCACCACCGCCACCGTATTCGACAGATTCAGACTGCGGTTGCCCGGCCGCATCGGCAGACGGACGCGCTGTTCGTCCGGAAAGCGGTTCAGCACCGCATCCGGCAGGCCGCGCGTTTCGGCGCCGAACACGAACCAGTCGCCCGGCGTGAACGCGCGCGAATGAAACGGGCTCGAACCACGGGTCGTGAACGCGAACATGCGCGCTAGCGGCGGCGCTTCCGCCGCGATGAACGCATCCCAACTGGCATGCACGTGCATCTGCGCATACTCGTGATAGTCGAGCCCGGCACGGCGCATTTTGGCGTCGTCGAGCGGAAAGCCAAGCGGCTCGATCAGGTGCAGCCGCGCGCCGGTATTGGCGCACAGGCGGATCACGTTGCCGGTGTTCGGCGGAATTTCAGGCTCGACGAGTACGACGTTGAACATGGTTTGAAGAGAGTCGTGTAGCTAGTTTTTCGGCGTACGCAGGGCGACGAAGTTGGTCACGCGCCGCGCGCCCGCCGCCTTCAGCGTGTGCGCCAGCGCTTCGAGCGTCGCGCCGGTGGTCATTACATCGTCGACCACCGCGACATGCAGCCCGCGCACCGGCCGTTCGATCGCAAACGCGCCGCCGACGTTGTGCCGGCGCGCCGCGAGATCGAGCCGCGACTGCGGCGCCGTTTCGACCACGCGACGGATCAGCGTCGCATCGGCCGGTACTTGCAGCGCAGCGGCGAACGGGCGCGCGATTTCCCACGCCTGGTTGTAGCCGCGTTCGACCAGCCGCTTGCGCGCGAGCGGCACCGGCGCGACGACGTCCGGCGGATCCACGCCGCCCAATGCATCCTGGGCAAGCGCCGCGAGCCGCCTGCCGAATTCACGGCCCAATGCGAGGCGCACGCGAAACTTTAGGCCGAGCGCGAGCGAATCGAGCGGCGCGCGGTAGTCGGCCAACGCGAAAGTCGCATCGAACGGCGGCGGTTCGGCGCGGCACGCGTCGCAGCGGTAGTGCGCACGACGGGCGCGCCGCGTCGTGCTTAGCGGCACCGCACAAACCGGGCAGCGCAGGCGTGTTTCATTCCAGTAGGCGCTGTCGCATCCGTCGCAGAGCACCTTGTGCGACATATTGCCGCACAACGCGCACAGGTTGGGCATCGCGAACTGCACGAGCCGCGGCCAGAGCCGCTGCAGGCCGTGCGACAGTCGCACAAACCGCTTTGCATGCGCAATCGGTCGCTTACCTCGCTGCAGCGACGAACAACACCACGAATAAAACGATGAAACAGGCTCGATCGACATGACTGGCTGCCCGCGAAGGCCGCCGGCGCTGAACGGATGGAAGCGAGCGAGTATACTTCGCACTCTTCGTCAGCACGACTCCCATGTCCCCGTCTGCAAGCCAAACTAGCCGTCCGGCCTATGATTCGCGGCGTTTGCGGCGGATGTTCGATCGCCGCGCCGTCACTTTCGGCGAGGTCGCATTCCTGCCGCGCGAAATCGCGCAGCGTATGCGTGAGCGGCTCGACTACATCAAGGTCACGCCGACCCACGTGCTCGACGCCGGCTGCGGCGCCGGCGACGACCTGCCGGTGCTGCGCCAGCGCTTTCCGGAAGCCCCGGTGTTCGGCACCGACCTGTCCTGGCAGATGCTCACCCGCGCAGTGCAGCACGACGTCGGCGACACGAGTTGGCGGCGCTTTCTGCCGGCCGCGCTGGGCAAGGCGCTCGGCGCACGCGGCCCGCGCTTTGCCCAAGCCGATTTCTCTGCACTACCGTTTGCCGCGGGCGCGTTCGATCTGATCTGGTCGAATCTCGCGATGCACTGGCATTCGCGTCCCGATCTGGTGTTCCCCGAATGGCAGCGCGTACTGAAGGTAAACGGCCTGCTGATGTTCAGCACGCTCGGCCCCGACACGCTGAAGGAATTGCGCGGCGCCTATGCGCAAGTCGAGGCGGCGCACGGTGAGCCGTCGCGTGCGCACGTGATCGACTTCGTCGACATGCACGATCTCGGCGACATGCTGGTGGAAAGCGGCTTCGAGATTCCGGTGATGGACCAGGAAACGCTGACGATCACTTATAAGTCACCGCAGTCGCTGCTTGCGGACGTGCGTCGCTGGGGCGCTTACCCGTTCGAGCGCACACCGTCCGAATTGCCGGCGCGGCGACTGCACAAGGCGCTGCTGGCTGCGCTCGAAGCACGCCGCAGCGCGGACGGCACGATCCCGCTGACTTTCGAGGTGATTTACGGCCACGCGTGGAAAGCCGTGCCGCGTACCGACGCGCAAGGCCATAGCATCGTGCGCATCGAGGACATCGGGCGCGGCCCGCCGAAGAATCGTTGAGGGCTATGCGGTAAAGCAGTAAAGGCAGTAAAGAGGCCGTCCGTTATGTCTGAAATCAGCTGCGAAAAACCCCGCTGCAAGGTGCGGCAAAACGGCGCAGAGGCTTGTCGCACATGGCTTACGGGCCGATAGACACTTGCTTGTGGATGCCATAGAACGCGCCTATAATGCGTCAGTTTGTCGCCCGGGGGTTCCCACAATCAGGGCGGCGGGCGCGATGCGCGATGGTGCACGAAAGGCGCAACGTGGCAGCGGCAACGTGTCGGGCAATTCGCGGCAAGTCGTTGGCAGCAGGGCATTCGCGGGAGGCAGCGATGGCATCAACCGATCTGCTGGCGGATTCGGAACCGGTCATGAAAGACTGGTTGATGAAGCGCAACTGCTCGGTGTCGCCGCGGCAGTTCGTGTTGTTTTATCTGTCGCTCGCGCTGTTCTCGCTGTTTATTGCATTCTTGCTGGTGTTGAGCGGCGCATGGCTGGTGCTGCCGTTCACCGGCATCGAGCTGTTGGCGGTCGGCGTTGCGTTTGCGATTTACGCGCGGCATGCGGTCGATTACGAACGGGTGCGGCTCTATCCGAACCGGCTGGTGATCGAACAGGTCAGCGCGGAACAGGTCACGCAGTTCGAATTCAATCCGCGCTGGGTGCGGGTCGAACCGGCAGTCACACCGCGCGACCGGATCAAGCTGGTGTCGCGTGGCGAGACGATCGTGATCGGGCAACATCTCGCGCAGTATCGGCGCGCGGAGTTCGCGAACGAGCTGCGCCGGTGGCTCAGGCAGTGTTAGCGGGTATCGGGCGAGGCATCACAGGCGGGTGTCAGGCAGGGTGTCGCGCGTTGCGCAAGCAGGTATCGGACGAACAGTGAACCGCGCCATCCATGGGGACGCGGTGCAGCCTTCCAGCGGGGTCGAGGGTTTGAATGGAAATTTTGGGTAAGGAAGCTATGAAAACAATCAAGCGAGCCCTCATGGGGGTGCTGGCGTGTAGCGGGCTGCTGTTCGCCGGCGCTGCCCTTGCAGTGGGCGACAGTCCGGGCGGCCCCCGCGTCAACGAGATCAATCTCCAGCCGCCAGTGACGAAGATCGCTGAGGAGCTCTACCACCTCCACACGTTCATGCTGATCCTCTGTACGGTGATCTTCGTGGCCGTGTTCGGTGTGATGTTCTATTCGATGTTTGCGCACCGCAAGTCGAAGGGACACAAGGCCGCTCACTTCCACGAAAGCACCACCGTCGAAATCATCTGGACGATCGTCCCGTTCATCATCGTCGTGCTGATGGCGCTGCCCGCCACCAAGACGGTGGTCGCGATGAAAGACACGTCCAACGCCGACCTGACCGTGAAGGTCACCGGTTATCAGTGGAAGTGGGGCTACGACTACGTGAAGGGCCCGGGTGAGGGCATCAGCTTCCTGTCCACGCTGACCACGCCGCGCGCCGAAACCGATGGTCGCCAGCCGATCACCGATACCTACCTGCAGGAAGTCGACAATCCGCTGGTCGTTCCGGTCAACAAGAAAGTCCGCATCATCACCACCGCCAACGACGTCGTGCACTCATGGTACGTGCCCGCGTTCGGCGTGAAGCAGGATGCGATTCCGGGCTTCGTGCGCGATACATGGTTCAAGGCCGAGAAGACCGGTACGTACCGCGGCTTCTGTACCGAGTTGTGCGGCAAGGAACACGCGTTCATGCCGGTGGTCGTGCAGGTGCTGTCCGACGACGACTACGCAAAGTGGGTCGACGACCAGAAGAAGAAAATGGCCGCCGGCGCCGACGATCCGAACAAAACCTACACGCTGGCGGAGTTGACCGAGCGCGGCGGGAAGGTCTACGCAGCGAACTGCGCGGTGTGCCACCAGCCGAACGGCAAGGGCGCAGGCCAGTTCCCGGCGCTCGACGGCAGCAAGATCGCGAACGGCCCGATCGCGCAGCACGTCAGCATCGTGCTGAAAGGCAAGAACGCGATGCCTTCGTGGGCACCGACGTTGAACGACGTCGAAATCGCTTCGGTGATCACGTTCGAACGCAATTCGTGGGGCAACCATACTGGCGACGTGCTGCAACCGAAGCAGATCGCAGATGCGCGCAATGGCAAGCTGCCGGAAGGCGGCGACCATCTGGCGGGCGCGGCGGCAGCAGGCGGCGCGAGCGATGCAGCGGCCGCAGGCGGCGCAGCAGCGGGTGCGAGCGATGCAGCAGCTTCAGGTGGCGCGGCAGCTGGTGCGTCGGACGCAGCGGCAGCCTCGGCGGCACCTGCGGCTTCCGGTGCGCAATGAGCACGCGGCCAATCAACAAGCGGATCACGGGCGGCGCGCTTATGCAGCGAGCCCGTGCTGGAATTCAGCCCTGCGGTCGGCCGTGCGACGGTCAGTCCGAGCAGTATTTGTTTTAGGAGATTGTCATGTCTAGCATCGGACACGATGTAGCCGGAGGGCACGATGACGTGCACGGCGATCACGAGCACGGGGTGCCGCACGGCTGGCGCCGCTGGCTCTTCGCCACCAACCACAAGGACATCGGCACGCTGTATCTGCTGTTCTCGTTCATCATGTTCCTGTCCGGGGGCGTGATGGCGCTGGGCATCCGCGCCGAGCTGTTCGAGCCGGGCCTGCAGATCATGCGTCCCGAGTTCTTCAACCAGTTGACCACCATGCACGGCCTGATCATGGTGTTCGGCGCGATCATGCCGGCCTTCGTCGGCTTCGCGAACTGGATGATCCCGCTGCAGATCGGCGCGTCGGACATGGCCTTCGCGCGGATGAACAACTTCAGCTTCTGGCTGCTGCCGGCCGCCGCGGTGCTGCTGGTCGGTTCGTTCTTCGCGCCGGGTGGCGCGACGGCCGCCGGCTGGACGCTGTATGCGCCGCTGTCCACGCAGATGGGTCCGGGCATGGACTTCGCGATTTTCGCGGTGCACATCATGGGCGCGTCGTCGATCATGGGCGGCATCAACATCGTCGTGACGATCCTGAACCTGCGCGCACCCGGCATGACGCTGATGAAGATGCCGATGTTCGTGTGGACGTGGCTGATCACCGCTTACCTGCTGATCGCCGTGATGCCGGTGCTGGCAGGCGCGATCACGATGATCCTGTTCGATCGCCACTTCGGCACGTCGTTCTTCAACGCGGCAGGCGGCGGCGACCCGGTGATGTACCAGCATATCTTCTGGTTCTTCGGCCACCCCGAGGTGTACATCATGATCTTGCCGGCGTTCGGCATCGTGTCGCAGGTGATTCCGGCCTTCGCACGCAAGCCGCTGTTCGGCTATAGCTCGATGGTGTACGCGACGGCGTCGATCGCGATCCTGTCGTTCATGGTCTGGGCGCACCACATGTTCGCCACCGGCATGCCGGTCACGGGCCAGCTGTTCTTCATGTACGCGACGATGCTGATCGCGGTGCCGACCGGCGTGAAGGTGTTCAACTGGGTCGCGACGATGTGGCGCGGTTCGCTGACCTTCGAAACGCCGATGCTGTTCGCGGTGGGCTTCCTGTTCGTGTTCACGTTCGGCGGTCTGACGGGCCTGATGCTCGCGATGGCGCCGCTCGACATCCAGTATCACGGCACTTACTTTGTGGTCGCGCACTTCCACTACGTGCTGGTGGCGGGTTCGCTATTCGGGCTGTTCTCGGGGTGGTACTACTGGGCGCCGAAGTGGACCGGCTGGATGTACAACGAGACGCGCGGCAAGATTCACTTCTGGGCGTCGCTGATTTTCTTCAACCTCGCGTTCCTGCCGATGCACTTTGTCGGTCTGGCCGGTATGCCGCGTCGTTATGCGGACTACCCGGCGCAGTTCACCGACTGGAACCAGGTCATCACGATCGGCGCATTCGGCTTCGGTCTGGCGCAGGTGTACTTCCTGTTCGCGGTTGCACTGCCGGCCTACCGTGGCGGCGGCGACCTCGAAAAGGCGGCCGACAAGCCGTGGGATGGCGCAACGGGCCTCGAGTGGACTGTGCCGAGCCCGGCACCTTTCCACACCTTCGAGCACCCGCCGACCGTCGAGTAATAGTCGAACAAGCGAATAGAAGGGCGATCCGCAGGCATCGCATCACGCCGGTGGATCGCACACTCGAGCAGGCAGCAATGGAAGCACCCAGAAATATCAGCATGACCCGGAATCCACCCAAAAGGCGCACGCCCGAAGAAATCCGTGCGGGTAGCAAGCGGCTCGGTTTGATCCTGTTTGGCATCGCCGCCGCCTTTTTTGTGGCTGCCGTCATCAAGCAGGTCTGGTTCGCGTCGTAGCGGGCCGATGGTTCGTCAAGGAAGTTCGATGCCGCCGCATTCGCCCGACGAGGGCAACCGCGCTTTTAACCGCTCGATGCTGTTCAAGCTCGTCGTGGTGGCGTTTTTGATGTTCGGTTTCGGTTTTGCGCTGGTGCCGATGTACCGTGCGATTTGCGCGATCACCGGCATCAACAACCTCGTGCAGCGTGATGCGACCGCGCGCGAGGCGAAGAACACGCAGGTCGACACGACGCGCACGATTTCGATCGAACTCGACGCGAACGCGCGCGGCCCGCTCAGTTTCAAGCCGGAGCGCAACAGCATCGATGTGCATCCGGGCGAAGTGATGACGGTGATGTACCAGGTGAGCAATGGGCAGCCGCGCGCAATACAGGCGCAGGCAATTCCAAGCTACGCGCCGAAGCAGGCCACCGAGTACTTCAAGAAGATCGAATGTTTTTGCTTTACGCAGCAGACGCTCGCTGCGAACGAAACGAAGTTGCTGCCGGTCGTGTTTGTCGTCGACCCGAAGCTGCCGAAGGACGTGAAGACGATCACGCTGTCGTATACGTTTTTTGAGTTGAACACGCCCGCTGCGCCGGCGAAGAACAACACGGCGGGGCAAGGCGCGAAGCCCGCCTGAGCATTGAGCAGATAGACAGGCAGGCGGGCAAAGGCGGGCGCGACGGAGGCGGCGGAATATGAACGATAACGGCCAGGGCGGCCACGGCGGCCAAAGCAGCAGCAAAGGCAGTTTCGGCCAGTCGATGAGGGCCGTGATGTGGTCGTTTTTCGGGGTGCGCAAGCGGCGCGACCTCGAAGCGGACGCAACACAGCTCAATCCGCTGCACGTGATCGCCGCGGCGCTGATCTGCGCGGCGGTGTTCATCGGCTTGCTGATCCTTGTCGTGCATGCGGTGGTGGGTTGAAAAGCAAGGCGATCAGGTGCATTGAAGCGTGAATGAAGCGTGAAGCGGTGCAGTGTCGCGCGCCGTCGAAGATACAGCCGGGGCAGCCCGGAACAACAGGACTGAAGTGGAGAATCAAGAATGAGCGGTCAAACCGAGAGCCCGTACTATTTCGTACCGCATCCATCGCGCCACCCGATCGCTGCGGCCACCGCGCTGCTGGTCATGCTGGCCTCGCTGGCGTCATGGATCAACGGTGAGCCGTGGGCGCCGTACACCGTGCTAGCCGGCCTTCTGTTCCTGCTGTTCACGCTGTGGCACTGGTTCGGCGACGCGATCTCCGAATCGGAAGGCGGCATGTACGGCAAGCGGGTCGACGTGTCGTACCGCTGGAGCATGAGCTGGTTCATCTTCTCCGAAGTGATGTTCTTCGGCGCGTTCTTCGGTGCGCTGTTCTACGCACGCGAAATCGCGATGCATCAGCTGGGCAGCCTCGATTACAAGCTGATCTGGCCGGACTTCTCCGCCGTGTGGCCGAACAACGGTCCGGCTGCGCTCGTGTCGCATTTCCGTTCGATGACGCCGTGGCCGGTGCCGACCATCAATACCGCGCTGCTGCTGTCGTCGGGCGCGACGTTGACGGTGTCGCACCACGCACTGCGCGAAAATCATCGCAAAAAGGCGATCGGCTGGCTGGCCGCGACGCTGGTGCTGGGTATGACGTTCCTGTTCTTCCAGGCCTTCGAGTACTACCACGCGTACAACGAACTGAACCTGACGCTCGCATCGGGCGTGTATGGCTCGACGTTCTTCCTGCTGACCGGCTTCCACGGCTTCCACGTGTTCCTCGGCGGCACGATGCTGGCGGTCGTGCTGGTGCGGATGATCCGCGGTCACTTCACGGCGGAGCATCACTTCGCGTTCGAAGGCGCTGCATGGTATTGGCACTTTGTCGACGTCGTGTGGCTCGGGCTGTACGTCGTCGTGTACTGGCTGTAATGCAGGTGAAGCTGCGCGAACCGGCGCTTGAAATTGAGTGCCGGTGTCACGCGCAGCGCGTGCAGTGTGCGCCGCAGTCGCAGCCGCAGTAGTCGATGCGGCCACCTGTCGCAAGCGGAGTGCAACGCAAGTGCCGTATCCTGAAGCTCTACCACGCGCCGCCCTCGACTGTTTCAGGGCGGCGTTTTGTTTAGAGCGTGGGGAAAGGTAAGAAAGAAGCTCGAGAGCCTGCTTACCGGCCGTACGGAATGCCGGTCGACTGAATCCAGCCCATCCAGTGTGCGAACAGGATGAACAGGAACAGCGAGATCGACAGTCCGACCCGCATGGCTAGCGACCACACCATCCGCTTCGTGCGGCCGCGGTCGTGCATCATGAAGTACAGGGCCGAGATCATGCTGGCGATGATCAAGGCGAAAGCGATGGGAACGAGTATGTGCATGAAACCGGCTGAAGCTCAGGAAAGCGAAAGTAAGGGGCTTATTATCGCACCGCACGCAGTGACCCATTCGGTAGGGACGCAAGCGGAGCGGGCGCGATGAAAATCCGTTTGCTGCCCGCGTTGCTGATCCTGATCGTCATTGCAGTGACGGTGCGGCTCGGGTTCTGGCAACGCGATCGCGCGCATCAGAAGGAAGCGCTGCAGGCCCACATCACGCAGTTCGAAAACGCGCCGGCGCAGCAGGTTGGCAACACACCGATCGCGCTGCGGGACATCGAGTTTCACCGTGTGCGCGCGGTCGGACGCTTCATTCCCGAGCAAGTGGTGTACCTCGATAATCGGCCGTATAACGATCAGGCGGGGTTTTACGTCGTCATGCCTTTTAAACTGCGCGACGGCGGCTATGTGCTGGTGAACCGCGGCTGGTTGCCGCGCAACGCCAGCGACCGTACCGCGATCGAACCGTACGACACGCCTAAAGGCGACGTGGAAATCGAGGGCATTGCGCGCGCCGATGCGAGCAAGGCCTACGAGCTAGGCGAAGGCGGTTCCGCGGCGCATCAGAAGATTCGGCAGAATCTCGACGTCGAGGCCTATGCGGCCGAAACCGGTCTCGCGCTGCAACCGTTCGTGATCCAGCAGATCAGCGACGACGGCGATAAGCTGGTGCGCGACTGGCCCGCGCCGACCACCGGCGTCGAGCGCAATTACGGCTATATGTTCCAGTGGTGGGCGATGGCGGCGGCTGCGTTGGCGTTCGGTTTGTATGCGGCGCGCCGCGGCGCGAAAAAGCCGCACAAAGCCAGCGCGTGAAGCCGCAGCCGACTGGTTTGAAAGCCCCTTGTTGCGACGACGTGTCGCAGCGGCATCGCAGCCGAACGCTCGCGGCGCCGTGCAATCATTGAGAGAGGTTACGTAGTGCCGATGCAAAAGTCTCAAGGTCGACCGTCCGCGGATCAGACAGCGGCGCAGAAAACAGCCGGCCAGCCGCCGGGCAATGGCTCGTGGCAGCGCGGCCGCTGGATCTTGCTGCTGGTCGCGCTGGTGTGCGCAGCGCCGGTGATCGGATCGTATTTCACGTATTACGTGATCAAGCCGACCGGCGGCACGACGAGCTACGGCAAGCTGATCGAGCCGCAGCGGCCGATCCCCGCATCGCTGGTCGTGACGGGCGAAGACGGCAAGCCGCTCAAGCTGGATTCGCTGCGCGGCCGCTGGCTGATGATCACGGTGGATGGCAGTGCGTGCGACAAGGCCTGTGTGACCAAGCTGTACTTCATGCGGCAGATCCGCGTGACGCAGGCGGGCGAGCGCGAGCGGATCGTCAACGTGTGGCTGCGCACCGATGCAGGCAAGGTGCCGGACGCGGTCGAGACCGCCTATCCGGACACCGAGAAATTTATCGCCACGCCGGCCGAACTGGCGGCATGGCTGCCGACGGACACCGGCACGCAGATCAGCGACCACATCTACATGGTCGACCCGAACGGCAACCTGATGATGCGCTTCCCGAAGGACGCGAACCCAAGCAAGATCAAAGGCGACGTGTCGAAGCTGCTGCGCAATTCAGGTATCGGCTGACGGCTGTCGCGCTGGCAAAAAGGTAGAGAAAGATGTTCGTATTGCAACTCGGCCTGATCGGACTGTGCATTGCGCTGTTGCCGCTGTCGTACGTGTGGGTCAAGGCCGACGACAACAAATTCCGCAAGCTGGTCTGGCTCACGACCTTCCTGACGCTCGATCTCGTGATGTTCGGCGGCTTCACGCGGCTGACCGATTCGGGTCTCGGTTGTCCCGATTGGCCGGGCTGCTACGGCACGTCGTCGCCGTTCATCGCACATGCGGCGATCAATGCCGCGTATCAGGCGATGCCGACCGGCCCGGTCAGCATGAGCAAGGCGTGGATCGAGATGATCCACCGCTACTTCGCGATGGCGATCGGCGTGCTGATCATCGCGCAGGTGCTGATTGCGTGGACCGCGCGGATTCGCCGCCGGCCGCTGCACGTGTCGCCATGGTGGCCGACCTCGCTGCTGCTGCTGATCGTCGTGCAGGGCATTTTCGGCGCGTGGACGGTGACGATGAAGCTACAGCCGGTGATCGTCACGACGCATCTGCTGCTCGGCCTTGCGTTGCTCGGCACGCTCGGCTGGCTGGCGGCGCGGCAGACGCCGCTGCCCGTTTATGAGCCGCAGGCAGCGCGCTGGCGTACCGCGGCGCTCGCCGGGCTCGCGCTGCTGGTCGTGCAGATCGCGCTCGGCGGCTGGGTCAGCACCAACTACGCGGTGCTCGCCTGCACCGATTTTCCGACCTGCAACGGCCAGTGGCTGCCGCCGATGGATTTCGAACACGGCTTTCATCTGTGGCGCGCGCTCGGTATGACCGGCGACGGCGCGATGATCACGCAGGACGCGCTGGTCGCGATCCACTGGACACACCGTACTTTTGCGATCGTGGTGGTCGCCTATCTGGCGTGGCTCGCGTTGAAGCTGCGCCGCTTCGAGTCGCTGCGGCGGCCCGCGAACGGCGTGCTGCTGGTGATCGTGATCCAGTTCATCACCGGGCTTTCGAACATCGTGCTGCAGTGGCCGCTGCCGATTGCCGTCGCGCATAACGGTGGTGCAGCGGTCCTGTTGCTGCTACTCGTTATGCTAAACTTTCGCGTCACTTCGAGCCGTCCCGGCCGCGCAATGTTGCCCGCGCGCGATGCCGCACCAGCGTGACCCACATGGACAGCACAACACTTCCCCATTCGTCCGGTAGCCGGATCTCCCAATACATCGCGCTCACCAAGCCGCGCGTGACGCAGCTCGCCGTATTCTGCGCGGTGATCGGCATGTTCCTCGCCACGCCCGGCATGGTGCCGTGGACGGTGCTGATCGGCGGCACCGTCGGCATCTGGCTGCTGGCCGGCGCGGCGTTCGCGATCAACTGTCTGGTTGAACAGAAGGTCGATGCGCTGATGCGTCGCACCGCATGGCGGCCTTCGGCGCGCGGCGAGATCACCACCGCGCAGATCCTGCTGTTCTCGGCGGTGCTGGGCGGTCTCGGCATGTGGACCCTCTACACGTTCACCAACGCGCTGACGATGTGGCTTACGCTTGCCACCTTCGTCGGTTACGCGGTGGTCTACACGCTGCTGCTGAAGCCTTATACGCCGCAGAACATCGTGATCGGCGGCGCGTCCGGCGCGATGCCGCCGGCGCTCGGCTGGGCCGCCGTCACCGGTCACGTGCCGGGCGACGCGTGGATTCTCGTGCTGATCATCTTCGTGTGGACGCCGCCGCATTTCTGGTCGCTCGCGCTGTATCGCCGCAAGGATTACGAAGCCGCCGGCCTGCCGATGCTGCCCAACACGCATGGCGAGAAGTACACGCGGCTGCATATCTTCCTGTACACGGTGATCCTGTTCGCCGTCACGCTGATGCCCTTCATCTCCGGCATGAGCGGTGCGGTGTATCTGGGCTCCGCGGTGCTGCTCGGCGCGGTGTTCCTCGGCTACGCGTGGCACATCTACCGGGAATATTCCGACGCGCTGGCGCGTAAGACCTTCAGGTACTCGATCGTGTATCTGTCGCTGCTGTTCGCGGCGCTGCTGATCGATCACTACGCACGCGCGCTGATCGGCGCCTGAGGCTGTCAAGCCGGCGCCGCTCCGCTTTCCCTTTGCCGTGGGTTCATCTTTGACGTTCCAGGCCATGTTCATCAAGCAGATTGCCCATCATGCGGGGCGCACGGCCCGTGTTGCGCTGATCGCATGCGCGCTCGGCGGTGCGGCGCTCGTGGCCGGTTGCGGCCAGGATGCCCCGGCGTTCCAGAACGTCGATATCACCGGCAACAAGCAGTTCGGCGCCGATTTCTCGCTGCCGGATACCAGCGGCAAGGTCCGCACGCTGGCGGACTACAAAGGCAAGGTGGTGGTGCTGTTCTTCGGCTACACGCATTGCCCCGACGTCTGCCCGACGACGATGGCCGAGCTGTCGCAAGCGATGCAGCAACTCGGCCCTGCCGATGCCAAACGCGTGCAGGTGCTGTTCGTCACGCTCGATCCGTCGCGCGATACCGCTTCGCTGCTCGGCGAGTATGTGCCGGCGTTCAATCCCGGCTTCGTCGGCTTGCGGCCCGCGGATCAGGCGCAGCTGGACAAGATCACCAAAGACTTCCGCGTGTACTACGCGAAGGTGCCGGGCAAGGCCAACGGCGACTACACGATGGATCACACCGCTGCCAGCTACGTGTTCGATCCGGACGGCCATCTGAGGCTGTTCGCGCGTGACGGCCAGGGCGCCGCCCCGTGGGTCCACGACATCAAGCTACTGCTCGGCTAACGCCCGCCCGGGCGCTAGCCGCCACTGTTTTCTCCCCGTTCAAGTCAACTTCCTTTCGTGCCGTTATCCAGTGGCAATCGTTTGCGTTCAGTCGGGCGCAAACGCGATTGCGCAAGAAACCACACGAAAGAGACCAAAACAATGAGCGGGATGAGTCTGAATCGCAAGCTGTGGCTGTCGCTCGCGCTTGTCTGGCTGGGGTTGCTGGGCATCGCGCTGCTGAGCGCGGTCGAAACACGCTCGACCATGCTGGCCGAGCGCAAGGCCGGTCTGGCGAACCTCGTCGACTCGGCGCAGAACGTCGTCGACGGTTATTACAAGCAGGTGCAAGCCGGCAAGCTCAGCGAAGCCGATGCGCAGCGCGACGCGCTCGCGCGGCTCGCGACGATGCGCTACGGCGACGCCGGTTATCTGTTCATCATCGATTCGAAGCCGGTGGTGCTGATGCATCCGACCTTGCCGCAAATGGTTGGCAAGCCGGTCGGCGACTTCAAGGATCCGGACGGCAAGCTGCTGTATATCTCGGTGCTCGATAGCGCCAAGGCGACCGGCCGCGGTTTCACCGAGTATCGCGGACGGCTGCCGGGCACCGAAACCGCGCTGCCGAAGGTGAGCTATGTGGCGCGCTTTGCGCCATGGGACTGGTACATCACGAGCGGCGTGTTCGTGCGCGATATCGACACCGCGTACTACCAGACTATCGTCGAACATCTGGTCGCGGTGCTGGTGATCGGTGCGGTCATCACGTTCGCGATGATGTTTTTGATGCGCAGCATCCGCAACAGCCTCGGCGGCGAACCGCAGGATGCGGCGCAGCTCGCCGCGCGCATCGCGTCCGGCGACCTGACGCAGGCAGTCAGCCTGCGCGACAACGATTCGCACAGCATGATGGCCGCGATGCAGGCAATGCAGAGCCGCTTGCAGCGCGCGATCGGCGAGATTCGCCACTCGGCCGAAGCGATTGCGTCGGCGACGCAGCAGATCGCCGCGGGCAACGACGATCTGTCGCAGCGTACCGAGCAGCAGGCCGCGTCGCTGCAGGAAACCGCGGCGAGCATGGAGCAGCTGACCGCGACGGTGAAGCAGAACGCCGATAACGCGCGGCAGGCGAGCGGCCTTGCGAACAACGCATCCGATATCGCGACCAAGGGCAACGAAGTGGTGAGCCGCGTGATCGGTACGATGGGCGAGATCAACGACAGCTCGCGGCAGATTGCCGACATCATCGGGGTGATCGAAGGGATCGCGTTCCAGACCAATATCCTCGCGCTGAATGCGGCTGTCGAGGCGGCGCGCGCCGGCGAGCAGGGCCGCGGCTTCGCGGTGGTGGCCGGCGAGGTGCGCAGCCTCGCGCAGCGCAGTGCGACGGCGGCCAAGGAGATCAAGCAGCTGATCGGCGCGTCGGTCGAACGGGTCAACAATGGCTCGACGCTGGTCGAGCAGGCCGGTGCGACGATGGGCGAAATCCTGCAGGCGGTGCGGCGCGTAACCGACATCATGGGCGAGATCGCGGCGGCTTCGGAAGAGCAGAGCAGCGGCATCTCGCAGGTCGGACACGCGGTGACGCAGATGGACGAGGTGACGCAGCAAAACGCCGCGCTGGTCGAAGAGGCGACGGCGGCTGCGGCGTCGCTGCAGAATCAGGCTGCACTGCTGCGCGAGTCCGTCAACGCGTTTCGCGTGAGCGAAGGGCATACGCCGGCGCGTGCAGTGGCGCCTGCGCTCGCGGCGCCACGTGCAGCGTCGCCGCGAGCGCAGGCGGCGCAGCGCAAGCCGGCGGTTGTGACGCAGCCGGTCGCGCAGCGGGCGATTGCGCAGCAAGTAACGGCGAAGAGCGCGGCCGGCGGCGCTGCGACGCAGGCGCAAGCGGGTGCGCGCGCCGCGCAAAAGCAGGCCGCCGCAGGCGCTGTCGATGCGAGCGCGAGCAAGTCCTCTGCACCGCTGCCGGTAGCAGCAGCCAAGCCTGCCGACGACGGCGACTGGACGACCTTCTGAGCAAGCCGCCACGCCGCTTTCGAGCGGCGTTCGCGAGCGGTAACTTGTGACGGCGCGCCTTAGAGCGCGCCGTTTTTTCTGGTGGCGTCTCCGCGCGTGCCAAGCCGGTTGGCGGCGGTGCGATCGCCGTGGCTGTCGTTATCGTTGTAGTTGTCGCCATCGACGGCACCGTACCGCCCGCACCCCAAACGGTCGAACTACAGCCGTCGTTCCCAGTGCTCCATTTCCAGCGCATGGCCGAAGCGTTGCGCGTTCTCCGTGCTGGTGCGCGCAAAGCCGGCCTGATCGAGCATGCGCCGCGCGCCTAGCTGCGCGCTGGCCGTATTGATCGCCAGCGCCGCGTAGCCCGCGCGGGTGGCAAAGCGCACGCACTCGTTGAGCAATTGCGTGCCGATGCCAAGGCGCTGCACATCCGGCTCGACATACAGCATCTTCATCATCGCGATATTGGCCGGCAGCGCAGTCAGCAGCGTGCACCCGACCACCGTGCCGCGCTGCTCGGCGATCCAGCAGGCCTCGCGCTGCGGGTCGTGGTCTTGCACGAAATCGGCGACCATCTTCGCCAGCAAGCCTTCGAAGGTGTGATCCCAGCCGTGCCGCAGCGAGAACAGCTGCGCCTGCCGCTGCACCAGCCAACCGTAGTCGCCTGCGCGCGGCGCGCGCAGCGTGACCGGATACGGATGGGCGGCGCGTTCCAGCAAGCGTTCGATCAGCCGCATCGCGCCTACCAGCTGCTCCTGCGAGCCGCTTTCGAGCTGCTCCAGCACGGCCGACACTTCCTGTAGCGCGGCCGCGTCAAGCGGGTCGTAGAGCGCGTGCCCCGCTGCGGTAAGCGTCAATAGCGACTGCCGCGCGTCGGCTTCGGACGGGCGCCGGATCAGCAGGTCGCGCCGCTCGAACTTGGTCAGCAGCCGGCTCAGGTAGCCGCTGTCGAGGCCGAGATTGCGCGACAGTTCGGCGGCCGTCTGCAAGCGGCCACGCGCCAGCTCGCGCAGCACCCGCGCCTCGGTCAGTGACAGCCTGTGCCTGTGCAGATGCTCGTGCAGCGCGCCGATGTGTTTCGTGTAAAAGCGGTTGAACTGACGCACAGTTTCCGCGCGTTGCAGGACTGCTGGATCGGTCACGTGGAGACTCAAGTAGTTTTTGCCATGCGGCACTATATTCCATCGCCACTCGTAAAAGACCCTGTGCACGTTGGCAGTATCCGAGCGCCGAGATTAAACCTCCACTGCACGGTGGTCTGACGAAATATTTTTCTTCTGAGGAATGGAGCGCTGGTATCGGAACTGGTCTCTAGTACGGGAATATCCTGGTCTCTTCGCAGAGTGCATTGAGAGCCGTCTTATTCGCTGCGATCCTTTATCAGAAAGGCTTTGCGGCATATCAACCAGATCGATACCAGTTCGTTGACTGGTATTATTGTGGTTATATAATGGGCTCCAGTTTTAACGCCCACTCTCCACCGTCCATTCCGTTCATCCATGGAAACTCGCTGGTCCGCCCTGATGCCCGATGCGCGGAATCTGACGCCGCTCTATCTGCAGCTCGCGCGCAATCTGGCCACCGCGATTCATTGTGGCGTGTGGTCGGCCGGCGAAGCGCTGCCGTCCGAGCGCACGCTGTCGGATGCGATCGGCGTATCGCGCGTCACCGCGCGCAAGGCGATCACGCTGCTGGTCGAGCAAGGTCTGATTCGCCGCGCGCCGGGTGCGCGCAGCTTCATCACGCCGCGCGTCGAAGACCCGTTGTCGCGGCTCACCGGCTTCACGAAAAAGATGGAGCAGCGCGGTTTTCGTCCGGATTCGGTGTGGCTCGAGCGCGAGGTGCGCCTCGCGAATCGCGACGAGGTGGTGCATCTGGGTTTGTCGCCAGGCGCGCCGGTTGCGAGTCTGCGACGGCTGCGTCGCGCGGACGGCATCGTGATGGCGGTCGAGCATTCGTCGCTGCCCACTTCGATCGTGCCCGACCCGCAAGCGATCGACGCGTCGCTGTACAGCTATCTCGACCGGCGTGGCGTGGCCGTGGTGCGCGCGCTGCAGCATTTTCGCGCGGTCAACGCATCGAGTGAGATCGCCGAACTGATGGACCTCGAACCGCGCTCCGCCTTGCTGCTGATCACCCGCGTCGGCTACAGCGCGGACCAGCGGGCGATCGAATTGACCGATACCTACTGTCGCGACGACTACTACGACTTCGTCGCCGAGTTGCGCCTGTAAGCCCTTAAATCTGCCGCCGCGGCGGAACAACCCGCGGCGAGCTCAGTCACGCATTGCATCAAAGCTTCCAGAGAGACTCATGCTGACCGGAAACATACTCACCACCGATGGGTGGATCTACGGCACGCTCGAATTCGAGAATGGCCGCATCACGGAACTGAAGGGGCATGTGGCCGATCCGTCGTCGAACGACGCGCCGTACATCCTGCCTGGCTTCATCGATCTGCACGTGCATGGCGGCGGCGGCGCCGACGTGATGGAAGCAGGCAATGCGATCGAGGCAATCACGCGCACGCACGCACGGCACGGCACCACCAGCCTGCTCGCGACCACCATGACCGCACCGCGCGACCAGCTGATGAGCGTGGTCGCCGGGCTTGGCGACGCGGCGCGCAACCGTACGCCGGGCGGCTCGCGCGTGCTCGGCGTGCATCTCGAAGGACCGTACATCAATCCGGGCAAGCTCGGCGCGCAGCCGGACGCCGCCGTCTCCGCGGTGCTCGACGAGGTGCTGCGCTACCTCGAGCTCGGGCCGATCCGGGTGGTGACGATCGCACCGGAAATTTCGGGCCACATGGACATCATCTCCGAGATCGCGGCGCGCGGCGTGCGCGTGCAGCTCGGCCACTCGCTCGGCACTTACGACGACGCGGTGGCCGCGATGAAACACGGCGCGCGCAGTTTCACGCATCTGTTCAACGCGATGTCGCCGCTGCATCACCGCAATCCCGGCATGGTCGGCGCGGCGCTTGCGCACGCTGAGTACGCGGAGATCATTCCCGACCTGCTGCACGTCCATCCGGGCGCGATCCGCGCCGCGATGCGCGCGATTCCGCGTCTGTACGTGGTGACCGACAGCACCTCGGCCACCGGCATGCCGGACGGCGAGTATCGCCTCGGCAGCCAGCACGTCACCAAATGTCTGGGCGGCGTGCGTCTGGCCGACGGCACGCTCGCCGGCAGCACGCTGACGATGGATCAGGCGCTGCGCAACCTGTGTTCGCTCGGCCTGCCGATGGCCGATGTTTCAAACCGTCTGTCGCGTCACGCCGCCGATTATCTCGGCATCGAAGACCGCGGCCGCATTGCACGTGGCGCGTGGGCCGACCTGGTGGTGTTCGAGCGGGACCTGGTGCTGAGCGCGACTTACGTCGAAGGAGAATCGATTGTCGAATATGCTTGATGAGGCGCTAGCGTCCGCGGAAGCGGTCGCAGCGCAACTGGCCGATCCATCGCGCGTTGCCGCGCTGGCGGCACGACTCGCGGCGCGACCGCGCGATGTCGCGCTGACCGTCGCACGCGGCAGCTCGGATCACGCAGCGAGCTATTTCGCGAGCCTGACGATGAGCCGTCTCGGCCTGCCGGTCGCGTCGCTGCCGATGTCGGTCGCGACGCTGCAGCAGGCGCCGCTGCGGGTGCGCGACCAGCTCGCGCTGGCGTTCTCGCAATCGGGCAAGAGCCCGGATCTGGTCGGCACGATGGCCGCGTTGCGCGACGCGGGCGCGTTGACCGTGGCGGCGGTGAATGCGCCACAGTCGCCGCTCGCCGACGTGTGCGAATGGCATCTGCCGCTCGCGGCCGGCCCGGAACTGAGCGTAGCCGCTACCAAAAGCTATATCGCGATGCTGTCGGTTTCCGCGCAGCTGGTCGCGCGCTGGCAGCGCGACGACATGCTGCTCGACGCGCTGCAGGCGCTGCCCGACGCGCTCGAGCGCGCGGGGCAGCTCGACTGGTCGCCGGCGATCGAAGAGCTGCGCAACGTCGACCGGATGATCGTGATCGGCCGCGGGCTCGGCCTTGCGATCGCCCAGGAAGCTGCGCTGAAGCTGAAGGAAACCTCGGGCATTCAGGCCGAAGCGTTTTCGAGCGCCGAAGTGCGGCACGGCCCGATGGAGCTGATCGACCGCGATTACCCGCTGCTGGTGTTTGCGATGCCCGGACCCGAACAAGCCGGTTTGCTGCAGCTCGCGCGCGACATGCGCGCGCGCGGCGCGCGGGTGTTGCTGGCGGCGCCGGACGGTGTCGAACACGCGTCGCTGCCGCTCGTGTCGACCGCTAACGCGGCGCTCGATCCGATCGCTGCAATCCTTTCGTTCTACGTGATGGCTGCCGGCCTCGCCGCCGCTCGCGGACGCAATCCCGATGCGCCGCGCCATCTGCATAAAGTCACCGAAACGCACTGATCCGAGTGCCTGGAGGAGACATGTCGAGGAGTCCATTTAAATGAACCGTGCGGCGAATCAAGCTGTAACGCACGCTGTAAAGCGTCCTGAAGATCACATCCTGTTGTTCTCGCCGTTGACCGGTCCGGCGGTGATGCTCGCCGACGTGCCCGACCCGGTTTTTTCCGGTGGCATGTTCGGCGACGGCATCGGCGTCGATCCGCTCGAAGGCCGGCTGGTCGCGCCGTGCGACGGCGTGGTCGCGCATCTGGCGCGCACCGGTCACGCGCTGACGCTGGTGACTGCCGAAGGTGCGCAAGTGCTGCTGCATATCGGTATCGATACCGTCGAGCTCGATGGCAAAGGCTTTGCGCCGATGGTCGAGCAGGGCGCGCAGGTGCGCGCTGGCGACGTGCTGATCGAGTTCGATCAGGATATCGTCGCGCGCACGGCGCCGAGCCTCGTGTCGGTGGTCGCAATCGCCAATTCGGATGCGTTCGAGATTGTCGAGCGCAGCGGTGCCGGCGGCCTCACGGCTGGCGAAACACCGCTGCTGGTGCTGCGGGCGCGCAACGGCGAGCTGGTCGCAGCCGCGCGCCAGACCAGCGTCGTGCTTGAAGAGGTGCGCAGGCAGGTGACGCTGGCGCACGCCGGGGGCCTGCATGCGCGGCCCGCGGCGCGCGTGCGTGAAGCCGTGCGCGGGCTCGATGCACGCGTCGAAGTGCGCTTCAACGGGCGTAAGGCCGCGGTGGAAAGCGTGGTCGGCATGCTGGGGCTTGGCGCAGCGCAGGGGGCGACGGTCGAGATTCTCGGCATGGGTTCGCAAGCCGCCGAGGCGGTGGAATCGGTTGCACGTGAATTGCTGCGCGATGTGCATGGCGAGAGCGAAGACAAACCGGCACGCCCGCTCGCGTCGGCGCCGCAGGCTGTAGCCGCGGCTGCGGGAGCGGCCACAAGCGTGGCTACGAGCGTGGCTACAAGCGCGGCCGCAGGCGTGCCTGCAAGCGCGTCCGGCGCTAGCGCTGGCGCAGCGAGCACGGCCACCGCCGCCGCTACACCCGCGCCGAACACGCTCACCGGCGTGTGCGCGGCGCCCGGCATCGCGGTCGGCAAGCTGGTGCATTGGGACGACGCAGAGATCGTGCCGCCCGAGCTCGCGCAAGGCACGCTTGCGCAGGAAAGCCGCCGTCTCGATCAGGCGATCGCGGCTGTCGACGCAGAACTCAACACTACCGTGCGCGATGCGTCGCAACGCGGCGCGGTAGGCGCGGCCGGTATCTTCGCCGTGCATCGCGTGCTGCTCGAAGACCCGACGCTGCTCGACAACGCGCGCGACCTGATCAGCCTTGGCAAGAGCGCCGGCTTCGCGTGGCGCGAAGCGATCCGCGCGCAGATCGTCGTGCTCAGCCAGCTCGACGATGCGTTGCTCGCCGAGCGTGCCGCCGATCTGCGCGATATCGGCAAGCGCGTGCTGCGCGCGCTCGGCTATGCGAACACGGCGGCGCGCGAGCTGCCCGCCGAGGCAGTGCTGGCCGCTGAAGAATTCACGCCGTCCGACCTGTCGTCGCTCGACCGCACACGCGTCACCGCGCTGGTGATGGCACGCGGCGGCGCGACCTCGCATGCGGCGATCATCGCGCGGCAACTGGGCATTCCGGCGCTGGTCGCGGTCGGCGACGCGCTGCGGCGGATCGCCGAACACACCGAAGTCGTGGTCGATGCGAGCAACGGCCGGTTCGAATACGCACCGGGCGCGCACGACGTCGAACGCGCGCGCAACGAATGCCGGCGCCTCGCGGGTGTGCGCGAAACGAATCGCCGCACGTCACACGCCGCGGCGGCGACCGTCGATGGCCGCGCGATCGAAGTGGCGGCCAACATCGCGACACTCGATGACGCCCGCACCGCCGTCGACAACGGCGCCGACGCGGTCGGCCTGCTGCGTACCGAACTGCTGTTCATCCACCGCGCGGCGGCGCCGAGCGTCGACGAACATCGGCGCAGTTATCAGGCGATCGTCGAAGCGTTGGGCGGTCGCAGCGCGATCATCCGCACGCTCGACGTCGGCGCCGACAAGGAAGTCGACTATCTGACGCTGCCGCCCGAACCCAATCCGGCGCTCGGCCTGCGCGGCATCCGCTTAGCCCAGGTGCGCCCGGATCTGCTCGAGGACCAGCTGCGCGGCCTGCTCGCCGTGCAGCCGGCGGGTGCCGTGCGCATCCTGTTGCCGATGGTGACGGACGCCGGCGAGCTGGTGCGTCTGCGCGCGCAGATCGACGCACTCGCGCGCGAAATGGGCCGCACCGCGCCGATCGAAGTGGGCGTGATGATCGAAGTGCCGTCGGCGGCGCTGCTTGCCGACCAACTGGCGAAGCACGCGGACTTCCTGTCGATCGGCACCAACGATCTGACCCAGTACACGCTCGCGATGGACCGCTGCCAGCCCGACCTCGCCGCGCAGGCGGACGGCCTGCATCCGGCCGTGCTGCGTCTGATCGACGTGGCAGTGCAGGGCGCGCAGCGGCACGGCAAGTGGATCGGCGTGTGTGGCGCGCTCGCGGGTGACCCGCTTGCCGTGCCGCTGCTGGTCGGGCTCGGCGTGACGGAGCTGTCGGTCGATCCGGGTTCGGTGCCGGCCATCAAGGCGCGCGTGCGCAAGCTCGACTACCGGCTGTGCCGTCAGCGGGCGCAGGACGCGCTGGCGCTCGATTCGGCGCAAGCGGTGCGCGCCGCAAGCCGGGACCTGTGGCCGCTGGACTAAGTGCAAGTGAATCAGCCGCGTGCTGCAAGGTTTGGGGCGCCGCCGCGGCATAACAACAACATCGATCAGCGTGGACGTCTTGCTGACGTCGCAATGAAAAAAGAAACCGGAGTGGAGTGAGCAATGGATGGAAACCCCTTTCTGAAAATACAGCGCCTCGGCCGCGCACTTATGCTGCCGATCGCGGTGCTGCCGGTGGCCGGACTGCTGCTGCGTCTGGGTCAGCCGGATGTGTTCAACATCAAGCTGATCGCCGATGCGGGCGGCGCGATCTTCGAGAACCTGCCGCTGCTGTTCGCAATCGGCGTCGCGGTCGGCTTCGCGAAAGACAACAACGGTGTGGCTGCGCTGGCCGGTGCGATCGGCTATCTGGTCGAAATCGCGGTGATGAAGGACATCGACGACAAGCTGAACATGGGCGTGCTGTCGGGGATCGTCGCGGGGATCGTGGCCGGGATGCTGTACAACCGGTACAAGGACATCAAGCTGCCCGATTACCTCGCGTTTTTCGGCGGCAAGCGCTTCGTGCCGATTGTCACCGGGGTGACGTGCCTGGTGCTGGGCGTGGTGTTCGGTTACGCGTGGGCGCCGATCCAGCATGTGATCGATCTGGCCGGGCACTGGCTGACCACCGCGGGCGCGTTCGGCGCATTCGTGTTCGGCTTGCTGAACCGGTTGCTGCTCGTCACCGGCCTGCATCACGTGCTGAACTCGCTCGCGTGGTTCGTGTTCGGCACGTTCACGCCGGCCAACGGCGCGGCGGTGACCGGCGACCTGCATCGCTTCTTCGCGGGCGATCCGACGGCGGGCACCTTCATGACCGGCTTCTTCCCGGTGATGATGTTCGGGCTGCCGGCAGCTTGCCTCGCGATGTTTCATGAGGCACCGAAAGAACGGCGCGCGATGGTCGGCGGCCTGCTGTTCTCGATGGCGCTGACGTCGTTCCTGACCGGCGTCACCGAGCCGATCGAGTTCACCTTCATGTTCCTCGCGCCGGTGCTGTATGCGATTCACGCGGTGTTGACGGGGCTTGCGCTGGCGATCTGCTCGGCGCTCGGGATCCATCTCGGGTTTTCGTTTTCGGCCGGCGCGATCGACTATGCGCTGAATTACGGTCTGTCGACCAAGGGCTGGGAAGCGATTCCGATCGGTTTGATCTACGCGGTCGTCTACTACGGCCTGTTCCGCTTCTTTATTCGCAAGTTCAACATGGCGACGCCGGGCCGCGAGGCCGATAGCGGCGAAGCCCCGCAAGCTGTGGCCGGGCCGGTTGCGGCTGATGGGTTGACCGCGCCGGTGGCGGTGGCTGCTGCTGCGCCTCGCGCACTGCGCTATATCGCGGCGCTCGGCGGCGCGGACAACCTGACGCTGGTCGACGCATGCACGACGCGTCTGCGTCTGTCGGTGCGCGACGCCGGCAAGGTGTCGGAGCCCGCGCTGAAAGCGATTGGCGTGCGCGGCGTGTTGAAGCGCGGCGCGACTAACGTGCAGGTCATCATCGGGCCGGAAGCCGACCTCATCGCCGATGAAATCCGCTCGGCAATCGATCAGGGCGATCACGGTCAAGGCAGCGCGCAAGCCGGTGCGGCAGCGGCGGTGGCTGCGGCGGCTTCGTCTTCGGCGGCGGAATCGTTTGCTGTGGCATCGGCCACGACGGCGGCGGTCGCGTCCGCTGCTGCGGGTGCGGTGGCTGGGCCGCTCGATCCGGATCCGCTGCGCTGGCTCGCAGTGTTCGGCGGTGCCACTAACATCGTGTCGCTCGAAGCGGTTGCCGCAACACGGCTGCGCATCGCCGTGCGCGATCCGTCGGCAATCGATCGCGCGCGCCTGGGCACGCTGAACGTCGCGTGGGTGGCGATCGATACGTTCCATGTGGTGGTCGGTCAGGCGGCGCCGCGCTACGCGCAGCAACTGGCGACCCGTTTGCCGGCCATCGGCGGGGCGGCGGCGCAGCCGGCTTGAGTGGCTGGATAGCGGTGGCGTAAGCGGCTCGCGTTAGCGGCCGGTTCACGCCCGGTTAAGAGACGGCGGAAGAAGATTTCCGCCGTTTCGTTATAGATGCTGGCGATCCGCTCGCCTGTCCCTTCACGCCGGTCGCCGTTTTTTCCGGTTGCCCTGTCGGCTTGCACTTATATGAACCTGCAGGGCCTCTCACCGCTTTCGCTTTCGCCCTCGGGCAAATCCATCGTCAACATCGAAGCGCCGCTGCGATCAGCCGCAGGCGCATCCGGCACAGCTTTTCACTAACATTTCGACAATCGTTGAAATGTTGAAATGATTGATGTATCGTGCCGACCATGGACTCAAACCTCGTCGTACGCGCACTCGGTGCGCTCGCTCATGAATCGCGCCTCGCGATCTTTCGTGCACTGGTCGTTGCCGGTCCAGAGGGCATGGCCGCGGGCGACATCGCCCAGCAACTCGGCCTCGCGCCGTCGAGCCTGTCGTTTCACCTGAAGGATCTGTCCCACGCCGAGCTCGTCAAGCCGCGCCAGGAAGGACGCTTCGTCATCTACACCGCCAATTTCGACGCGATGAATGGCCTCATCGCTTTTCTGACAGAAAACTGCTGCGCAGGTGCGCCGTGCGCAACAGACAACCCGCCGTCTTGTTGTGGAGAAAAAGCATGAAGCGCATGCACATCCATGTGTCGGTCGACAATCTGAGCGACAGCATCCGGTTCTACAGCGCAATGTTTGCGGACGCGAAACCGACAGTTGTGAAGGACGACTACTGCAAGTGGGAATTGACCGATCCGCCCGTCAATTTTGCGATTTCGCAGCGCGGCGGCTCCATACGGGGAATCGACCACGTGGGCATACAGGTCGAGACGGAGGCGGAGTTGGCCGAAATGAATGCGCGCTTCACCGCGGCGCGGCAACCGGTGCAAATACAGACCGGCACCACGTGCTGTTACGCGAAGTCGGACAAGGCATGGACTGTCGATCCGCAAGGCGTTGCGTGGGAGACGTTTCGCACGCTGGAATCGGCGCCTGTCTACGGCGAGTCGCGTGAGCCGATGCAGACAAGCGCCGCATGTTGCGCACCCGTTGAATCCGTTGTCGCATTCGGGAGCCGCGCGTGAGCGAGAAAACGTGGTCGGTCCTGATCCTGTGTACGGGCAATAGCGCGCGCAGCGTCATGGCCGAGGCACTGTTCAATGTGCTTGGCAAAGGCAGATTCCACGCATACAGCGCCGGCAGCCATCCGTCGGGCGCGGTCAATCCGTTCGCGCTCGAGCGATGCGACGCGCTTGGTTATGACACGTCGCGGCTGCGCAGTAAGAGCTGGGACGAATTTGCGGCGCCAGGTGCGCCGCAGATGGATTTCGTCATCACGGTGTGCGATCAGGCCGCGGGTGAAGTTTGTCCGATCTGGCCGGGCAAGCCGATGACGGCTCACTGGGGTTTTGAAGACCCGGCCGCTTTCGAGGGCAGCGACGAGGACAAGCGGAAGGTCTTTAGCAAGGTCTATCGCCAGATATTGAATCGGGTCAGCCAGTTTGTGGCTCTGCCTCTGCATGGTCTGGACAGCAACGCGATCCAGCGCGAGATGCGTGCGATCGGTGAGCGGCCGACAGAGGAATCACATGAGCAGCGGTAACGTAGCGAGCGCCGGCGCAGCGCCGGCGATAGGCTTTTTCGAGCGGTATCTGACGGTCTGGGTCGGGCTTTGCATCGTAGGCGGCATCCTCTGTGGTGAGGCTTTGCCGCAGCTGTTTCAGATGATCGGGCGGATGGAGGTCGCGCACGTCAACCTGCCCGTCGGCGTGCTGATCTGGGTGATGATCATCCCGATGCTGGTCAAGATCGATTTCGCGGCCATGAGCCAGGTCAGGAGCCAGTGGCGTGGAATCGGTGTGACGCTATTTGTCAACTGGCTGGTCAAACCGTTCTCGATGGCGCTGCTTGGGTGGATCTTTATCCGGCACGTGTTTGCCAGCTGGCTGCCGGCTGAACAGCTCGACAGCTACATCGCCGGCCTCATTCTGCTGGCCGCGGCGCCTTGCACGGCGATGGTCTTCGTCTGGTCGCAGCTCTGCAAGGGGGACCCCTACTTCACTCTGTCGCAGGTTGCGCTCAACGACTCGATCATGATCGTGGCTTTTGCGCCGCTCGTCGCGCTTCTGCTCGGCCTCTCGGCGATTACGGTGCCATGGGATACGCTGATCATCTCGGTGGGACTGTATATCGTGGTCCCGGTGATCATCGCGCAGCTGTTGAGGCGACGCCTACTGGGCGCGGGAGAAGCGAACTTCAGGAAAGCCGTGGCTCGCCTAGGTCCGTATTCGATCAGCGCGCTTCTCGCCACGCTCGTACTGCTGTTCGCTTTTCAGGGGCAGGCCATCGTCAAGGAACCACTGGTTATCGCGATGCTCGCGGTGCCGATCCTGATCCAGGTGTTCGTCAATTCCGGTCTTGCCTATGTGCTGAATCGCCGTCTCGGCGTCGCCCATTGCGTTGCGGGGCCATCGAGTCTGATCGGCGCCAGCAACTTCTTCGAACTGGCCGTGGCCACTGCGATCAGCCTGTTCGGTTTTCATTCCGGCGCGGCGCTGGCAACGGTGGTCGGGGTACTGATCGAAGTGCCGGTCATGTTGTTGGTGGTTGGCGTGGTAAACCGCTCGCAGCCATGGTACGAAGCGGCCACAGGCCGCAGGAGCAAATAGGATGAGCGTCACGATTTATCACAACCCTGCATGTGGAACCTCGCGCAACACACTCGCGATGATCCGGAATGCAGGCTTGGAACCCAAGGTAGTCGAGTATCTGGGCCACCCGCCGGACAAGGCGACTCTCAGGCAGCTGATTGCCAGTGCCGGGCTGACCGTGCGTGCGGCGCTACGTGAGAAAGGGACGCCTTACGCCGAACTGGGTTTGCAGGATGAAGCCCTGACTGACGAGCAGTTGCTTGATGCGATGCTCTCGCATCCGATCCTGATCAATCGTCCTTTCGTCGTGACGCCTCTCGGCGTTCGACTATGTCGGCCATCTGAGATGGTGCTGGACATTCTGCCGGAGAGGCAGCAACGCGCATTTACGAAAGAGGATGGCGAGCGGGTCGTCGATGCCGATGGACGCAGGATCAGCCAATGACAACGCCGGAATTGCCGAACATCAGCTTTGCGCACCTCGATCCGCCCGATCTTCGCAAGCTCGAACCTTCGACGGTTTCACATCACGCTCCGCGCATTCTGCTGCTCTATGGTTCGCTGCGGCCGACGTCGTATAGCCGGTTGCTCACGCTGGAAGCGGAAAGAATCCTGAAGCATCTCGGTGCGCAGACGCGCGTATTCGATCCTCACGGGCTGCCGCTTGCTGATAGTGAAGCAGCTGATCATGCAAAGGTCGTTGAGCTGCGCAAGCTGTCGGAGTGGTCGGAAGGGCAGGTGTGGTGCAGTCCCGAACGCCATGGCAACCTGACGGCGGTTTTCAAGAACCAGATCGACTGGCTGCCACTCGAGAGCAAAGGGGTGCGCCCCACCCAGGGTCGTACGCTCGCGGTGATGCAGGTGTGCGGCGGATCGCAATCGTTCAATGCGGTCAACTCGCTGCGCATTCTGGGGCGCTGGATGAGGATGGTGACGATTCCCAACCAGTCGTCGGTTGCGAAGGCCTATCAGGAATTCGATGCACATGGACGCATGAAGCCATCGGCATACTACGATCGGGTAGTGGATGTGATGGAGGAACTGTTCAAGTTCACGCTGCTCATACGGGACCGGTCAGACTATCTGACCGACCGGTATAGCGAGCGGAAAGAAGCGAATCCGGTTGTGGCAACGGCACTCGCTGCGGCTGCGATGAACACCGGGATGACCGCCAGTGTCGATGCAGACGAAGATGAAACAGAATGATGGCATCTTCCACGGTCAGCTTCAGACGTGGACACTAGCAGCGGCGCAGCTGGTTTCGTGGGGCGCGGTCTACTACGCGTTTTCGCTCTTTGTCGTGCCGATGGAAAGTACGATGGGATGGAGCCGCACGGCCACCGACGCGGCGCTGTCGGTCGGGTTGCTGGTGTCGGGCGTTGCCGCATGGCCGATCGGCATCTGGATCGATCACGGCCACGGGCGCAAGGTGATGTGCGCCGGCGCTGTGCTCGCCTCGGCCATGCTCGTCCTGTGGTCGCAGGCACATAGCCTCGTCACGCTGTTCGTCGCCTGGACCGGCCTCGGCGTGGCGATGGCCGCGACGCTCTACGATCCCGTATTCGCTATCGTCACGCGCAATTTTCCAGACAGCTTTCGCAAGCGGATCACGCTGATCACCTTGGTTGGCGGGTTTGCCAGCACCGTCTTCATTCCGCTTACGCATAGCCTTGTCGACATGCTTGGCTGGCGCGAAGCGTTATTGGCGCTTGCTTCGATCAATCTGGCGATTTGCCTGCCGTTCAATGCGCTGGCGATCGGTCGCGACCGGCGCCATGCTGGACATCAGGAGGAACGCAGCGCGACCAAGGCGGTGAACGCCGCGGCCACCCAGCGCGCACTCCGGACGCCGACCTTCTGGGCGCTCGCCGCCTGCTTCACCGCCTACTATGCAACCTTCGCCGCATTGACCTTCCATCTGGTGCCGCTGATGGCTGCGCGCCACGTCGCGCCTTCGCTGATCGTTGCGACGATGGCGGTCATCGGGCCCGCGCAGGTGCTTGCGCGGATCCTCTGGTTCACGATCGGCCGCACGGTTCGGCCATCGACGATGGGCATCGTGATTACGACAGCGTTTCCTGCATCGGTCGTGGTGCTGATGTTTGCCGGCACATCGGGCGCCTTGCTGATTCTGTTTGCGATCGTCTATGGCGGTGCAAACGGAATGATGACCATCTTGCGCGGCACCATCGTGCAAGACGTGATGTGGACCGAAGGCTATGGCGCGGTGAGCGGTCTGCTTTCGATGCCGTCGAACATCGCCAAGGGCATCGCACCGATCTCCGCTGCGGCGATCTGGGCAACGGGACACAACTATGTGCCGGTCGAGTGGACCGTTCTGGTTGTGTCCGTTGTGTCTGCCGCTGCGTTTGTGGTGGCGATGCGCTTGTCGCGCGATGCAGGTGATCAGCGTTGCGTGTCGATGAGCCGCGGCTGATTCAGTTTTGCGTCAGCCGTTATTGCTTCGCTTTTGACGCATCGGACACCTCAGACGCGCCGCCCGCTTCGAGCCACAACGCATTGACGATGCCGAAAGCAAGCGCGACACCGATGCCAAGAATCCAGCTGAAATACCACATCATGTGCTCCCGGTAGTGCGGTTTGAAATAGACTGCGACGCGCTGCTGCACGCGTCAGTACATCGAATGGCTGTTCTTTTCGAGCGCTTCCGCCGTGACCTTGCCGCGCATCACGCGATACACCCAGCTCGTATAGATGAGCACGATCGGCAGGAAAATGAGCACGGCGATCAGCATGATTTGCAGCGTCATGCGGCTCGAGGTCGAATCCCATAGCGTCAGGCTGCTGCGACCATCCAGCGACGACGGCATGAGGAACGGGAACATCGAGAAACCCGCCGTCAGAATCACGCCGATCACCATCAGCGAGGTCGCGAGAAACGCGCAGATTTCGAAGCGCGAGGTCGCAAGCAGTGCCGCGAGCAACGCACCGGCGAGGCCAGCGACGGGCGCTGCGATCATCCATGGATACGTGTCGTAGTTCGTCAGCCACAAGCCCGGTGCGCCGGTCACGCTTTTGAGAAGCGGATTCGATACGGCGTCGAGCGGCGCGGCATCGACGATCTGATATCCGCCGATTACCGTCGCGATCAGCACACCGGCGATCAGAAACAGCACGAACGCGACCAGCGCCGTGACGCGCAGCGCCCGCGCCGCGCGGCCGGCGACCACGCCATCGGTTTTCATCCGCACGAACGCGGCGCCGTGCGCAGCCAGCATCGACACGCTGACAAGCCCACACAGCAGCGCGAACGGATTGAGCAACGCAAAGAAACTGCCGTGATACGTGACGCGTAAATCCTGATCGAATGCGAACGGCACGCCCTGCAGCAGATTGCCGAACGCGATGCCGAACACCAGCGCCGGCACGAAGCCGCCGGCGAACAGTGCCCAGTCCCACGCGCTGCGCCAGCCGGGGTGTTCGCGCTTGCCGCGGTAGTCGAAGCCGACCGGCCGGAAGAACAACGCGAACAGCACCAGCAGCATCGCGAAGTAGAACCCCGAGAACGATGCGGCATAGACCAGCGGCCATGCGGCGAACATCGCGCCGCCGGCCGTGACCAGCCAGACCTGGTTGCCTTCCCACGTCGCGCCGACCGTATTGACGACAATGCGCCGTTCGCTGTCCGTCTTGCCGATGAACGGCAGCAGGATCGCGGCGCCCATGTCGAAGCCGTCGGTCAGCGCGAAGCCGAGCAGCAGCGCGCCGATCAGCACCCACCAGATCAGTTTGAGAGTTGCGTAGTCCATGATGGTTTTTTCCGTAAGCGGTGGGGCGTCGCGTATCAGGCGGTAGTCGGCGCGCTCGCTTGCTGTTGCGGCGGCAGTTCGTGGTGATATCGCCCGGTGTGCAGCGACGACGGCCCGAGCCGCGCGTACTTGAACATCAGCATGATCTCGATGATGAAAAGCACGGTGTAGAACACGACGAAGCCCGCGAGGCTCAGATACAGATCGCCGGCAGTGAGGCTCGATGCGGACAGCGAGGTCGGCAGAATGCCGGCGATGGTCCACGGCTGGCGGCCCACTTCGGCGACGATCCAGCCGAACTCGGCGGCCAGCCACGGCAGCGGGATCGCCCATACGGCCCAGCGCAGGAACCAGCGGCGGCTTTGCAGCAGCAGCGAGCGTTGCGCGCAGAACCAGAACGCCAGCACGAAGGTCGCGAGGAACAGGATGCCGAGGCCCACCATCAGCCGGAACGAGAAGAACACCGGCGCGACCGGTGGGATCGTCTTCTTCGCGGCCTGTTTGATCTGCTCGGGGGATGCGTCGGTCACGTTCGGCGTGAACTGCTTGAGCAGCAGGCCGTAGCCGAGGTCCTGCCTATGGGCGTCGAAGGTGGCGCGCACGGCATCGCTGGTGTCGCCCTGTTTCAGTTTTTGCAGCGCGCCGTACGCGGTCATGCCGTTTTTGATGCGGCCCTCGTAGCGTGCCATCAACTCTTTCAGACCGACTACCGGCTCGTCTAGCGTGCGTGTCGCGATGATGCCAAGCAGGTATGGAATGCGGATCGCGTAGTCGGTGCGCTCTTCCTGCTGGTTCGGAATACCGATGATCGTGAACGGCGCGGGCGCCGGCGCGGTTTCCCATTCGGATTCGATGGCGGCGAGCTTGACCTGCTGGACTTCGCCGGTGCGATAGCCGGATTCATCGCCGAGTACGATCACACAGAGCGTCGAGGCAAGACCGAAGCCCGCCGCAATCGCAAACGATCGCAGCGCAAACTCGATGTCGCGGCGCTTGAGCAGATACCACGACGACACGCCGAGCACGAACATCGATGCCGTGACATAACCCGCGGACACCGTATGTACGAACTTCACCTGCGCGACAGGGTTGAACAGCACGTCGGACAGGTTCGCGAGCTCCATGCGCATCGTCTCGTAGTTGAATTCCGCGCCGACCGGATTGTTCATCCAGCCATTGGCGACCAGAATCCACAACGCCGAAAGGTTCGAACCAAGCGCGACGAGAAACGTGACGACGAGATGCTGCACACGCGAGAGCCGGCTCCAGCCGAAGAAGAACAGCCCGACGAAGGTCGATTCGAGGAAAAACGCCATCAGCCCTTCGACGGCAAGCGGCACGCCAAAGATATCGCCGACGTAATGCGAGTAATACGACCAGTTGGTCCCGAACTGAAATTCGAGCGTGAGGCCGGTGGTCACGCCCATTGCGAAGTTGATGCCGAACAGCTTGCCCCAGAACTGGGTCATGTCCTTGTAGATCTGCTTGCCGGTCATCACGTAGACCGACTCCATGATGACGAGCAGCCATGACAGCCCAAGCGTGAGCGGCACGAACAGGAAGTGGTAGAGCGCCGTGATGGCGAACTGCAGACGCGAGAGGTCGACGACGTCGCTAGTGGGCATGGTGATCACCTTCTGACTTCTGATGGATTCGATGCCGGCACCGACAGCAGTGCCTGAGCGACCTGGGCGGGTGGCAGCGACATATGCTGCGCCTGCGGATGATTGAAGAAGGCGAGCTTGAGCGCGATCAGCAGCACGAATTTGATCGCGAGGACGAGCGCGATGTCGCGCCCGAAGGTCGGGCCGCGGGCCCATCTGACGATGCGTGCGACGCACTTGATGCACGCGGCACGAAAAGGATTCCTATGATTCAGCGTTATGGTCATGTTCGGTTGTTGGCAACGTGAGATCGCCAGGCTTCCGGCCAGTTGCCGGCCCTGTGAAAGGGCGTCGGCGAATGCATAACGATTCTAGGAGCGGGCTTGCCGCAATGCGCGTGCCGCGCTGCGGCAATGGGTCGCGAAGAGGGACAGGTGACTCAAGTATTGTGACGCGGCTTGCGATACGTCAAGGAAACGCAACGTCGCAGAACGCAGCCGAATGCCGCCGTCGAGCTCGCAGGCGATAAAAAAGCCCTGCCGTCTTGCGACGGCAGGGCTTCATTCGATGCTCACTGCACACTTCGGTCAATGTGCCGGAAGGTGTCCGGCGCTGATGCGTTACGCGTATTCAGCCAGCGCGCCGCGCATTTTCTTCATCGCACTTGCTTCGATCTGGCGGATGCGTTCGGCCGACACGCCGAATTCGTCGGCCAGTTCATGCAGCGTCGAACCACCCGAGCCGTCATCCGCGACTTGCAGCCAGCGTGCCTCGATGATGCGGCGGCTGCGCGCGTCCAGCGATTCGAGCGCACTGGCAATCCCGTCACTATGCAACTTGTCGCGCTGACGTGCGGCCAGCACGGCAGTCGGCTCGCTGTGCGAATCGGCCAGATAGGCGATCGGCGCGTACGACTCTTCGCCGTCCTCCACCTGGCCTTCCAGCGCGATATCGCCGCCGGACAGACGCGTTTCCATTTCGGCCACTTCTTCGCGCTTCACGTTCAGCTCTTTCGCGAGGCCTTCGATTTCGTCCGGTGTGAACGCCGCGAGCGTCTGCTTGTGGCTACGCAGATTGAAGAACAGCTTGCGCTGCGCCTTCGTGGTCGCGACCTTCACCATGCGCCAGTTGCGCAGGATGTATTCGTGAATTTCCGCCTTGATCCAGTGCATCGCATACGACACGAGGCGGACGTTCTGCTCCGGGTCGAAGCGTTTCACTGCCTTCATCAGGCCGATGTTGCCTTCCTGAATCAGGTCGGCGTGCGGCAAACCATAGCCGAGATAGTTGCGCGCGATCGACACCACCAGCCGTAAGTGCGACAGCACCAGACGACGCGCCGATTCGAGATTGTTCTGCTCGCGAAACTCCGTGGCGAACTGCCGCTCTTCTGCCGGCGTCAGCATCGGAATCCGATTGACGGCCTGGATGTAGGCGTCGATGTTGCCCAGCTGTCCGGGCAGAAGCGAAGCGTGCGAGAGCGCCAGTGCACCTGCCGAAGCGGCCTTAGCCGACGACGGGCTGAGAATATTCGGGAGGGTCATTGTGTTGCTCACGTAGCGTACTCCTTTGGGTCAGACAAAACGCCGTTCGGAACGGCGTCTGTGGATGTTAGCACTCTCAAATACCGAGTGCTAATTCTTAGAACCTGTAGGGTCTTCCAAGTTCCCGAGTTGCTATCAAAATTCATGTTTCGATAGCATTGTACCGTTTCTGCGTAATGTTCCCCAGCAGAGTACGATTTAGCCCCAATGCGCGTCAGGTATTTCCGCGCACATGATTTTTTCACTATTAGAGGGAAGTAATTGCGACGGCTGACATGTTTTTAGAGGGTCTGATGGCTTCTCTTATCTCTAAAATCGTCATTCTTCCCCCGGCTCAACGTTCAACCTGCCAATCCAGGGCATCCGATGAACAAAAAGAAAGCGTTTTTGCGTGACCTGACACTAAAAAGCATCTGTGCTGCAAGTTTCCTCGGCATTTCCGGCATGGCAAGCGCCGACCAGTTCGGCGTTCAGTTAGCAGGCGGTCTCGCAGACCACCACGTTCGCAAAGGCGATCTTGGGTTCGTCTGGGACCCCAACCTCACCTGGTGGTATATCGGAGACTGGCACTTCTCGCTGGTCGGCGAAGCGCACGCTGCGTGGTGGCATACCGATGAGGGCAACCGCCACGACAACATCGGCGAGTTCGGCGTGACGCCGGTGTTCCGCTTCATCAAGGGCAGCGGTTTGATCCGGCCGTATATCGAAGCGGGCGTCGGCGTGCGGCTGATTACGCACCCGCGCATCTCGGACGGCTATACGCTGAGCTCGGCGTTCCAGTTCGCGGACATGGTCGGCGTGGGCGCGGCGTTCGGCAACCGGCAGCAGTATCAGGTCGGCTATCGTTTTCAGCACGAATCGAACGCTAGTATCAAAGAGCCGAATCCTGGTATAAATTTCCAGCAAATCTACGTGCAGTACAACTTCTGACGACCGCGGCCGCTTTCGGCTCTGGTAGAGAAGGGGGCGAATGCGATGGCCGCAAAAGTGATCGATGCGATTCGCGGGCTGGAACGCGAGCGCTTTCGTGCAATGGTCGATGGCAACGGGCCGCAGCTCGACGCGCTGCTGTCGGATAACGTGATCTACGTCCATACGAACGGCAAGCGCGAGACCAAGCAGCAATTCATCGACGCGATCACCGCCGGGCGCCGCCGCTATCGCCAGATCGAGATCCAGTCGCAGGATGTGCTGCCGGTCGGGCGCGAGACCTGTGTGGTGACAGGCCGCGCGCTGATCGAGATGGAAGCGAACAACGGCGCGTTGCTGTTTCCGATTGCGTACACGGCGATTCAGGCGCAGGAAGAAGGGCAGTGGCGGCTGATCGCATGGCAGGCAACCCGTTGCGCGCTGGAATGATGGCGATGGCTTTCATTCCTGTCGGATTCGCCTCGTAGGCGTTGGTTCCCGCGGGCCGTCCGATCGGGACTGCCCGCGTGCAACGTGCATTGCCTGCCGCGTCTTCTGCTTTTTCCTTACGTTTTCATTCCTGCGGTTGTGCCCAGTTGGCACTCACGCTGCGACCTTGCGCTCGAGTGTCGGCCAGACGGACCGGTTCAATCCGCTGACGACCGCCTCGACCACTGCCGTCGCCGCGTCGGCTGCGACACCGGCGCCGTAGCGCAGCGCCTCGTCGCCGACACGACAGCCGACGAACACCGCAATACGTCCATCGCCGGCGCGCACGGTCTCGCACGACGTGATCTCGATACGCTGCGACGACACGCGCGCGATTTCATCGGCAAATGCCTGAGCGTAGGTTTCGTGGCCGTTCGCGCCGTCCGGCCGGGCAGCGGCGACGCGCACTTCGCGGCCTTCCCAGCGCGCCGTGTTCGCATCGACGCGCCGTGCCGGCCCCTCAACTTCGAAGTACTCGCGCGCGAACAGCGCACAGATCGCATCCGCGCTCACCTCGGCGCCAGATTGATCGGCGAGCGCCTGGACCGCGTGGCTGAACTCGATCTGCACGCGGCGCGGCGGCGCAAAGCCAAGACCGCGTTCGAGCAGATAGGTCGCGCCGCCCTTGCCCGACTGGCTGTTCACGCGGATCACGGCGTCGTAGCTGCGGCCGATGTCGGCTGGGTCGATCGGCAAGTAGGGGACTTCCCAGAGCGCGTCCGGCGCCTGCTGCGCGAGGCCCTTGCGGATCGCATCCTGATGCGAGCCGGAGAACGCCGTGTGGACGAGGTCGCCCGCATACGGATGGCGCGGATGCACCGGAATCTGGTTGCAGCGCTCGACTACGCGGCGGACCGCATCGACGTCGGAGAAATCGAGGCCCGGGTCGATGCCTTGCGTATAAAGGTTCAACGCGAGCGTGACGAGATCGACGTTGCCGGTGCGCTCGCCGTTACCAAACAGACAGCCTTCGATGCGGTCGGCGCCGGCCATCAGCGCGAGTTCGGCGGCCGCCACCGCGGTGCCGCGATCGTTATGCGGGTGCACTGACAACACGATGCAATCGCGATAGCCGAGGTTGCGGTCCATCCATTCGATCTGGTCTGCATAGACGTTGGGCGTGGCCGCTTCGACGGTGGCCGGCAGGTTGACGATCATCTTGTGATCGCGCGTTGGACGCCACGTTTGCGCGACCGCGTCGCAGACTTCGCGCGCGAACGGCAACTCGGTCATGCTGAACGTCTCGGGCGAGTACTGATACGTCCAGCGCGTCTGCGGCCGCGCATCGGCATAGGCGCGGATCATCCGCGTGCCTTCGACTGCGAGCGCCTTCACCTGCTCTTGCGTCTGGTTGAACACGATCTTGCGGAACGACGGCGCAATCGCGTTGTACAGATGCACGATCGCGCGCGGCACGCCTTCGAGCGCATCGAAAGTGCGCGCGATCAGATCTTCACGCGACTGCACGAGCACTTCGATGGTGACGTCGTCGGGGATGCGCTGTTCGTCGATCAGCTTGCGAACGAAATCGAAGTCGGTCTGCGAGGCGGACGGAAATCCGACTTCGATTTCCTTGAAGCCGATCGCGACGAGCATCTCGAAGAATTCGAGCTTCTGCGCGATGTTCATCGGCTCGATCAGCGACTGGTTGCCGTCGCGCAAGTCGGTGTTCATCCAGATCGGCGCGTGCTCGATCGTGCGGCTGGGCCATCGGCGGCCGGTCAGGCGGACGGCGGGAAACGGTCGGTATTTCTCAGCAGGGGTGCGCAACATGATGTAAGCCTCGTTCGTTTAGTCGTATGCAAAGGGGTGTGGCGTCGAGCGGCTGGCGTGATGCCACGCATGCACGTGCCGCGTACCGGTGATGCGCACCGGCGCTAGCGGCAACAACGAACGGGCGCGAAAGAAGAACGTCATGGCGATGATGACGCCGGTAACGATCAGGTTTGCTGCCCAAGCAACGTGCATGTGACCCTCGCAGACTCATCCGAGCGGTAAACGGACGAGCACAGACGACTACAGGTGGTGAAGGAACTACGGTTTGGGGTGAAACGGAGCTGCGGGAACTGCTGGGAGGACCGCACGTTTGCCAGGCTGGGACCCGACGCGAGCGGCGCTACGCCTTGCTTACGCTAGACGTAGCGATAGAGGCCGCGCTAGGCGACCGAGGGTAATTCGGAGGGTGTTCGGAAAGGAACGCATCTGCGCAATGTATGCCAGCCTGTGCGAGTCTGTCAACCGTCGGGCAGCCGGCGGAGTGCGTCAGAGGCGCGCTGCCGGCCGCCCGGGCCGCGTCAGGCGGTCTTCTTCGCGATATCGACGATCAATTCGACCTGGCGGGCGATTGCCGCGGGCACCGGCGCCGCGCCGCGCAGAACCTGCGCAATCCACGCGGCGGTGGTGGCGGCTTCGCGGCCTTCGGGCAATTCGACCGGCGGCGCATCCGCCGATGAGTGCTCGGGCGCGACCAGCGTGTCGCACACGCCGTCATGCAGCCAGTCGACCTGCACCTGGCGGCGCGTATCGGCCACTGCTTCGCCTTCGGTGCCGCGCGCGAGCAGCGCGCCACCTGCCGCGGCCTCGGGATGCGCGACGAACAACTGCGTCAGGCTGTCGCGATACGGCGGATGCGTGTAGTTGACGAGCCGCAGCGCCGGCGGCGCGAACGGCTGCAGAATCTTGACCAGTGTGTGTGTGGAGTTGCGCACGCCCATCCGGCGGCGCAGCGCGAGCAAGCGCGCGAGCTTTGGCGCGAGCGTCGCGAGCGGCGCGAAAGCGACCCGTTGCGTGGCGAGCGATGCTTCGATGTCGCCATGCGTTTGCGCAGCGGCGACCTGCAGATGCGCGAAGATTTCGGCGCTCGTCACGCGGCCCGGATCTTCGGTGACGCCGTGGACCAGCACCGGTACGCCTTCGCGGGCGAGCAGCAGGGCGAGCAACGGCACGAGGTTCGGTTGCTTGCGTGAGCCGTTGTAGCTCGGAATCGACACTGCGCCCGGCGCGCCGTTGCCGGTTGCAACGGTGAGCGGCTTGAACGAAGCGTGCGCGGCACTGAGCATCGCGGCGAGCTCGTCGGCCGACTCGCCTTTCAAACGATAGGCAAGTAGCACCGCGCCGAGTTCGAGGTCCGAGACGCGGCCGTCGAGCATCGCGGTGTAGAGCTCACGCGTGTCCTCCGGGGGCAGCGCGCGGGCACCGTGCGGGCCACGGCCGATTTCCTTGATGAAGCGGGCGCACGGGAAAGGGGTAACGGAGGTGTCGGCGGAATCGTTCATTTCGCGCAATCGATTGAGGTACTGCGGGTAGTGTCGGCCGAAATGGTGGTGTGTGCTGCGCGTGTTCTGCACGAACAGCCGCACCGCGTTCGGCGCATCGGAATAGGCCGAGTATCGCACGACGCGCCGCCCCGGCTTGCCCGCTCGCGCTACAACGCGCCGCTTGCCGCTTGCCGCTTGCCGCTTGCCGCTTGCCACAGGACCGCAGGCCGTAACGCGTAGGCCGCGTGCCGCGCACGCCGCACGCCGCGCACGCCGCACGCCGCACGCCGCACGCCGCACGCCACACGCCGCACGCCGCACGCCACACGCCACACGCCACACGCCACACGCCACACGCCACACCCCGCCAGCACAATCCGCGGTAACGCGTTCCGCACCCAACAAGCCGCAAAGCCCGCGCATGCGTCAATTCAGCGCGTTACACTCGCACTTTTGCATGGTTCAGCCGCCGCACTCGCGGCTTTCAAATTGAATACGGAGAGAACGGAATGGGTTACGTCTTTACGCCGCCGGCAGTCGTCGGTGTGCCGGTGGTCGGCACGAGCGATCAATTCGCGGTGCGCCGCATCTACTGTGTCGGCCGCAACTACGAAGCGCACGCGCGCGAGATGGGCCACGATCCGAACCGTGAACCGCCGTTCTTCTTCTGCAAGCCTGCCGACGCGGTGCTGTACGTAGCGCCCGGCGCAACCGGCGAACTGCCGTACCCGTCGCAGACCAGCAACATGCATTTCGAAATGGAAATGGTCGCGGCGATCGGCAAGCCCGGTAAGGATATCTCCGTCGAAAGCGCGCTCGATCACGTGTATGGCTACGCGCTCGGTCTCGACATGACGCGCCGCGACCTGCAGGCCGAAGCGAAGAAGCTCGGCCGTCCGTGGGATACCGCCAAAGGCTTCGATTATTCGGCACCGCTCGGGCCGATCCATCCGGTGTCGAAGGTCGGTCATGTCGGCAAGGGCGCGATCTGGTTGTCGGTGAACGGCGCAGAGAAGCAGCGCTCCGACGTGTCGCAACTGATCTGGTCGGTGGCCGAGACGATCGCGTATCTGTCGACGCTGTTCGAACTGCAGCCGGGCGACCTGATTTTCACCGGTACGCCGGAAGGTGTCGGCGCGGTGGCAAAGGGCGATCTGATGAAGGGCGGTGTCGACGGACTCGACGAGTTCAACGTGCGCGTCGTCTGATGTTGCTGGCGGGGGAGGAGACACAACAATGAAGCTTTACAGCTACTTTCGCAGTTCGGCTTCGTATCGCGTGCGCATTGCGCTGAACCTGAAGGGCTTGCCGTACGACTACGTGCCGGTGCATCTGTTGCGCAGCGGCGGCGAGCAGTTCAAGCCGGAGTATCGGCAGCTCAATCACGACGCGGTGGTGCCGACACTGATCGACGACGGCGACACGCTGCAACAGTCGCTGGCGATGCTCGAGTATCTGGAGGAAACGTATCCGCAACCGCCGCTGTTGCCGGCCGCGCCGGGCGATCGCGCATATGTGCGTGGTATCGCGCTGCAGCTGGCTTGCGACATTCACCCGCTGAACAATCTGCGCGTGCTGAAGTATCTGAAGCACACGATCGGCGTCAGTGAGGAGGCGAAGAACGAGTGGTACCAGCACTGGATCCGCTCGGGCTTTGCGGCGCTCGAAGAGCATCTGAATGCCGAGGGCCGCGCCGGTACGTTTTGCTTTGCCGATATGCCGACCTTCGCGGATGTGTGTCTTGCGCCGCAGGTGTTCAATGCGCTGCGCTTCGAGGTGGATATGAGCGCGTATCCGACGCTCCAGCGCATTTACCAACATGCGATGCAACTGCCGGCGTTTGCGAACGCGGCGCCGGGCGCGCAGCCCGATGCCGAGTGATAGCGCGAAGCATGCGGCGGAGCGCTGCCGTGCCGTGATGCGGTGATGCGGCGTTGACTCGCCGCGGCCAGACGAAAAAAACGGCGGGTTTCCGCCGTTTTTTCGCTCTTGCAAGCCTCAGTTCCCAGTTCAACTGCTGAGTAACGCGTCGCAGAATTCTTCTGCGCTGAACGGCTGCAGATCTTCGACCTTCTCGCCGACGCCGATGAAATACACCGGCACCGGCCGTTGCCGCGCGATCGCCGCGAGGATGCCGCCTTTCGCGGTGCCGTCGAGCTTGGTGACGATCAGGCCGGTGAGGCCTAGCGCGTCGTCGAATGCCTTGACCTGTGCAAGCGCGTTCTGGCCGGTGTTTGCGTCGATCACGAGCAGCACTTCGTGCGGCGCGCCTTCGAGCGCCTTGCCGACTACGCGCTTTACCTTGCGCAACTCTTCCATCAAATGCAGCTGCGTCGGCAGACGGCCTGCGGTGTCGGCCATCAGCACGTCGATCTTGCGTGCGCGCGCGGCGCCGACCGCATCGAAAATCACCGCGGCCGGGTCGCCGCTTTCCTGCGATACGACCGTCACGTTGTTGCGCTCGCCCCAGATCGCGAGCTGCTCGCGCGCGGCGGCGCGGAACGTATCGCCGGCCGCGAGCAGCACCGATTGATCGAAGCGCTGCAGATGCTTTGCGAGCTTGCCGATGCTGGTCGTTTTGCCGGCACCGTTGACCCCCGCGATCATCATCACGAGCGGCTGATTGCGGCCCAGCACCAGCGATTTTTCCAGCGGTTTCAACAGGCCGACCAGCAGGTCGCGCAATGCGGTTTTCACTTGCTGCGGATCGGTGAGGCGCTCTACGCGGACTTTCTCGCGCAGCGCTTCGAGCAGGAATTCGGTGGCGTCCACGCCGGCGTCGGACATCAGCAGCGCGGTTTCGAGCTCTTCGTACAGGTCTTCGTCGATTTTCGTGTTGACGAAAATACCTGTGATGCTCGAGCCGGTCTTCGACAGGCCCGTCTTCAGGCGTGACAGCCACGAGCGTCTGGCGGCAGGCTCCGGCTCGGGCGGCGCGATGATTTCGACGGATTCGGGCTCGGCTGCCGTAAAAGCAGCGGGGCTGGGCTGCGCTTGCGGGGCGGCGGGCCGCGCCGATGGCGCGGGCGGTTGCGGTGTTGCTGCGGACGGGGGCGACGGCGTGGTCGCGGCTAGCGGCTGCGGCGCGTCTTGCGCGGCCGTCGGTGAACCAGGCACGGGTGCTGGAGACTGCGTCGGCGCCGCGGCGGCTGTGGCAGGCGCAGCCGGGGCGGCGGGTGCCATGGCCTGCGTGACCTCAGCCGTCCGTTGCTGCGCCGCCGGGGCCGCCGTACCGGGAACCTCGGCTGTCGGCGCTTCCGGCGCCGCAACGTCAGCCTGCGCCGGCGCGTCGTCGGACGCCTTGGTACCCCTGAATCGTTTGAGAAAGCTAAACATGTGCGGGTGTGGTGAAGGTGCGCGCCGAACTTCGCCGGCAAGGTCACAAATACCGGATGTGACCCGAACGGCGGCCGGCGCGTCGTCAAGCGGGATTGAATGCGGGCACGGCGCCATGGCGAGGCGCTCGCGAGCCGCACATTTTATCAGGCGCGTGGGGTCGCGTCGCCGCGTGCCGTCCGGGGCCATGCATACCCGTGTGGTAACGTGGGCGCTTTAGCCTGTGTGCATAGCGCAGGGCGTTCGTTTTGCCTCGCGTTTCATCTCGCGTTTTGCTTATTAAATTCGCATGTCCCGTATCTCTTCATCCAGCGCACGCAGTACCTCATCCGGCCGCGGCGGCCCGGCTCACACGATCCGTATCATCGGCGGCGACTGGAAGCGCACGCCGCTGCCGGTGCTCGATCTCGATGGCCTGCGGCCGACGCCGGACCGTGTGCGCGAAACCTTGTTCAACTGGCTCGGCCAGCGCCTCGACGGCCAGCGCTGTCTGGACCTGTTCGCCGGCAGCGGCGCGCTGGGCTTCGAAGCGGCCTCGCGCGGCGCGGCGCGCGTGCTGATGGTCGAGCGCAATGCGCGTGCGGCCGAGCAGTTGCGCGCCAATCAGGCGAAGCTCGCGGCGCGCACGATCGAGATCGCCGAAGCCGACGCGCTGCGCCTCGCCGCCAGCCTCGCACCCGGCTCCTTCGATGTGGTATTCCTCGATCCGCCATTCGGCGCGGACCTGCTCGATCGCGCGCTCGAACTGGCGGTGCCGCTGATCGCCGCGGACGGGTCGCTGTACGTCGAGGCCGGCACTGCGCTCGACATCGCACAGACGCCCGCGCTCGCGGGCTGGAGCATCGTCCGGGAAGGGAAGGCGGGTGCCGTCCACTATCATTTGCTGCAACGCGAAAATGAGGAATAATGCGCGTTCGATTACAAGCGCCGGACGGCAGTGCGTCGTCACGCGCGCGGCAGGCGATGAGCGCGTCGGACAGACGCGGCCTCACGCACCTTTAGTCTGAAGAGAGGAGAAGTTCATGGTAGTCGCCGTGTACCCGGGTACGTTCGATCCGCTGACGCGCGGTCACGAGGATCTCGTGCGGCGCGCGTCGAGCATCTTCGACACGCTGGTGGTGGGCGTCGCCGACAGCCGCAACAAGCGGCCGTTCTTCACGCTAGACGAACGCCTCGACATCGCGCGGGAGGTGCTGGGCCATTATCCGAACGTGCAGGTGGCGAGCTTCCACGGGCTTCTGAAAGACTTCGTGCGCAGCAATAACGCGCGCGTGATCGTGCGCGGCCTGCGCGCGGTCTCCGACTTCGAGTACGAGTTCCAGATGGCGGGCATGAACCGCTACCTGCTGCCGGACGTCGAGACGATGTTTATGACGCCGTCCGACCAGTACCAGTTCATCTCGGGCACGATCGTCCGCGAAATTGCGCAACTGGGCGGGGACGTCAGCAAGTTCGTGTTTCCTTCGGTGGAAAAGCGGCTGCAGGACAAGGTTGCCGCGCTCGGCCAGGAGCCGTCGGCGAGCCAACCTTAACGCGCGTAAACTAGCGTTTTGACGCGAAGCAGGCAGGCGGCGCGCCCACGGCGGAAGTCATCCGCCGCACGCCGCCGCCAGGAAGTGAGAAAAGCATGGCCCTGATCATTACCGACGAGTGCATCAACTGCGACGTGTGCGAGCCCGAGTGCCCGAACGACGCCATCTCGATGGGCCCGGACATCTATGTGATCGATCCGAACAAGTGCACCGAGTGCGTTGGTCATTTCGATGAGCCGCAATGCCAGCAGGTGTGCCCGGTCGAATGCATTCCGCGCGATCCGCAGCATGCGGAGACACCGGAGCAATTGCTGGTGAAGTATCGTGCGCTGCAGGCGGCGAAGAGCGTTTGACGCGTGCTTGAGCTTGAGCGCGCTGGTGTAGCTGGCGCAGATTGCCCCATTGGAGCGAATCTGCGCTTCGATTGGCGACAGGCGATTGGTTTTGGCTCTTTAGCTCTTCCGCTCTTCAGCCAGCCGAACCGTCGAGCAACCCCCGCAACGCTTCAAGCAACACGTCGCATTCCGCATCGGTGCCCACCGAAATCCGCAGGTGCTGGTCCACACGCGGCAGACTGAAGTGCCGCACAAAAATCTCCCGCTCCTTCAGTCGTGCCGCAAGCGTTGCCGCATCGTGGCCGCTGTGGCGCGCAAACACGAAGTTCGCCGACGACGGCACCACGTCGAAACCTAGCGCCGTCAAACCAGCCGTCAAACGCTCGCGGCTCGCGATCACTTTCGCGCAGGTATCGCGGAACCAGGCATCGTCTTCATAGGCCGCAGTGGCCGCGGCCTGCGCGAGGCGATCGAGCGGATACGAGTTGAAGCTGTCCTTCACCCGCACCAGCGCGTCGATCAAGGCCGGATGGCCGAACGCAAAGCCCACCCGCATGCCCGCCAGCGAACGCGACTTCGACACCGTGTGCACCACCAGCAGGTTCGGATACCGGTCGACCAGCGTGATGGCCGACTGCGCGCCGAAGTCGACATATGCCTCGTCGACGATCACCACCGATTCGCTATTGGCCGTCAGCAGCCGCTCGATATCCGCGAGCGGCAGCGCCAGCCCGGTCGGCGCGTTCGGATTCGGAAACACGATGCCGCCGTTCGGCACCGCGTAGTCGCTCATGCGGATCGCGAACGAAGCGTCGAGCGGCACCGTGCGGTACTCGATGTCGTAGAGCCGCGCGTAGGTCGGATAGAAGCTGTAAGTGATGTCCGGGAACAGGATCGGCAGTTCGTGCTTGAGCAACGCGAGGAATACCATCGCGAGCACTTCGTCGGAGCCGTTGCCGGCGAATACCTGCTCCGTTTTCAAGCCGTGGTGCGCAGCAACCGTCTCGCGCAGTTTGCGTGCAACCGGATCGGGATATCGGCGCAGCGCTTCGGCTGCGTCGCCCAGTTCGGCGCGAATCGCCGCCAGCACAGCCGGCGACGGCGGATACGGATTCTCGTTGGTGTTCAGCTTCACCGGATGCGCAAGCGCCGGCTGCTCGCCCGGCACATACGGCTTCAGACGGTGAACGATGTCGCTCCAATAACGGCTCAAGAGACCTCCCAATCGATTGCTTGTACAGAGAACGTCGACGACCGCGCGTTACGGATTGCGGTGCAGTTGCATCATCGCGCGCTCGAGCTCGCCTTTGACGACCTGCGGCATCACCGCCAGCGCGCGCTCGATCGACGCGTCGATCACATCCTGTTCTTCCCGGCGCGGCGGCTTCAGCACGAAGTTCGCGACATCCGGTTTCGCACCGGCGCGCGCGCTTTCCGGAATCAGATCGCGCGGATGGCCAATGCCGATCCGCAGACGCCAGTACTGCGGCGTGGTCAGATGCGCGGAAATATCCTTGAGCCCATTGTGGCCGCCGCTGCCGCCGCCGAGCTTCAGCTTGACGGTACCGGGCGGCAGATCGAGCTCGTCGTGCGCGACCAGGATCTGGTCCGGCAGGATCTTGAAGAAATGCGCGAGCGCGACGACCGACTGGCCGGAGCGGTTCATATAGGTCTGCGGTTCGAGCAGATGCACTTCTTCGCCGTGCAGGCGCGCTTTCGCGTAGAAGCCATGAAAGCGCCGCTCGTCGCGCAGCGTTGTACCGGCTTCACGCGCGAGTAGATCGACCAGCCAGAAGCCGGCGTTATGGCGAGTCGCGGAATATTCGGCGCCCGGGTTACCGAGTCCAACGATCAGCTTGATCATGTTTGTCGAAAAGCGGCGGCAGGGCAGGCTGCTCGCAGCGCAGTTGAACATGGAAGGTCGCGCACAGGTTCGCACAAAGCCGCGAACTGTGCCGCGAATCTCGCGCGAAGCGTGCGTGTTTGCAGCGCCAGCGCGGGTCTCACATGCAAAAGAGGCGAAAAAAAACCCGCCAAGGCGAACCTCGGCGGGTTACGTCGTCCGTTCCATTGGAACGGATCGAGAGGATCGTTCGCTAAATGCGACTTAAGCGGCCGGGGTGGCTGCTTCGCCTGCGCCCGTCGCTGCATCTTCCGCCACAGCGCCAGCCGGGATGGTTGCCGATGCGATCACCGGGTTTTCCGCTTCGATGTGCGCGGTCAGCGCGACGCCTGCCGGCAGTGCGATGTCCTTCGCGTGCATCGTGTGACCGGCTTCGATCGTTGCCAGATCGACTTCGAGGAATTCCGGCAGCGAGCCCGGCAGACATTCGATTTCGATTTCGTTCACGACGTGCGAAATCACGGCACCCGACAGCTTCACGGCCGGATTCGATTCCTGGTTCATGAAGTGCAGCGGCACCTTGGTGTGCAGCTTCTTGTTCGGGTCGACACGCTGGAAGTCCACGTGCAGCACGAGCTGACGGAACGGGTGGTATTGCACGTCGCGCAACAGCACTTGCTGCGACTTGCCGGCCACTTCCAGTTCGAGAATCGACGAGTGGAACACTTCTTTCTTCAGTGCGTGCCACAGCGCGTTGTGATCGAGTTCGATCAGTTGCGGTTCATTGCTTGCGCCATACACGATACCCGGGGTCTTGCCCGAGTTACGCAGGCGGCGGCTCGCACCCGTACCTTGCAGGTTACGCTCGAAAGCGACGACTTTCATTTGTTTCTCCAATGCTACTGCCCGCGACCAGACAGTAAAAAAAGGACCGTGTTGCCGTTCATAGCAGCTTGGCTGCTTGCCGGCTTCAGGTCCCGGACTCGACGGCATGAACCTTCGTCCGTTCATGCCGATTGTGCAAAAACGCCGCGCATTCAAAGATGCGCGGCGCCCCTGCAAATTCTGCCTAGCTCTCCGCGAACAGCGACATCACCGAGTCGCCGCGACGGATACGCGAGAAGGTTTCGGCCAGCAGACCCGCGCTTGTCAGCGAGCGGATCTTCGCGCACGAACGGGCTTCTTCGCCGAGCGGGATGGTATCGGTAACGACCAGTTCGTCGAGCGCCGATGCGGCGATACGCTCGCCTGCGCCACCCGACAGCACCGGGTGCGTCGCATAGGCGAACACCTGAAGCGCGCCGCGTTCTTTCAGCACCTGCGCGGCCTTGCACAGCGTGCCGGCGGTGTCGACCATGTCGTCCATGATCACGCAGATGCGGCCTTCGACTTCACCGATGATGTTCATCACTTCCGCGACATTCGCTTTCGGACGACGCTTGTCGATGATCGCGAGATCGCAGTTCAACTGCTTGGCCAAGGCCCGCGCACGTACCACACCGCCGACGTCCGGCGACACCACCAGCAGGTTTTCGTGGTTCTGTTTGCGCAGGTCGCCGAGCAATACCGGCGTGGCGTAAATATTATCGACAGGGATGTCGAAGAAGCCTTGAATCTGGTCCGCGTGCAGATCCATCGTGATGATCCGCTCGACGCCGGCGATTTCCAGCATGTTCGCGACGACCTTGGCCGAAATCGCGACACGTGCCGAACGCGGGCGCCGATCCTGGCGCGCATAACCGAAGTACGGGATGGCTGCGGTGATCCGGCCGGCGGATGCGCGCTTGAGCGCATCGACCATGATCATCAGTTCCATCAGGTTATCGTTAGCCGGCGCACAGGTAGACTGCAGGACGAACACGTCCTTGCCCCGCACGTTTTCCTGAATTTCGACCTGGATCTCACCATCGGAGAACCGGCTGACCATTGCTTTGCCGAGGGGAATACCCAAGATCTTGACGACTTCCTGTGCAAGCGCAGGATTTGCGTTGCCAGTAAAAACCATCAGGCCGTCATGGCTGCTCATCATGCACCTGCTTCAGGCTGTGGGAGGCGAGGAACTGCGAGAATTTTTGGCAGGGGAGGAAGGACTCGAACCCTCGAATGCCGGAATCAAAATCCGGTGCCTTAACCAACTTGGCGACTCCCCTACACTAACTTTGAGCCCCGACGGATGTGTAGGAACACCCGGCGATGCAAAACCTTATGACGCGAAGCCGAAGAGTGGATGCGTATCCAGGCTTGCCGTTACTGCGCTGTTCCATTCGGTTGGCAGTTTGGATTTCACTGCCTCTGCTTCACCGATACTGCGGAACGCTGCAAACACGCTTGCGCCCGATCCCGTCATCCGCGCGGGTGCGATGCTGTTCGTGACACTATCGAACCACCGCAACACCTGCGCGACTTCCGCGTATTTTCCCACGACAACTTGCTGCATGTCATTCCGGCCGTATCCGTCTGGCCATCCTGCGCTGAAGTTTTGCTGTGCAAGAAAGTCCGTAATTGTGATGTGTTCCGAATCTCTTGTCAACGATTTTTCAGAGAAGATCGCTGCGGTCGGGACATGCACTTTCGGCGTCACAACAAGGAAATAACGCGGCGGCAATTGTACCGTCTGAAGCGCTTCGCCGACACCCTCTGCGAACGCATTTTTTCCGAAAACAAAAAAAGGCACGTCGGCACCGAGACGTAGTGCGAGCGCTTGCAGTTCGATGCGCGGCACATCGAGATGCCAAAGACGGTTTAGCGCGAGCAGCGTGGTGGCCGCATCGGAGCTGCCGCCGCCTAAGCCCGCGCCCATCGGCAGGCGCTTGTCGATCTCGATGTCGACGCCTGCGCCGGTGCCCGTGTGGTCCTTCAGGAGCCGCGCCGCGCGCACCGTCAGGTCCTGTTCGGCCGGCACGTCTTGCACGTCGGTGATGCGGTTGATCTGCCCGTCGGTGCGCAGCGTGAAATGCAGCCGGTCACCCCAGTCGAGCAGTTGGAACACCGTCTGCAGTGAGTGATAGCCATCCGGCCGGCGGCCGGTGATGTGCAGGAAAAGATTGAGCTTCGCCGGGGCGAGGCAATCGCGCAGCGAATCGTTTGTTTCGGTCATGAGTGCGCAGTGTCAGGCGTGCTGTGAAGCTGTGTTGTTGCTGTTCGTGCCGTTGGTACTGTCGATGCTATTGATCGAGCACGAGCTTGATGCCGAGCGGCGGCTCTTCGCGCGCCAGATTGACGCGCTTCACGCCGGTCGCCGGTGCTTGCGCGTACGCGACGTAGTCGATGGTCCAGCCGTCCTGCTGGATCTCTTTCAGGCGCGCCGGATCTTCAGGATCGGGCGTGGTGGTGGCCTTCGAGGTCGGCGCCACCGACGGCTGCAGCCAGTAGCGCAAGCCTTCCAGCGGCAGCGCAAAGCCGAGCGCATTTTGCATCAAGGTTGATACGTTGTCTGCAACGAGCGGCTGGCGGTTCGGCAATTCGAGCGTAGCCGATGCCGGCGACGACGTGATGATCGCGAGCGTCGAGCCGAGCGGATTGCGCAATTGCAGCGTGACGGTGTCGCCGGTTTCGCGCCAGTCGAAGTTGCCGTACGCGTCGCGCTGCGTGCCGTTCTGATCGTTGTACTGCACTGCGAAGCGGCCGTGATACGCACGCGTGGTCTGCGCGGTCACGGCGGTCGCCGCATTCGACAGCGACGGACCTTGCGGCTTCACGCTCGCGCAGCCCGCCAGTGCAAGCAGCGCGGCGGCGCTGAGGGTGGGAAGCACGAGCGCCGCGCGGCGCGGCGCCCGGATGGTGCGGAACAGGCTGAAAAAAGGCGCGAAAAAATGCATCAGAGATCGTTCACCTGGAGACGTTTGAGCGTCTTGACGAGCGTGTCGTTATCGGGTTCGAGCTTGCGTGCGTCACGCCATGCGGCGCGGGCCTGGTCCTGATCGCCGCTCTTCCACAGCACTTCGCCGAGATGCGCGCCGATCTCCGCGTTCGGCTGCAGGTCGTAGGCTCGACGCAGGATCTTGATCGCATCCGACGTGTCGCCGAGCCGGTACTTCACCCAGCCCACGCTATCCATGATGAACGCATCGTTGGGCGCCAGCGACGACGCCTTTTCGACCAGCTTGTCCGCTTCCTGCAGACGCTGGTTGCGATCCGCCAGCGAATAGCCGAGCGCGTTGTACGCCTGCGCGTTGTCCGGCTGCGCGCGCATCAGCTTGCGCAATTGCGTTTCCATCACGTCGTAGTTGCCGGTCTTCTCGGCCGCCATTGCGTAGTCGTACGTGAGATCGGTGTCGTCCGGGAAGTCGGCGGCGGCCTGTTGCAGCCGCGCTTCCGCTTCCGGATAACGCTTCGCATCGAACAGGATGGCCGCGTCGGTGCGGTCGATCAGCGCCTGGTCGCGCGGGTCCGTCACGCGGATGCTGGCCAGCAGCTTGCGCGCTTCGTCCGGCTTGCCCTGCTTTTGCAGCAGCTGCGCGCGCGTGATCTGCGCCGGCAGGTATTGCTGGCTGGTCGGCGGGATCTTGTCCAGATATCCGTTCGCCGCCGCTTCATCCTTCTGCTCGAGCGACAGCTGTGCAAGGTAAATGTAGGCCTGGCCGGGGTCCGCACCCTGCGTTTTCTCCGCCTGCTGCGTGTATTGCGTCAGGTAGGTTTTCGCTTCCGGGTAGCTCTTCTGCTGGATCTTGATCAACGCGAGCGCCATCAGCGGCGTGAGGTCGTTCGCGTTGTCCTTGTGCATGATCTCGAACTGCTTCTGCGCATCGTCGAGACGGTCGCTTGCCAGATACATCTGCGCCAGCGCAAGCCGCGCATCGTGCGACTTGGGGTTCTGCTGCACGTATTGTTCGATCGATGCGATGCCTTCCTTGCGCTCTTCCGGGCCCATCTGCGCCAGCGTCAATGCCGCCGGTAGATAATCGGCTTTCAGCGCGAGCGCCTGTTCGAGCGACTTGCGCGCGCCGGGCAGGTCGTCGGCGAGAATCTGCTGGCGCGCGATCGCGAGCTGCGCTTCCGGCCGGTTCATGTCGTTCTTCAGCAGATCTTGCAGCACGTGCAGGCCGCCGACGCGGTTCGGTCCGCGCGACAGCAGCAGTTGCAGCGCGAGCATGCCGCTGCCGCGATTCTCGGGCTTGATCTTCGCGAGTTCGGCGGCGAGCAGCGGCGCGGCGTCGTCCGGCTTGCCGGACAACACCAGCAGCGACGCATCGAGTTGCGCGGCGCGCTCGGAACCCGGCGCATACTGCTGCCACAACTGGGCGGCGGCGAGCGCGTCGGTCGGGCTCTGCGCGGCGAGCGCGATTTCGGTGGCCCGTTGCGCCATCCGCGGGTCGTGCGTGTCGCGTGCGAGCGCGAGGTAGGTCTGGTACGCCGGCGCCGGCTGGTTCCGTTGCAGCGCGACTTCGGCGGCTAGCACCTGGAACACGATCTGGCTGGACAACTGGATATCCGGCAGGTTTTTTTGCTCGTCGGCGTCCTGGCCGAAAGCATCCTGTACGGTGACCGAGTTGTCGTCGTCGGGCGACGGGTCCTGCGCATGGGCGGGCAGTGCGGCGAACGACCAGACGGCCAGCACCGCCGCACCTAGCACCCGGCGCGCGAACACTTCGCGCGGCGCGCCGCGAGCCGCGCCGGATGGCGCGCTGGCGGCGCCGGCCGGGCGCTTCAGAAACAGCTTTACGAAGGACAGGTTCATGGAAATCCGTTCAAGTTTCAGTCGATTGTAACGCGCTCGCTACAATACGCGCACAACCAACAACGCAAGTTGCAGACCCGTTAGTCATGCCAGAGTTGCCAGAAGTTGAAGTCACCCGCCGCGGTATCGAGCCTTACGTGGCCGGCCGCCGCGTCGAGCGCGTCGAGGTCCGCACGCCGATGCTGCGCTGGCCGGTTCCGGCCGATTTGCCGCGCATGCTGCGAGGCCGTCTCGTGAACAAGGTCGAGCGGCGCGGCAAATACTTACTGTTCGAAACCGCCGATGGCTGGTTCATCGTGCATCTAGGCATGACCGGGACGCTGCGCGTGTTGCGTAACGTGCCGCATCCGCCTGCCGCCGCGAAGCACGACCACATCGACTGGATCTTCGACGAATTCATTTTGCGCTTTCGCGATCCGCGGCGCTTCGGCGCGGTGTTGTGGCACGCCCGTGCGGATGGCGACGTGCTCGAGCACCCGCTGCTCGCGGGCCTCGGCGTCGAGCCGTTCGCGCCGTCGTTTTCCGGCGCGCTGCTGCATCGCAAGACGCGCGGGCGCAAGGTTTCGGTGAAGCAGGCCTTGCTGGCCGGCGAGATGGTGGTTGGGGTGGGCAATATTTACGCCTCCGAGAGCCTGTTTCGCGCCGGCATCCGCCCGACTACAGCGGCCGGCCGGGTATCGCTGGTGCGCTACGACCTGCTCGCCGATGCGATACGCGTGACGCTCGCCGCCGCGATCGAAAAAGGCGGCAGCACCTTGCGCGACTTCGTCGGCAGCAACGGCGAGAGCGGCTATTTCCAGCTCGATTATTTCGTCTATGATCGCGCGGGGCTGCCGTGCCGCGTATGCGCGACGCCGATCAAACAGATCGTGCAGGGGCAGCGTTCCACTTACTATTGCCCGACTTGCCAGCGCTGATTACTCAATGACCGTTGCGTCCACGATACCCGCTTTGACCGATTTCTCTGTGCGCTTGATCGCATGGCAGCGCGAGCATGGCCGCCACGACCTGCCATGGCAGAAGACCCGCGACGCATATCGCATCTGGCTGTCCGAGATCATGCTGCAGCAGACCCAGGTGTCGACGGTGATTCCGTATTACGCGCGTTTTCTCGAGCGTTTTCCGGACGTCGCGTCGCTCGCGGCCGCGCCGGCCGACGACGTGATGGCGTTGTGGGCGGGCCTCGGCTACTACTCGCGCGCGCGCAATCTGCATCGTTGCGCGCAGGTCGTGGTCGAGCAGCATGGCGGCGCGTTTCCCGCTTCGGTCGATGCGCTTGCCGAGTTGCCCGGTATCGGTCGCTCGACGGCAGCGGCGATCGCGTCGTTCGCATTCGGCGCGCGCGCGACGATTCTCGACGGCAATGTCAAGCGCGTGCTGGCGCGCGTATTCGGCGTCGAAGGTTTTCCGGGCGAAAAGCGCGTCGAAAACGGCATGTGGGTGCTGGCCGAATCGCTATTGCCGTCGAATGCGAGCGACGACGAGGTCAGTGCGTACACGCAAGGGCTGATGGACCTCGGCGCGACGCTGTGCGTGCGCGGCAAGCCGGATTGCGCGCGCTGCCCGTTTGCTGCGGACTGCGTGGCGAAGCTGACCGGCCGGCAACGCGAACTGCCGGCTGCGCGCCCGAAGAAAACGGTGCCGACCCGTCGCACGTGGATGCTGGTACTGCGCGACGGCGACGCGGTGATGCTGGAAAAGCGCCCACCGTCGGGCATCTGGGGCGGCTTGTGGAGCCTGCCGGAAGCCGCCGACGAAGCCGCGCTAGCCGCCCGTGCGCAAGCATTCGGCGCGCGCGACAAAGTGTCGCCCCTCGCATCGCTCACGCATACGTTCACGCATTTCCGGCTGGATATCGAACCGCGCATGGTCGAGGTGAACAAGCTCGCCGGTGCGCCTCAAGAGCTTGCCGACGCCGACACGGCGTGGGTTCCGCTCGATCAGCTCGACGCGTACGGCGTACCCGCGCCGGTGCGCAAGCTGCTGGTCGGGCTGCAGGGCTCGCTGCTATAACGAGTTGCGTTATAGCAGCTGGTGTTGCTGCATGTAGTGATGCACCACGTCGATCCGCTCACCGGCGTCGCGCAGTTCCATCAGCTTTTGCCGCGCGCGCAGCGCAATCGGCAGCACTTCGGACAAGCGGTTCGACACCCACGAAGGGTCGTCGAAGCGAAACGGCTCGGCAAACGGCAGACTATCCGGATCGCGCTCGCGGATCGACGCGATGATCCGTTCCAGCACCTCGGCGCATGCGCCGAACTTCTCGACATGCTTCGAGCCTTCAAGCGGAATGTCCTCGCCGAACGGCTCGGCCATCGCTACCAGCAAGCCGCCCGATTCGACCCGATGCGACAGCAGCCTGAAACGCTGCGTGCCGCGTGCGCGAATCAGCAGCATGCCGAACTCGTCGACGTCGCATTGATCGATTTTGGCGAGACATCCGATCGCCTCGGGCACCGACGGTTCGCCGGCCTTCGCGACTTCGCCGCCGCTCTTCAGCAGGCACACGCCGAACTGCGTATCGTCGCGCAGGCAGCCGCGCGCCATGTCGAGATAGCGCGCTTCGAAGATCTTCAGCGGCAGGATGCCATCCGGGAACAACACGGTGTGCAGCGGAAACAGCGGCACATCGGCAAGCACAGGCATAGTGGACATAGCGCAACGCTTCGGTTGAGGCCGCGCTTCGCGGCTGGTTATGCCACCAGTCTCGCCGACTCGTCGACGTCGATCGGGGCATCGCGGTGCCGCACGATGACATTGGCCTGGCCTTTGAGACGCGCGGCAAGCGTCTCGGCAATGAACACCGAACGGTGTTGCCCGCCGGTGCAGCCGATCGCGACGGTCAGATAACTGCGGTTGTCGTCGCGAAAGTGCGGCAGCCACTTGACCAGAAACTTCTCGATATCGTCGATCATTTCGTGCACGACGGGAAGGGCGTCGAGAAAATCGATGACGGGTTGATCGAGACCGGTGAGCGGCCGCAAAAGATGATCGTAATACGGGTTCGGCAGCGTGCGCACGTCGAATACGAAATCGGCGTCGAGCGGCACGCCGCGCTTGAAGCCGAACGATTCGAACATCAGCGCGAGACCCGTATGTTCCTGTTCGATAAAGCGTTTGACCCACGCCCGCAGTGTGTTCGCGCGCAGGTTGCTGGTGTCGATCTGATGGCCGAATTCGGCCAGGCCTGCTACCAGTTCGCGTTCGCGTTCGATCGCTTCGGCAAGCGAGCTCAGCAGGCCGACGTCGGCGTCGTGCGCGGTCGAGCCGGACAGCGGATGGCGGCGGCGGGTTTCGGAAAAGCGCTGGATTAGCGATTGGGTGCTGGCGTTCAGGAACAGCACGCGCACGTCGTGTTCGCTCGACAGGTCGCGGATCATCGCGGGGATTGCGTCGAGCGATGCGCTCGAGCGTGCGTCGATCGCGACGGCAAGACGTTCCTGGCCTTCGCTGGTGAGGTAAGCGGTGAGTTCGGGCAGCAGGCGCGGCGGCAGATTGTCGACGCAGTAGTAGCCTGCGTCTTCCATCGCGTTGAGGGCCACAGACTTGCCGGAGCCGGATATACCGGTGATCAGGATAATGCGCATGGGGTCGGGAGGTCGGTTGTTTTCATCATAGCATCTGGGCTTTTCTGACGCTCCCGCCGCGGCATGGCTACGACGTCAGATCAGCTTGCCTGGAAACTGGCTGTCCGGGTCTTGCATTGCGAGGCGCTGGCGGTCCATGAAGTCGCGCAAGGTATCGATGCCGCGCAGTTGCAGGATCGTGTTGCGCACCGCAGCTTCGACCAGCACCGCAAGGTTGCGGCCGGCCGCCACCTGAATCGTCACCTTGCTGATCGGCAGGCCGAGCACGTCGACGGTCTGGCTTTCGAGCGGCAGGCGCTGGAACTCGCCGTCCGGGCGGCGCACCAGTTGCACGATCAGCTTCAGCTTCATTTTGCGGCGCACCGCGGTTTCACCGAAGATCGTCTTGATGTCGAGCAGGCCGAGGCCGCGCACTTCGAGCAGGTTCTGCAGCAGCGGCGGGCAGCGGCCTTCGACGAAGTCCGGCCCGAGCCGCACGAAGTCGACTGCATCGTCGGCGACGAGGCCGTGGCCGCGGCTGATCAGCTCGAGGCCGAGCTCGCTCTTGCCGAGGCCCGAGTCGCCGGTGAGCAGCACACCCATGCCGAGAATATCGAGGAACACGCCATGCAGCGTCGCGCGCGGCGCCAGAATGCGCGACATGTAGAGGCGCAGGCTGTCGATCACCGAAGCGGGCGACATCGGCGTGGTGAACAGCGGCGTGGATGAGCGCGTGCAGCGCAGCACCAGTTCAGGCGGCGCCGCAACGCCGCCGGCTACCACCAGGAACGGCGGTTCGAGCGCGATCAGTTCGGCCATATGGCGCGAGCGGTCTTCGTCCGATTGACGCTGGTAGTAGTTGGTCTCGGCCTCGCCGAGCACCTGGATCCGGTTCGGGTGGATCAGGTTCAAGTGGCCGACCAGGTCGGCACTCGAAGTGGCGGTGGCAACCGTTTCCGCCGAGAAGCCGCGCTCCCAGCCCTCATGCCCGGTCAGCCAGCTCAGCTTCAGCGTGGCGGCGTTGTCGTCGAAAATGCTCTGGGCGTTGATGCTGGACGTATCCATGTGTCCATGACTCCGGTGTGCGCCGCGGCTTTCGCTGCGGCGCTGGCGCCTCGGGTTCGGCCGGCGCGGGCCGCGGGGTTGCTCCCAGGTCGCCCCGGGTTGCGCCCGAAGTGACCCGCGAGATTATCCGTTGAGTGACATGAGTACCGCGCGTGTCTGCAAAACAAAGGCTGCATTGTGGCGACCGTCGGCGCGTACGGCAAGCTGCCGCGCGCAAGCCGGCCGAGCCCGCCGAGCCCACATTTCGCGCGGCGCTACCTTTCGATACCTTTCAAGGTTGCCACTGAGTGAGCAGGCTATGCAATGTCTCGCGGTTCTCTTCCGTGTGCAGGCGCTCGCGGGTTTCGCGATCGGACAGCAACTGGGCGATTTCCGACAGGATTTCGAGGTGCTGCTGGGTGGCCTGCTCGGGGACCAGCAGGAAGATCAGCAGCGAGACCGGCTGGCCGTCGGGCGACTCGAACGGGATCGGGTCGGCCAGACGCACGAAGGCCGCAAGCGGCTGCTTCAAGCCCTTGATCCGGCCATGCGGAATGGCGACGCCCTCGCCGAGCCCTGTCGAACCGAGGCGCTCGCGCGCAAACAGATTGTCGGTGACGGTGCTGCGGCCGATGCCGTTCTGGTTTTCGAAGATCAGGCCCGCTTGCTCGAACACGCGCTTCTTGCTGGTAACGGCTAGGCCGACGACGACGTTGTCGAGCGGAAGATATTTGGCTAAACGATTCATGTTGACAGGCGCTTTAGTCGCCTGGGTTCTCCTCGCTGTGGCGTTTTGAATAGCGTTCCATGCTCGGCAGATGCCTACGGCGATGCGCAGCTAAGCCCCGCAGTTAAGCACAAAAAAGGCGAGACTCGGGCTGGTTGACCCCAAAAGTAACCGAAATATTATAGAACAGCGTTGCGTTGGATGGTGCGCCGCGCCATGCGGATCAAATTTCGTATCCTGAGGACGCCGGGCCGATGATGGGTACAAAACGGCACACTGTTTTCGCGAAATGAAAAAACCGCCCGTTGCAGGGCGGTTTGGCGGGGGGCAAAGCAGCTTGCCGGATTCGTTACCTGAGTTTGCTACCTGTCGCCTATTGCGGCGGCACTTCAGCCGGGTGCTCCAGCGGCTGGTACTTGATCGCTTCGTGCTGATGCCCTTGCAGGCGATCCTTGTGACGAATCACTTGTCGATCGAGCTTGTCGATCATCAGGTCGATCGCCGCGTATAGATCGCTGTCGCAGCTCTCGACAAAAATGTCCTTGCCTTTCAGATGCAGGTTGATTTCAACCTTCTGCCTCTTTTCCTTTTCCTTGTGATTGTCGACCGAGAGGACCACACTGCCGTCGATCACCTGATCGAAATGTCTTAGCACTCTATCGAGTTTGGTGATCACGTATTCTCGCAACGCAGCTGTAACTTCGAGATGGTGTCCACTGATCTGCAGATTCATAGTGCTTCTCCAAGCAAATGGCCGCCTGGGTCCACATGAATGCAGCGATGCCGGTCGATCTACCGGCCTGCTTGCGCCGTCCCCCGTTGACTGGCTGCCGCAGGTCGCATCGGCCGGCCTCATCCGCAAGCGTGCGGTGCGGCCGGAAAATGCCCGCCACCGAGTGCAGCGGGCTACAGAGACTTGCGCAGATTGACTGCTGGGATCCTCAACGCTTCGCGGTACTTCGCTACGGTGCGCCGTGCGACGACGAAGCCCTGTTCTGCCAGCAGTTCGGCTATGCGGCTGTCTGAAAGAGGAGATTTGGTGTCTTCTGCTCCTATCAGTTGCTTGATGAGGGCGCGAATGGCCGTGGAAGAGGCCGCGCCCCCCGTGTCGGTAGATACGTGCGATCCGAAGAAGTACTTAAATTCAAGCGTCCCGAACGGGGTGAGCATGTACTTTCCGGTTGTCACACGCGAGACCGTCGACTCGTGTAAACCCAGCGTATCAGCAATTTCCCGCAAAACCAAGGGCCGCATTGCGATTTCGCCATGTGCGAAAAAGTTCTTCTGACGCTCCACAATTGCTTGCGCGACACGCAGGATCGTTTCGAAGCGTTGCTGGATGTTCTTGATCAGCCAGCGGGCTTCCTGCAGTTGCTGACGCAGCGAACCGCTGCCCGGATCGCCGCGATTGTTGCGCAGGATGTTTGCGTACAGGTGGTTGATACGCAGCTTCGGCACCACTTCCGGATTCAGTTCGGCGAGCCAGCCTTGCGCGGTCCGACGCACCATGATGTCCGGCACCACGTAGTCTGCTTCGGCCTTGCCGTAGGCCGCGCCTGGGAACGGCTCGAGCGAGCGGATCAACATATGCGCGTCGCGTAGGTCGTCGTCGTTGGCTTTCAGATGCTTGCGCAGACGCGTGAAATCGCGTGCGGCGAGCAGCTCGAGATGGTGTGCGACGATCTCGAGTGCAAGCGTGCGGGTAGGCGATGGTTCGAGCCGCGCCAACTGCAGCCTCAGGCATTCGGAGGCGGAACGTGCGCCGACACCGGCCGGATCGAAGCTATGCAACAGCGCGAGTGCGGCGTTCACTTCGTCGAGATCGACTTCGAGTTCTTCGGGCAGATCGGCTATCACTTCATCGAGCGTAGCCGTCAGATAGCCGTCTTCATCGAGCGACTCGATCAGGAACGTGATCAGCGCGCGGTCACGCTGGCTTGCCTGCGTGACGCGCAATTGCGCGCTCAGATGATCGCGCAGCGTAGTGGTTGATTCGTGGATTTGCAGCGGCGGCAGATCGTCGTCGTCGGATGCGTTGCCGGAGCGGCCGTAGTCGTCGATATTCCACTGGTTCGCATCGGAGTTGATGTCGGAGCCAAGGCCGTTGTATTCGTCGACGCCTTGCGGTTCGCTGTTCTCGTTGCTATCGCTCGATGACGAGCTGGACGACGATGGCGTATTCGACATCTGCTCGGGCGCGGCCGCACTGGGCGCCTGCGCGATCACCGAGCCATCGCCCGCGACGCGCAGCGGGCTGGCGATCCAGTCGTCCTCGGTTTCGAGCAGCGGGTTCTGCGCGATCGCCATCGACACTTCTTGCTGAAGCTCGAGCGTAGACAGCTGCAGCAGCCTGATGGACTGCTGCAGTTGGGGTGTCAGCGCTAGATGCTGAGACAGGCGAAGTTGGAGGCTGGCTTTCATGGCAATGTCGAATCATTGTAGAGAGTTTGCCACGACCGCGATACCCAGCGACACCGCATAAATGCGGGGGTACGAGATTTTTCGACGGGAATAGGCGCGCGAACCTGCCAGCGTATCCCGTCAAAATTACTGGACCTACGGGATCGACGCACGCATTGGGCGCAAGCAGGGAACAACCACGATGGTTGCACAGCGGGGCTGCACCCGCGCTGTGCGGCAAGCGTTACATGCGGAAGTGCTCGCCGAGGTAGACGCGACGCACGCTCTCGTTCTCGATGATGTCGCCGGGCGCACCGGCAGCGAGCACGCTGCCGTCGCTGATGATGTATGCGTGATCGCAGATGCCGAGCGTCTCGCGCACGTTGTGGTCCGTGATCAGCACGCCGATATTGCGCTGTTTCAGGAACTTGACGATCTTCTGGATTTCCAGCACTGCGATCGGGTCGACACCGGCAAACGGTTCGTCGAGCAGAATGAAGCTCGGATTGGTGGCCAGCGCCCGCGCGATTTCAACGCGTCGCCGTTCGCCGCCCGACAGCGACAGCGCCGGGTTCTCGCGCAAGTGAGCAATCTGCAACTCGTCGAGCAACGCTTCAGTGCGCGTGGCGATTGCATCTTTCGACAGGCGCTTGCCGTCTTCGCCGTGTTGCAACTCGAGCACCGCACGAATGTTCTGCTCGACCGTCAGCTTGCGAAACACCGAAGCTTCCTGCGGCAGATACGAAAGCCCAAGCGACGCGCGCTTGTGAATCGGCAGCAGGCTGATCGAATTGCCGTCGAGGTCGATCTCGCCGGCATCGAGCGGCACGAGGCCGACGATCATGTAGAACGAGGTAGTCTTGCCGGCGCCATTTGGGCCGAGCAGACCGACCACTTCACCGCTCTTCACGTCGAGCGACACGTCCTTCACTACCGTGCGCGAACCATAGCGTTTCTTCAGGTTGCGCACGACGAGCGAACTGCTGGTGCCTGCCGGCTTGCGATGAGGGAGAGCCGGGGCGTTCACGGTTTGCTGTTTCCTTGACTTTGACTTGAGCCTTGGCCTTGGCCTTGACCTTGCGCAGCGCCAGGCGTGGGGTTCGCGTTCTGCCCTTGGAACTGCGTCGACGGTTGCAGCGTCGTGGCCGGACCGGTGAGCGGCTGCGCACCGCCGTTGCGCGGCGCGAGCATCGCGCGCACGCGGCCGCTCGGGTTGCCTGGGCCGGCCACATCGGGCCCCGCCTTCGCGGTATAGAAATCGTTCTGGCCGTCGTACGTAATGACGCTGCCGTGCACTTCGTCCATCAACGTCGACAGGCCTTGCAGGCGCCGCACCGTGGCTCGGGTGGTCAGCGTGGTGAGGTCTTTCTTGCCGTCGTAGTCGATGCGCTCGGCATCGCCATCGATGTATTCGTCGAGCCCGTCGCGCTTCTGGCGGAAGTACGACAGGTTCTTGCCGGTCGAGGTGCCGGTCGCGTACTGATAGCCCTGCGGATCCTGCGTCACCTCGACGCGATCGGCCTTGATGACGATCGTGCCTTTGGTCGCGACCACATGGCCGGTGAAGATGTTGACCTGTTTCAGGTCGTCGTACGTCATATTGTCCGCTTCGATATTGAGCGGCTTGTCCTTGTCGGCGCGCTCTGCGTGCGCGAGCGGCGCGAAGCCGGCGAGCGGCAGCACGGCCGCAAGCGCAACAAGCCAGCCGCGCACTACGGACGGCACACGTGCGCGCGCCAGCGTACGCAGACAGCCGGTATCAAAACGGGGGAACGATTCGCTCATGCAGTCACGCCTGGAATGAAACACCCGGGTTATGGATTGGAGCCGCCGGACAGCTGTTTGGCGGCAATCGAGCCGCGCACCGTGCCGAACAGTTGCATGACCCGGGTCACATTGTTGTAATTCATGCCGTCAGCCGTCATCACTGAAAGGCCGCGCTGAAGTTTAACCGGCTTTTCCGTCTCGATCACATCGTCGTTGACCAGCACCCTAAAATGCTGCGAATCCGCCTGCATCTGCGGATCGCCGAAGCCGGCCGCGCGGATGATGCGGGCATGGTCGTACAGGTCGACGATCGAGCCGTCGCCGTTCACGGTGCCGCGCTCGCCGGTGGCGGTGACGATCGGCTTGCCCGGCTGGAACGCGCGGATCGCCGGCATGGTCAGATCGCTGCTCTCGGTGTCTTCGTAGTGGATCAGCTTTTCGGCGGTCAGCCGGTATTGCGTCGAACCCGACTGGTCGAGTTCGGATACTGAGAAGTTGTCCGCGAAGTAGTCGGGCGTGTGCGCTTTCGGGCGGATCACGTCTTCGTTTTCGTGCGGCTTGGTCGCCTGCAGCAGCCAGTACGTGACGCCCGCGAGAATGGCCATCGCGACGAGCGGCAGCAGTGAGGTCCAGCGAAACCGGTTCATCCGCTTACATCCCGCACGCGGCGCGCAGCAGATCGTCGTAACGGTTCTGCGCGCGCAGCAGCGTATCGCACACTTCGCGCACCGCGCCGTGGCCGCCGCGTGCTTCGCTGACCCAATGCGCGCGCGCAATCACGTCCGGATGCGAATTGGCCGGCGCCGCGGCAAAGCCGACCTGCAGCATCACCGCGAGGTCGGGCCAGTCGTCGCCCATGTAGCCGCATTCTTCGGGCGTGCGGCCAGTCGCCTTCAGCAGTTCGGCGAACGCGATGCGCTTGTCGCTGACGCCTTGATAGATGTGCGTGATGTGCAGGTCTTTCGCGCGCGCCGCGACGATGCCCGACTGGCGGCCGGTGATGATCGCTGTATCCATGCCGGCTTCGCGCAGCAGCTTCGCGCCGTGACCGTCCATCGAGTTGAACGACTTCATCGTGTCGCCGTCGGCGGTGAACATCAGGCCGCCGTCGGTCAGCACGCCGTCGACGTCGAAAATCATCAGCTTCACGCGGCTTGCGCGTTCGGTAGCGGTAAGGGTGGCAGCCATCAGATCACCTTCTTCGAGAACAGGTCGTGCATGTTGAGTGCGCCGATCAGCTTGCCAGCTTCATCGACGACGAGCATCTGATTGATGCGATAACGCTCCATCAGTTCCACCGCTTCGACAGCCAGCCGGTCCGGTCCGATCGCGCGCGGGTTCGGCGTCATCACCTCGCCGATCGACAACTCGCGAAAATCGCCGCTGCGTTCGAGCACGCGACGCAGGTCGCCATCGGTGAAAATGCCTTTCACGCGCTCGTCTGCGTCAACGATCGCCGTCATGCCCATGCGCTTGGCGGTGAGCTGGAACAGCGCGTCGCGCACGGTCGCGTCAGGCGTGACTTTCGGCAGTTGGTCGCCGGTGCGCATCACGTCATGCACATAAGTGAGCAGGCGCCGGCCGAGCGTGCCGCCCGGGTGCGAGCGGGCAAAGTCGTCGGGGCCGAAGCCGCGCTCTTCGAGCACCGCCACCGCCAGCGCATCGCCGAGTGCCAGCGCCGCGGTCGTGCTGGCGGTAGGCGCAAGATTCATCGGGCAGGCTTCTTTCGATACGCCCGAATTCAAATGCACGTCGGCGATCTTCGCGAGGCTCGAGCCCGGCTTGCCGGTCATCGCGATCAGTTTGGCGCCCAGCCGCTTGATCAGCGGCAGGATCGCGATCAGCTCTTCGGATTCGCCGGAGTTGGACATCGCGATAAAGACATCATCGGCGGTGATCATACCGAGATCGCCGTGGCTGGCTTCCGCCGGATGCACGAAGAAGGCCGGCGTGCCGGTGCTGGCGAAGGTCGCCGCCAGCTTGCGCGCAATATGGCCGGACTTGCCGATGCCGGACACCACCACGCGGCCGCGGCAGCCAAGAATAAAACCGATCGCTTCGACGAAACCGTCGTCGAGCTGATCGCGAAGCGCGCGCACGGCGTCCGCTTCGATGTCGAGGACGTTGCGAGCCAAGGCTAGTGCCCGGTCGCCATTGATTTTCGCTATCATGCGCGGAGTATAACAAAGGCGTATGTTCGCCGCGCCGGACCGCAGGCGTCCGGCACGCGCCGTCGGCCTGTATTTATGGGCCTTCGGCCCGGGCCTCTGGGCCCGCCTCCGGCTGTGCTCGCGCGGTGTTTGCGCGCCGCGGCCCCCGACGAACCAGGACCCTTTCCGATGCGCGTTTGCCGATGATCTCCCCGCTCGAAATGACGCTGTTTCTGCTGCTGGCTTCAGTGGCGGGCGTCGTTGTGTTCCGCTATCTGAACCTGCCGCCGATGCTCGGCTATCTGACCGTCGGCATCGTGGTCGGTCCGCACGCGTTCGGTATCGTGCCGGATTCGCAGGGCGCGCAGCACCTCGCGGAATTCGGCGTGGTGTTCCTGATGTTTTCGATCGGCCTCGAGTTCTCGCTGGCGCAACTGCGCGCGATGCGCCGGCTGGTGTTTGGGCTCGGGCTGCTGCAGGTGCTCGGCACGATCGCGGTCGCGCTGATCCTCGGCTTCTCGCTGCAGCACTGGGTGCATATGTCGTGGCAGGGCTGTATCGCGCTGGGCGGCGCGCTGGCGATGTCGTCTACCGCGATCGTCAGCAAGATGCTCGCGGAGCGGCTCGAGATCGAGACCGAGCACGGCCGCAATATCTTCGGCGTGCTGCTGTTTCAGGATCTGGCGGTAGTGCCGCTGCTGATCATCATCGCCGCGCTCGGCGGCCAGACCGAAGACCTGATGGCGGCGCTCGGCCTGGCGTTCGTCAAGATCGTGGTTGCGCTCGCGCTGCTGCTGGTGATTGGCCAGCGCTTCATGACGCGCTGGTTCAACGTGGTCGCGCGGCGCCGCTCGCAGGAGCTGTTCGTACTGAACCTGTTGCTGGTGACGCTCGGCTCGGCGTTCATCACCGACAAGTTCGGGCTGTCGCTTGCGCTGGGCGCGTTTATCGCAGGGATGCTGATCGCCGAGACGCCGTACCGGCATCAGGTGGAAGAAGACATCAAGCCGTTCCGCGACGTGCTGCTCGGCCTGTTCTTCGTGACCACCGGCATGCTGCTCGATCCGCTGGTGATCTGGCATCACCCGTTCATCGTGCTCGGCTTCCTGATCGGGCCGATCCTGCTGAAGGCGTTGATGGTGACGGCACTCGCGCGTCTGTTCGGTGCGACGCCGGGTGTCGCGATGCGCACCGGCATCGGCCTCGCGCAGGCAGGTGAATTCGGCTTCGTGCTGCTGAACCTGATTCTCGACAAGCATCTGGTCGACGCAACGCTGCTGCAGGCGATCCTTGCCGGCATGCTGCTGTCGATGCTGGCTGCGCCGTTCCTGATCCAGAATGCCGACCGGATCGTGCTGCGGTTGTCGTCGACGGAATGGATGCAGCAGTCGTTGCAGATGACGCGCATCGCCACGCAAAGCCTGAAGCAAAGCGGCCACGTGATTATCTGCGGTTACGGCCGGGCGGGGCAGAATCTGGCGCGCATGCTCGAGCACGAAGGCCTGTCCTACGTCGCGCTCGACCTCGACCCGGACCGCGTCGCCGCGGCTGCGGCAGCCGGCGAACAGGTGGTGTTCGGCGATGCCGGGCGGCGCGAAGCGCTGCTTGCCGCGGGTCTGCACCGCGCCCGCACGGTGGCGATCACCTATGCGAACACGCCGTCGGCACTGCGCGTGCTGCACAACATCCACGAGCTCGAGCCGACGCTGCCGGTGATCGTGCGCACCGTCGACGACAGCGACCTCGACAAGCTGCTGGCGGCCGGCGCGACCGAGGTGATTCCGGAGATCGTCGAGGGCAGCCTGATGCTGGCGTCGCATACGCTGGTGGTGATGGGTGTGCCGATGCGGCGCGTGGTGCGACGTGTCGAGGAAATGCGCGACGAGCGCTATGCGCTGCTGCGCGGCTACTTCCACGGCGCCGACGACGTCGATGATGACGACGGTCACGAACAGGTGCGGCTACAATCGGTGCCGGTCGACGAAAAGGCCGATGCGGTCGGCCGCACGCTGGCCGAACTGGGTTTGTACGAACTGGGCGTGGAAGTGACGGCGATTCGCCGGCACGGCATTCGCGGCGTCGAACCGGACCCCAGCACCAAGCTGCGCGCGAGCGACATCGTCGTGCTGCGCGGGTTGCCGGAAGCACTTGCCGAAGCGGAAGAACTGCTGTCGAAGCATCGGCGGGCGGGCGCTGCGGCGAGTTGAGTGGCGGCGCAGGTGGCGACTCAAGTGGCGGATCGCGTAACGCATTTGATGGTTTAATTGCGCCGCGCGCTTGTGCTTATGCTTGCCGCGCCTCGTGTGCCGGTTTGTCGAACCGCACCCAGCGGCGGCTGGCTTCCGCTTGCAGCCCTGGCGCCGCGAGAAACGCCAACGCCGCCTTGAAACACCCTCGAGTTTGATCCGGATCGAACGCGATCCCTGTTGTGGAGACATCATGTCCAACGCCCCCGCGAACGCGCCGCTCGATGCGGCTGAGTTCGTCCGAAGCCAGGTCCGCACGGTGCCCGATTGGCCGCAGCCCGGCGTGCAGTTTCGCGATATCACGCCGCTGTTGCAGCACCCGAAAACGCTGCGTGTGATGGTCGACCTGTTCGTGCAGCGTTATATCGATGCGAAACTCGATTACGTCGCCGGTCTCGAGGCGCGCGGTTTCATCATCGGGCCGATTCTCGCTTATGAGCTGAACCTCGGCTTCATTCCGATCCGCAAGAGCGGCAAGCTGCCGTACAAGCGCGTGTCGGAGTCGTATGAGCTCGAGTACGGCACCGCGACCGTCGAGATTCATGAAGACGCGTGCAAGCCGGGTGATCGCGTCGTGATCGTCGACGATCTGATTGCCACCGGCGGCACCATGATGGCGGGCAAGAAGCTGATCGAGCGGCTCGGCGCGGTGGTGGTGGAAGGCGCGGCGATCATCGATCTGACGGATCTCGGCGGCTCGGCGCTGCTGCGTTCGGCAGGGCTGCCGCTCTATACGGTTACCTCGTTCGGCGGCCATTGAGGTTCATCATCGAGTCTTGCCGGCTGCCGGCTGCCGGCTGTCGCTTTGTCTTTTGCCGCTTTGTCTTTCGCCGATTTGCCGGCGGCCTACCAGAGAGGTTCGCGCGATGCCCAATTTCCTGCTGTTTCTCGCTACGTCGATTGCGATCACCTGCGCGCCCGGCCCGGATAACCTTCAGGTGCTTGCACGCGGCATCTCGCAGGGTCGCGCCGCCGGTCTCGTCGCGGCACTCGGCTTTGCCGCGGGCATCACGTTCCACACCACGCTGGCCGCCATCGGTGTGGCCGCGGTGCTGCGTTCGTCGCCGGTTGCGTTCGAGGCGATCAAGCTGGCGGGCGCCGCGTACCTGATCTGGATCGGCATCAAGGCGCTGCGCACCAAGGGCCTCGCCACCGCACACGAACGCCCGCCGCAGCCGCTCACCGCGATCTTCCGGCAAAGCGTGATCGGCAACCTGCTGAATCCGAAAGTCACGTTGTTCTTTATCGTGTTCCTGCCGCAGTTCATCGTGCCGAATGGCGTGCAGAGCGTCACCGTGCAGATGCTCGAACTGGGCGCGCTGTTCATGCTGCAGACGGTGGTCGTGTTTTCGCTGTTCGGCGTGTGCGCGGGGATGATCGGCGGCTGGTTGCGGCGTCGTCCGAGTGTCGGCGTGTGGCTCGATCGCGTCGCTGGCGCGACCTTTATCGCGATCGGCATCCGTATCGCGTTGCGCGATTGAATCCGCTTGAATCCGATTCAGTTCGCTTGAACCAATTGCATCCCTTTGATCTCGCCCGATTCCGCCTTGATGCCGTTTGATCCGCAGCGAGCAACGCTTGCCCCGTCGCTGGAGCTTTCATGACTTTGCCTTCTATTCGCGACGCGCGCCGCTTCGATGCGCGCGCGCACCATTCGTTCTGGATCGACGCGCAACAGGTCGGCTGGATCCGTTCGACCGATGTGCCGCTGCTCGCGCTCTGGCCCGACGTATTTGAAATCGACGAGCCGCGCGTCATGCTGTCGTCGCGCTTCTCAACAGTCGACGAGCGCAGTGCCGCGCTTGGCAGTGTGATCGGCGCGCTTGCCGCGGATGGTCGCATTCCCGGCTGGCGCAACGAAACCTACGCGATCCGCAATGCGTTCGACGCGCCGCCGCTCGCGTATATCGAACGCGCAGCGTCGCGCTTCTTCGGCACGATGACCTACGCGGTGCACCTGAACGGCATCGTAGAATACGAGGCTGGCGCGCCGCAGTTGTGGATCGCGCGCCGCAGCGAGACCAAGGCGACCGATCCGGGCATGTTGGATAACGTCGTGGCCGGCGGGATCGGCTGGGGCTTCAGCATCGAGACGACGATCGTCAAGGAATGCTGGGAGGAGGCCGGCATTCCGGAGCAGATTGCAGCGCTTGCGGTGCCTGGGCGCGCGGTACATGTGCTGCGGTCGCTGCCCGAAGGCACGCAGGCCGAACAGATCTTCATCTACGATCTGCTGCTGCCCGAAGATTTCGTGCCGCATAATCAGGACGGCGAAGTCGGCGAGCACCGGCTCGCGCGCATCGACGAAGTCGCACGCTGGATCGAAGATGCTGCGATGACGGTCGATGCGAGTCTCGCCACGCTCGATTGTTTGCTGCGTCACCGCTGGATCGACGAGGACGTGTGCGCTGGCATCGACGAGCTGTTCCGGCCGCCGGAAATGTCCGACGTGCGCTAACTGCGCTGAGCACCCGAAGCACCCGCGTCATCCTGAACGAATACCGATTTGCAGAAGGGAGTCACCCAGGTCATGTCGACCGATCACAGCTTTATCCTCAAACTGTCGTGCGCCGATCGGCCCGGCATTGTCCACGCGGTCTCGGGCTTTCTGTTCGAGCGCGGCAGCAATATTCTCGACTCCGCGCAATTCGGCGACAGCCATACCGGCGAGTTCTTCATGCGCGTGCATTTCCAGCAGGTCGGCGGCGATCCGGGGCTCGACGCGCTACGCAGCGAGTTCGGCACGCTTGCCGCACAGTTCGGTATGCAATGGGAACTGCATGATGCATCGGTGAAGCCGCGCATCGTGATCATGGTGTCGAAGATCGGGCATTGCCTGAACGACCTGTTGTTCCGCTATCGCACCGGCCAGTTGAACATCGAGATTCCGGCGATCATCTCGAATCACAAGGATTTTTATCAGCTCGCCGCGAGCTACGACATTCCGTTTCATCACTTTCCGCTCGGTTCGTCGAAGGCCGATGCGAAGGCTGCGCAGGAAGCACGCGTGCTCGAGGTGATCGACGAGCATCAGGCGGATCTGGTGGTGCTTGCGCGGTATATGCAGATTCTTTCGCCGCAGTTGTGCGATCGGCTCACGGGGCGGGCGATCAATATTCACCACTCGTTCCTGCCGAGCTTCAAGGGTGCGAAGCCGTACTACCAGGCGTTCGATCGCGGCGTGAAGCTGATCGGCGCGACCGCGCACTATGTGACCACCGATCTCGACGAAGGCCCGATCATCGAACAGGAAGTGGAGCGTGTCGATCACAGCATGACGCCGGATCAACTTACGGCGATTGGGCGCGATGTCGAATGCGTGACGCTTGCGCGCGCGGTGAAGTGGCACGTCGAGCACCGGATCGTGTTGAACGGTAGCAAGACGGTGGTGTTTCGCTAGAGCGGGTGGGCGTGGGCGTGGGCGGCTGCGGCGGCGCTTGGGTTGCGCCACCTACGCCACCTCGCACTCGCACTTTTACGCCGCGCGGTCGCCCGGAGTGCCTCGACGGGCGACGGCGAGACTCGCCAGGCCCTCGCGTTCCACGGCGGCGGTCGCAGCAGTTGTTGTGGCCACCGCGGTGGCCACTCCGGTGGCAACGGCAGTTGCCGGTTCACCCGACGGCCGTCCCGCATCTGCGTCAAGCCCGCGCCGCGCTTTCTGCGCATTGCTAACCTGACGGCTTCGCGCATTCATCTTCTTTAGCCAGATCAGCAGCCCGGTCACGCTCAGCACGGCAACGGCAACGCCGAGCGCACTGATCAGAATCCTTCCGCCTAAACCGACGATGCGCCCCGAGTGCAACGGAAACTGCGCCTGCATGAAGATATCGCCGGCCGTGCCTTTACCGGGAATGCTTTCGCTAGTCGTCTTGCCCGTTTGCCCATTCAGATAGATCCACGGGTTGCCGAGCCCGGTGCCGCCATGATCGTTGCCGGGCTCGAAAAATCCGACGCCATACGTATGCAATGTCGACGCGTAAAACAGCGCACCCGGCGGCTGCGCAATATGCCGCTCGGCGGCCACCTTGCGTGCGAGTTCGACGGCGCGCTCGCGGCTCAACGTCGGTTGGCCCGGCAACAGCGGGCCGGCTACTTCAGGATTGGTGAACGGCGACGGCGTCAGCCGCGAAAACAGCGACACGATCGGCCGCGCCACCTCGTTGCCGAGGTTCATCGACACAGAGGTGACAGCCATCATCAGCAGCAGGCCCCAGATCCATACGCCGCCCGAGCGATGCAGATCGAACGTCAGCGGATAGCCGCCGCGCTTCACGCGAAACACAAACGACTTGCGCCACGCCTTGAGACTCGGGAACGCCAACACCAGCGCAATCAGGCTGTCGAAAATCCACACGATGCCGACGCTGCCCATCAGCCACGTGCCGATATCGAAGCCACCCGCGAACGGCAAATGCAGCGTGTAGTGCAGCTTGTACAGGAACGGAATCAGGTTGAGCCGCGCGAGCGACACCGCACCCCATTGGCGGCGGCTCTGGATTTCACCGGTGGCGGGGTCGACGGCGATCTGATTGAAGTCGAGCTTGTACGGCTGCTGCGTGCGCGGGTCGTTGCGCGGCCACACCGTCATCTGCAGTGTGTGCCCCGGTTCGACGACCAGCGGCAGGTAGGTGACGTGCAGCCGCGGGTCTGCCGCCTCGACATGCTGCGCGAGTTCGAGCGGAGCGAGCGCCGGGCCGCCGTGGCTGCGCGCCTGATAGAACGACGGGTTCAGTGCCGCATCGAGTTCGTGATCCCATGCGATCACGGCGCCGGTCGAGCCGGCGACGAACAGGAACAGCGCGGTGGCGACGCCGAGCCAGCGGTGCAGGCGCACGAAGAGTAGCCTCATGCGCAATCCGCTCCGGCGGCGACGGTGAGCAAAACACACTTCATACGGCAGTTGATCCAGCTAAATGCGAATTGTTCGCATCTTAAGCGCCGGCTGCGGATGCCGCAAGACGTTTGTAAATTGAGATGGGAGAGCGTTGAGGGTATGCGTTCTGCTTAAGCCGCGCCGTGGAAAGCCGCGCGGATGCTGGCTCTGGTGGGTGGTGCGGCAAAATGTCGCATGCTTGCTGCATAAGCCGAAGCGGCCCGCGGCGCTTCGTTTCGCTAACACGCGCGCCGCGCCGCAGGTCGACTCAAGCCAACTCAAACCAGCCGCAAATAAATCAGCTCGCGCTTGATATACGCGTAAAACACCGGCGCCGCGATCACACCCGGAATACCGAACGCCGCTTCCATGATGAGCATCGCGATCAGCAGCTCCCACGCGCGCGCCTCGATCTGTCCACCGACGATGCGTGCGTTCAGGAAGTATTCGAGCTTGTGGATCAGGATCAGGAACACCAGCGCTGTTACCGCCGCCGGAAAGCTGACCGACAGCGCCACCGCGACGATCAGCGTATTCGAGATCAGATTGCCGATCACCGGCAGCAAGCCGACGATAAACGTGACGATCACCAGCGTCTTCGCGAGCGGCAGCGGCGCATGCAGCAGCGGCAGGAACAGCAGCAGGAAGATGCCGGTGAACACGGTATTGATCGACGAGATCTTCACCTGTGCGAACACGATGCGGCGGAACGCGTCGGCGAAACGCGCCACGCGCGTGCAGAACGCGGTGGACAGCGGCAGCCGTGTGACCTGCTTTTGCGCGCCGACCGCGACGATCGCGCCGATGATCATGCCGATCAGCACATGCGTGAAGCCGCGCGCCGCCATCTTGCCGCTCTGCTGCAGCATGCCGGCGTGGGTTTGCATCATCACCGCGGCTTTTTCCTTCATCTGCTCGGTATCGACCGGCAAGTACGTGGCAATGAACTGAGGGACCCGGCCGCGCGCCTGGTCGATCAGCTGCATCGCCTGATCGAGCAGCTTCTGCACGCTCGGCACATCGTGCTCGAAGTGCTCGGTGATGCCGATCGTCACGCCGGTCAGTACACCGACGATCACCGCCGACAGCCACACCACCGAAAGCCAGCGCGCCCACTGGCTCGACATGTGCCGCTCGATGCGCGGCGAGATCGTATGCACCAGCTGGAACACCAGCATGCCGGCGAGCAGCGCGCCGAGCAGTTGCAATTCGAGCACGGCCCACATCGCGAGCAAGGCCACCAGATAGCTGCCGATCTCGACAGCCGACAGCTTTGGCAGGCTCATGTCGCTGGTCAGCCTGACCGGGCGGGGGCGCAGATTTTGTACCGGCTTTTCGTCGGTCGCCTCGTTACGCTTGGTCATGGCTCAGTCTTGTCTCCAACCTCGGGGTTATGCGCTTTGCTTTGCAGCTCTCGATCGGCTTGCTGCCTTTGGCTTGTCGCTACCGGCCGCCGCTGCCTGCTGCGGCGCTGCCCGTTCGAGCAACGGCGCCAGATAACGGCCGGTAAAACTTGCCTTGGACTGCGCAACCTGCTCCGGTGTGCCTTGAGCGATGATCTGCCCGCCGCCGGCCCCGCCTTCCGGACCGAGATCGATGACCCAGTCGGCGGTTTTGATCACGTCGAGATTATGCTCGATGATCACCACCGTATTGCCTTGATCGCGTAGCCGATGGATCACTTCGAGCAGCAGCGCGATGTCGTGAAAGTGTAGCCCGGTAGTGGGCTCGTCCAGGATATAAAGTGTGCGGCCGGTATCACGTTTGCTCAGTTCGAGCGACAGCTTCACGCGCTGCGCCTCGCCGCCGGACAGCGTGGTGGCCGACTGGCCGAGCCGGATATAGCCGAGACCGACGTCGAGCAGCGTCTTCAGCTTGCGTGAAATTACCGGCACGGCCTTGAAGAACTCGTGCGCATGCTCGACAGTCATGTCGAGCACTTCGCTGATGTTCTTGCCTTTGTACTGCACCTCGAGCGTTTCGCGGTTGTAGCGCTTGCCGTGACACACGTCGCACGGCACGTAGACGTCCGGCAGGAAGTGCATCTCGACCTTCAGCACGCCGTCGCCCTGACAGGCCTCGCAGCGGCCGCCCTTCACGTTGAACGAGAAGCGGCCCGGGTCGTAGCCGCGTTCTTTCGCCGATGGCACGCCGGCAAACAGTTCGCGGATCGGCGTGAACAGGCCGGTGTAGGTAGCCGGATTCGAGCGCGGCGTGCGGCCGATCGGCGACTGATCGACGTTGATCACCTTGTCGAAGTGCTCGAGGCCTTCGATCGCTTCGTACGGCGCCGGTTCCGTGGATGAACCGTACAGGTGATGCGCGACCGCCTGATACAGCGTGTCGTTGATCAGCGTCGACTTGCCGGAGCCGGAGACGCCGGTCACGCAAGTCAACAAGCCCACTGGCAGATCGAGCGTGACGTGCCGCAGGTTGTTGCCGTAAGCCTCGACGATGCGCAAATGCCGTTCGTCCGGCTGCTTGCGATCTTGCGGATATTCGATACGGCGCGTGCCCGCCAGATACTGGCCGGTCATCGAAGCCGGGTCTGCCTGCACTTCGAGCGGCGTGCCCTCGGAGATGATCATGCCGCCGTGCTCGCCGGCGCCCGGCCCCATATCGACCACATAGTCGGCCATGCGGATCATGTCTTCGTCGTGCTCGACGACGATCACCGAATTGCCGAGATCGCGCAGGTGCTTGAGCGTGGAGATCAGCCGGTCGTTGTCGCGCTGGTGCAGGCCGATCGACGGCTCGTCGAGCACGTACATTACGCCGGTCAGGCCCGAGCCGATCTGCGACGCGAGCCGGATGCGCTGCGCCTCGCCGCCCGACAGCGTCTCGGCGCTGCGATCGAGCGACAGATAATCGAGCCCGACGTTGTTCAGGAACATCAGCCGCGCGACGATTTCCTTGATCACCTTGTCGGCGATATCGCGCTTTGCACCTTCGAGGCGCAGCGTCTGGAAATAGCCGAGCGTATCGCGCAGCGGCAAGCCGCTGATCTCATAGATGCCGCGCGCGTCTTCGTTGCTGCCGATGCGCACGAAGCGCGCCTCGCGACGCAGCCGCGTGCCTTCGCAAGCCGGGCAGGCCTGGTTGTTCTGGTATTTCGCGAGCTCTTCGCGCACCGCGACCGAATCGGTCTCGCGGTAACGCCGCTCCAGATTCGGGATGATCCCTTCGAACACATGCTCGCGCACCGACGTGCGGCCGCGCTCGTTGATGTACGAAAACGGAATGGTCTGCTTGCCCGAGCCGTACAGCAGCACCTTGCGGGTTTTTTCCGGCAGGTCTTCGAACGCGACGTCGATATCGAACTCGTAGAACGCCGCGAGGCTCTGCAGCATCTGGAAATAGAACTGGTTGCGTCGATCCCAACCCTTTACCGCACCGGCCGCGAGCGACAGCGACGGATGCGCGACCACGCGTTTCGGGTCGAAGAACGTGATCTGCCCAAGGCCGTCGCATTCCGGGCAAGCGCCCATCGGATTATTGAACGAGAACAGCCGCGGCTCGAGCTCCTGCAGCGAATAGGAGCAGATCGGACAGGCGAACTTCGAGCTGAAAAGATGCTCGTGGTTGGTATCCATTTCGAGCGCGATCGCGCGGCCGTCGGCCAGACGCAGCGCGGTTTCGAACGACTCGGCGAGGCGCTGCTTGACGTCCGCGCGCACTTTCAGCCGGTCGACCACGACGTCGATCGAATGCTTGTCGTTCTTCTTCAGCGCCGGCAATGAGTCCACTTCGTAGATCTTCGCGACGCCTTCGTTCGCGGTGCCGCCGCCCGAGCGCACCCGGAAACGGATGAAGCCTTGCGCCTGCATCGCCTCGAACAGATCGGCGTGCTCGCCCTTGCGGTTCGACACGACGGGCGCGAGGATCATCAGCTTGGTGTCTTCGGGCAGCGCGAGCGCCGCGTCGACCATCTGCGACACGCTTTGCGATTCGAGCGGAATGCCGTGATCCGGACAGTAAGGCGTACCGACGCGCGCATACAGCAAACGCAGATAGTCGTGAATCTCGGTGACGGTGCCGACTGTCGAGCGCGGATTGTGCGAGGTCGCCTTCTGCTCGATCGAGATCGCGGGCGACAGCCCTTCGATCAGATCGACGTCCGGTTTTTCCATCAATTGCAAAAATTGCCGGGCGTACGCCGACAGGCTTTCGACGTAACGCCGTTGCCCTTCCGCGTAGAGCGTGTCGAACGCGAGCGACGACTTGCCCGACCCCGACAGGCCGGTGATCACAATCAGCTTGTGACGCGGCAGGTCGAGATTGACGTTTTTCAGGTTGTGGGTGCGTGCCCCACGGATACGGATTTGTTCCATGAACCTGCGGGAAGAAGGGAAACTAAACCTGCTACTATAACGACTTTTCCAGACAGCCGTTATGGCTACTGGATCATGCCGAAAAGTGCGCCGAATCAAGCGTCTGCGGCATCGGTGCGGGCCTTGGCGGCAGGATCGGCGGCAAGGTCCCCGGCAAGATGGCTACGCAGTCCACAAGCTTGCGTTCCGTTAGCCGTCGAACCGTAAAGCGCGCGTTATAAACTGCGCTCGCGTCGTATATGGTGGCATCTGCGTTGTAAAAAAGCGCGGCATGGTGTGGCGGTGGCGCGCCGGCCCAACCAGCACGCCGCGCGTCCCACGTTCACCCGAAAAATTCCGTCGATGTCCAATCCGTCTGCCACTTCCACACGCATGAGCGCGTCCGAGTTGCGCGCGACCGTGTCGCTCGCGGCGATCTTCGCGTTGCGCATGCTGGGCCTGTTCATGATCATGCCGGTGTTCTCGGTATACGCGAAAACGGTGCCCGGCGGTGACAACCTGTTGCTCGTCGGTATCGCGCTCGGTGCTTACGGCGTCACGCAATCGCTGCTTTACATCTTCTACGGCTGGGTTTCCGACCGGGTCGGCCGCAAGCCGGTGATCGTCACGGGCCTGTTGATCTTCGCGCTCGGCAGCTTCGTTGCCGCATTCGCGCACGACATGACGTGGATCATCGTCGGGCGGGTGATTCAAGGGATGGGCGCGGTGTCGTCGGCAGTGATCGCGTTTATCGCCGACCTGACCGCCGAGGAGCATCGTACCAAGGCGATGGCGATGGTCGGCGGCTCGATTGGCCTGTCGTTCGCGGTGGCGATCGTCGGCGCACCGATCGTGTTCCATTGGGTCGGCATGAACGGGCTGTTCGCACTGGTCGGCGCGTTCTCGATTCTCGCGGTCGGCGTGGTGCTGTGGATCGTCCCCGATGCGCCCAAACCGGTGCATGTGCGCGCGCCGTTCGCCGAGGTTCTTCATAACGTCGAATTGCTGCGCCTGAATTTCGGTGTGCTGGTGTTGCACGCCACGCAGACCGCGCTGTTTCTCGTCGTGCCGCGCATTCTCGAAGACGGCGGCTTGCCGGTCCGCTCGCACTGGATGATCTATCTGCCGGTGATGGGCCTGTCGTTCGTGCTGATGGTGCCGGCCATCATCGCCGCCGAGAAGCGCGGCAAGATGAAAGTGGTGCTGGTCAGTGCAATCGGTCTTATCCTGATTGGCCAATTACTGTTGGGCGCTGCACCGCATACCATTCTGTCTGTGGCGGCTATCCTGTTCGTGTACTTCGTCGGCTTCAACATTCTCGAGGCTTCGCAGCCTTCGCTGGTGTCGAAGCTGGCGCCGGGCAATCGCAAGGGCGCGGCGGTCGGCGTCTATAACACCACGCAATCTATCGGCCTCGCGCTTGGCGGCGTACTCGGCGGCTGGCTGCTGAAAACGGATGGATCGAGCACGGTGTTCTACGCTTGTTCGGGGCTCGTTTTCTGCTGGCTTATAATCGCCGCAAACATGAAACAACCGCCGCGCAAGGCCTAGCCGCCGCCCGTAACGGCAATCGCAACAGAATCGAACCATCGCATAGGGGCGGGGTGGGCGTTGACGCTCATTCTGCTCGACATAGGAGAAACTCATGGCATCCGTAAACAAGGTCATTCTCGTCGGCAATCTCGGCGCCGATCCGGAAGTCCGTTACCTTCCGAGCGGCGACGCAGTGGCGAACATTCGGCTTGCCACGACTGACCGCTATAAAGACAAGACTTCGGGCGAAAACAAGGAAGTCACCGAGTGGCATCGCGTGTCGTTCTTCGGGCGCCTCGCGGAGATTGTGTCGGAATATCTGAAGAAAGGCTCGTCGGTCTATATCGAAGGGCGTATTCGCACCCGCAAGTGGCAGGCGCAGGACGGCACCGACCGTTACTCGACCGAAATCGTCGCCGACCAGATGCAGATGCTGGGTGGCCGAGGCGGCGCGGGCGGTGGTGGCGACGACGGTGGTTATCGCGAACCGGCTGAACGTAGCAGCGGTGGTGGTGGCGGTGGCGGCCGTGCGTCAGGTGGCGGCGGCGGCGCACGTAGCGGCGGCGGTGGCGGTGCGAGCCGTCCGAGCGCGCCGGCTGGTGGCGGCTTCGACGAAATGGACGACGATATTCCGTTCTAACAGCACTTCGTCTGCCGATGCAAGGAAGGCCCCGGGTTTCCCGGGGCTTTTTACTTTATGCCATCGATCCGACAGCCGCGCGGAGCCTCAGCGCTTGATCAGCGTAGCAACCGACACATGCGGCCACACCACGCCATCGAACACCAGCAGCACCGTCTGTGTGTACTGCAACTGCAGGAACCGACTGCCGTCCGGCCGCTGCAAGGTCTCGATCCAGAAGATCGAGTCCAGCTCGGTGGCATTGGCGTTCTTCACGATGAACGGGATGTTGACGAGCCCGCCGGAGTCCTTGGTGCTGACCGGCAGGTTGACGGTCTCGACCACCTTCAGCCCTTCCTCGGCCTGCCGGGCCAGCACATCGACGAGCGCCCGGTTGGGATTGTTCATGTCGAAGCCGGGCGGGAAATTGCCACCGTGCAGGTAAGGGTCGGTATAGCCGAGCGGCAGCGGCGCCCTTCCGGGTAACGGCGTCGGCAGCGTGCGCACGGGCGCGATGATCGGCGCGCGCGCCTCTCTGGAGGCGCGGCCCTGCGCCATCAGCGTATCGCCGTGCGGGACGGTGGACTGGCGCACGATGGTGCTCGGCGCATCCGGGTCGCTGGTGGCCGGCACGTTCAGCCAGAGGCCCGGCTCGATGTGAATGCCTTCGTCGGTGGCGGCGTCGCTGACCTGCTGCAGATAAGTCAGGCCGTAGATATCGATGTCGCCTTGCTCCGAGCCGCGGTTGGGCACCGGGCCGCCGATCGGCGTGAAGGTCAGCGTCTCGCGCGTGGCGTTGACGATCAGCCGAAAGATCCGGTCGTGCTGACGGTCCGGCACTGCGATCATGTTGAAGCCTCGGCCGGCCCATGTGCCGGCGAGATCGGCGAGCGGGCCGAGGGTTTCCACAGACTTCTCGATCGGCGCGGACGCGCGTTTATATAACAGGTCGCTCATTGATTTCCTCGGGGAATGTATTGGTATTGCTTGCCTGTGTGTGTCGACTACTCGTTGAAGCGTGAATGCGGTTTGACCCCGGCCCGCGGAGGTGTCCAGCAAGCCGGGTGATGCCGTGAAGTGCGGTTAGTGCAGTGAAGTGCCCGCGCCGCCTAGAGCGGGTCGATGCCGAACTTGTGCAGCACGAAATTGGCTGTCTGCAAGGCCCCTTCGACCCAGCCTTGCGCATCCGAATACGCCTCGCCGCAAATAAAGAGCGGCTTGTCGCCCATCGGCTGGGTGATCTGGTGCTTCACTTCCCAGCTTTTCACGCCGATGTTCCAGCTGTTCCAGCCGCCGCCGTACGGGTCGTCGCCCCAATCGCGGAACGCGGCGTTCTTGACCTCGGGCGTGTACGACAAGCCGTGCATCGTCGCGAGCTGACGCGCTATCTCCGCGACCATCCGCCTCGGCGCCTTGTAGCCGAACCACGGCAGCTCCTGCTCGTTGCCCGTGCCGCTGTCGTCGCCGATGAATGGATCGTCCACCTTCGCCACTTCAAGGTGGTTGCCCTTGTCGTCCTGGGTATGCTTGTGCCGCCGGCGCTGCGGGCGCAGGCCGTCCCAGAAGCCGATGTTGCTGCCGTCGTCGTAGCTCGCGAGCAGCATCGACGGACCGCTGGTCGACGGCAATCCGTCCGACTTCGGCCAGTAGTAGACCTGCCGCACCGGCAAGTCCGTCACCGACCGGCCCGACTCCAGCGGGTGGTAGGCGGTTTGCCCTTTGTCATCGGTGAGGTTGCCGCCCGCCGCGCGCCACCACGGAGTGGCATAGGTCGTGAACAGCTTGAACAACGGCCGCGGCGTCACGCTCGATGTCAGCTTCTGGATCTGCTCGAGCACCGGGCTGCTTTCTGCCAGCAGGTCGAGCGAGCGGCGCGGCATCGCGAGGATCACGTGTTTCGCGCGCACCCGCTTGCCCTGCGCCTTGAATTCGAACGCGCCATCCTGCCACTCGAGCTCCGACACCGATGCGCCGAGCCGTATCTCGCCGCCGGCCTTCTCGAAGAACGCGGCAACGGTCTTCGGCACCTGTTCGAAGCCCTTCTTGAAGCCCTTGTATTGCGGGTCGACGCCGAAGTCGGACAGGAACCACGGAATCGCATCGGCCGCGTTCCAGTTGGTCAGCGTCGTGTTGTAGCCGCCGGCATCGACACCGAGCTGATACGCCTCGCCGTCGATCACGCGCAGCAGCACGTTCCAGAAGCCCTGCTTGTGCAGCGGCACGTCGCCGAAGCTGGCGTTCTGCGCCATCTCCCGGCGCTCGTCCTCGCTTAAGCCCGCGGCGGTGATGCCCGGCACGATCTGCTCGATCGCATTGATGATGATCGCGCCCGCAGTCTCGCCGCGATCGAGGAACGACAGCTGATAAGGGACCTTGGCGGGCTCCTTCGTGAAGTCGGCCAGCCGCAGATGGACGCCGCGCAGATACGCGAGGTTCACCGGCTCGTCGACCGGGAACTTGTAGGTCTCGATATGCTGATTCGGCGGCAACTCGTGGTTGAGCGTCTTGATCAGCTTCGTGACGAGCGGCTGCACCGCCTCCAGGATGCGCATGCCGCCGAGTTCCGCGACCATGTCCGGGTTGTCCGGTGGCGCGACCGACAGCAGCCGTCCGCCGATGCGGTCGCTGCCTTCGAACACGACGATCTTGCGCTTCGAATCGGCCTGCTTCAGACGCCACGCGCTATAGACGCCGGAAACACCCGCGCCCACGATGGCGATGTCGATATGTTCGTCAGCCATGATCTGCTACCTCCTGATTGTCCGATGCTGATTAGGGGTGCTGCGATGCTGGGTGATGAACCGCGCGGCCCGCGCGCCGACGCGCCCGCTGCGGCGGACTGCGCCGCGTGCGGGAGCGGGGCGGTGCGGTGCTCAGAAAATCAGGCGCAGGTTCGGCAGAGTGGGCGGCCCGTCGCTATGCGCGGCCGATGCAGCCGACGCCGCCAGCGCGGCGGGCGCTTCCTGATGGAACACATCGAGCGGCGGCTGGGCGGCATAGCGCTGCAGCGCCTTGGCGGAGTCCGGCGGCTGCTTCGGCGTGGGCGGCAGATCCGGGTTGCCTGCGGTGCGCACGTCTAGCACGTAGGGCCGGCGCGACTGCAGCACATGGTCGATGCCGCGCTTCACGGCGGCATGGACACCCTCCGGATGCGTGACGATCTCGCCGGCCACGCCGCCCATCGCCTGCGCGATCGATACGAAGTCGAGTTCGGGCCGCTGGAGGCGCAGATAGTCGGGATCGGTCGTCTTCGGCTTCCAGCCGTAGTCGGGAGATTCGCCGTACGCCGCGATGACCTGCTGCAATCCGAGTTGCAGCGTGTGGTACTCGTGGTTATTGGTGACGATGTAGAGCACACCAAGCTCGCGATGGCCGGCGGTCCACCACGTCTGCGGATAGAACATCGACGAGCCGTCGCCGACTGCATTGACCACGAGGCTAGTCTCGATGTTCTGCCAGCCGTCCTGCTCGAGCTTGATGCCGAGCGAGGCCGGCATCGACCAGCCGAGCGAGCCGCCGCCGACGCAGTAATAGCTGATCGGCTCGGCCCCTTCGGTGCCGAGCGGCAGCAGGTACTGGAACGGCGCCGGATCGGAGACGGCTTCGTGCACGTAGACGAACTTCTTGCCAAGGCCACGTGCCTGGATCTCGCGACGCAGCGCGTCGGCGACCACGACGGCCCAGATCTCGTCCTGCTGCATCGCGGTCGACAGGTATTTGTCCCACGCGGCGCGCCGCGCGACATTCAGCTCGCGCAGCCGGCCGTTGCGCGCGCCGGCGCCGGCCGGCGGATTGCTGCGCACGAGGTCGTTGATCAGCGGCAGCGTGCTCTTGATGTCGCCGAACAGCGCAGCTTCACCGTAATAGTTCTTGCCGATGTCCCACGTGTTGTTGGTCAGGTAGACCAGCTTGACGTGCGGCGGGATCAGCGGGCCGTTGGAGTATTTGAAGATCGTCACCTGCGCCTGATTGCTGAATCCGACCAGGAAGGCGACGTCGTGCGCGGCGAAAGTCTGCTGAACGGCCTGCTGGGTACCGGGCAGTTCGCCTTGCCAGTGGTAATCGTCGTTCGGAAAGTTGGCGAGGCTGCTGAAGCTTTGCAGCAGCACCGGCGCGCCGGTCAGTTCGGCAAGCTGCTGAAGCTCCTGCCACGCGCCCGCATAACCAACCGCATCGCCGCCGACGATCAGCGGATTCTTCGCCTGCGCAAGCAGTGTGGCCGCCGCGCAAATCGACTCGGAATCCGCGGTGAAGCGCGGCGAGATCTGCGTGATGCCGGGCAAGCGGTCCGCGTCGCCGATGCGGCGCATCGTGAACTCCCACGGAATCGACACGAACACCGGCCCGGCGGGCGGCGCCATCGCCTCCTTGAACGCACGTTGCAACACCAGCGGCAACTCTTCGGCGGCGCGCACTTCATGCGCCCACTTCGTGTACTGCCGCGCGATGTCGACGAGATTGGAGGCGAGCAGCGGCTCCTGGGTCACCAGCTCGTTCTGCTGCTGGCAGCAGAGGATCACGAGCGGCGCCTGCGAGCGCGCCGCATTGAACAGATTGCCGACCGCATGCGCGATGCCGGGCGTGACATGGACCACCACCACGCCGGGCTTGTTCGTCATCCGCGCCGAGCCCATCGCCGCACCGATGGCGATATTCTCGTGCAGGCACTCGATGTACTGGACTTGATTCTCGGGATACGACGTGCCGTCGATAATCGGAATCTCGTTGGTTCCCGGCACGCCGAAAATATAGTGGATGCCTAGCTCGCGCAATGCATCGAATACGTAGTCGCGTGCCCAGCGCGGTTGCTGCCCGTCAGACTCGCTTGCCATGAAGCCCCCGAATGAGTTTTATTTCCGGCGATTGGCGCGGCGGGCGTCGATTGGCCATGCCGCGATCAAGCTTGATTACGGATGCGGATATGTCTTATGGGTTTTTTGTTTCTGCTTTTATTTCTGATTTTTTGGCTTGCCGCTGAATTGCGCCATTACAGCATCGCGAGTCCAGACACGTAACTACAAGCTCTGCTAGTGAGTCTCATCGAAAATCGCCGCTGGTATTCCCAGCGGATATTCGTACTGTTTGAGTGCGTGATTTGCCGTCAGTCTTCTTGCTGGCGACACAGCAGGCTCTGCCGGGCATTGGCATTGCCTTGCTGATGTCGAAAGAAAAGGTGTGGCTTTTCTGTTTGCGTTCGGCCCGATTATATTCAGAGGAATCGGGTCTTCTCTGTAGCGCAAATGGGCTACTTGACAGACGGTTCCGCACGCATGAGGTCCGGGCCGTTTGTGATTGGCGTCATCGTCGTAGACGACGCACTTGATGCCGGTTCTTTTATCTGGCCGCGCCCGTTGCTTTGCGTGCACCCTTGCGCATCTGCTTGTGTCGATACATCGCGGCGTCCGCCAGCTCCAGTGCCTGATCTACCGAAACGAAGCGCACCGCGACCACGCCCGCACTGACGCCCGCATACGCGATCTCTTTCTGCCGCAGCATATAGCGGCCGCTGGTGGCGCTCACCGCGCGCTCGCTCAGCGCCGTCGCTGTCCGGTTCGCATCATTCAGATCGACAGGCCCGGGCCCGATCAGCGCGAACTCGTCGCCCCCCACGCGCGCCAGCATGTCGGTATCGCGCGCGACCCCTACCAGGCGCTGCGTGCAGGCCTTCAGAAATGCGTCGCCGGCCACGTGGCCATGCGTATCGTTGATCTGCTTGAAGTCGTCGAGATCGATCATGCCGACCATCACATACGAGCCATCGCGCGCGGCCCTTGCCAGCAGCCGGCCCAATTCGTCGCGCAGCGCGCGGCGGTTCGGCAAGCCGGTCAGCGAATCGGTCAGTGCGAATTTCGCCAGATATTCGTTCGACTGGCGTAGCTCGCCGAGCAGCCGCTCGCGTTCGACATGCTGGGCGATCAGCTTCGAGAACAGATTGAGTGCGCTGCGCGCCCGCGGGCCCAATTCCTCGCTGCGCTTGCTGGCCGCGCACAGCGTGCCGATCACCGCGCCATTGCTGTCGAGCACCGGCGCGCTCGCATAGGTCGTGATGCCGAGTGCGCGCGCCGCGTCCGAATCAGGCCATAGCTGGTTGACATCGGACGTGAAGCGCCGGCCTTCTTCGAGGCAGCGCTTGCACAGCGTATCGGACCAGGGCACCGCGAGCCCTTCGGGGATCTGCAACGCGCCGACATTGCGTGCGAAGTCGACGTTCTGCACGCCGGCTTCTTCATCGATCGACGTCAGGTAGGTGGATTCGAGACCGGTGACCACCTCGAGCATTTCGAGTAGCGGTCTCGCGAGTTGTTCAAGATTTTGCGCCGCGGCGACCGATTCGGACAATCGCTCGAGGATCTTTTCCATGGGCCTTTTAACGTAGTGTCTGCCAATACGACCATTCTAACTGCGCCTTTTACCAGGACAAATTTCAGGCTGTTTGCGCCCGTTTAGTATCGCGCAGGACTTGCGTCGGATTGCTGAATGCGGAATTTCAAAATTCATTAAGAGTCGCGCTAGTCCCTCAGGTGCGCGACATGTGTCGGTAACGAAATTGTCACTCCGACTTCATAGACTCTCGGCCAATTTAAATGACACTCGTGTCAAGCAACGGAGTCACCCCCCAATGTCGGTAAAGTCTGCACCAATCGCAAAAATTTCCGTCGGTACTGCAGCGGTTTCTACCGCTGTGTTGCTGTCGGCCTTGCTGTCCGCATGCGGCGGCGATAACAACAACGGTAATGCCAGCAGCACCGCAAGCGTCGCTGCTCCCGCGCCGCCGCCCGATCGCGGTTTTGTGGAGACCGCGCCGATTCCGGCGGTACCGGCCTTCGTCGACAATATCGCCACCAACCAGCGCGGCGACGCGCGCTTCGCCACGCTCGACACCAATGCCGGCGTACGCATTGCGTCGCGTTTTCTCGACCTGTGGCAACCGCTGACGCTGCTGGTCGACGCCGGCGTGACCGCGCCTGCGAACGGCACCTTCCCGGCGATCGTGCCTTCGACGTGGACCGGCCTGCCGAACGACGGCACGCCCGGCGGCACGATTCTGAATGCGCCGGTGCTGACGCAGAACATCCAGTTTGCGGTCACCGAAACGACCAATCGCACCCAGGCGCAAGCCGACGCAGCTTACTTCGACGACCGCCGCGGCAAAGGCTTCAGCGTGACGGACGGCATGGGCCCGCTGACCGATGCATGGCGCGCCGCCGCGCAGCAAACCACCACCATCACATCGATCCCGGCGAACGCGACCACCACGCTGTTCAACGACACCGGCAACAACATCGGCGTCGGCAGCACCGGCAACGCGACGTTCGGCCAGGTGGTCGATCTGCTGTCGGCGATGGGCAATAACGCATCGACGGAACCGCCGAAGCGCTTCTACAAGTACGCGCGCCCGTACCGCTGGAGCACCAGCGTGATCGTCGATCCGACCTTGGTGCCGGCGGAAAGCGCCGACCCGACCACCGACGGCGGCTTCCTCAGCGGACACGAAGCCGAGGCGATGCGCGATTCGCTGACGATGGCCTATGTGCTGCCGGAGCGCGCTGGCGAAATGGTGTCGCGCGGCCTGGAACTCGGCGAGAACCGCATCCTTGCCGGTATGCACTCGCCGCTCGACGTGATGGCGGGCCGCATGTTCGCGATCGCCTGCGCGGCGGCGAACCTGAACGATCCGGCCAATGCGACGCTGAAGTCGGGAGCGCTGACGCAGGCGCATACCGCGCTCGAGCAAGCCACTGGCACGACGCCGGCCAACTTCCTCGCGTTTGCCCATTCGGCTACGACGGAAACCGACCGCTTCGCCAACTACGCGACGAACAAGGCCGAAAACATCCGCCGCCTGACCTTCGGCTTCGCGCAGATCGAATCGACGGATGCGCCGCCGCTGGTGCCGAAGGGCGCCGAAGTGCTGCTCGAGACACGCTATCCGTACCTGAGCGCGGACCAGCGCCGCGTGGTGCTGAAGACGACCGAACTCGCGTCGGGCTACCCGGTGCTGGACGATTCGGAAGGCTGGGGCCGGCTCGATATGTTCGCGGCGATGTATGGCTACGGGCAGTTCAACGGCGACGTGGTGGTGGCGATGGACGCGACGCAGGGCGGCTTCAGCGCCAGCGATACATGGCTCAACGACATCTCGGGGAGCGGCAAGCTGACGCTGCAGGGCACCGGCACGTTGGAACTGGCGGGCAACAACACGTATTCGGGCGGCTCGCAGGTGACCGGCGGCACGCTGGAAGCCGGTTCGGCAGGCGCGTTCGGCACGGGTGACGTGTTTGTCGGCGCGGGTTCGGCGGTGATCGCGGCGGCGGCGGCTCCCGTGACGGTCGCAGGCAAGCTGACGATGCTGCCGAACACCACGCTGCAGCTCGACGTGGACGGAACCGGCGGCGGCCAATTGCGCGTCGGCGGACAGTTGACGATCGCCGGCAGCACGCTGCACGTGAGCTTTGCCAACGGCTTCACGCCGAAGGTGGGCGACACGATCCAGCTGATCCAGGGTTCGGCCGGCACGCAGCAGTTTGGCGCGGTGACGGTGGATGGTTTCAAGGCAACCGCGAACTACCAGAACGGCATGGTTACGATCCATCTGGATTCGTAATTCGGAGCGGCGACAGCGCGTGCGCGGGCAGTCAGCGCAGTCGCTGCAGCGGCGGCTACCGTAGCCTGCGCACGCGGCTTCAACGCCATTTCAACCCAGCCTTTGCCGCATCCACTGCGCGGTATCACACACCGTGATACCGCGCGGCGCATTGAAGCTTTTCCGCTTGTCCCACGCGATGCCCTTTCCTGCGGCGAACACCACGCGCTACTTCTTCAACGAATCGCTGGGATCGGCGACCAGTTCGCGCTGCAGTTCAGCTACGGTCCATGCCATGGAAAGTAGCGCTTGATCCGCGCAGCCCATGCGTTGCGCGATCACCGATGTAAGATGGCCGCGATCGACGCAGGCCCTATCCGCAAAAAACACCCCCTCCATGGACAAACTACAGGCGATGACGCTGTTCATTCGCGTCGTCGAAGCGCAAAGCTTCAGCAAGGCGGCTGGGACGCTGTCGATGCCGCGCTCGTCGGTGACGACCGCGATCAAGAATCTCGAGCAACAGCTCGGCGCCGTGCTGCTTCGCCGCAGTACGCGCACGCTGAGCCTGACCGACGCGGGCGAGCGCTATTACGCGTCGTGTCGCGCGATCCTCGCGGACATCGCGCAAGCGGAGCAAGACCTCGCGGGAAACGCCAGCGTGCCGCGCGGCCGCGTTCGTGCTGACATGCCGGGCGCGCTCGGCCGCGCCGTGGTGCTGCCGCGGCTGCAGGAATTCGACGAGCGCTATCCGGACATCGAACTGATCCTCGGCATGAACGACCGCCCGCTCGACCTGACTTACGACGGCGTCGACTGCGCGATCCGCACGGGCGAGCTGGCCGATTCGACACTGGTCGCGCGTCCGCTTGGACGATTGAACTGGGTGACGTGTGCGTCGCCGCTGTATCTGAAGCAGCGTGGCGAGCCGGTGGCGCTGAATGAGCTCGGCGCTCATCGCGTGATCAATTACGTGTCGAATGCGTCGGGCCGGCCGTTGGAATGGCGCTTCACCGAGAACGGCAAGCCCGTGTCATTGGCATTGCCTGGCCGCCTCGCGATCAACGAGACCGACGCGTATCTGCAATGCGGGCTCGAAGGGCTGGGGATGATCCAGCTATCGGAGTTTGTCGCGTGGCCGTATCTGAAGACCGGCAGGTTGCGCGAAGTGCTGGGCGAGCAGCGCGCGGCGCCGGTGCAGGTGTCGATCGTCTACGCGGACGGCAAGCACGCGAGCACCGCGGTGCGGGCTTTCATCGACTGGATCGTCGAGATCTTTTCCGAGGACGAGCGGATGCGTCTGTGAGGGGCAGCCGGGGCGGGCGGCGGCCGTAGCCGCAAGCCGTCGTCGCCGCGGTCCAGGACGCGACCAACGCGGAGCTCACCCTATGCGCGAGCCCAAAAGCCAAAGCGCCGGCGCATTGAACCAATGCGCCGGCGCTGTCGGGACAAGCAATACAACAACAGCCGCAGCGATAACCACTCAGGTCGCCATCGCGCCGCCGCAACTACGACGCGTTCTGCGGTGCGAACGCCCCGGTCGGCGCTGCGTCGCTTTCGGTATCGCCGGGCGGTTCGCCCAGATACGGCCGGTCCGGCCGGATCCAGTGCGCGGCGATCGGGCCAAGCACCAGGAAGCAGATCGACAGCGCGAACACCGGCTGCCACGTATGCAACGCATCGACCAGCCAGCCGACCAGCGGCGGCGACACCGAAGCCGCAATCCCGAGCCCGGTATTCATGATGCTGCTCGAGGTCGCCGCATGATTCGGCGCGAGATCCATTGCGACTGCCCACAGCGGCGCCGTCACGAGTTCCGACAGGAACAACGCCGCAGCCAGCGACAGTGCCGCCATCGTCGGCGACGGATTCAGGAACATCGGGATGAAGAACACGATCGGTGCGAGAAAGCCGATCGTGATCATCGTCTGGCGCGCGCGACGGATGTTGCCGGTGCGTTTGAGCATCAGGTCGCTCAACGTGCCGCCGAGCGTGGTGCCCACCACGCCGCTCAGGAAGATGCCCGAGCTGAACACCGCCGAGTGCTTGATGTTCAGGTGATACGCCTGCGAGAAGAACGACGGCATCCAGTTCAGGAAGAACCACAGGATCCAGCCGTGACAGAAGCTCACCACGGTTGCCGGCCACAGCGCGCGCAGCAGCGGGCCCCAGCGCATCGGTACGCGCTGCTTGCTGACTTTCTCCGGCAAACGCGCGAGATCTTCAGCCGTGATGCCCGGATGGTCGGCGGGATTGTCGCGGTAGTACCAGACCCACAGTGCGACCCACGCCAGGCTCACGAAGCCCAGAATCACGAACGCCATGTGCCATGACGACGCGCTGATCAGCGCTGCCAGCACGATCGGCGTCGACGCATTGCCGAGGCGCGCGCATGCGTGCGTGATGCCTTGCGCGAAGCCGCGCTGATCCGGCTTCATCCACGAATTCAGCGCGCGAGCCGCGGCGGGCACGATCGGGCTTTCGCCGAGACCCACCACGAAGCGCGCCAGCATCAGCGTGACGAAACCGCCGGCGAGGCCGGTCAGCAACGTACCGACGCCCCACAGCACGCCGCAGATCGCCAGCATCTTGCGGGCGCCGAGCTTGTCGCCGATAAAGCCGCCCGGGATCATCGCGAGCGCGTACGTGATCGCGAACGCGGAGAACACCATGCCGAGCTGCGAGTTGCTCAGCTGCAGATCGTGCCGGATCGCCAGCGCGGCGGTGGAAATATTGGTACGGTCGATGTACATCACGAACGACATGACGCACAGCACTAGCAGAACGCCAGTCGTAGCGGAAAACCGTCTTCGCGGGCGAGTTGATACCACCATTGTCTCTCTCCATGCGCGCATCGATGGGGATGAACGCGCCGTTGCGACTGCCTGCGCCGTCGTCCGCGCGGCGCTTTCCGTCGAAACGGGCAGCGCGGCGCGGCACGGCATGGGTTGCTGCAACTCTGCTTGCCCGTGCTTGCGGCACGGGCGACGCGGCCGGCTGCGTCGTGTGAATCAGATCTTATCGGGTTGCCGGCGCGCGTGTTCCTGCTGCGCTGCTTACTCCAGCACGGCGCCGTGGACGCCTGCTGCGAGCGTTTCCTTTTCCCAGCGCTTCATCGGCACGACTTCAGCGACCGGGCCGTTCGGCGAACGGAACTTCACCGGCAGGTGACCCGGAGCCGTCAGGATCTCGCCGCCGTTTGCCTTGATCTCCGCGATGAATGCATCGAGGTCTTCCACTTCCATGCCGATGTGGTGAATGCACGGTGCGCCGGCTGCGAAATTCGCTTCGTCCGAGTTGTCCGATTCGTACTTGATCAGCGTCAGGTCCATGTAGCCGTCGGTCAGGTGATGCGAGATGTGATCGCCGTTCTTGCCCTTACGCAGCACCGTGTTGACGTGCTTGTAGCCGAACACGTTCTCATAGAACGCGCGCTCTTTCTCGACGTCTTCAACCTTGAAAGCAATGTGTTTGATGAAATTCGGCATGGGGGATCTCCTTATGATGGGCGCGCAGAACAGGTAGCGCGATGTGAAGAAGTCTACGGCGAGCGTTTGCGTGCGTCAACCGAATCATTCGAATGATTCGGTTGAATTAAGGGAAAGTCCCAGGATGAAGGGGCGTGTTGCAGGTCACCGGTCGCGGGCCTGCGGTGCGATCCTGTATCCTTGCGCAGAATTCGCGTAAGCGAGCAGGGGAGCGGGCGCGCTGCAGGGACGGATGCGGCGCTGCGCCCATCGTCGGCATCACCGATACCAACGCCGTCAGATTGCTTTCACTTTCAAGCGATGCCAGCAATTCGCAACTCGGGCGAACAGCCCCTTTACGAAATCGTTCGCGCCGGGATACTCGAGCGGCTGCGTACCGGACAATGGGCAGCGGGCGACAAGATTCCGACTGAGCCGCAACTGGCCGAAGCCTTTGGCGTAGGCATCGGCACGATCCGGCGCGCGGTCGAGGAACTCGTCGCGGAACGGTTGTTGATCCGCCGCGCCGGCCGCGGCACGATCGTCGCGCGCTACGGCGACGAACATAAGTTCGATCAGTATTTCAATTTCGTCGACGAGGGCGGCACCGAGGTCCGGGTAACGGCGCGGTTGTTACGGTTCGGCAAGGAACGCGCGAGCGCCGAACTGGCCGCGCTGCTGAAAGTCGAGCGCGGCACGCGGCTCGCGAGCGTCGAGAATCTGCGGCTGCGCGACGACGCGCCGGTGATGTTCGATCATCTGTGGTTTCCGCTCGACGTGTTTCCGAATCTGGACGCGCAGACCTTTTCCGCGCGGCGCGGTTCGATCTATGGCTTTTATCAGGACCATTTCGGCATTTCCGTAGTGCGTGTGGTCGAGGATTTGCGCGGTGCGATCGCGGACGAACAGGTTGCGGATGCATTGAATCTCGAAGTCGGCGCGCCGGTGCTGCGCATCGAACGGACCGCTTACACGTTCCAGGACAAGCCGGTCGAGTATCGCGTGCGGATCGTGTCGAGCCATGTCGCGTATCGCAACGTGCGTGGGCTGCAGGACTAGGCACGCAAAAAACCCCGCGCGGGCGCGGGGTTCGGAAGTTGCTGTTGCAGGTCGAGGCGCCGCGCCAGCTAGTTGCCGCCGCCTTGCACACCCAGCGAGACTCGATTCGTCACCGATTTGACGCCCGCCACACCTTTGGCGACATCGGCTGCCTGCTGGATCTGACCGCCGTCCGGCACCGAACCCGTCAGCGTGATCGCACCGCTGCGGGCCCGCACAAAAACGTTCGATACATCGAAGCCTTGCGCTTTCGCGAGTGCCCGGCGCACGTCGCGGGCGAGCTTGCGGTCGGCCGCGCGCACCTGCTTGGCTGACGGCGCTGCTGCCGCCGTATCGCCGGAAGTCGCCGCTGCGTCGCTCGATTGCGCATAGACGCATGATGCGCCCGCCACACATCCTGATACCACCAGCACCTTCAACAGATCGACCGCGTTCATGAAAGCTCCTTTTTGTTTCGCATATTGGGACCGCGTGACGAATCAAAACATTGGAAAGCAAAGGTAAAAATAGCTAATCGCCGCACTATTGCAAGCTGATTTTGGCGCACGCAGCGAACGGGCATAGCGGCGAGAGACGGGTTGAAAGCGGTGTTTGCAGCAAATGCCCGACGCGATGCCTGAGCCGATAAAACGAAGCGGAAACGCGCGCCTGACTGCGGATGGATCGAAGCTTGTCCACATCGCTTAAGCGTACGGAATAAAGCGGGCCTGAGGATGTTGTGCGAGGGGGGCGGCGATGTGCTGCCCGCCCGCGCGCGAAGCCACTTCGCGGCGGCTCACGCATTCTCACCGGAGATCAACCATGACGGAACGCAACGCAATGCGTGCGCCGGCCGCTTTCGCGGGCCGTGCGCTCAATGGCTTGTGCGCGCTGACGATGCTGGCGCCCATGCTCACCTATGCGGCGTCCGCTGCCGACCAGCAAAGCATGCTGATTGCGCATGGCAACTACATCGTTCACAAGGTCGGCATGTGCATCGATTGCCATACGCCGAAAGACGCGCACGGTCAGCCGCTCGCGAGCCAGGACCTGCGCGGCGCGGACGTGCCGATGGAGCCGAAAATGCCGGTTCCGGGGTGGGCACCGCGTTCGGTAAACCTTGTCGGTTTGCCTGCGGGTTATACCGAGGCGCAACTCGTGACGTTCCTGGAAACCGGCATCACGCCGCGCGGTACGCCGGCCAACCCGCCGATGCCGTCGTACCGGTTGAACGAACGCGATGCGCGCTCGGTGGCCGCGTATCTGCATTCGATCAACTGAAGCTGAATGGCGCGCGACGGCGACCTGTCAGGCGGGTCGCCGGCCGGTTACGCGAGAACGTTTCGCGTACAAGCTTTCTCGCGGCATCGGCATCGGCATCGGCCGCGCGCCGCGGCGAGATGGTTGCGCGCGCACCGATTACGCGACATGCGCGGCGGTTGCCGCATTCACCCCGTCAAGCCGCACCACCATTCGCCCGCAGCACCTGTCCGTTCACCCACGCGCCATCCGGCCCGGCGAGGAACGACACCACCGCCGCAATTTCATCGGGCCGGCCAAGACGCTGCAGCGGCGGGATATTGGCGAACGCCTGGATCTGCTCATCGGTCTTGCCCTTGAGGAACAGCTCAGTGCCGATCGGGCCGGGCGCAACCGCATTCACCGTGATGTTGCGGCCGCGCAGTTCCTGCGAGAACACACGCGTGAGCGCTTCGACCGCCGACTTCGTCGCGTTGTACACCGAATAACCCGGCCGGTTCAAGCCGATCGATGTGCTCGAAAAATTGATGATGCGGCCGCCCTCGCCAAGCCGCGACGATGCTTCGCGCATCGTGTTGAAGGTGCCGCGCACGTTGGTGGTCATCATCTGCTCGAAGGCGTCGTCGCTGGTCTGGTCGAGCGGCGTGACCTTCATCACGCCGGCATTGTTGACAAGCACGTCGACCTTGCCCAGTTCCCGTTCGATCGTGTCGAACATCTGGCTGACCTCGGCCGGCTTCGACACGTCAGCCTTGATGGCGATCGCGTGTGCGCCTTCCTTGCGCAGTTCGGCCACCACCTGTTCCGCTTCGCTCGAACTCGACGCGTAGTTGATGGCGACCGCAAAGCCGTCGCTGGCAAGCCGTGCCGCTACTGCTGCGCCGATACCGCGTGCTGCGCCGGTGACAAGCGCTACTTTTTCGTTTTTGATCGCGTTCATGGTTCTTATCCTCGAAAGTGGGTGGGTTCAGCAAGCAACCGGTGAGTCGGTGAGAGGAATCATCGGTGAAATCGACGAGGAGATAATTGGGCGGCATTTGGTATCATCATTCCATCCTCTTTAACAAACCGGATTGGACGGAGCGCCCATGGATCGCTTTCAGGAAATGCAGGTATTCGTGCGGATCGCCGAGCGGCAAAGCTTCACACGCGCGTCGGACGACCTGCAGATTCCCCGCGCCACCGTCACCAACCTGATGAAGCGGATGGAACAGCGACTCGGCGCGCGGTTGCTCGAGCGCACCACCCGCACGGTGCGCCTGACGCACGATGGCGAGGCCTATTACGCGCGCTGCCTGCGGCTGCTGGCGGATCTCGACGAAGCCGAGGGCTCGTTTCGCAACGTCGCGCCAAAGGGCTTGCTGCGCGTCAACCTGCAAGGCACGCTGGCGCGCCATTTCGTGGTGCCGGCGCTGCCGCAGTTTCTGGCGCGCTATCCGCACATCGAGCTGCATCTGGGCGAAGACGACCGCTTTATCGATCTGGTGCGCGAAGGGATCGACTGCGTGCTGCGCGCGGGTACGCTGCAGGATTCGTCGATGATCGGGCGGCGCCTCGCGCGGCTCGAACAGGTGACGGTGGCAAGCCCTGCGTATCTGGCCGAGTACGGCGAACCGCAGGATCTCGACGCGCTGCGCGAGCACCGCGCGGTCAATTTCGTGTCGAGCGCGACCGGCAATCCGATGCCGATGGAATTCACCGTGGAAGGCGAACTGCGCGAACTGCAGATGGCGGGCATCGTCGCGGTGACGGCGGCGGATCTGTACACCGGCGCGGCGCTCGCGGGCCTCGGCTTCGTGCAGGTGCCGCGCTACCGGATCGAAGCCGAACTGGCGGCCGGCCAGTTGCAGATCGTGTTGCCGCAGTTCGCGCCGCCGCCGATGCCGGTCACGGTGCTGTATCCGCAGAACCGTCAGCTATCGGCACGGGTGCGTGCGTTCGCGGACTGGCTGCGCGAAGTGTTTGAAGCGGCAGCGCCGGCGCCGGGCACCAGCGGAACGGCGGGCAAACCGCGCGGCAGCGCGTGAGGCGCTGACATCAACCACACGGTCCACACCCTTAACGCCGGCTCAAATGCTCCAGCGCATCGCGCATCGGCTGGCTCGACGCGGTCAGCGGCCCGGTGAGCGGCGTATCGAGATCGACGATCACATACATTGCCGACGCGATCGACACCGCGCCGAGCGTAATCATCAGCAGCGCCAGCGCGTTGCGCGGCGCAATCAGCCCGAAGCTCAGAAAGATCACGAATAGCCAGAATGCGAGCGTCATCAGGAACGGTCGCGAGATCGAGCTATGCGCTTCTTCGATCAGCTTCCAGCGCGCCGCGATCAGCACGTCGAACTGTTGGAGAATCTGCGTGAGGGCCTTTTGTTGCGCACCATTTTGCGCGACGAGATTGCGCGCCTCCATGTTCGCGGCGCCGAGCATATCGCCGAGTTCGACGCTTTCGAGCGGGTTGTAGTCGGTGCCGGAGAACGGCCGCCGCGGATAGTAATCGCCCGCGGGCGCCGGCTCGCCGGGCCACGTAGATGCGATCGCCGCAGCCGTGTAGCTGCGCAGTTTGCCGCGTACCGGATCGGTCGCCTTGCCGTACTCGCGCAAGGTCTGATTGAGCTGGATCAGCTCCGACGCATACGCGCGAAAGTCGTTGTTGACCGTGTCGAAGCTGTTTTTTGCCGAAGCGGTCAACAGGCCGAGCACCAGCGCGGCGAACGTGACGAGCATGCCGATCACGAGCTGGATCAGCTGCACCGTTTCGTGCGCGCGATGTTCTTCGGGCAGCAGCGGTTTGACGAACCAGCCGATCGCCGTGCCGACCAGCAGCACGACGAACACGCCAAACGCGGACGTGATTTCCTGCATCGGGAAGCTCCGTGAAGGGAGGCGGCACGCGGCCCGCCTGCAACACACGAGCCTGCGGCAGGCGTACGCGATTCATCCGGCAATGTGCCCGCATCGCGCGCGAAGCGCAATGCGTGTGTTCCTCACGGTTGCGCTGCGTAGTATTTCGCGGCGCCGTCGATCTCGTCCGGCGTCATGTTGCGCGCCACGTTGCGCATCTGTTCGTTGATGTCGTTGTGCCGCTGTCCGCTCGCAAAGAGCCGCAGCTGCGCCGCCAGATACACCGACGATTGCCCGCCGAGCCATGGCGCCGCGCCCTTACGGTCGCGCTCGCCGTGGCAGGCGGCGCACGGCGCGATGTTGCGCATCGGGTCGCCTTCGCGCACCAGTTTGCGGATCGCGCGGTCCTCGGTGTAGCCGGTTTCGGCCGGCCCCGGGCGCGGCAGCGATGCGTAATAGTTGGCCAGATCGTGTAGATCGCGGTCGTTCAGATTGCGGATGATCGGCGGCATGATCGAATTCTGCCGCTGGCCGCCCTGGTAGTCGCGCAGTTCCTTGTAGACCGCATCCGCATACTGGCCGGCCAGCACCGGCGACGTGACCTGCAGCACGCCCTGCACGCCGTGACACATCGAACAGTTCTGCGCGAGCGTCGCGCCGCGCCCGATCGAGACCTCATCGGCGCGTGTGCGAAAGAGCGGCGGCAGCACGATCACGTCGCTGGGCGGCGCGCTGGCGGGTTGATTCGATGGTTGGCGATACCACGCTTCGGGTGCGCCGGCCGCCCGGCAGATCGTCGACCATAAGCCGTCGCGCGTGAAATCGGGGTGCTGCGACGGCAGCCACACGAAGCCGATCAACCCACCGACGATCGCGATCGCGACCGTCCAGCCGACGCTGGCTGTCAGCCAGCGGTTGCGCAGACTGAACACGCGCTCGTCGTTCATCGCGATGCTCCTACGACGACCGCGGGCACCGAGGTCTGCGGCAACACCAGCAGCTGCATGATCGGCACGCTGTAGTTGACCACCGTCAAACCGATCATCAGCGAGACCCACAGGCCGAAGCCGTTCAAGGCCGCCGGCACGCGTTCGACAGGCTGCGCCGGCACACTGAAGCGGAACGGCTGCGGCACGGCGGGTGCGTTCGCCGGCACCGCACCGAACTGCGACTTCGCGAGGATATAGATGAACAGCACGCCGGAGATCACCAGCACCAACCCGCCGATAGCCGACATCACCACCCACGGCGCTTGCGGCGCGATGCCGGGCGCCGAGTAATCGTAATACGCCATGCGCCGCGGCGCGCCGAGCAGGCCGACGTAGTGCCACGGAATCGTCACGACCATCATGCCGATGAACCACAGCCACAGTTGCGTGCGCACCAGCCCGAGGTTGACGATCGCGCGCCCGGTCAGCTGCGGCCACAGCTCGTACGCGATCGCGAAGTACATGATCACGATGGCGCCGCCGAAAATCAGGTGGAAGTGGCCGGTGACCCACTGCGTGTTGTGCACCGATTCGTTGAGCTGATAGCTCATGTTGATCAGCCCGCCGGCGCCGCCGAAGCCGAGCATGATGAACGAGAAGGCCACTACCAGCATCATCGGGTTGCGCCACGGCAGCGCGGTGAGCCAGCCGAATGCGCCTTTGCCGCCGCGCAGCCGTCCGGCGATCTCGACCGATGCGCAGATCGTGAACACGGTGAGCAGCGTCGGCACCGACACCATGCCGGTGAACACCGCATGCACGAACTTGAAGCCCGAGCCGACCTGCGGATCGGCGAACAGATGGTGAATGCCGATCGGCATCGCGAACACGAGGAACAGGATGAACGACACGCGCGCCATCGAATCGCTGTACAGGCGTCCGCCGATCGCACGCGGCACCAGCGTGTAGTACGCGATATACGCGGGAACCAGCCAGAAGTAGACGATTGCGTGCAGCGTCCACGAGAACAGCACGCGCGCGAGGCCTGCATCGATGGTCGCTTTCAGGCCGAGTGCGACGGGCAGGATCTGGAACAGGATCTCGACTGCCGCGCCGACTGCCGTCCATGCCCACAGGTATGCCCCGGCCACGTTGGCGAACATCGCGAGCGGTACCGGCTGGCCTGGATTGGCGCGTTTCCATACGCGCAGGTTCACGCCCATCAGCGCGACCCAGATCCACGAGCCGACCACCACCAGCACCACGCCGATGTAGTAGAAAGCGTTGCCGACCATCGGCGGATAGAACGTGTACAGCACCGACGCGCGTCCCATCGCGACCGTCACCGACGCGATCACCGCGCCGACTGCGAGCAGGATAAAACCGGCCCACGCCCATTTGATGCCGACGAGTGCCTGCTTCAACGCCAGTTCGACGATCGCATAGCCGAAGCCCATCGCGACCAGCGTCGGCATCACATAGGCCATCACGGTGCCGTGCGCGGTGACCGAGCGGTAGTACAGCTCCGGATCGCCGAGCCATGGATGCAACGGGCTTCTGACCAGCATCTGCCACGCGCCGAGCAACAGCGCGATCAGAAACGAGATGAACGCGAGCCAGAAGTGCGCGAGAACGAGTCGCTTAGCGTGCAACACAGCTGAGCCTCCGGGTTTGGCGAGCCTGCTCGAAGAAGGCGGCCTTGTCGATTACCTTCACGTGCGCCCACATCGTCTGATGGCCGAAGCCGCAGAATTCGTGGCACGGCATCAGATGCTCGCCGGGCTGCGCGAAGCGCGTGGTCAGCGTCGCGATGTAGCCGGGCACCACCATCGTGTTGACGTTGGTGTCGGCGATCAGCAGGCCGTGCACCACGTCCGCGCTGGTGGTGCGCAGGGTGACCGGCGTATCGGCGGGCACCAGCAGACACTGCGGCGTGAACGAGAACTGCTGCGCGATAAAGCGCACCACCACCGTGCCGTCAGGTTCGACTGCGCTGCCCAGGTTGCTCTCGACGAATTCGCCGGATAGCTGCAGCCGCGACGGATCGACCGTCTCGACGCGCGACGGCGGCATCATCGCCCAGTGCAGGCCCGAGTACACCACCACCGCCAGCATCAGCACGATGATCGCGCCGGCAAACCACGCCCAGCGCCGCTCGGCGCGCGCGGCGACGGCGTGGCCGGAGGACGGTTGTCCGGAAGGTTGGCTGGCCATGATTACTGGATCACGCCGCGCGGCAGGAACACGAGCACGTAGAAGCCGATCCAGATGGCCGTGACGACCAGCGTCGCGGCGCCCGCCAGCGCAATCGCGCCGCGCGGGCCGGCTGCGACGACGCGCTCGACTTCTTCATCCGAGGCTTCGGTGCCGGAAGCTTGGTTCACATCCATCTGCGGCTTCTCCCGATACAAAGGTTGTGGCATTGAGCGGCATTGAGCAGCACCGCGCGGTATCAAGCGCATTCAGCATTGCGCGCATCGAGACGCGCGCGGTTTTTAGCGCAGCGGCGCGTTGCGCAGTTCGTTGACCTGTTTCGCCGTTACCGGCTTTCCGTGATTGCCCCACGCGGTGCGGATATACGTGACGACCGCCGCCGCGTCGGCGTCGTTGAGTTCCTGCGCGAACGGCGGCATGCCGTACGGTTCCGGATTGCGCCGCGTGCCTGGCGGGAAACCGCCGTTCAGCACGATGCGAATCGGGTTCACCGCCGAATCCATTTCGATCGACTGGTTGTGCGCGAGCGGCGGGTAGTGCTGCAGCTGGCCTTCGCCGTTTGCGCCGTGACAGGTCGCGCATTTGTTCGCGTAGATGCGCGCGCCGGTCGCAAACGCCTGCGTATCGGTGCGCGCGCTCGGGCCGCTCTTGCGGCCCGGGTCGTTGTCGGGCAGCGTCTTCAGATAGACGGCCATTGCCTTGACGTCTGCGTCGGTCATGTACTGCAGGCTGTGATACGTCACTTCCGCCATCGGCCCGTACACCGCGCCGCGATCGGAGATGCCCGCCTGCAGCAGGTCGACGATGTCCTTGATGCTCCAGTCGCCGAGGCCGCCGTCCTTGTCCGAGGTCAGCGACGGCGCGTACCAGTTCTGCACCGGGATCAGGCCGCCGGCGAACTGCTTGTCGCGCGACGAGCCGCCGAGCAGGTTGATCTTCGTGTGGCACATCGAGCAGTGGCCGAGCCCTTCGACCAGATACGCGCCGCGGTTCCATTCGACCGAGCGGGTCGGGTCGGGCTTGAACTCGCCCTCGCGGAAGTACAGCGAGCGCCAGCCGAGCAGCAGGTCGCGATGATTGAACGGAAAGCGCAGATCTTGCGGGTGGTTCGGCTGACGCACCGGCGGCACCGACTTCAGGTACGCGAAGATCGCATCGGAATCTTCGCGTGTGACTTTGGTGTACGCCGCGATCGGCATCGCCGGATAGATCAGCTTGCCGTCGGGCGACTTGCCGGTGCGCAACATCTTGAAGAACGCGTCGGCACTCCACGAGCCGATGCCGTACTGCACGTCGGGCGTTATGTTTGGCGAGTACAGCGTGCCGAACGGCGTTTCCATCGGCAGGCCGCCGCCGAACAACTTGCCGCGCGGCGCGGTGTGGCACGCGACGCAGTCGCCGGCGCGCGCCAGGTACTCGCCGCGGATCACGATCTCGGGGCGCGTGTCGGGCGTGCCCGGCGCGTTTTCTTCGGCGGCATGCGCGTGGCTTACCAACGGCGCGTGAGTCAGCATCGATGCTGCGCACAGCAAGGCGGCGAGCGCTGCGCAGCGTATCGCCATCGATCGGATCGTGCGGGAGAGCGGCTTCATTCCGGTTGACTCCCACATGCCAGCGGCAGCCGCGCGGCGTTGCGCGGCGCCGGCGTCGGATCGTCGGGCCGCGGCTGGCGTGCCAGCCAGCTCGACACGGCGGTGATGTCGCGGTCGGAGAGCCTGACGGCGATCGTGTGCATGCAGTCCGGCGCGATCGCGTGACGCGTGCCTGAGCGCCACGTGCCCATTTGTCCGGCGATGTAGCTCGCGTGCAGGCCGAGCAACCCCGGGATGCCCGGTTGCACGCCGGTCAGCCGCGCGCCGTGGCAACTCGCGCAGGCAGGCAGCTTGCGCGACGGATCGCCCTGGGTGACGAGCTGTTTGCCGTAGTCGAGTACCCCTGCTGGCAGCGGCTGCGAGTCAGGGTTCGGGTAGGGCGGCTGCAGTGCGGCAAAGTATTCGCTGATCTTGCGCAAATACGCATCAGGTAGATACGCGAGCAGATACCCCATCGGCGGATAGGTGCGGCCGCCGTCGCGAAAGGCGATCAGTTGGTTGAACAGATAGTCGGCGGGTTTGCCGGCGATACGAGGAAAGTAGTCGTTGTTGCGCCCCTGGCCTTCGACGCCGTGACACGTGGTGCATGCGTGCATGCGCTCGGTCATCGCCGATGGCATCGAGGCCGGCGCGTTGGCTGCGATGGCTGCGGTGGTATTGGCGTTGGTAGTGGCATGGGCAGCAGGCGGTTGCGCGAGCGGCTCGGCAGCGGCGGCAAGCACCGCATCGGCCAGCGCGAGGCACACGAAAAGCACGACCGATAAGCCGAGGGTTCCTCGCTGCAAGACGTGCCTCGTCGAAAGTTGGGGTTGGCTTTTACATCGATTTGTTATGCACACCCATGCAGGCGCCTCGCGGGACGCCCGCAGACCTGCTATCTCGAATTCCCATCCATCATAGGAGCCATTGGATACGCTTTCAACGCCGCGATACTGATCTATATCAAGCAATGCTGTGCGATTTATGCGTTGCTGTCATTTGCATGACATCGTCAGGCAAGCAGCCTCGCGAATGCGGCGCGTGCGTTCGTGACGAGTTCGCTTTCGCCGAGCCGCGCCGGCAGCAGATGGAATTCCACCGGCGGCAAGCCCGGCAGGCCGATGTTCGCCGCGCACGGCACGAGGCCCATGCCGAGCGACGATTCGTTCACACAAGAGATGCCGAGCCCCGCCTGCAGTGCAAGCTGCAAACCGGCGACCCCCGATGCGGAATGCGACAGCACGTAGGGCACCTCGCTTTCGTCGAGCAGCCTGACGATATAGCGCTGCAGCTGACAGGTGGAAGGCAGCAGCACGAGGCGATAGGGCGTCGCGGCCGGCGTGCTGGCATCCGCGCCGGTGGCCCACACGAGCTTCTCGCGGCGGAGCACGGTGCCCTTACGTGCGGTGTTGCCGCCTGCGCTGCGCCGGGGGCCTGGCATCACGATGCGCAGTGACAGGCCGATGTCGAAGGCGGCGTCGTCTTCGATGCTGCTGTCGATGGTTGCGCTCGGCATCACGGTGACGTGCAGCCGCAAGCGCGGATGCTGTTCGGAGAACGCTTTCAGCACGCGGGCGACGTCGTGCGGCCGGTAGTAATCGGTAATCGCGATACGCAGCTCGCCATCGAGCGTGCGGCCTTGCAGGTCTTCGAACGCGGCTTCGCTCATCGCGAGGATGCGACGCGCGTGCTCGAGCAGGCGCGCGCCCGCCGGCGTGGCGTTGACGCCCAGTTTGCCGCGCAGAAACAGCGGCTGGCCGGCGCGCTCTTCGAGCTTGCGCAACTGCTCGCTGACGGTTGATTGCGACAGGAACACGCGCTGCGCGCCCGCCGACATGCTGCCGGCCTCCGCGACCGCGACGAAGGTGCGCAACTGGACCAGATCAAACCCGCGCTGACTCATGACAGTAGCTTCGACGATAGTTTCAGGACGAGGGTTTTCGTGGCGATAGCTTCATGGCCATGGTTTCCCGACGAGTTGCCTGTGCTGCGGGACAATTCTCTCAGATTTCGGATTTTCCGATACATCAAATCATGTTTTCCCGCTTTTCCGATAGATGGTCGATCCGTACGATGGCCGCTGTCAATTCTTTTGCGGGGGCGGGTATGGAGCAGGAACCACGATCACCGGCACACGCGCGGGGCAGCAGCCATCGGTGGAAGGTGCTGGGCGTGGGCTTCGCCGCGAATGCGAGCTTTGCCGCTGCGTTCTCCGGCATCCCGACCACGGCCGTATTGCTGCGCAGCGGCTATCACCTCGGCAACGACGGGCTGGGGCTCGTGCTCGGCATGCTGGGGCTCGGTATTGCGCTAAGCGAACTGCCGTGGGGTTTGCTGACCGATCGCTGGGGCGACCGTCGCGTGCTGCTGCTCGGGCTGTACGCGACCGCCGGCGCGCTGGTGGCGATGGCCGGCTTCGTGGTGCCGCACGGCGCGTCCGTGCCGGGTATCGGTGCGCTCGCTGCGGGATTGCTTGCGGTGGGGCTGCTCGGCGGCAGCGTCAACGGTTCGAGCGGCCGCGCGGTGATGGCATGGTTCGCCGAAGGTGAGCGTGGCTTCGCGATGAGCATCCGGCAAACCGCTGTGCCGGTCGGTGGCGGTTTTGGCGCGTTGCTGCTGCCTGTGCTGGCGACGCATTCTGGTTTTGCGAGCGTGTATGCCGTGCTTGCGCTGCTGTGTGCGGTTACGGCGGTTTTTGCGTGGCGCTGGCTGCATGAGGCGCCTAGGTGGGAGCCGGCTGGAGAGGAGGTGAAGGTGAGCTCCTCAAAGGTCGCGCTTCGCGGTGCTTTGCCAGGTGTGCGTGCGGCTTCCGCTGCCGCTTGCGCTGCGCGCAGCGCGGCTACCGCAGCTACCGCAGCTACCGCAGCTACCGCAGCTACCGCAGCTACCGCAGCCACCGCAGCCACCGTGTCCGGAGTCTCCATCGCTTCCGCCGCGCCGCACAGGGTGTCGCCGCTGCGCGACCCGCTGATATGGCGCGTCGCACTCGGCGCGGGCGCGCTGTGCGTGCCTCAAGCGGTGGTGCTGACGTTCGCCGCGGTGTTCCTGCACGACTTCAGCCACGCCGGGCTCGCAACGATCAGCGCTACGCTGGCAGCGGTGCAGGGCGGCGCCGCGGTAGTGCGCGTATGGAGCGGTCGCTGGACCGACCGGCGCAACAACCGGCGCGCTTACATGCGTGGCTGCAGCGTGCTCAGCGCACTGCTGTTCGCGTTGCTGGCGCTCGCCGCGCTCGCGGTCAGCGAGGCGGGCGCGCACGGCGCGCTACCGACCGCCTTGCTGGCCTGCATGATCGCAGTGGGCGGGATGTGCGCGTCGGCGTGGCATGGCGTCGCCTTCACCGAACTCGCGACGCTCGCCGGTACGCGCCGCGCCGGAACCGCGCTCGCGATCGGCAACACCTGTGTGTTCATGATGCTGTTCCTGACGCCGCTGGCGATCCCGTTGCTGCTGTCGGCGGCTGCGTGGCCGGCTGTCTGGGCTGCGGCGAGCCTGTGTGCGCTGATCGCGCTGCCGGTGTTCCCGCGCTCGCCGTTGCAGGCCCGTCGCGCCGCATTGCGTGCGTAAGCAACGCAGATCGCCGGACGTCGCCCGCGAAAGCCGCCTAGAAGCGGAAACCGAGGCCAGCCTGGATCAGATCTGCGTCGAGGCTCGAGCGGGTGACGACGCGGTTCCACGTGACCCGCGTATCCCAATGCTTGCTGAAGCGATAACTGGCGGACAGCGACACGATCCCCGACAGCGTGCCCTTGATGCCGTCGGAGCCCGGCTCGTTGAACACGTCGATCGAGTAGTACGCGCCGGCGCCGGCCGCGAGCGTCAGGCGCTCGTCGAAGAACGCGCGCGTGATCCATAGCTGCGAGGCAATGCCGTTGCGCCGCACGGCCGCCGGGTTGTTCTCGTGGAAATACGTCGCGCTCCAGTCGACGTACTTGAACAGGCCACGCCGATACTCAAGGCCACTCGAGAAGCCTGTTTCGGAGTTAAGACTGTTCTTGATCGTCTCGCCGGCCAGCACTGTCACCTCGTTGTTCGTCACGCGGTCGTTGCGCGGCAGCGGCCGCTCGCGCGGGCCCGGCTCGCTGGGCGCGTCGAGCTGATAGCCGATGCCGAACAGCAGACCCGTGGTGTTCGGGCCACCGCGCACCTGCGCGCGGTTCAGCTGCATCTGCAGGATCCAGCGGTGCGACGTGTAATACGCCGCGCGCACGCTCATCAGCGCGCCCCAGCCGTGATCGTTCTGAAAGCCAGTCGGGCCGTCCTGGGTGGTGTCCGAGTAGCGATAGGGGCCGACGCCCGCGGACAGCACGAAGCGCCGGTCGTCGAGCGGCAGCCGGCCCCACAGCTGAACGCTTTGGCCGTCGCGATGATGATCGGGAAGATGGCCTTCATTGAGCCACGTAATGCCGAGCGCGGTGTACTTGCCGAGTCCTTCCTGATAGTCGAAAGCCCACGAATATGAATGAGAACCTGCACCGGTTAGTGCGCCACCGAACAGTGCGAATTCCTGGGCACTGGCAGATCGGGCGCAGCACGCACCCGCCGCCGCGAGCAGCATGCAGACGATGCAACGCCCACAATGTGAGGTTCGGCCCGCCGTGTGACAGGTGGATGTGCTGGGATCGGTTGGCAGCGCACGAGACACCTGCTCCTCCTCCTGAAGAAGAATGAGTGGGAATTGGGAATTCGGATTGCTTTGTCTGACGTGACAATTGTTAACCTAGGATATTGCTGAGATAAAGCGAGCAATAACCGTCACTCTGCCACAGTCCACTGAGTGCATGCAGATTACGATGCCATCGAACGTCGTCCAGATCGCGGCCTGGATAAGAATCAACAAGAGTGCAGATTGTTCCTGACAAATGTTCCCGTGGTTTGACGGGGCACGTTACGGATTATTTCAGAACCAGCCACCAGAATTTTCAGACTTTCCTTCAGATAAAAATAAAAATTGAGAGTCAAAATTTAAATTGGTTAACTTGGTAATCCTTATCGGTTATTTTAATGGCAATCTTTCGAATCTATGACGATTCGGAACTCTCTGATTCAATTTTTTAACAAAAAATGTTTTGATTTCGAATTCCGTACGCCAATTGCGGCCGAATTGGTCGCAATGCCGAACTGCCCTTTGCGATGCATAGGCAAACGGGCGCGTGAGGAGCACAAACAACAAACAAATTCCGAGGGAGCCTCCGTGAATCTTCGAGTCATTCTGGCGGACGATCATCCGTTCGTCCTGCTCGGCATCCAGGCCACGCTTGCGGCACAGTGCGGTTTCACCGTGGTCGGCGAAGCGGGCAGTCCTTCGTCGCTGCTCGACGTGCTGGCCTCTACCGCATGCGACGTGCTGGTCACCGACCTCGCAATGCCCGAACAGTCCGGCGACGCCGAAGACGGCCTGCGGCTGATCCGCCGCGTGCGCAGCGAGTGGCCGCAAGTACGCATCGTCGTGCTGACCAGCCTCACGAATGCGGCCATCCTGCGCTCGATCATCGCGGACGGCGTGCTTGGCGTGCTGAACAAGATCGAGTCGATGGACGAGCTGGCCGCGGCGATTCGCGCGGCCGGCGCGGGCCGGCCCTACGTCAGCCGCTCGGTGCTCGACGCGCTGGCCGCAGCCAACGGCGAATCAGCCGCCGTTTCGGTGACGCGCCAACTGTCGCCGCGCCAGGCGGAGGTGATCAGGATGTTCGTGCGCGGCCATTCGATCTCCGAAATCGCGCAGCACCTCGGGCGCGACATACGCACCGTCAGCCGGCAAAAACGCGACGCGATGGCCAAGCTCGGTGTCAGCAACGACCCGGGGCTGTTCGCGTTCGTGCGCGCCCATGGACTGACGTGAATTCTTAGTGCGCCCGAATGCATTGTTGAATATTTCTATGCTATTTCGGAGCAATCTTATGTCTGTCGGGGGATAAATGCTTAATTCTCGCCGGGTACAGCCATCGCTCCGTAAATTGGCCTCAGGAAACGGATCCAAAGGAGCTAATTTGATGAATACCAGGACAGATACCCTATCGCCGGTCCGGACGATCATCGCCGACGATCATCCGCTCGTGCTGTTGGCGATCGAAAATCTGATGTCAACCTATCCGAACATGGAAATCGTGGGGCGAGCGACAGATTCCTCGCAATTGTTCGAAGAGGTTAGACGGGTGTCCTGCGACCTGGTCGTGCTCGATCTGTATATGCCAGGCGGCGCATACGGCGACGGCCTCGAGATGGTGCGGCAATTCCGCGCATGTTTCCCCGAAGTGGTACTGGTCGTCCTGACCATGGAAACCGAAGCCGAAGCGTTACAGAAGGTTATTGCGCTCGGCGTCGGTGCGGTGGTCAGCAAACGCGACCGCATCGATCTGATCCACGTCGCGGTGATCACGGCGCTCGCTCAGGAGTGTTATCTCGGCCCGGCCATTCGTGCGCTGCTTGCCGATGCGACGCTCGCGCGCCGGCTCGATTACGTGCGGCAGATGCTGTCGCGGCGCGAACTCGACGTGCTGACGCAATACGCGTCGGGTCTCGGTGTGACTGAAATCGCGCTGAAGCTTGGGCGCAGCGTCAAGACGATCAGCGCGCAAAAGTGCACGGCGATGCGCAAGCTGTCGCTGCATAGCGATGCCGATCTGTTCCGTTTCGCAGTTGAGCACGGCGTGGTACCGGGCGAGCGCGTCTGAAGTGCGTGGCGCGCCGCTCGCTCGCGCGCCACCGGGGCATCGGCCCGAGGCATACACCAATAACAGGCGGTACCGGTCCCGGGGCAGCACGGCATGCGGGGCGGGCGCCGTCACAACAAGACACAAGAAAAACAATATGGATCACACCCTCCGGATCATCGTCGCCGATGATCACAGCAGTGTGCGCGCCGGTGTGAGCCGGCTGCTCGAAAGTGTTCCGCACTGGTCGGTGGTCGGCGAAGCGTCCGATACGCGGGCGCTCGCCGAACTGCTCGACACGCGTCCTTGCGACCTGATCGTGTCGGACCTCGGCATGCCGGGCATCGACGGCGAGAGCAATGCCATCGTTTTCCTGCGACGCATCTTGCGGCATGCGCCGCACGCGCCGGTCGTCGTGCTGACGATGGTGCATCAACCGCGCACGCTCGCCGGGCTGTTGCGCATGGGTGTCGCGGCGATCGTCGACAAGCGCGACGTGGCCGCTTCGCTGATCGACGCGGTCGAAGCGGCGCATGCGGGGCATCGCTTTTTGTCTGCACACGCGCAAGCGGCTGTCGACGCCTGCGAGGACACGCAGCCGAGCGCCGGCGCGCTGAGTGCGCGCGAGTGGGAGGTGTTCAAGCTGTACGCGCAAGGCATGACGATCCAGCAGATCGCCGCACGGCTCGCGCGCAGCAACAAGACGATCAGCACGCAAAAGCGCAACGCGATGCGCAAGCTCGGGCTCGAGACGGAAGCGGATCTGATCGAGTACGCACGGCAGCTTGGGTTGACTTGAGGTGCGCGGCGTTACGTGAGTTGACGACGCGCGTCGATGGATGGCTGCAGACGCCGAAGTTCATCTCAAATTCGCATTTAGGAATAGTCCGATTACCCCGAAGCCCCGTCGACTCGACAATCTCCGGTCGCGCTCAGCCTGACGCCGGGCGCACCCGCGCCCGATATCCGGTTCGCCATGCACGCGTGGTGCGAGCGGCGCGACACCGAAGGTGTGCCGCTGCCGCCGGCCGCGCCTTCGTCAGCACGACACGCATTGACGGGAGTCGCAATGGCAAGCTTGGGGAGACGGTTGTTGGTCGAGAGCGCGGGTACGGCGTGGGTCGTGTTCGTCGGCTGCGGCAGCGCCGTGCTGAACGCAGGCGCGGTGCAGCAGGGTTGGGGCGTGCTCGAAGTGCCGTTCGCATTCGGCTTGTCGCTGGCCACCGCGATAGCCGTGTTCGGCCGCATCTCGGGCGCGCATTTCAACCCGGCTGTGAGCATCGGGTTCGCCACCGCGCAGCGTTTTACCGTGCGCGATCTGCTGCCGTACATCGGCGCGCAATTGCTGGGCGCAGTGGCCGGTGCTGCGTTGCTCGTGTATGTCGCGAGCGGCCGGCCGGGTTTCGAACTTGCCGCCAGCGCATTCGGCGCGAACGGCTACGACGACCATTCCCCGGCCGACTACCGGCTGCATGCGGCATTTGCGGTCGAGTTCGCGATGTCGTTTGTGTTCGTGTTCGTGAGCCTTGCAGTGTCTGCTCACAAGTCGTCGGCATCGTTTGCGCCGTTCGTGACGGGCGCCTGTTTCATGCTGGCCTATCTGATCGCGACGCCCGTTACCAATGCGTCGATCAACCCGGCCCGTTCGACCGGTGTCGCGTTGTTCGTCGGCGACTGGGCGCTCGATCAGCTTTGGCTGTTCTGGGCCGCGCCGATGGCGGGCGGCGTGCTTGCGGGCCTCGCATGGCCGGCGCTGTGCCGCGAGCGGCCGGATGCGCGCGAGCCGCACGAAGCGGCGCATCAACTGGAAGAATCGCGTTGATGCGGCGGCTGCACAAGCTTCGTAGCGCTGCGCGTCGCGGCGAGTTGGGCCATGGCGGCCCGGCTTGCGGGCGGCTTATCGGACCCGGCAGCCTCAGCCGGCTTAGTGGGCTCGGCAGACACGGCAGACTCAGCGAAGTGAGCGAATTCAGCGAGGTCAGCAAACCCGGCCGCCCGGTACACGGCGCGTCACGTCATCTACTGAACGGCTGGCTATTGCGCACCTTGTGCGCGCTGCTGGTATTCAGCATGTTCCGCATGGCATCTGCGGCATCTGCGGAGCTGCCCGCATCGCAAGACCCCGCGCCACGCGGCACCTTCGCGTTTCCGCAAACGCTCACCATCGGCGTGCTGGCAGGCGGCTGGCCGCCGTTCGAAGAGTTCGACCAGGGGCGTCTCTCCGGTTTGAGCGTCGACTATCTGCGTGAGCTAGCCGGCCCCGACGTCGCATTCGACATCAAGACGTTCCCCGACATGCCGCACCTGCTGGCAGCCGCGTGCGCGAACCAGGTCGACCTGCTGATGAGCATCGCGCGCACGCCCGAGCGCGAACATTGCCTCGCTTTCTCCGATCCGTATTTCGAAGCATCGACCTCGGTCGTCGCACGCGCGGACAACGCGGATGTCACCGACGAACTGGCGCGCAGCGCCGACGTACGCGTCGCAGTCGAGCGCGGTTTTCTGCTCGACGGCCTGTTGCGCGAGCGCTTCCCGCGCGCGCAGATCGACGCATTCGCCAATACCGAAGCGGCGTTGAGCGCAGTCGCGCGCGGCACCAGCGACGTCTACTTCGGCTACACGCCCGCGGTGCAGCACTATCTCGCCGCACACGAATTCGCCGGTCTCAAGGCGGTGGCCGAAGACCGTCGCCGCAACAGCGAACTGCGCTTCGCCGTGCCCCGCGGCCACGCGGCGTTACGCATTGCGCTGAACCGCAGCCTTGCGGCGCTGCCGCCCGCGCAAATCGCGTCGCTGCGTGCACGTTGGGTCGGCGCAGCCGCAGGCCAGCGTGCGGCATCCGCGCCCGCAGCGGCACCCGCCGGTGCGCGCAACAACGGCGATGCGACCGTCACCGCGTTGCGGCTGTTGCCGCTGCTGATCGGCATCGGCGTCACGCTGATTGTGACGCTGCGTGCCTATTCGCTGCTGCAACGTGAAGTGCGCCGCCGCGAACAGACCGAATTGCAACTGGCCTCGCAACTGAACTTCCAGCAGACGATGATGGAGATGGTGCCGTACCCGCTGGTCGCGAAAGATCTGCGCGGCCGGTACGTGGCGGTGAACCGCGCATACGAACGGCTCACCGGCTTGAGCCGCGACACGGTGCTTGGCCGCACCAGCATCGATGTGCTGGCCTGGGGCAAAGAGAACAGCGCGGATCTCGAACGCCTGACGCATCACGCGATCACCACCGGCGAGCGGACCGAAACCGAACTGCAATTCACCGATTGCATGGGCGCGGCGCGGCATGGCGTGTTTTCGGTGTGCCTGTGCCACGGCGCCGACGGGCAGCCTTCGTGTGTGCTCGGTACGGTGGTCGACATCACCGATATTCGCCGCGCCGAGTTGCTCGCGCGCGAAACCGAGCGGCGCCTGTTCGACGTCACGCGTTCGCTGCCGGCCGTGGTATTCCAGTTGCGGCGCGCGGCGGACGGCAGCTACTCGTTCCCGTATATCGGTGGCGACACCAAGTACTGGCTGGGCCGCGACAGCAATACGCTCACGCGCGGCGGCGCGGTGAATTTCAACCGTGTCTGCGCGGAAGACCGGCCGCACGTGCTGGCTGCGCTCGAACGTTCGGCGGCGAGCGCCGAGCCGATTCACATCGAGTTCCGCATGAACAGCGTGGCCGAACTACGCTGGGTGCGCGCAGAGCTGGTTGGCCGCCGCGAAGCAGATGGCGGCACCGTGTGGAGCGGCTACTGGGTCGACGCGAGCGCCGAGCGGCAACGCTCCGACGAACTGGCGCGGGCGCGCGATCTGGCCGAAGCGGCGTCGCGCGCGAAAGACGATTTCCTCGCGATGATGAGCCACGAAATCCGCACGCCGATGAACGGTGTGCTCGGCCTTGTCGAAGTGCTCGAGCGCACCCGCCTCGATGCCGATCAGGGCGAGATGCTGCGCATGATCCACGAATCGGCCGGTGCTTTATTGCAGATTCTCGATGACCTGCTCGACTATTCGAAGATCGAAGCCGGCCGTCTGACCATCGAGACCGAACCGTTCGACCTGCGCGACCTGGTCGACACCGCGGTCGGTCTGCTGGCGGCGCGCGCGCACGAGAAAGGGCTCAAGGTGCGCGTCGATATCGAGCCGCACGTGGCAGCCGTGGTGCGCGGCGACAGCGTGCGGCTGCGGCAGATTCTGTTCAACCTGCTGGGCAACGCGATCAAATTCACGCCGGCCGGAGAAGTAGATGTGCATGTCGCGGTGGCTCAACACACCGAGGCAGGCCAGACGCTCGAAATCACCGTCGAAGATACCGGCATCGGCATCGCGCCCGACGTGCAGGCGCGCCTGTTCGAGCCGTTCGTGCAGGCCGAATCGTCGACTACGCGGCGCTTCGGCGGCACGGGTCTCGGGCTCACGATCTGCCGCAAGCTGGTCGATCTGATGGGCGGTTCGCTCGAACTGCACAGCACGCCGGAAGTCGGCACACGCATGACGCTGCGCCTGCTGATGCCGGTCGATCTGTCGAGTTATACGGCGGGCGGCCTGCGCGGCAAGCGCGGCCTGGTGGCGGTGGCCGACGCGCGTGTGCAGCAGGCCTTGCTGCATTTCGGCGCGGCGCTCGGTATCGAACTGCGCGGCGTATCGCCCGGCGCGCCGGAACTGCGCGACGCAGAGGCGCTCGTCGGCGCCGATCTGATCTTTATCGGCGATGGCTTCGACCTATCTGCTGCATTGCGCCGGCAGGCGCGCGTGATCCGCCTCACCGAAAAGCCGAAGCCGACCGGCTACCGGATCGTCGACGACACGGTGCGCGTCAGCATCAATCCGATTTCGTGGCGTGGTCTCGGCGCGGCATGCGCGGCAGCGCTGACGGGCCTCGCGCCGAAGCCGCCGCGCTCGCGTCGCGAGGTGGCTGAGCCGGTCGTGCCACCCGACCGCGAGCGCGCCATCGCGAACGGCCGTCTCGTGCTGGTGGCCGAAGACCATCCGGTGAATCAGGAACTGATCCGTCATCAGCTGGCGTTGCTCGGCTTTGCGTGCGACGTCGTCAACGATGGCGCCGAAGCGCTCGACGCGTTGGCACGCGCAAGCTACGCGTTTCTGATCACCGATTGCCATATGCCGCATCTGTCCGGCTACGAGCTCGCGCGCCGGGTGCGGCAGAACGAGGCCGAGGCCGGCGGCGCGCTGCGTCTGCCGATCATCGGCATCACCGCGAACACCGCGCCCGAAGATCTGGACGCGTGTCGCGAAGCCGGCATGGACGACTGCCTGATCAAGCCGACTCGCCTTGCGACCTTGCGCGATCATCTGAGCCGCTGGTTCATGGCGGACGGCCTGCGTCAGTCGCTGCACGATGCTGCCTCCGCGCACACGCCGCATGATCCGACCACCGCGACGCCGGCGCCACGCGACGCGACCGAACCGTTCGTGCCGGTCGATCTCGCGCGCCTGACGCAGGTATGGGGCAGCGAATCGACGGTGAAGGTCTTGCTCGATTCGTTCGTGTCCGCGGTGCGCGACGACGTCCGCGCGTTGCCGCCGTTGCTCGACGAGCCCGACCTCGACGTGCTGCGTGCGTGGCACCATCGCGTGGCGGGCGCAGTCGGCGTGCTGCAATATCCGCCGCTCTACGCCGCACTCGAAGACTACCGCGCCCGCTTCGCCGAAGCATCGCCGGAGCATCTGCGTGCCGATGGCCTCGCGCTCGTGCGCAAATGCAATGCGATGCTCGACGGCATCGAAGCGCAGGCTGCGCTGCTGCCGTAGCTCAGCGCAATCCGGCACGCGTCTACGGGTTGCTGCCATGTGTGTGTCGCCGAATTCAACTAGTATGTGCTGGCACCACATACAAGACTTCGGAGATAAGAATGATCGCAATTCGTAAGCTTAAGCTGGGTGTGATGCTGTTTGCGTTGCTGGCGAGCGCCGCTGCATTCGCCGACAACGTGGCGCTGAAAGCCGATCTCGAACCGTCGAGCGAAGTGCCGCCGCGTGTGAGCCAGGGTCACGGCATGCTGCAGGCCACCTTCGACACGGCGACCAAGACGCTGCAATGGACGGTGACTTATGACGGCCTGTCCGGGCCGGCAACCGCCGCACACTTCCATGGTCCGGCTCCTGTCGGCCAGAACGCGGGCGTGGTGGTGCCGATCGACAAGAAGTCGCTGCCGAGCCCGATCCGCGGTTCGCAGACGCTGACCGAACAGCAGGTGACCGATCTGATGGCCGGCCAGTGGTACTTCAACGTCCACACCGCGCAGAATCCGACCGGCGAGATTCGCGGTCAGGTGTTGCCGGCGAACTAAGCCGCAGAGTCGACGCTATGGCGCGCGGCCGATGCTGGGTCGCCGCGCGTCGCGCTTCGTGCGGTCGGCTTCAAAAGACGCGCCTGCGTTGCACTTCTAGAACTCATTCTCAACGGCGTTGGCCGTGAACCCACGTACCATGCGGCAATGACCGTTGATGGAGCGTGTGTCGATGAGCTGGCAGAGTGCGGTGGCTTGCTGGATCCTGCGTCGGCGATTCTTGCCACAGACCCAACACACGCAGGTGAGCGTCGAACGGGCGCGGGCGATGACCGCAAAGCGCGGCTGGTCGCCGAAGGTCCCGTCGGGCTGGCAACTGCGTGAGCAGTACGACGACAGTGCACTGCCGTTGCGCGGCGAGTGGCTCGAGCGCAAGGGCGGTGGGGCGTCCGGTTCTGCAGTAACGATTCTCTACTTCCATGGCGGCGGCTATTACTTCTGCTCGCCGCAAACCCACCGGTCATTGACGTTCGGCCTCGCCACCCGCGCCGGTGCGCGTGTCTTCTCGCTTGATTACCGCCTCGCGCCCGAGCATCGTTTTCCTGCGGCGCTCGACGATGCGCTTGCTGCCTATCGCCAGTTGATCGCAGACGGCGTATCGCCCGAATCGATCGTATTGGCAGGCGACTCGGCCGGCGGCGGCCTCGCGCTGGCGACGCTGGTCGCGTTGCGCGACGCGGGCACCGCGCTGCCCGCCGGCGCACTGCTGTTCTCACCATGGACGGATCTTGCCGCGACCGGCGCGTCGATCAAGATCAACGATGGCGTGGACCCGATGTTTAGCGGCGCATCGATAGGCCGCGCCGCGCGTCTTTATCTCGGCGATACGCCCGCTACGCATCCATATGCATCGCCTTGCTACGCCGATCTGCACGGTCTGCCGCCGCTGTTCATCCAGGCGGGCAGCACCGAAGTGCTACTCGACGATGCGCGCCGCGTCGCCGAGCGTGCGCATAAGACCGGCGTCCAGGTCGAGTTTGAAATCTGGCCGAAGATGCCTCACGTGTGGCCGCTATGGGTGCCGTTCCTGCCCGAAGCGCGTCGCGCGCTCGACGACGCGGCACGCTTCACGCAGCGCATCACCGCGACGAGCACGGCGGCTCAGCGTTCAAGCCCGATATCGATCGCCTGATACGCGATTCGCACGGCATCGGTGCCGTAGCGGCGCTCGAGCCGGCGCACGGTGAAGTGGCCATGCGCGACCTGCTGGAAGTGATCGATAAAGACGGTGTTGACCATCGCGCCGAGCACCGCGCCAAGCGCGGGAATCGATTTGGCCGCCACCTGCTCGCTGACCTGCACCGAAAAGCGCGACGCGATCGTGTTCAACAGACGCAGCAGCGCCGCCGAGCCGTGCGATGTGAAGCCCTTCGCGGCAATCTCCGATGAAGCCTTCGAAACGGCCTGCGCCAGCGCGCCGCGCATGATGAAGTAGCCGTAGTCGGCGTCGTCGTCGGATTTCGACGCGCTGCCCATGCCGAGCACCGTCAGACATTGCAACTGCGTATCGATCGACGTCAGATCCTCGCCTTCGCTGCGCGCGATGTCGCAGATCGAGCGGAACATCAGCGTGGTGGTGACCGGCAGTTCGACCGGTAATGCGAACAGGCCGAACGCACCGCCGGCGGCGCCGGTCGTCGCTACCGCGAACTTGTGCAGCAGGTTACTCGGCCGGTTTTCGTTGGCCGCGAGCGGCACCGCGCGGCCGAGCGTGCGAAGTGCAATCGACAGGCATTTGCGCAACGCTGCCTGGGTCGCGTCGTTCACCTTGTCGTTGGCCACCGTCGGCATCCGCGCCAGCAGCTTTTCGAGCGGCGCACCGACGATGCTCGCCAGCTTCATCGCGAACGCCGGGCTCTCCAGTTCGTGTTTCGCACGCTGCAGCACGATCAGATCGTCGGCCGACAGTGCTTGTCCTTCTTCAGAAAGGGTGTCCATGAAGCTCCTCGAAGCAGACCGGTGACGCTGCGGGCCGCAGCGGATTCACGTGATTCAGGTGCAAGTTTAGAGCCCGGCCGCATGCTATGATTCCGTACCGTTGACTCGTCAACTGTTGTATCAACAAACATGGCCTCTCACACCGCCGCCCATCATTCAAGCGGGCAAGTTTTACCGTTTCGCGAGTCCCTGCTCGCGATGCTGGGGATCTCGTTCGTGTCCATGCTGGTCGCGCTCGATCAGACCGTCGTCGGCACGGCGCTGCCCACCATCGTCGCCGATCTGAAAGGCTTCGAGTTGTATGCGTGGGTCGCCACGTCGTATCTGCTGACCTCGGTGATCATGGTGCCGGTGTTCGGCCGGCTCGGCGACTACTACGGGCGCAAGCCGTTCGTGATCGCGTCGATCGTTCTGTTTACCGGCGCCTCGGTGTTATGCGGTGCGGCGCACAGCATGCTGTTCCTCGTGATCGCGCGCGGCTTGCAGGGTATCGGCGGCGGCATGCTGGTCGGCACCGCGTTCGCGTGCATTCCCGATCTGTTCCCAGACCCTGTCGTACGCCTGCGCTGGCAGGTGCTGATGAGCACGCTGTTCGGCATCGCGAATGCGGTCGGGCCGTCGCTTGGCGGGTTTCTGACGCAGTACGCCGGCTGGCGCTCGGTGTTCTATGTGAATCTGCCGGTCGGGCTGTTGTCGCTGTTTTTCGTGTGGCGCTATCTGCCGCATCTGCGCCAGGTGGTGCACGAGGGCAAGATGCGTCTCGACTGGCCCGGCGCGGTGCTGATCGCGGTTGCGCTGGGTTCGATGCAACTGTTCGTCGAAATGTTGCCGAAGCAAGGCTTGTCGTTGTCGGTCGTCGCGCTGGTGGTGGTTTGCGTCGCGTCCGCGTATGCGCTGTGGCAATGGGAAAAGCGTTTCCCGCAGGCGATCCTGCCGGTCGATATGTTCCGCAACCGCAGCCTGTCAGGTCTGTTCGCGCTGGCGGTGCTGGCCGGCTTCTCGATGTTCTCGATTATTTTCTATGCGCCGCTGCTGTATCAGGGCGGCTTTGGCATGTCGCCGAATGAAGCCGGCATCGTGATTACGCCGCTTGTCGTGTTCATTACGGTCGGCAGTATCGCCAACGGGCGCGTCGTGTCGCGCATCCGCAATCCGAACCTGATGCTGTATATCGGCTTCGCGATGCTCGCGGTTGCATGCATCGGTTCGGCAGTGTCCACACGTTCGATGCCGCATGGGCTGATGATGTTGTTGATGGCGCTCGCCGGTCTCGGGCTCGGCTTCGTGCTGCCGAACCTGACCGTGTTCGCGCAGCAGACCGCCGGCCGTGAGCATCTGGGCATTGCGACTGCGCTGTTGCAATCGCTGCGCATGATCGGCGGCATGATCGGCACCGCGATTACCGGCACGCTGGTCACGCAGATGTACACGGGCGGCGTGCGCGGCGCGCTGGACCACGAGCATGCAAGCCACTGGTTCGCGCAGCTTGGCGATCCGCAGATTCTGATCGATCATGGCGCGCAGGCAGCCTTGCTCGATCAGCTTGCGCGCGCAGGCCACAATGGCGCGGCGCTGCTCGAAGCCGCACGCGAATCGCTGGTCGGCGCGATCCATCTGGGCCTGGCGATTGCGACGGTGGTTGCACTCATATCGATCTGGCATTGCCGGCGCGTGCCGCCGGTGAAGCTGACGCGCAAGATCGAGCCGGCTGTTGCCGCAGACTGATTTTCGACTTTGGCTTGACCCGAGATTATGGAAGAACAGGACCGCATTGCCATCCTTCACCAGTTCGGCCGCACCTACCGGGCATTCATGTCCGCGTTCGAGGCGCAGGTCGGGCATCCGATGCCGCGCTGGCGCATCATGCTGGCGCTGTACGAGCAGGACGGCGAGTCGTCGCAGAAGCGTCTGGTCGAGCGTCTGCGCGTCGATCCGGGCGCGCTGACGCGGCAGTTGAAGTCGCTCGAAGCGCTGGGCTGGATCGAGCGCAGTATGGACACGCGCGACAACCGTGTGACCAACGTGCGTTTGACGGCGGCAGGGCGAGCGGCGATCGAAGCGAGCTTGCCGAGCCGCAACGCGTTTCTGCATGAGTCGATGGAAGGTCTGCCGGATGAGGCGCTGGCGGCGTTGTCGAGCGCGCTCGGTATGCTTGAGACGCGTATTGGCGAAGTGGCCACGGCGGGTGTGACGTTGCGCAGCGCGCCGGTAGTCGATGCGGATAACACCGACCGTTGAGCTGAGTCGAACCGAGCTGGGTTGAACTGGGTTGCGTCGAACCGACGTGAGTCGAGCTGAAGTGCGTTGAGCCGAGTCAGGCCGAGCCGAGCGGCGTGTCATACAGGCCGCGGCTATGGCGCCGCGGTCATCGAACGAAGCGGATCGCTGAGCGGCCGCTTCCTCCCATCTCAGAAATAAGTTTCGATCACTTCCGTCACGCGATACGACGGATCGACAACCAGCAGCTGACGCCATTTGTCGAAGGTCAGGCACGGATGCGAGATGTCGAACGCGATCATGTCGCCGACTTGCAGATCCGCGCCCGCCGGAATCCGCATATACGCGTGCTGATCCATCAGCCCGAATATTTCCCACTGGTCGGCCGGCGAGAGCTCGCGCGGCGCCGTGCTGCCCGGACGATAGTGACGCGCCGGTTCGGGCAAGCCCGCATCGAAGGCCGCATCGCGTTTGCCGAAGCCGATGATCGCGCGGTCCGGTTCCGGAATCGACTGCACGTACGCCCATAGCTGCAGCGCAGGCAACAGGCCTTCGCCCATTTTCTTCGCCACCGGATTGCGCGCGAGGATGTCGTTCTGCGCCTTGCGATAGACGCCGACGTCATGCGTCAGATAGCAGCCGGGGCGCAGCACCAGCTCGATCTGGCTGGCGTCGCCGGCCTGCGCGAATTCTTCGGCGACCACGTCGTACCACGCGGAGCCGGCGCCCGACAGAATCGCCGGCGTGCGTGCAAAGCGCTTCGCTTCGAGCAGAGCGCGCGTGGTCGCGACCGCGCCGCGCAGAAACGCGCGCACTTCGTGTTCTTCCTTCAACACGCCTTCATATAGTTCGATGCCGGCCAGCTGCAGCGAATCGGGAAAGCGCGCGATCGCCTCGAGCACGGCGCCCAGTTGCGCGCCGTCGCGCACGCCGGTGCGTCCACCCGGTACACCGAGCTCGATCAGCACATTCAGTTGCTTGCGTAGCGAGCCGAAAAACGTGCCCAACTGTTCCACGCCCGCGACCGAATCGACGAGGCAATAGAACTCGAAATCCGGATCGCTCAGCAGTTCCGCGACCATCAGCATGTTGCGTTTGCCGACCAGCTGATTGGCCATCAGCACGCGCGATACGCCGCCGTGATACGCGGCGCGCACCTGATGCGCGGTGGCGAGCGTGATACCCCACGCGCCGGTTTCGAGCTGGCGACGAAACAGCTGCGGCGCCATCGTGGTCTTGCCGTGCGGCGCGAGCTTCAGCTGGTATTCGTTGACGAAGGCCTGCATCCATTTCAGGTTGTGCTGGATGCGCTCTTCATACAGCACGGCGGCGGGCAGGCTGACGTCTTCATCGAGCAGATTCCATTCGAGACGTCCCGCGTCCGTCAGCTGGATGCTGGTGCCCGGCACGTTGCCGAGGCCCTTGCTGGACGGGTCGATTGTCGGGCCCTGATAGTTTGTAACTTTCATCGCATGCGGCTCCATCGTCCGGTTATATCGAAGCGATTTGACTTGCGTATGTTACCGAAAGTAGGATGTTCGGCGAAATGTTATTTAGTACCAGCGCTGTGACTGATCCTTGCCAATTGTGATGAATTTGAGCGCCGAACCGCTTAGCTTCGATATCGTCGCGCGCATCGCCGAATGCGCGCCCGAGTTGCGTTCGGCCGAGCGCAAGGTGGCCGCGCTGATTCTCGACGATCTAACCGGCGCCTCGCATGCGAGCATCGGCGAGATTGCGCAGCGTGCAGAGGTGAGTGTCGCGACGGTCACGCGATTTGCGAAGACAGTTGGCTGCCGCGATGTGCGTGAGCTGAAGCTGCGGCTTGCGCAAGCCGCAGCGGTCGGGCAGCGGTTTTTGCAAGGCGGTGTGCCGAGTACAGAGCCGGGTCCGATCGCGACACGGGTGTTCGATGAACTGCGCACCGCGCTCACGCATAACCATCAGTTGTTGCTGCAGGCACCGCTGGTCGAAGCGGCCGCGGCGTTGCGCGAAGCGCGCATGATTTACGTGTACGGTATGGGCGGCGGCTCGAGCGCGCTGGCCGACGAGATGCGCTTTCGGCTCGTGCGGCTTGGGCGGCCGGTCGCAACGTATCAGGATGGCCTGCTGCAGCGGATGGTGGCGAGCACCGTGTCGCGCGATTGCGTGATGATCGCGTTATCGGTGACGGGCCGCGTGCCGGAACTGGTCGAAAGCTGTCGCCTTGCGCGCAGTTATGGCGCGACGCTGATCGCGCTGACCGCGCCCGCTTCGCCGCTCGCGAAGCTTGCCGACTGGCTGATTCCGATCGTCGCATTCGAAACCGATTTCATCTACAAGCCGTCGTCGTCGCGTTACGCGATGCTGATGGCGCTCGACGTGCTCGTTACCGAGCTTGCGGTCAGCCAGGGCGACGAAAGCCGCGAACTGCTGCGCCGCATGAAGCATGCGCTCGACGCGCATCGCGGCGGCGGCGACCGTCAACCGATAGGAGACTGATCCATGCATTCGCATCCCGAGGCTGCCGATACGCTGATCGTCGGCGTGCAACTGTACGACGGCACCGGTGCACCGCCCGTCGAGCGCGACATCGCATTGCGCCAGGGGCGCATCGCGGCAATCGGCAATCTGTCGAACTGGCTGGCTGAAGAAGTGATCGAGGCGAACGGGCGCGCGCTCGCGCCGGGCTTCATCGACGTGCACACGCATGACGACACGCATGTGATCCGCGCACCGCAGATGCTGCCGAAGATCTCGCAGGGCGTGACGACGGTGATCGTCGGCAACTGTGGGATCAGCGCTTCGCCGGTCACGCTGAAGGGCGATCCGCCCGATCCGATGAATCTGCTCGGTGCGCGCGATGCGTTCAGCTATCCGACGTTCGCTGCGTATGTGGATGCGGTGAATGCCGCACAGCCTGCGGTGAATGTGGCTGCGTTGATCGGGCACACGGCGCTGCGCAACAACCAGATGGACCGGCTCGATCGCGCGGCGACCCAAGGCGAAGTCGCGCAGATGCGTGTGCAACTGGAAGAAGCGCTTGCGCATGGCGCGCTTGGTTTGAGCACGGGCCTCGCGTACGGCTCGGCGATCGCATCGTCGACTGAAGAAGTGATGGCGCTGGCCGAACCGCTTGCCGCTGCAGGCGCGCTTTACACGACGCATATGCGCACCGAGTTCGACGCGATTCTCGACGCAATGGACGAAGCGTACCGGATCGGCCGTCATGCGCATGTACCGGTGGTGATCTCGCATCTGAAATGCGCGGGGCCGTCGAACTGGGGGCGCAGCGCGCAAGTGCTCGAATCGCTGGAAGGCGCGCGGCGTTTGCAGCCGATCGGCTGCGATTGCTATCCATACGACCGCAGCTCGTCGACGCTTGCGGTGAAGCAGGTGACGGGCGACATCGATATCACGATCACATGGTCGACGCCGCATCCGGAAGTGGCCGGCAAGCTGATTCGCGATATCGCGAGCGAATGGGGCGTCACGCAGCAGGAAGCCGCGCAGCGTCTGCAGCCGGCGGGCGCGGTATATCACAACATGTCCGAAGACGACGTGCGGCGCATCCTGTCGCATCCGGCGACGATGATCGGCTCCGATGGCTTGCCGAACGATCCGCTGCCGCATCCGCGGTTGTGGGGAGCATTTCCGCGCGTGCTGGGGCATTACGCGCGCGATCAGCAGCTGATTTCGCTGCAAGAGGCAGTGCGCAAGATGACGGGTTTGTCCGCGCGCCGTTTCGGCTTGACGCAGCGTGGCGAGATCCACGTGGGCTATCACGCGGATCTCGTGCTGTTCGATCCGGCGAAGGTGCGCGATGCGGCCACCTTCGATCAGCCGCAGCAGGCGGCCGATGGCATCGACGCAGTATGGGTGAATGGGGTGCTGTCGTATCGCGACGGCGCGCCGACCGGCCAGCGCGCCGGGCAATTCGTGGCGCGCGGCGCGCGGCCCGCAACGGGCGACGACGCGCCGCGCGATTTTTGAAACTCGATCTGACTACGTGACAGGGAGCAAACGATGAAGCGATATGGAGTGGAAGGCGGTAAAGGGACCGGCGGTCAGCATATGCCGTTTGCGCGCGCTGTCGAGGCGGATGGCTGGCTTTATGTTTCCGGCCAGACGCCGATGGAAAACGGTGAGGTGGTCAACGGCGGGATTGTCGATCAGTCGCATAAGGCGCTGCAGAACGTGTTCGCGATTCTGAAGGAAGCGGGGTACGGCGCGGAGCATGTGGTGCGCTGTGGGGTGTGGCTCGACGATCCGCGCGATTTTGCTTCGTTCAACAAGGTGTTTCGCGAGTACTTTGGCGAGCATCCGCCGGCGCGCGCTTGTGTGGTGTCGAGTATGGTGATCGACTGCAAGGTGGAAGTGGATTGTGTGGCGTATAAGGCGCCGCAGAAGTGATCTGATAAAGCGACGGCGCAAAGCCGTCGCTTTATCGGGCGGATCCACAGCTACGCCCCCCTCCGGTTCACCTCGAGCCACCGCTTCGGCGTCAGACCATCCAGTTCACGAAACACGGTCGTGAAATGCGCCTGCCCCTGAAATCCCACCGCAAGCGCGACATCGACGATCGCCATGTCGTTCATCAGCAACGTCTTGGCGCGTTCAATCCGGCGGTTCCGCAAGAAAGCGTGCGGCGTGCACCCGGTTGCAAGCCTGAACTGCGCGGCAAAATGCATCCGGCTCAAACCGACATGCCGCGCCACATCGTGTAGCGTGATCGGCTCGCCGAGATTCGCTTCGATATAGTCGATCGCGCGCCGCACGCGTTGCGGCGCAAGTCCTTGCGTCGATGCTGCAGGCGCGCACTCGTGTGCGTAACGCGACAGCACGTGCCCGAGAATTTCATGAAACAGCCCGCGCGCCGCCCATACATCGGCCTGATCCCGCTTGCCGCGCGTAGCCGCAAGCAACTTGGCGGTGGAAACCAGCACAGGGTCGACGCGAAACGCGGGATCTTCGAGCTGTAACGCCGAGCTTTCCCCGCGCAGCCCGACAAACTCCGATTCGACGACATCGCGCGGCACAAAAATATGCACCGCTTCATTCGCGCCGCGAAAGCTGCACATCACCCGTTCACCGGGCGCCGTGAGTTGCACACCGCCCGGCCCACCCGTGCCCCGATCGAGCAGACGCCCATTTTTGTAGCAATCCACCGACGCCTTGCCGAGCAGAATACTGATCGTGTAATGCTCCGCCGACATCGGCGCGATCATTTCCCGGCGTGCCTCGCGATCATCGGCCCAATAGCCGATCACCACATCCTCTTCCGGGCTGCGGTTTGTGCGATGCGGAATCTCGCGCCACGCGTGCTCGTCGGCAAGTACGCTTTGCAGCGAAACGGGGGCGCGCCGCGCATTGACGCGGCAAACGTCGGTCTGCATGAACAGTCTCCTGCACTGCGATCGTCACACGCTCGCGATGGGTTGCGCATTCGCGCTGCATAGAGCGCTGCGCCGCATCATATCGATGCAACGCGTGTGATGCCTCCACTACCAAAGGGTCGCGATCTCGCGCCTGAATCCGCGAGCGGCGTCTTCGAACCGAAATATACGGCAGAATATAACGGTACGCATGAAAATGCGCAAAGAAGTGAGCATGCTGCCAGTTCGTAAGTCTCGCGTGCCTATTCGGTGCACGCATGAACCGATCAGTTTTCCGAATCGAAAGGTGCGCCGGGTACCGCCACGCGCACCGTGCGATTCCGAAATCTCTGGGCGCGGTCTGGCGGTCAGACTGGCCACATAGTTCATCGCATCGACGAGCTATCTGACCTCAGGAGACGATCATGGCAAAAATTCTCTGCGTGCTGTATCCGGACCCCGTTACTGGCTATCCGCCGAAATATGCACGCGACAGCATTCCCGAAATCAAGGGCTACCCGAACGGGCAAACCGTGCCGTCGCCGGAAGGCCCGCTTGGTTTCAAACCGGGCGAACTGCTCGGCTGCGTGTCGGGTGAACTCGGCCTGCGCAAGTATCTGGAAAGCAACGGCCACGAACTGATCGTGACGAGCGACAAGGACGGCGTCGATTCCACATTCGATCGTCATCTGCCTGACGCGGACATCGTGATTTCGCAGCCGTTCTGGCCGGCTTATCTGAGCGCCGAGCGTATCGCGAAGGCGAAGAAGCTCAAGCTTGCCGTGACCGCCGGCATCGGCTCGGACCACGTCGATCTGAAGGCCGCTGCTGCGCATGGCGTGACCGTCGCGGAAGTGACGTTCTCGAACAGTATCAGCGTGTCCGAACACGTCGTGATGATGACGCTGGCACTGGTGCGCAACTACCTGCCGTCGCACCAGTTCGCGCAGAACGGCGGCTGGAACATCGCCGATTGCGTGAGCCACAGCTACGACGTCGAAGGCATGCACTTCGGCACGCTCGCGGCAGGCCGTATCGGTCTCGCCGTGCTGCGCCGGATGAAGCCGTTCGACGTGCATCTGCATTACTACGATCCGCACCGTCTGTCGCCGGAGATCGAGAAAGAGCTGAACGTCACGTATCACGAAACGCCGCAATCGCTGGTCAAGGTGTGCGACATCATCAACCTGCAGATGCCGCTGTACCCGTCGACCGAACACCTGTTCGACGACAAGATGTTCGACCTCGTCAAACGCGGCAGCTACCTGATCAACACTGCGCGCGGCAAGCTGTGCGATCGCGATGCGGTAGTGCGTGCGCTGGAATCGGGCAAGCTCGCCGGTTATGCCGGCGACGTGTGGTATCCGCAACCGGCACCGGTCGATCACCCGTGGCGCCGCATGCCGTATGAAGGGATGACGCCGCATACGTCCGGTACGTCGTTGTCGGCGCAACATCGCTACGCGGCCGGCACGCACGAAATCCTGCAATGCTTCTTCGGCAAGAAGCCGATCCGTCCGGAATATCTGATTGTCGATGGCGGCAATCTGGCAGGTACGGGTGCAGGTTCGTACAAGCTCGATTGATTCGGCTGAACCGGGTCGCGGCGGAGGCCGCGCCTGGCGTTTTATCCGGCGTCGATTCGGAAATCGCCTGCGGGCATTTCGGACGGCGCCGCTTTCGTTTGCCTGTGCGCCATGCGACTCTATGTCGGCCGGTTCGGGCTTATGGGGAACGGCTGGCGCAGGGGAGAGCGGCACGCGGGGTGTCCCTGCGCCGGTATCGATGGAGTCCGAACCGGCGCCTTTGCGCCGCGGCGAAGTTGCGTGCCGAAGTTACTGCCGCGCGGTGCGCAGATTGTCCGGCATCGGCGAGTTGTAGTTGGTGCGGAACGGATTGATATCGAGCCCGCCGCGCCGCGTGTAGCGCGCGTAGATCGCGAGCTTCACCGGCTGGCAAGCCTTCAGGATATCGATAAACATCTTCTCGACGCACTGCTCGTGAAAGCCCGTATGCGTGCGGTACGAGATGATGTAGCGCAGCAGCGCGGCCTGATCGATCTGCGGGCCGACGTAATGAATCTGCACGCTGCCCCAATCCGGTTGCCCGGTCACCGGGCAGTTCGATTTCAGCAGATTCGAGTACAAGGTTTCTTCGACCGGCGCTTCATTGGTTGCTGCTTTCAGCAGTGATGCATCGGGCGCATAGACGTCGGTGTCCAGATCGAGCCGGTCGAGCGACAAACCTTCGAATTCCTCGAGCCCGAGCTTGCCGAAATCCATCGGCGCGGTGAGGTGCACCGACACGGTCGCGCCGCAACACGCCGACACGTCGCGCTTGATCGTATCGCGCACGGCATCGATGGAATCGAAGCGCGTCTGCGCGAACGAGCCGAGATAAAGCTTGAACGATTTCGACTCGACGATATTCGGCGAATCGGCCGGCACGTAGAACGTCGCGATCGCGATCTGCGGTTTGCCCCGCGGCGTGAGCCACGACAACTCATACGCGTTCCAGATGTCGGTGCCGAAGAACGGCAACTGCGCGACGATGCCGATCTGCTCGCGCGCATTGCGCCGCGCGATCGGAAACAGCAGCGTTGCGTCGTATTGCTCGGTATAAGCGGTGGCTTTGCCAAGCGGTGATTGGTCGGGTGTCATGTTGCGTTCACGATGCCACTGTCCACATGCCCGATCGCGGTAACGAAGCGGGCCGATTCGCAGTAGCGAAGCTGGTCGTCGAAGAAAAAGTCGGGCTCGAACTCGCGCAGAAACGCGCCTTTGTCGAGGCCGCCGAGGAACATCGCTTCGTCGATCTCGATGTTCCATGCCATCAGCGTGCGGATCGCGCGCTCGTGTGCCGGCGCCGAGCGCGCGGTGACGAGCGCGGTGCGAATGTGCATCGGTGCGGCGCCGTCCGCGAGTTTCTGCAGACGGTGCAGCGCTTCGAGCAGCGGTTTCAATGGGCCGTCGGCGAGCGGCAGGTTGCGGTTGTCGGTTTCGTGGCCGACGAAGGCCTGCAGGCCGTCTTTCTGGAACACGCGCTCGGCTTCGTCGGAAAACAGCACCGCGTCGCCGTCGAACGCGATGCGGATTTCGTTCGGATACGTGCTCGCCATGCGCGGCGATTCGGGTAGCACGCGTGCGGCGGGAAAGCCGGCGGCGAGCGCGTCGCGCACATCGTCGCGATTCGCCGATAAAAACAGCGACGCGTTCAGCGGATGCAGATAGCCGAACGGCGCGCGCCCACGCGTGAACACGCCGCGTTCGATCGCCAGACCATGCTCACGCGCCGAACTGAACGCGCGCAATCCGCTGATCGGATCGCTGCGCGACAGAATCACCACTTCGACGCGCCGCTCGCCAGCATTGAGCGCCAGCAGCTTGCGGATCAGCGGAAACGCGACGCCGGGTTTGGCCGGCACGTCGAGCCGCGAGCGCTGCAGCGCTTCATACGCTTGCAGGTCGCCTTGCTCGTACACGCGGTTCTCGTCCTCGAAGTCGAACAGCGCGCGCGATGAAATCGCTACTACCAGCTTGTCTTCGAGTGTGAAGGCCATGGTGCCGTGGTTTCCGCTTAGGTCTTTTAGCCGAGGAACAGCTTGTAGACCGGATTGGTGCTTTCTTCCCAGTACGGGTAGCCGAGCGTGTTGAGGAAGCGCGCGAATTCGCTGTCGTCGGAACGCGGCACCTGGACGCCGACCAGAATCGAGCTGTAGTCCGCGCCCTGATTCCGGTAGTGGAACAGGCTGATATTCCAGTCCGGCGCCATCGACGACAGGAATTTCATCAGCGCGCCCGGGCGCTCCGGAAACTCGAAGCGGAACAGCCGCTCATCGTGCGCGAGCGGCGAGCGGCCGCCGACCATATAGCGGATGTGCTGCTTCGACAGTTCGTCGCCGGTTAAATCGACCGTCGCGAAACCGTGCGCTTCCAGCGAGCCGGCGATTTTCGCGGATTCGTCGCGGCTCTTGATCTGCACGCCGACGAAGATATGCGCCGAGTTCGCGTCGGCGATCCGGTAATTGAACTCGGTGACGCTGCGCGTGCCGATCAGTTCGCAGAAGCGCTTGAAGCTGCCGCGCTCTTCCGGAATCGTGACCGCGAACACCGCTTCGCGCGCTTCGCCCACTTCGGCGCGCTCGGCGACGAAACGCATGCGGTCGAAGTTCATGTTCGCGCCGGAGGTGACCGCGACCAGCGTCTGGTTCTCGATGCCTTCGCGTTGCGCATATTGCTTTGCGCCCGCCACCGCCAGCGAGCCGGCCGGTTCGAGCACGCTGCGCGTATCCTGGAACACGTCCTTGATCGCGGCGCACAGCGCATCGGTATCGACGGTCAGCACTTCGTCCAGATATTCCTGGCACAGCCGGAAGGTCTCTTCGCCCACCAGTTTGACCGCGGTGCCGTCCGAAAACAGCCCGACTTCGTTCAACGTGACGCGCTTGCCGGCTTTCAGCGATTGCGCCATCGCGCAGGAATCGTCGGTTTGCACGCCGATCACCTTGATCTCCGGCCGCACCGCTTTCACATACGCGGCGATGCCGGCCGCGAGCCCGCCGCCGCCGATCGGCACGAAGATCGCGTGAATCGGGCCTTGATGCTGGCGCAGCAGTTCCATTGCGATCGTGCCCTGGCCGGCGATCACGTAAGGATCGTCGAACGGGTGCACGAAGGTCATATCGTGTTCTTCCTGCAGCTTCATCGCATGCGCGTACGCGTCGCTATACGATTCGCCGGACTGCACCACCTCGACCGTCGGCCCGCCGTGCGCGCGCACCGCGTCCACTTTCACTTGCGGCGTGGTGACCGGCACCACGATGATCGCCTTCACGCCGAGCTTGGCCGCCGACAGCGCGACGCCTTGCGCATGGTTGCCCGCCGACGCGGTGATCACGCCGCGCGACAGCGCGTCCGCTGGAATGTGCGCCATCTTGTTGTACGCGCCGCGCACCTTGAACGAGAACACCGGCTGGTTGTCTTCGCGCTTCAGGTAAATCGCATTGCGCAGCCGTGCGGACAGATTCCGCGCAGGTTCGAGTTCGGTCTCCCGGGCGACGTCGTAGACGCGCGCGGTGAGGATTTTCTTCAGGTAGTCGTGGGAAGCCATGCGATGGACACTCGATGCGCGATGCGGGACGGGAAAAGAGCGATTTTAGCGCCAACCGTCCGCGCGCTGGCCACTGGGCTTCGCCGGACGCGCAGAATCGGCCATGCAGCGGATGCGCGTCAAGCCGACCGTCCGGTTAGACAATTTGCGTCAGTTTGCTTCCTTTTGCTTCAATTTCGAAGTTTGCGGCGCTCGAACGATTCACCTCTAATAGGCAAAAATGCCCATTGCACCGTCACGGTAGCGTCAACGCGCACAAGGATGATGCGGTAGAATCGCGTTTTGGAGTAAGGATCGGCAGATGCACTGGCAGCCTCGGATCGCCCATTTGATGCCCGCCCCGCGTGAGTCCCGTCCCGCGGCGCAGCGGCACGTGCGGCACGCACGATCGTGTAGCGACATCTGAGCGCTGCGAAGCGGCCGGCGTGCATGCGTCCGCCGGTCAAGGCTTCGCCAAGAGAAGAATTCCCAGCATTGCGCCCCACGCGCATCGTCAGCCGGCGTCGCCTCATCTATCGATAGCAGCGCGGCCGGGCTGTCCCACCGAGTCGTCCATTATGAACGCACCTCAAGTTTTCGATCCGCACGGCGCCGCTCACGCGGTGGCTACCGATCCCGCTCCGCGCTTGCGCGAAATCCCTTACAACTACACGTCGTTTTCCGATCGCGAGATCGTGATCCGGCTGCTGGGCGCCGATGCCTGGGCCGCTCTCGACGAACTGCGCAACGAGCGCCGCACCGGCCGCTCGGCGCGCATGCTGTACGAAGTGCTCGGCGATATCTGGGTGGTGCGCCGCAACCCGTATCTGCAGGATGACCTGCTGGACAATCCGAAGCGCCGCGCGCTGCTGATCGAAGCGCTGAACCACCGTCTTGCCGAGATCGAAAAGCGCCGCCGCGCCGATTTGACCGCGCATCGCGATGACGCTGGCGTGGATCGCGCCGCACGGGTCGAAACGCTGGTTGCTGCGGCGCGCCGCGCGGTCGATGCGTTCGCGCAGGAGTTCGAGCAGGCCGCCGAGTTGCGCCGCCGTGCGATGCGCGAACTGGGCCGGCGTACGCAGAAGGACAACATCCGTTTCGATGGTCTGTCGCGCGTGTCGCACGTGACCGATGCGACCGACTGGCGTGTCGAGTATCCGTTTGTGGTGTTGACGCCGGATAGCGAGGCCGAGATCGCCGGCCTGATAAAGGCGTGCTTCGAACTCGGGCTGACCGTGATTCCGCGTGGCGGCGGCACGGGCTATACCGGCGGCGCAGTGCCGCTCACGCCGTTCTCCGCGGTGATCAATACCGAGAAGCTGGAGCAGCTTGGCGCGGTCGAACTGACCGATCTGCCCGGTCTCGAACGCAAAGTGCCGACGATTTTCTCCGGCGCCGGTGTGGTCACGCGGCGCGTGACCGAAGCCGCGGAGCAGGCGGGTTATGTGTTCGCGGTCGATCCGACCTCGCTCGACGCATCGTGCATCGGCGGCAACGTCGCGATGAACGCGGGCGGCAAGAAGGCGGTGCTGTGGGGCACCGCGCTGGATAACCTCGCCTGGTGGCGGATGGTCGATCCGGAAGGCAACTGGCTCGAAGTCACGCGGCTCGAGCACAACCTCGGCAAGATTCACGATATCCCGGTCGCGCGTTTCGAACTGAAGTGGTTCGACGGCGAATACGCGCCGGGCGAGAAGCTGCTGCGCACCGAAGCGCTCGACATCGAAGGGCGGCGCTTCCGCAAGGAAGGTCTCGGCAAGGACGTTACCGATAAATTCCTCGCGGGCCTGCCGGGCGTGCAGAAAGAAGGCTGCGATGGGCTGATCACGTCCGCGCGATGGGTGCTGCACAAGATGCCGGCGCATACGCGTACCGTCTGCCTCGAGTTCTTCGGCCAGGCGCGCGAGGCGATTCCGAGCATCGTCGAGATCAAGGACTATCTGTTCGAGACGTCGCGGCAGGGCGGTGCGATTCTCGCCGGCCTCGAGCATCTGGACGAGCGCTATCTGCGCGCGGTCGGTTACGCGACCAAGTCCAAGCGCAATGCTTTCCCGAAGATGGTGTTGATCGGCGATATCGTCGGCGACGATGCCGATGCGGTTGCCGCAGCAACGTCGGAAGTCGTGCGCATGGCCAACGGCAAGAGCGGCGAAGGCTTTGTTGCCGTTAGCGCGGAGGCGCGCAAGCGCTTCTGGCTCGACCGTAGCCGCACCGCGGCGATCGCCAAGCACACGAACGCGTTCAAGATCAACGAAGACGTCGTGATTCCGCTCAACCGGATGGGTGAATACACCGACGGTATCGAGCGCATCAACATCGAGTTGTCGATCAAGAACAAGCTGCAACTGGTCGATGCGCTCGAGGCGTTCTTCCGCGCCGGCAAGCTGCCGCTCGGCAAGAGCGACGACGCCAACGAGATTCCGAGCGCCGAGCTGCTCGAAGACCGCGTGCAGCACGCGCTCGATCTGCTCAAGCAGGTGCGCGCACGCTGGGAGTTCCTGCGCGACCGGCTCGACCTGTCGCTGCGCGAGGCGCAGCACTATCTGGTCGGGCTTGGCTACGCGGGGCTCGCGGAGAAATTCGCGGATCGCGTCGACGAGCAGCCGGGCGTGACCGTATTCCACGTCGCGCAAGACCGCACGGTGCGCGTGTCGTGGAAGCAGGAGATTCGCGCCGAATTGCGGCAGATCTTCAACGGCGGCGAGTTCAAGCCGATCCTCGAAGAAGCGCAGGCAATTCACAAACGGGTCTTGCGCGGCCGCGTGTTTGTCGCGTTGCATATGCACGCGGGCGATGGCAACGTGCACACCAACATCCCCGTCAACTCCGATAACTACGAGATGCTGCAGGACGCGCACACCGCGGTGGCGCGCATCATGCGCCTCGCGCGTTCGCTCGATGGCGTGATTTCCGGCGAGCACGGTATCGGCATCACGAAGCTCGAGTTTCTTACCGAAGACGAGCTCGCCGAGTTCCGCGCCTACAAGCAGCGCGTCGATCCGCATGGCCGCTTCAATGCCGGCAAGCTGCTCGAAGGCGCCGATCTGCGCAACGCGTACACGCCGAGCTTCGGCTTGATGGGCTACGAATCGCTGATCATGCAGCAGTCCGATATCGGCGCGATTGCCGATTCGGTGAAGGACTGTCTGCGCTGCGGCAAGTGCAAGCCGGTGTGCGCGACCCACGTGCCGCGCGCGAACCTGCTGTACAGCCCGCGCAACAAGATTCTGGCTACTTCGCTGCTGGTCGAAGCGTTCCTGTACGAAGAGCAGACGCGCCGCGGCGTGTCGATCAAGCATTGGGACGAATTCAACGACGTCGCCGATCACTGCACGGTGTGCCACAAGTGCGCAACGCCGTGCCCGGTGAACATCGACTTCGGCGACGTCACGATGAACATGCGCAACCTGCTGCGCAAGATGGGCAAGAAGAAGTTCAACGCGGGCAACGCGGCCGGCATGTTCTTCCTGAACGCGACCAATCCGCAGACCATCAACCTCGCGCGCACCGCGATGATGGGCGTCGGCTACAAGGCGCAGCGCTTCGGCAACGACGTGCTGAAGAAGTTTGCGAGGAAGCAGACCGCGCATCCGCCTGCGACCACCGGCAAGCCGCCGGTCGTCGAGCAGGTGATCCACTTCATGAACAAGAAGATGCCGGGCAACCTGCCGAAGAAGACGGCGCGCGCACTGCTCGACATCGAAGACAACAAGATCGTGCCGATCATCCGCAATCCGAAGACGACCAGCGTCGATTCGGAAGCGGTGTTCTACTTCCCGGGCTGCGGCTCCGAGCGGTTGTTCTCGCAGGTCGGTCTCGCGACCCAGGCGATGTTGTGGGAAGCGGGCGTGCAGACCGTGCTGCCGCCGGGCTACCTGTGCTGCGGATATCCGCAGCGCGGCTCCGGCCAGTACGACAAGGCCGAAAAGATCGTCACCGATAACCGCGTGCTGTTCCACCGCATGGCCAATACGCTGAACTATCTGGACATCAAGACGGTGGTCGTGTCGTGCGGCACCTGTTACGACCAGCTGGCCGGTTATGAATTCGACAAGATCTTTCCGGGCTGCCGGATCATCGATATCCACGAGTTTCTGCTGGAGAAGGACATCAAGCTCGACGGCGTGACGGGTACGCGCTACATGTACCACGACCCGTGCCATACGCCGATCAAGACGATGGATCCGGTCAAGCTGGTCAATCAGCTGATGGGTTCCGAAAAAGACGGCTACAAGATCGAGAAGAACGACCGGTGCTGCGGCGAGTCGGGCACGCTGGCGGTGACGCGGCCGGACGTGTCGACCCAGGTGCGCTTTCGCAAGGAAGAGGAAATCCGCAAGGGCGCGGCGAAGCTGCGCGGCATTCCGCTGGTTGGCGAGGCCGGTTCCAACGCGATCAACATGGCCAATGCAGCGGCTGGTGCAGCGGGCGCTGCGCCCGGTTCGGTGCTGAAGGCAGGCGACGGTCCGCAGCCTGGCGGCAGCGCAAACGGTGCAGCAAACGGTGCTGCAAGCGGCGGCAACCCGGACGTGAAAATCCTGACCAGCTGCCCGTCCTGCCTGCAAGGCCTGTCCCGTTACAACGAAGACGCGAACATCGAAGCGGACTATATCGTCGTCGAAATCGCTCGCTATCTGCTCGGCGAGAACTGGATGGCCGATTACGTCCAGCGCGCGAACAATGGCGGAATCGAGCGCGTGCTGGTCTAATGGCACGATAAACGGTTTCGCTCGAGGGCGACGATGGAATGCATCTTCTGCCGCGAGGCTGGCGGCGATCTACTGTGGCAAGACGACACGCTGCGTGTCGTTCTTGCCGATGAACACGACTATCCCGGTTTTTGCCGGGTTATCTGGAACGGACACGTCGCGGAGTTTTCGGATCTTTCCGACACCGACCGCGATCGTGTGATGCACGCCGTCAACGCGGTGGAGCGCGCCATCCGGCGTGTGCTGAAACCGGTCAAGGTGAATCTGGCCAGTCTGGGCAACCAGGTGCCGCACGTGCACTGGCATGTGATCCCCCGCTTCTCCAACGACGCGCATTTCCCGTTGCCGGTCTGGGCGCCGCGCCAACGCACGGTGTCCGAGGCGATGCTGTCGCAGCGCCGTGCGCAGGCCACGCTGCTGCGCGACGCAGTGCGCGGCGAAATCGAACAAGCTCTGTCCTGAGGTCATCATGAGTGGACTCACTCCCGACACGCCGGTCCCGACCGGCGTCGTCGTGCACGCGGTATCGCGTGTGCTGGAACTGCAGTATGCGAACGGCCAGTCGTACCGGGTGCCGTTCGAATTGATGCGGGTGTACTCGCCGTCCGCCGAGGTGCGCGGCCACGGTCCCGGCCAGGAGACGCTGCAAACCGGCAAGCGCGAGGTGACGATCACGGCGCTCGAAGGCGTCGGCAATTACGCGCTGCAGCCCACTTTCTCCGATGGCCATGCAACCGGCATCTATTCGTGGGACCTGCTGTACGACCTGGCCACGCGCCAGGACACGCTGTGGCGCGAGTATCTCGACCAGCTGGCGGCGGCGGGCGTCGACCGCGATGCGCCAATGGTCGCTGCGAGTCCGGCGCACGGTGGCCACTGTCACTGATACGATGCGCCCTGACCACGCCGCGCCGCGGCGCAACAAACTTCAGAACAACGCGAAAGGACTAGCGCGATGAGCAAAACCCACTTCGGCTATCAGACAGTCGACGAACAGGACAAAGCGAAGAAGGTGGCCGGCGTATTCCACTCGGTCGCCTCCAACTACGACCTGATGAACGATCTGATGTCGGGCGGGCTGCACCGCGCATGGAAGGCCTTCACGATCGCGCAGGCGGCGGTGCGGCCGGGCTTCAAGGTGCTGGATCTGGCGGGCGGCACCGGCGATCTGTCGAAGGCATTCGCGAAGCAGGCGGGCCCGAGCGGCGAGGTGTGGCACACCGACATCAACGAATCGATGCTGCGCGTGGGCCGCGACCGCCTGATCGACAAAGGCGTGATCACGCCTGCGTTATTGTGCGACGCAGAAAAAATCCCGTTTCCGGACAACTACTTCGACGTGGTGACGGTGGCCTTCGGCCTGCGCAACATGACGCACAAGGATGCGGCGCTGGCCGACATGCGCCGCGTGCTGAAGCCGGGCGGGCGCCTGCTGGTGCTGGAATTCTCGAAGGTGTGGGACCCGCTGAAGAAAGCGTATGACGTTTACTCGTTCAAGGTGCTGCCGTGGCTCGGCGAGCGCTTTGCGAAGGATGCGGAGAGCTACCGCTACCTGGCTGAATCGATCCGCATGCATCCGGACCAGGAAACTTTAAAAACGATGATGGAACAAGCTGGCCTCGACGGCGTCAAATATTACAATCTGTCAGCTGGCGTGGTAGCCTTGCATACCGGGACGAAGTATTAGCGTCCCTAACCTCTCGGTTTTAAAGGAAGTGTCGAAAATGTCCGATTCCAGACTGTTAGCGCATCGTAATAATTCGAGGCCTTGGGCGAGGAAAATCGGACTGATCGCAATGGTCGGTTTGATCGCCGCAAGCACGCTTGCTTCGTTCGATGCCGATGCAAGACGAATGGGCGGCGGCCGCAGCTTTGGCCGGCAAGCCGATCAATCGTCAATGATGCAGCGGAGCACGCCGCCCGCACAACCGTCACCGGGCCAGCAGCCCGGACAAGCCGCTCAGGCGCAACGCGCGCAGCCGCAACCCGCACCTGGCGCTGCAGCCGCAGCACAACCCAACCGCTCGCGCTGGCTCGGGCCGATCGCCGGCCTCGCGGCCGGTCTTGGCATCGCAGCGCTGCTGTCGCACTTCGGTCTCGGCGAGGCCTTCGCCGGCATGATGTCCAATCTGATCATCATCGCGCTGATCGCGTTCGTGGCGATCTGGCTGATCCGCAAGTTCATGGGCCGCAAGCGCGAGACGGGTGCACCGGCCTACGCCGGCCGCGCGCCGACGCTCAATGCCGGTGGCAGCGGCTATACACAGGAGCCGAGCTACACGCCGCCGCCGGCCGGTTCTTATCTCGACTCGCAGGGCAACGCGCTCGCCATGCCGCAGCTCGACAGCGGCGCGCCGCCCGCGGTGCCGGCCGGCTTCGATACCGAAGCGTTCCTGCGTAACGCGAAGGTCTATTTCGTGCGCCTGCAGGCCGCGTGGGATGCCGGCAACATGCCCGACATCCGCGAGTTCACCACGCCCGAGATGTTTGCCGAAGTGAAGATCGACCTCGACGCGCGTGGCGGCCAGCAGAATCAGACCGACGTCGTGCAGTTGAATGCCGAACTGCTGGCGGTCGAAGATCGTGTCGACGAGTACCTGGCCAGCGTGCGCTTCTCGGGCTTGATCCGCGAGAGCGTCGGCGGCACGGCCGAGCCGTTCGTCGAAATCTGGAACCTGACGAAACGCGTCAAGGCGGGCGAAGGCTGGCTGCTGGCGGGCATCCAGCAGGTCACGCACCACTGAGCTCACATTGAGAATTGGCCGTTCGGCATAGCAGGCCAGAAAGAGATCGGACGTTACAATAGGAACCCGCGCAGGCACCTCGCCGGCGCGGGTTTTTCTTTCCAACTCCCGATGACCCTTGCCGCCAAGCCCTTTGCTGCTGCCGTCAACCATCTGCTTGCCCGTGAATCGTGGGCTCGCGAGCGCCTCGCACCGTATGCCGGCAAGATCGCCCGGCTATCGTGTTCTCCCGTCGAGATGATGCTGCTGGTCCAGCCGGACGGCTATCTGGCCGCTGTCGACGAAAGTGCGGCGCAGCAGGTGGACGTCACCGTATCGGTACCGGCCGACGCGTTGCCCGCATTCGTGCAGGGCGGCCAGGCCGCGGTGATGAAGCACGTGAAGATCGAAGGCGACGCGGAGTTCGCCACGCTGATCGCGAAGCTCGCCGGACACCTGCGCTGGGAGCCGGAGGAAGACCTCGCGAAGTTGATCGGCGATGGTCCCGCGTGGCGTATCGCGTCGTTTGCGCGTACCACCAGCGAACATGCGCGTCGTACCGGGCGCAATCTGCTGGAGTCGGTTGCCGAGTATCTGCTGGATGAAAACCCGCAACTCGTGCGGCGTGCAGCGCTCGACGGCTTCAACGCCGAGCTGGCGCGCGCCCGCGATACGCTCGCGCGCGTCGAAAAGCGCGTCGAGCGCCTTGAACAGAAGGTCGAAGCCCGCGGCAATGCCGCTCCGGGCGCCGCCGCCACATCGCGCGGCACGCGCTAGTCAACGGGCTCAACCATGCGTTTTCTGCGTTTCCTCAAGATTGCTTTTACCGTCATTCGTTTCGGCCTTGACGAGATGATGCTCAGCCGCATCAACGATCGTCGCGTGCGGTTCCTGCTGCGTATCACCACGATCGGCCGCAAGTACGACCAGCCGCCCGGCGTGCGGTTGCGGCTCGCGCTCGAAAGTCTCGGGCCGATCTTCGTCAAGTTCGGTCAGGTGCTGTCGACGCGTCGCGACCTGCTGCGCCCCGACATCGCAAGCGAGCTCGCCAAGCTGCAGGACCAGGTGCCGCCGTTCGACTCGGACGTCGCGATCTCGATTATCGAAAAATCGCTCGGCGCGCCGGTCGATGCGCTGTTCGACGACTTCGAACGTGTGCCGGTGGCGAGTGCTTCGATTGCGCAGGTGCACTTTGCGACCGTGAAGGCCGGGCAGCATGTGGGCAAGTCGGTGGCGATCAAGGTGCTGCGGCCGAACATGCTGCCGGTGATCGACTCTGACCTCGCACTGCTGCGCGATATCGCCGTGTGGGCCGAACGGCTGTGGGCCGACGGCAAACGGCTGAAGCCGCGCGAAGTGGTCGGTGAATTCGACAAATACCTGCATGACGAACTCGACCTGATGCGCGAGGCGGCCAACGGCAGCCAGCTGCGGCGCAACTTCGCCGGGCTCGATCTGTTGCTGGTGCCCGAGATGTATTGGGAGTTCTGCACGCCGAGCGTGCTGGTGATGCAGCGGATGGTCGGTGTGCCGATCAGCCAGGTCGAGACGCTGCGTGCGGCGGGTGTCGACATTCCGAAGCTGGCGCGCGAAGGCGTCGAGATTTTCTTTACGCAGGTGTTCCGCGACGGCTTCTTTCACGCGGACATGCACCCTGGCAATATCCAGGTGAGCCTCGATCCGAAGCACTTCGGCCGCTATATCGCGCTCGACTTTGGCATCGTCGGCGCGCTGTCCGACTTCGACAAGAACTACCTCGCGCAGAACTTCCTCGCGTTCTTCAAGCGCGACTATCACCGCGTCGCGACGCTGCACCTCGAGTCGGGCTGGGTGCCGCCGAATACGCGCGTCGAGGAACTGGAAAGCGCGATTCGCGCGGTCTGCGAGCCGTATTTCGACCGCGCGCTGAAAGACATCTCGCTCGGCCAGGTGCTGATGCGGCTGTTCTCTACATCACGCCGCTTCAACGTCGAGATCCAGCCGCAGCTCGTGCTGCTGCAAAAAACCATGCTCAATGTCGAAGGCCTCGGCCGCTCGCTCGATCCGGAGCTGGACCTGTGGAAGACCGCCAAGCCGTATCTCGAACGCTGGATGAACGAGCAGATCGGTCTGCGCGGCTGGTACGAGCGCTTCAAGATCGAAGCGCCGCAGTGGAGCAAGACGCTGCCGCAGCTGCCGCGCCTCGTGCACCACGTGCTGGCGCAGCGACACGATACGCAGCGCAATATCAACGACGAAACGGTTCGTCAGATCTTGATCGAGCAGAAGCGCACCAACCGGTTGTTGCAGGGGTTGTTGATGTTCGGCGTGGCGGTTGGTGTCGGCGCGGTGCTGGCGCGTGCGTGGCTTGCTTTGGCGTACGGCGGCTGACGGGGTGGAACGGCTGGCGGCCGATTGATGTGCCGCACACAGCGTCGCCCGCACCACCGCAACGCCCACCCCGTCTTGATTCCCGCCGCGCCCGCCCATACCTGCCGGGCCGCGGCGGTTGCACCGCGCATCACCCCGAAATCGGGGAGTCGACATTGTTTGCGGCTATAATTCAAGGCTTTGCAAGCGTTTCCAGGTTTTTCTGTAGGGATTAAGGCCATGCCGATTTACGCTTATCGTTGCGAGTCGTGCGGCTTCGGGAAAGACGTGCTCCAGAAAATGAGCGACGCCCCGTTGACGCAATGTCCGAAGTGCGGTGCCGATAGCTTCCGCAAGCAGGTCACCGCCGCGGGCTTCCAGCTGAAAGGTTCGGGCTGGTATGTCACGGATTTCCGTGGCGGCAATTCGTCGAAGGCGCCGACCTCGTCGGATGCCGACGGCAAGAGCGGCGCGTCCGCCGAAGCCGGCAAGACAGACGGCGCGACATCCGACAGCGCGAAGCCGGATAGCAGCAAGTCCGACAGCAGCAAGTCCGACGCAGGCGCGCCGGCCAGCGGCTCGGCTTCTTCCAGCGCGGCGGCCGCCCCTTCCGCATCCGCAGCAGCGCCGGCCTCGTCCGGCGGCGCAAGCGGCACTTAAAGTCCCGCCGCCACAAGGCGGCAGACACCCCGCGCGAGGCGACGTCCGCGCGGACCTCTGGCGGTGCAAATGACGACGAAAAAGACGACGCTCAAATCGGTGTTTCTGACCGGCCTGCTGGTGCTGGTGCCGCTTGCCATCACACTGTGGGTGCTCGGCCTGATCATCGGCACGATGGACCAGACCTTGCTGTTGCTGCCGTCCGCGTGGCAGCCGGAGCGTCTGTTCGGCTTCCGTCTGCCGGGCCTCGGCGCGGTGCTGACGCTAGCTTTCATTTTCATCGTCGGTTTATTGACGCAGAATTTCATCGGGCAGAAGCTCGTCAGCTGGTGGGAACTGATCGTCGCGCGCATCCCGGTGGTCGGGCCGCTGTACACCAGCGTGAAGCAGGTGTCCGACACGCTGCTGTCGTCGAGCGGCAATGCGTTCCGCAAGGCGCTGCTGGTCGAATACCCGCGCCGCGGCTCGTACACGATCGGTTTTCTGACCGGCATTCCGGGCGGCGACGTAGTGAATCACCTGAAGGAAGAGTTTGTGAGCGTGTATGTGCCGACCACGCCGAACCCGACCTCCGGCTTCTTCCTGATGGTGCCGAGAAGCGAAGTAATCGAGCTCGACATGTCGGTCGACGCTGCGCTCAAGTACATCGTCTCGATGGGCGTGGTGGCGCCGTCCGCGCCGCCGCCGGCGGCTACGGTGCGCCGCACGACCGTCGAGCCTCCGCTGTAATGCCGGTGCGCGCCGCCCATGCGGCGCGCACCGTTCAACCATGCAAAACGAAAGACAAACATCATGTCGATGAGATCTGAATACTGCGGTCTGGTGACCGAACAACTGCTCGGGCAGAGCGTGTCGCTATGCGGCTGGGTGCAGCGGCGCCGCGACCACGGCGGCGTCATCTTCATCGACCTGCGCGACCGCGAAGGCCTCGTTCAGGTCGTTTGCGATCCGGATCGCGCGGAAATGTTCAAGACCGCCGAAGACGTGCGCAACGAGTTCTGCGTGCAGATCAAGGGCGTGGTGCGCAACCGTCCGGAAGGCACCACCAATGCCGGCCTGAAGAGCGGCAAGATCGAAGTGCTGTGCCACGAGCTGAACGTGCTGAACGCGTCGGTCACGCCGCCGTTCCAGCTCGACGACGACAACCTGTCGGAAACCACGCGCCTCACGCACCGTGTGCTCGACCTGCGCCGTCCGCAGATGCAGCACAACCTGCGTCTGCGCTACCGCGTCGCGATGGAAGTGCGCAAGTATCTCGATGCGCAAGGCTTCATCGACATCGAAACGCCGATGCTGACCAAGAGCACGCCGGAAGGCGCGCGCGATTACCTGGTGCCGTCGCGCACCAACGCGGGCCAGTTCTTCGCGCTGCCGCAGTCGCCGCAGCTGTTCAAGCAGCTGCTGATGGTGGCGAACTTCGACCGCTATTACCAGATCGTCAAATGCTTCCGCGACGAAGACCTGCGCGCAGACCGTCAGCCGGAATTCACGCAGATCGACTGCGAGACGTCGTTCCTGACCGAGCAGGAAATTCGCGACCTGTTCGAAGCGATGATCCGCCACGTGTTCCAGGAAACCATCGGCGTCGCGCTCGACGAGCAGTTCCCGGTCATGCAGTACTCGGAAGCGATGCGTCGTTTCGGTTCGGACAAGCCCGACCTGCGCGTCAAGCTCGAGTTCACCGATCTCACCGATGCAGTGAAGGACGTCGACTTCAAGGTGTTCAGCACGCCGGCCAACACGAAGGACGGCCGGGTTGCAGCGTTGCGCGTGCCGAAGGGTGGCGAGCTGACGCGCGGCGATATCGACAGCTACACCGAGTTCGTGCGTATCTACGGCGCGAAGGGTCTGGCGTGGATCAAGGTCAACGAAGTGGCGAAGGGCCGTGACGGCCTGCAAAGCCCGATCGTCAAGAACCTGCACGACGCGGCGGTGGCGGCGATCATCGAGCGCACTGGCGCGCAAGACGGCGACATCATTTTCTTCGCGGCGGATCGTGCGAAGGTGGTCAACGACAGCCTGGGCGCGCTGCGCCTGAAGATCGGCCACTCGGAATTCGGCAAGGCCAACGGTCTGGTCGAATCGGGCTGGAAGCCGCTGTGGGTGATCGACTTCCCGATGTTCGAATACGACGAAGAGGAAAACCGCTACGTCGCCGCGCACCATCCGTTCACCAGCCCGAAGAACGAGCACCTCGAGTATCTGGAAACGGATCCGGGCCGTTGCCTCGCGAAGGCTTACGACATGGTGCTGAACGGCTGGGAAATCGGTGGCGGTTCGGTGCGTATCTATCAGGAAGACGTGCAGAGCAAGGTGTTCCGCGCGCTGAAGATCAACGCGGAAGAAGCGCGTGCCAAGTTCGGCTTCCTGCTCGACGCGCTGCAGTACGGCGCGCCGCCGCACGGTGGTATTGCGTTCGGTCTCGACCGCATCGTCACGATGATGGCGCGTGCCGATTCGATCCGCGACGTGATCGCGTTCCCGAAGACGCAGCGTGCGCAGGATCTGCTGACGCAAGCGCCGAGCGAAGTCGACGAGCGTCAACTGCGCGAACTGCATATCCGTCTGCGCCAGGCTGAACCGAAGGCGTAAGCAGCGGGATACGACGCAGAGTCAGGTTTCGAGAGGCCGCCGCGCAACGGCGGCCCTTGAAACCACGCAACAAAAAAGGCGCTGATGCGCCTTTTTTGCTTTTTGCGTTACTCTCGGTCATACCGCACACCAACCTTACGTCTTGTCGACGACTTCGACTGCTCACCATGCCGAAACCGCCGAAGATCCCTGAATCCGTACTGGTCGTGATCCACACGCCCGAACTCGACGTACTGCTGATCGAGCGAGCCGACCGGCCGGGGCTATGGCAATCGGTCACCGGCGCGCGCGATTACGTCGACGAGCCGTTCCCGCAAACCGCAGCACGCGAAGTCGGCGAGGAAACCGGCATCGTGGTCGGCTCGGCGGAAGCGCCGCGCGACGGGCTGATTGACTGGCAGCATCAGATCCAGTTCGAGATTTTTCCGGAATGGCGTCATCGTTACGCTGAAGGCGTGACCACCAACACCGAGCACTGGTTCAGCCTGCAGGTCGCGCGCCGTCTCGAAGTGACGCTGGCGCCGCGCGAGCACACTGCGCACCTATGGCTGCCGTACGAAGAGGCGGCCGCGCGCTGCTTCTCATGGTCGAACCGCGACGCGATCCTGCAACTCCCTGAGCGGCTGAATGAGCGGCTGAATGAGCGAACGAAGAGGCCTCTGCGATGAGCGGCGGCCAGCGCCGTTTTTCGCAACTCGGGCCAGGACTGCTGCTCGGCCGACGCTACTGGTCGCGCTATCGCTTCACGACCGGCAACGACGTGCGGCTGTTCGCTTCCGGCGCCGAATACTTTGGTGCGCTAGTCGAACGCATCGACGCCGCGGTGCATGTGGTCACGCTGGAAACCTACATCTTCGCCGACGATGAAGCTGGCCACGCAGTGTCCGCTGCACTGATGCGCGCGGTAGCGCGCGGCGTGCGCGTGCGCGTGATCACCGACGGCATCGGCACCGAGCGCTTGCCGATGTTTCAGGAGTGGCTTGCGGCCGGCATCGAGCATCGCGTCTATAACCCGCATCTGTTCGGCCGCTTCGGTTTCTCGCGCACGCATCGCAAGCTCGCCGTGGTCGACGACGAGTACGCGTACTGCGGCGGCATCAACATCGTCGACGACTACGCTCAGAACGGCACACGGCTGACGTATCCGCGCTGGGATTTCGCGGTCGAGCTGAACGGGCCAGTGGTCGCGGACGTACGCGTCGCGTTCGATCTGCAGTGGCGGCGCATCCGCATCGGACATCGGCCGAAATCCGCACCCGACGCGACCGGCGCGACCGCCCAGGGCACCACCGACCAGTTCGTGCGCGCGCGGCGCCGCACCCGTACCGGCGACATGCGCGCGGTCGGCGAGCCGAGCGTGGCGTTCGTCGCGCGCGACAACATCGTCAATCGCCGCGCGATCGAGAAGTCGTATCTGACCGCGATCGGCCAGGCGCGCTCCGAAGTGCTGCTGGCCAACCCGTATTTCATGCCCGGCCGCAAGCTGCGTCGCGCGCTGATTTACGCGGCGCGGCGCGGCGTCGACGTGCGCCTGTTGATCGGCAGGAAAGAATTCCCACTGCTCGACTACGCGGTGCCGTTCCTGTACCGCTCGCTGTTGCGGGCCGGCGTGAAGATCTCCGAATACGAAAAGACGATGCTGCACGGCAAGGTCGCGGTGGTCGATTCGAACTGGGGCACCGTCGGTTCGTCGAATCTCGACGCATTGAGCCTCGTGCTGAACAACGAGGCGAACGTGCTGCTGGTGCTCGACCCGGAACTGGACCGCCTGCGCGACGGCATTCTGGCCGCCTTTGCCGAGTCCCGCGCGATCGATCTCGCGCGCTACGAAGCGCGGCCGCGCGGCGAGCAACTGCTCAACTGGTTCGCCTATCAGGGCTACCGGGCGCTGATGAAGCTGCTGACCGTCGGCGGCTACGACTGATGCACCATGCACGGCGCGGGCTAGCCGGCACGCGACAGCCGCAAGAAACGCAAGCGGTTGCCGAACCAGCTTAGGCGCACAAACTACCCATCCTGAATATCATAAGAAAGCCACGTCGAAAACACCGACAAATAGCGACAAATGATTCTAAAAATTCCGCATCGCATGCGGGTCGGATGACGCAAAATTGAAACCTGGTTAGAAACCCGTTTCTAATAAAGTCCTTGTCTCGCGGACGGCTGCCTCCAATAATCGTACGGCCGTTCGATTTTCGTTAAATCAAATCAGACGGTAAAAGCTATGCGAAAAGGCGAACAAACGCGAGCCGCGATTCTCGATGCCGCACTCGACCTGGCAAGCCGTGACGGACTGGAAGGTCTGACGATCGGCCTGCTGGCCGAACGCATGCAGATGAGCAAGAGTGGCGTGTTCGCGCATTTCGGGTCGCGCGAGGATTTGCAGGTCGAAGTCGTGCGCGAGTATCACCGTCGTTTCGAAGACGAGGTGTTCTTCCCGAGCTTGCGCGAGCCGCGCGGCTTGCCGCGTCTGCGCTCGATGATTTCGCGCTGGATTGAGAAGCGCATCCAGGAAGTGACCACGGGGTGCATCTACATCAGCGGAGCGGTGGAGTACGACGACCGCGCCGACAATCCGGTCCGCGAACAGCTGGTATCGAGCGTCACGATGTGGCGCGCGGCGTTGACGCGGGCCATCTCGCAGGCGATCGCAGAAGGGCATTTGCGCACGGATACGGATCCGCAGCTGATGCTGTTCGAACTGTATAGCTTCACATTGGGTCTGCATCATGACGCACGGTTTCTGCATTTGCCGGATGCTGTGCGTCTGACGTGGGCCGCGTTGGAAAAGCTGATCGTTTCGTATCAAAGCGAGGGCGCAAGCCGCTAGCAGTGCGGGTCGAACGAAGGCAGCGCGACGTGCGCGTGGCCGGTGCGGCCCGCACGCGACGCCGGCGGCTGGGCTCGCGCCAAACACCACTGGATTGGAGAGACTCATGGGACAGTACGCCGCGCCGTTGCGCGACATGCAATTCGTGTTGCACGAGCTGCTTAACGTCGAAGCCGAACTCAAGCAGATGCCGAAGCACGCCGAGCTCGACGCCGACACGATCAACCAGGTGCTCGAAGAGGCCGGCAAGTTCTGTTCCGAAGTGCTGTTTCCGCTGAACCAGCCCGGCGACCAGCAAGGCTGCAAGTACGAAGGCGACGGCGTGGTCACCACGCCGCAGGGGTTCAAGGAGGCGTACCGGCAGTACGTCGAGGCGGGCTGGCCCGCGCTTGGCTGCGATCCGGACTTTGGCGGCCAGGGGCTGCCGGCGTTCGTCAACAACGCGCTCTATGAAATGCTGAACTCGGCGAGCCAGGCGTGGACCATGTATCCGGGGCTGTCGCACGGCGCGTATGAATGCCTGCACGCGCACGGCACGCCGGAGCTGCAGCAAACCTATCTGCCGAAGCTCGTATCGGGCGTGTGGACCGGCACGATGTGTCTGACCGAAGCGCATTGCGGCACCGACCTCGGCATCTTGCGCACGAAGGCCGAGCCGAACGGCGACGGCTCGTACGCGATCAGCGGCACCAAGATCTTCATTTCAAGCGGCGAGCATGACCTTGCCGAAAACATCGTGCACCTCGTGCTCGCGCGTCTGCCGGGTGCGCCGCAAGGCACCAAGGGCATTTCGCTGTTCGTCGTGCCGAAGTTGCTGCCCAACGAGGCCGGCGAGCCGGGCAAGCGCAACACGGTGAAATGCGGCTCGATCGAGCACAAGATGGGCATTCACGCGAACGCAACCTGCGTGATCAACTTCGACAACGCGAAGGGCTGGCTGGTCGGCGACGAGAACAAAGGCCTCAACGCGATGTTCGTGATGATGAACGCGGCGCGCCTGGGTGTCGGCATGCAGAGCCTCGGCTTGACCGAAGTTGCGTATCAGAACTCGCTCGCGTATGCGAAAGACCGTCTGCAGATGCGCTCGTTGAGCGGCCCGAAGGCGCCTGAAAAGGCCGCCGATCCGATCATCGTGCATCCGGACGTGCGCCGCATGCTGCTGACGCAGAAGGCCTACGCCGAAGGCGCGCGCGCATTCTCGTACTGGTCGGCGCTGCAGATCGACCGCGAGCTTTCGCATGCGGATGAGTCCGCCCGCAAGGAAGCCGCCGACCTCGTCGCGCTGCTCACGCCGATCCTGAAAGCGTTCCTGTCCGACAACGCGTTCGAAGGCACCAACCTTGCGATGCAGGTGTACGGCGGTCACGGCTTCATTGCCGAATGGGGCATGGAGCAATACGTGCGCGATGCGCGTATCAACATGATCTACGAAGGCACCAACTCGATCCAGTCGCTCGATCTGCTCGGCCGCAAGGTGCTCGGCGACATGGGCGCGAAGCTGAAGAAGTTCGGCAAGCTGGTGCAGGACTTCGTCGAAGCAGAGGGCGTGAAGCCCGAGATGCAGGAGTTCGTGAACCCGCTCGCGGATATCGGCGACAAGGTCCAGAAGCTGACGATGGAAATCGGCATGAAGGCGATGCAGAACCCCGACGAAGTCGGCGCCGCTGCGGTGCCGTATCTGCGCACGGTCGGGCATCTGGTGTTCTCGTACTTTTGGGCCCGCATGGCGCGCATCGCGCTCGACCACGAAGCGTCCGGCGATCCGTTCTACAAGTCGAAGCTCGCTACTGCACGCTTTTATTTCGCGAAGCTGCTGCCCGAAACTGCAGCAACGATCCGCGCCGCGCGCGCCGGTTCGAAGACGCTGATGGAAATCGACGAAGCGCTGTTCTGATCTGACGACGCGGCTGCTGCATGGCCGCGCAGCCGCACTGCCGCGCGATGCACAATCAATGCGCGACGTGCAACGCGCAACGCAGCGGCCCGCGGCCCGCAGCAGCCCGCAACGCAACGCAACGACACAACGACGCATCGCGCAACGGCGGCCACGATCCGCACACAGGATCACCGGATCCGAATCCGCCCGCGCAACATTGCACAACTCTCCGGAGAAACGACGTGAGCAATCTGATCATTCGCAAGGTAGCCGTGCTCGGCGCCGGCGTGATGGGCGCGCAGATCGCCGCGCACCTGGTGAACGCCAAGGTGCCGGTGCTGCTATTCGACTTGCCGGCGCGGGAAGGCCCGAAGAACGGCATCGCGCTGAAGGCGATCGAGAATCTGAAGAAGCTGTCGCCGGCGCCGTTCGGCGTGAAGGACGACGCGCAGTACATCCAGCCCGCGAATTACGACGACGACATCGCGAAGCTCGCCGAATGCGACGTGGTGATCGAAGCGATCGCCGAGCGGATGGACTGGAAGCACGACCTGTACAAGAAGGTGTCGCCGCATCTTGCGCCGCATGCGATTTTCGCGTCGAACACGTCGGGGCTGTCGATCACCGAGTTGTCGCAAGGCTTCGCCGACGAGCTGAAGGCGCGCTTTTGCGGCGTGCACTTCTTCAACCCGCCGCGCTACATGCATCTGGTCGAGCTGATCCCGACCGCCCATACGCGGCCCGAAATCCTCGACCAGCTCGAAACCTTCCTGACGAGCGCCGTCGGCAAGGGCGCGGTGCGCGCGAAGGACACACCGAACTTCATCGCGAACCGCGTCGGCATTTTCTCGATCCTCGCGGTAATCGCGGAGGCTGCAAAGTTCGGCCTGCGCTTCGATGAAGTCGACGACCTGACCGGCAGCCGCCTCGGCCGCGCGAAGTCGGCGACGTTCCGCACCGCGGACGTGGTCGGTCTCGACACGATGGCGCACGTGATCAAGACGATGCAGGACAACCTCGCCGACGATCCGTTTTTCCCGGTCTACGAGACGCCCGCGGTGCTTGCCGCACTGGTGCAGAAGGGCGCGCTCGGCCAGAAGAGCGGCGCGGGTTTCTACCGCAAGGACGGCAAGACCATCAAGGTGCTCGACCCGCAGGCGGGCGATTACGTCGAAAGCGGCGCGAAGGCCGACGAGCTGATCGGCCGCATCCTGAAGCGTCCGGCCGCCGAGCGCCTGAAGCTGTTGCGCGAATCGGACCATAAACAGGCGCAGTTCCTGTGGTCGATCTTCCGCGACGTGTTCCACTACATCGCGGTGCACCTCGAATCGATCGCGGACAACGCGCGCGATCTCGATCTGGCCGTGCGCTGGGGTTTCGGCTGGAACGAAGGCCCGTTCGAAGGCTGGCAAGCCGCGGGCTGGAAGCAGGTCGCGCAATGGGTGCAGGAAGATATCGAAGCCGGCAAGGCGTTGTCGAAGGCGCCGCTGCCTGCGTGGGTGTTTGACGGCGCGGTCGCCGAGAAGGGCGGCGTGCACACCGCCGAAGGCTCGTGGTCGCCGGCGGCAAAACGCTTCGTGCCGCGCTCGTCGCTGCCGGTGTACGACAAGCAGGTGTTCCGTGCGCCGCTGGTCGGCGAAACGGGCCGCGATCCGAAGACGTATGGCAAGACGCTGTTCGAAACCGATGCAGTGCGCGCATGGGTCGACGACCGTGCCGGTGAAAGCGACGTGCTGATCGTATCGTTCAAGACCAAGCTGAACACGATCGGACCGTCGGTGATCGAAGGCCTCGAGCAGGCCATCGAGCTCGCCGAAAAAGAATACAAGGGTGTCGTCGTGTGGCAGCCGACTTCGCTGACGCTCGGCACGCCGGGCGGCCCGTTCTCGGCGGGCGCGAACCTCGAAGAAGCGATGCCGGCCTTCATGATGGGCGGCGCGAAAGGCATCGAGCCGTTCGTGAAGAAATTCCAGCAGGGCATGCTGCGCGTCAAGTACGCGAACGTGCCGGTGGTCGCAGCGGTGTCGGGCATTGCGCTCGGCGGCGGCTGCGAGCTGGTGCTGCAGAGCGCGAAACGGGTGGCGCACGTCGAGAGCTACTTGGGTCTGGTCGAAGTCGGCGTCGGCCTGGTGCCGGCCGGCGGCGGCCTGAAAGAAGCCGCGTTGCGCGCCGCCGAGGCCGCCAGCGCGGTGGGCGCCACCAGCGATCTGCTGAAGTTCGTGCAGAAGTCGTTCGAGAACGCGGCGATGGCGAAAGTTTCCGGCTCCGCGCTCGAAGCCCGTGCGATGGGTTACCTGAAGCCGTCCGACACGATCGTGTTCAACGTGTTCGAGTTGCTCGATACCGCGAAGAAGGAAGTGCGCGCGCTGGCAGCCGCGGGCTACCGCCCGCCGCTGCGCGTCACGCAGGTGCCGGTCGCGGGCCGCTCGGCGATCTCGACGATCAAGTCGTCGCTCGTCAACATGCGCGACGGCCGCTTCATCAGCGAACACGACTATCTGATCGCGAGCCGCATCGCCGAAGCCGTGTGCGGCGGCGACGTCGAAGCGGGCAGTCTCGTCGATGAAGAATGGCTGCTCACGCTCGAGCGCCGCGCGTTCGTCGAACTGCTCGGCACGGCAAAGACGCAGGAACGGATCATGGGCATGCTGCAAACCGGCAAGCCGGTGCGCAACTAAAGCGGCGCGACCACAGGAGCATATGACATGAGCAACAAGCAATTGCAGGACGCGTATATCGTCGCCGCTGCCCGTACCCCGATCGGCAAGGCGCCGCGCGGCATGTTCAGGAACACGCGGCCGGACGAACTGCTGGTGCATGCGATCCGCTCTGCGGTCGCGCAGGTGCCGGGGCTCGATACCAGCGTGATCGAAGATGCGATCATCGGTTGCGCGATTCCGGAGGCCGAGCAGGGCCTGAATGTCGCGCGCATGGGCGCATTGTTGTCGGGCTTGCCGAACACGGTGGGCGGCGTGACGGTGAACCGCTTCTGCGCGTCGGGCCTGACCGCGCTGGCGATGGCGGCCGACCGGATCCGCGTCGGCGAAGCGGACGCGATGATCGCGGGTGGCTGCGAATCGATGTCGATGGTGCCGATGATGGGCAACAAGCCGTCGCTTTCGCCGCATATCTTCGATCGCGGTGAGGACGTCGGCATCGCGTACGGCATGGGCCTGACCGCCGAACGCGTGGCCGAACGCTGGAAGATCAGCCGCGAAGCGCAGGACCAGTTCTCGGTCGAATCGCACCGCAAGGCGCTGGCTGGCCAGCAGTCCGGCGAGTTCAGGGATGAGATCGCGCCGTACACGATCGTCGAGCGTTATCCGGATCTCGCCAGCGGCGAGGTGCAGGTAAAGACGCGCGAAGTCGCACTCGACGAAGGCCCGCGCGGCGATACGTCGCTGGAAGGCCTCGCGAAGCTGCGCACGGTGTTCGCGAACAAGGGCTCGGTGACGGCCGGCAACAGCTCGCAGACATCGGACGGCGCGGGCGCGCTGATCGTCGTGTCCGAGAAGATCCTGAAGCAGTTCAACCTGACGCCGCTCGCGCGCTTCGTCAGCTTCGCGGTGCGCGGCGTGCCGCCGGAGATCATGGGGATCGGCCCGAAGGAGGCGATTCCGGCCGCGTTGAAGGCCGCCGGCCTGAAGCAGGACGACCTCGACTGGATCGAGCTGAACGAGGCATTCGCTGCGCAGTCGCTGGCGGTGATCCAGGATCTCGGGCTCGATATGGCGAAGCTGAATCCGCTCGGTGGTGCGATTGCGCTTGGGCATCCGCTCGGCGCGACCGGCGCGATCCGTGCGGCGACGGTGGTGCACGGGCTGCGCCGCCGCAACCTGAAATACGGCATGGTGACGATGTGCGTCGGCACCGGGATGGGCGCCGCGGGCATCATCGAACGGCTGTGACGGTGCGCGCGCACGATAGCGTGTGAACACGACGGCGGCTCGCAGGCGATCAGGCTTGCGAGCCGTTTTTTCATCGAAACGCGATGCAGGAGAGGACGATGGATATTCTGGTCGAGCGCGCCGGCGATGTGCTGACGCTCACGTTCAACCGGCCCGACAGGAAGAACGCAATCACGTCGGCGATGTATCAGACGCTGGCCGACGCGCTGGTGAACGCGCAGAGCGATGCATCCGTGCGCGCGATCCTGCTGCGCGGCAGCCCGGGCATTTTTAGCGCGGGCAACGATCTCGAAGATTTTCTGAAGGCGCCGCCGGTCGGCGATGAGGCGCCGGTGTTCCAGTTCCTGCGCGCACTCAGCACGGCGGAAAAGCCGCTGGTGGCCGCGGTGGCGGGCGCGGCGGTCGGCATCGGCACGACCATGCTGCTGCATTGCGACCTGGTCTATGCGGCCGACACCGCGAAATTTTCACTGCCGTTCGCGCAGCTTGGCTTGTGCCCGGAGGCGGCGTCGTCGCTGCTGCTGCCGCGGGTAGCCGGCTATCAGGCGGCCGCGGAGAAGCTGCTGCTCGGCGAGTCATTCGACGCGCCGGAGGCGCTGCGGATGGGCTTCGTCAATCGCCTGTTGCCGGCCGCCGAAGTCGACGCGTTTGCGCTGCAACAGGCGCACAAGCTGGCGGGGCTGCCGGCTTCGTCGCTGCGCGTGACCAAGGCACTGATGAAGCGCGCCAGCCAGCACGAGATCCACACGCAGATCAGCGAAGAAGGCGTGCACTTCGCGAAGATGCTGCTCGCGCCGGAGGCACAAGAGGCGTTCAAGGCGTTCTTCGAGAAACGCAAGCCGGATTTCCGTTCGTTCTCGTAGCGGTGAGTTGAGAGAGAGGCAGGGAGGCGGGCGCGCCGGCAACGTCGCGGCGAAGCTCTTCGAAGAACCGCCCCCGTTGCGCCGGGAAGCAGCTGGCCCGCGCGGGCGATTCGTATGAGCAGACGCTAAAGGCTCGACGAGCGCGGCGGCTGCCCGGCGCAGCCACCGATCTCAATCCGTGTTCGCCGTGTCGTAATCCACGTAGCTGTTCTCGCGGCAAAAGCTCACGAGCCGCACCCCCGCTTCACGCGCAATCGTAATCGCCAGCGACGACGGCGCCGAAATGGTCGCCAGCATCGGCACGTCGACGCGCGCCGCCTTGCGCACCAGCTCGTAGCTCGCGCGGCTCGACATAAACACGAAGCCATCCTTCGTATCGGCGCGGTCGAGCACCAGCTGGCCGATCAGCTTGTCGAGCGCATTGTGCCGGCCGACATCTTCGAACGCATAGCGGATCGCGCCTTGCGCGTCGCACCACGCGGCCGCGTGCAGGCCGCCGGTCAGCTTGGTCAGCGTTTGATGCGCGGGCAATTCGCGGGCCGCGCGCGCGATCGCGTCCGGCGCAAGCCGCTGCAAAAAACCGGTATCGGGCACGCGTTCCGGCTGCAGATCGAGCAGATCGATGCTCTCGATGCCGCACACGCCGCAGCCGGTGCGCCCCGCGAGCGCGCGGCGCTTGTCCTTCAACGCGACGAAGGCCTGCTGCACGACGGTCAGCATCACGTTCGCATAAGGCAGCTTGCCTTCCCCGCGCAGTTCCACCTCGATGTCCTGAATGTCGGCGTTGCGTCCGACGATGCCTTCCGAAATCGCGAAGCCGACTGCAAACGCCTCCAGGTCGCGCGGCGTGCACATCATCACTGCATGCGAAATGCCGTTGAAAACCAGCGCGACCGGCCACTCCTGGCCGACGTGATCGGTCACGGCCTGCGTCGTTGCGCCGCGGTGCCTCCGTACCGTTTGTTCGACCGTGCCGGGTTGTCCGGTGCTGTCCAATGGGTTCAACGCTACCTCCTCGTCACTGGCGTGATGCAAATAAGGTTCTAAAATACCTCAAGCCGCCGCGCCGCGTTGTCCGCCGCTTATCAGCCATGTTGTCTGCCATGTTATCCACCGCCTCACCCCGTACCGGCCACTTGCGAGAAATCTGCCATGGGACTGAACGAAGCGCCTCTGCTGTTCACCTTCGAAGTTGCCTCTTCGGAGAACCTGACCTTTATCCCGATGTCGGTGCGCTTCAATCTGGACCGTTTCGGGTTGCGCATCTCGCTCGCGCAATGGCAGATGCTGCCGAACGAGGATCGCGCGCTGCTGGCGCGCTTTCCGGTCGAAGACGACACCGCGATCGAGCCGAACTTCGATCATGCGCTGTTCGAAATGATGCGCACGCACGCAAACGTGGAGCCCGACTGGTTCACCCCTGACGAATCGCCCGCATGGCGCAATACCGCTGCGGTGCCGGACGACGTGGTGCACCAGGCAAACGTTGCACAGCTTGCTGCGCCAAGCGCCGAGCAATGGGCGCAACTGCATCCGTTCAAGCGCTATGTGCTCGCCAAGCTGTCGCGCAAGCCCGAAGCCAACCACGATTTCATCCCGGCAATGAAGGAATTCGGACTCGCGCACTAAGCTAATCCCGCTTCCGCCGCTGCCATTCACGCGATTTTTTGCTGTTTCACCCTCAACCCAATCCGAATACTGCCGTTATCCATGGGTTGGCGCGTAAAAGTGCCGCATTGCCGCGGCTTCGCATGCCGGTATGAGGACAACCGGTTGGCCGACGCGCCCCGCCCTGCAGGACGAACGACGTTCGGAATCCATGACTTCTTCTTTCTCGAAGCGCCTGCTGATCAATCTGGCGATCGTTGCCGCGGCTGTCGGCACGAATGCATTTATCGCGTACACGCAGATCCGCGCGCAGCGCGAGGTCGACGCACGCGCGATCGGGTCGACCGCGATCCGCCGCAATCTCGATGCTTACCGCGCGCAACTCGACGACCGTCTGACGCTGCTCGGCCGCTTCGAAGTAGCGGGGCAAGCGGCGCCGGCGGGCGCGGCGGCCTCGCTGGACGCCGCGCTGACCGAGCTTGAGCGCACGCTGCGCGGCCAGCTGGCGAGCGATCCGCAGATGCTGCAGATGTTCGACAGGTTCAGCGCCGATGGCAGAAATCTGCAGCGTGAAATTGCCGCCGCGCTCGCGCGTACCGTCGACGCTTCGACGCCCGAAGGCGCGCGCACCTGGGCGGCCGAGGCCTACACGCGCCTCGGCATGGAATCCGACCGGATCGACTCCGAACTCGCGGCGCTGCGCCAGCATGAAGACCACTCACTGGAGGCCTCGCTCGCCGACGCCACCCGCAATGCGCAACACGCGACGCTGCTGTTGATCGTCACGATGCTGGCGGGCGGCGCGCTGCTGATCTACACGTTCGGCGCCCGCGAGAACAGTGCACGCGAACGGATTCGTCTGGCCGGCGCGCTGCGTCGCAACGACGAGCGCTTTCGCGGCCTGTTCGACGATCACCCGGTGCCGATGTACATCTTCGACCGCGAAACGCTGCGCTTCCTCGCGGTGAACTCGGCAGCGGTGCAGCAATATGGTTTTTCCGAAACCGAGTTCCTCGGCATGACGGTGCGTGCGATTCGCCCGGCCGCCGAAGTGCCGCGGCTCGAGTCGCATCTGCAGCGCAGCGAGGCGGCGCCGAACACCGGCCGCACGATGGCGGGCATCTGGCATCACAAGCGGCGCGACGGCTCGTTGATCAGCGCGAACATCTCGTACCACGCGCTCAGCTTCATGGGCCGCTCGTCGTTGTTCGTGCTGGCCGACGACGTCACCGATCAGATCAACGCCGAAGCGGAAGCGCAGCGCTCGAACCAGATGCTCGAGACGGTGATGGACAACATCCCGCAGCGCATTTTCTGGAAAGACCGCGAGTCGCGCTATCTCGGCTGCAACATGGCGTTCGCGCGCGACGCCGGCCTCGCATACCCGGAGCAGGTGGTCGGCAAGACCGACGACGATTTGCCATGGCGCCAGATCGCCGACGAAGTGCGCCGCCACGACGCCGAGGTAATCGAATCCGGCGTGCCGAAGATGAACTACGAGTTCGACATGATCGTCGACGGCGAGCATCGCACGACCATCACCAGCAAGCTGCCGTTTACCGATAGCGACGGCCGCGTGCTCGGCGTGCTGGGTTCGTACACCGACATCACGCAGCGCAAGCGCGCCGACCTCGCGCTGCGGCTGCAAAGCCGCGCGCTCGATGCGAGCGTCAACGCGATTCTGATCACCGGCCCCAGCGAAACCGGCAATCTGATCGAATACGTGAATCCGGCGTTCAAGCGCATCACCGGCTACGACCCATCCGAAGTGATGGGCCAGGACTGCCGTCTGCTACAGCGCGACGACCGCGATCAGGAAGGCATTGCGGCGATTCGCCAGGCGCTGGCCGCGAACCGCGAGGTCACCGCGGTGCTGCGCAACTATCGCAAGGATGGCGCGCTGTTCTGGAATCAGCTGTATGTCGCGCCGGTGCCGAATCCGCACGGCGAGACCACGCACCATATCGGCGTGATCAACGATGTGACCGCGCTGATCCGGTATCAGGAGCAGCTCGAGTATCAGGCGAACTACGACAGCCTGACGCGGCTGCCGAACCGCAACCTGCTGCGCGACCGGCTGCAGCATGCGCTGGTGGTGGCGCAGCGTCATCACAACGGCGTGGCGGTGGTGTTCATCGACCTCGACGGCTTCAAGAACGTCAACGACAGCCTTGGGCACAGCGTCGGCGACCGCCTGCTCGCGGTGGTGGGCGACCGGCTCGCGCGCTGCGCACGCGCGACCGATACGGTCGCGCGGCATGGCGGCGACGAGTTCGTCGTGGTGCTCACCGATACGTCGGACGAACAGTCGCTGATCGTGTGGATGGAACGCGTGCGCGCGACCATCTCGGAGCCGGTATGGCTCGACGGCACCGAGTTGTATGTCGGCTGCAGCATGGGCGCGAGCCTGTTCCCGCAGGACGGCGACGACGCGGAAACGCTGATGAAAAAAGCCGACCTCGCGATGTATCGCGCGAAAGACATGGGTCGCAATACATTCCAGTTCTACCAGCCGGAGATGAACGCGAGCGCCGGCGCGCGGATGAATCTCGAGCGCCGGCTGCGCCGCGCGTTGCGCGACAACGAGTTCCTGCTGCATTACCAGCCGCAGGTGGATATCGGCACTGGGCAGATCGTCGGCGTCGAGGCGCTGGTGCGCTGGCGCGATCCGGAGGTGGGCCTCGTGCCGCCTTCGTCGTTTATTCCGGTGGCCGAAGAGAGCGGCCTGATCGGACCGCTTTCGGAATGGGTGCTGCGCGAGGCGTGCCGGCAGAACAAGCAATGGCAAGACGAAGGCCTGCCGCCCGCGCGCGTGTCGGTGAACCTGTCGGCACGACAGTTCCAGCAGCGCAATATCGCGAATCTGGTCACGCAGGTGCTGGCGGAAACCGGGCTCGAGCCGCGCTACCTGGAGCTCGAACTGACCGAGAGCACCATCATGCGCAACGCCGAAGAGGCGGTGACGATGCTCAACGAACTGCATGCGCTCGGTATCGGCCTTGCGATCGACGACTTCGGCACCGGTTATTCGAGCCTGAGCTATCTGAAGCGCTTCCCGGTGGACCGGCTGAAGATCGACCGTTCCTTCGTGTCGGACATCGGCGTTTCGAACGACGACGAAACCATCACGTCGGCGATCATCGCGCTCGCGCACTCGCTGAAGATGCAGGTGATCGCGGAGGGCGTGGAGACGTCCGCGCAGCTCGACTTCCTGAAAGAGCGCGCGTGCGACGAGATGCAGGGTTATTTCTTCGCGAAGCCGCTGCCGCGCGATGCGATTCCGGGCATGTTGCAGCGGGGCGCGGCGCGTGCGGCCTTGAACGCGTAGCAGTCGCGCGCGTTCAGGCAGACCGGCACGCTATACGCTACGCGCGCCGCGTGTTTTTCGGTTTTCAGTCGAGCGCAGGCAGCGCGCGCGGCCGGCGGTCGCTGTCGGTGGCGACGTAGGTGAGGGTGGCTTCGGTGACCTTCACCAGTTCCTGCGCGAGGCTCATACGCTGCGCGTAGACCTCGACCGACACGGTCACCGACGTATTGCCGGTCTTCACGATGTCCGCATAAAAGCTCAGCAGATCGCCGACGAACACCGGCTGCTTGAACACGAACGAATTGACCGCGATGGTCGCGACGCGGCCGTTCGCGCGCCGGCTGGCTGGAATCGAGCCGGCGATATCGACTTGCGCCATGATCCAGCCGCCGAACACGTCGCCATGGACGTTGGCATCGGAAGGCTGCGGCACGACACGCAAGGCACAGTGTTTCTGCGGAAGCTGGCTGATCTCGCTCATCGGGAATCCGTTGGAATCGTGGAAGCAGGCAAAGCGAGGCCGTCCCGCTTCTGCGACAATAGGTAGATCACGAATTGTACGGGAAAGCGCATGCCCCGGTCAGGCGTGCGGCAGCGAGCGGCGCTGACGCTTAAGGCGTTTGCGCGATGGCGAGCGGATGTGCGCGCCGGTTCGCAACTTTCCACGAAAAACCCCCAATGCGCCGCTCCGCCCCACCCTCCGAGCCCGCGCCGATCTCGAACCAGCCGCGTAACGACTGGCAGACGATCGTGTCGCTGCTGCCCTATCTCGCTACCTACAAATGGCGCGTCGGGTTTGCGCTCGCGTGCCTGATCGGCGCGAAAGTCGCGAATCTCGGCGTGCCGGTCGTGATGAAACGCATTGTCGACGGTCTCGCGCCGGTGCAGCATCTGACCGCGCTCGGGCGCGCCGAGCATGCGCCGGGTGTGGTGCTGCTGAGCGGTATTGGCTTGCTGGTGGTCGCGTACGCGGTAGTGCGGCTGTCCACGTCGCTATTTACCGAACTGCGCGAGATCCTGTTTTCCAAAGTGACCGAAAGCGCGGTGCGGCAACTCGCGCTGAAGGTGTTCCGTCATCTGCATTCGCTGTCGCTGCGGTTTCATCTCGAACGGCAGACCGGCGGCATGTCGCGCGATATCGAACGCGGCACGCGCGGCATCACGCAGCTGATCTCCTATTCGCTATACAGCATCCTGCCGACGCTGGTCGAAGTCGGCCTCGTGCTGGGCTTTTTCGTGGTCCGCTACGAGGCGTATTACGCGATCGTCACGCTGATTGCGCTGACTGCGTACATCACCTTCACGATCAAGGTCACCGAGTGGCGTACGCACTTTCGCCGCACGATGAACGAGCTCGATTCGCGGGCGAACTCGCGCGCGATCGATTCGCTGCTGAACTACGAGACCGTCAAGTATTTCGGCAACGAAGACTGGGAAGCGCAGCGCTACGACGAGAACCTGCGGCGCTTTCGCGCGGCAGCGATCAAGTCGCAGAAATCGCTGTCCGCGCTGAACTTCGGGCAGCAGGCGATCATCGGTACGGGGCTCGTGTTTATCCTGTGGCGCGCCACGCAAGGCGTGATGGCGGGCAAGCTGACGCTTGGCGATCTGGTGCTGATCAACACGTTCATGCTGCAGCTCTACATTCCGCTGAATTTTCTCGGTGTCGTGTATCGCGAACTGAAGCAGAGTCTCACCGATATGGATCGCATGTTCACGCTGCTCGCCGCACCGCGCGAAGTGGCCGATGCGGCCGATGCGCCGGCGCTGGTGGTGAGCGGCGCGGAGGTGCGCTTTGCCAACGTGAACTTCTCGTACGAACCGGCGCGGCCGATCCTGCATGACGTGAGCTTCACGATTCCCGCCGGTACGACTACCGCGGTGGTCGGTCACAGCGGCTCGGGCAAGTCGACGCTCGCGCGGCTGATGTTCCGTTTTTACGACCTCGAGCGCGCCGGCGGCGGTGCGATCACGATCGATGGCCAGGATATTCGCGACGTGAAGCAGGAGTCGTTGCGCGCGTCGATCGGTATCGTGCCGCAGGATACCGTGCTGTTCAACGACACGATCTATTACAACATCGCGTATGGCCGGCCGTCGGCTGCGCGCGACGAGGTGATTGCGGCGGCGCGTGCGGCGCATATCCACGATTTCATCGAAAGCCTGCCGCGCGGGTATGACACGCCGGTCGGCGAGCGTGGGCTGAAACTGTCGGGCGGCGAGAAGCAGCGCGTCGCGATCGCGCGCACGCTGCTGAAAGACCCGCCGGTGCTGCTGTTCGACGAAGCGACCTCGGCGCTCGATTCGCGCTCGGAACGCGCGATCCAGCACGAGCTCGATCTGATCGCGCGTGAGCGCACCACGCTGATCATCGCGCATCGGTTGTCGACGGTGGTCCACGCGCAGCAGATCATCGTGATGGACCGCGGCCGGATCGTCGAACGCGGCACGTATCGGGAATTGATCCGTATGGGCGGGCTGTTCGCGCAGATGTGGGCGCTGCAGCAGCAGCGCGCGGAGCAGGCGCAGCAGGACGAAGCGGACGAGCGGGTTGGCGCGGGCGGTGCGGTGAGCTAGCAGCGGTGGCGGAGCGCGCCGCGCGCCGCCGGTGGCAGGCCGAGCGCCTGCAGCGCGACTCGAGAGCGCCAGGCAGCATGTTGGAGCGTGCCCCGGGCAGGGTGGCTAGAGCGCCGGCAGGGTACGTACAGAGCACTGGGCAACGGCCGCGACAGGCGCGTCGGCAGCGCAGGTACAGAGCGCCGTGCAAGGGCGGTTAGCGCCGGCAAGGGCGGTGGTTAGACCGCCGCCCGCTCAACTAGACGTTACGCGCACCCAGTTCACGATCCAACGCCTGCAATTGCGCGGGCGTCCCGACATTTTCCCAGCGCCCGTCATATAACTCGCCGCTTGCGAGACCGCGCGCAATTGCATCGCGATAGTACGGCGTCAGCGCGCGCCGGGTGCCGCGCGGCAGTGCGCGGAACATCCGCGTGTCGTACAGGCCGATATTGCCGAACGTAAGGCGCGGCGCCGCGTCGAGCGACAGCAGGCCATTCGTCAGCGCGAAATCGCCAGCCGGATGAAACGGCGGATTGGGCACCATCACCAGATGCATACCGGCTTCCGCTTGCGCCGCGAGGCGCGCCGCATGCGCATCGAGGCGCGTGTAATCGAACTCCGCATAGACGTCGCCGCTAACCGCGACGAACACCTCGGGCTCGGGAGAAGCCTCAATCAGCGGCAAGGCCTGCGCGATACCGCCTGCCGTTTCGAGCGCTTCGCCTTCCGGCGAGTACCGCAATTGCACGCCCCAGCGCGAGCCGTCGCCGAGCGTTTGCTCGATCTGCTCGCCAAGCCACGCGTGGTTGATCACGATCGTCTCGAAGCCCGCCGCGGCGAGCCGTTCGATCTGCCAGACGATCAGCGGCTTGCCGCCTGCTTCGAGCAGCGGCTTCGGGCAGACATCCGTCAACGGACGCATCCGTTCGCCGCGGCCGGCGGCGAAGATCATCGCGGTGCGCAGTGCGTGCATCGATCAGAACGTGTAACCGACTTCGATGGCGCGGCCTTCGAGGTCGTCGAGCAGTTTCGCGAACGGCGCGAGCGGCTGGTAGCGCGCGGCCACCTTGCGTGCATAGCCGATGAAGCGCGGCAGGTCTTGCAGATAATGCGGCTTGCCGTCGCGGTAGTAGATGCGGCAGAACAGCCCCAGCACCTTGATATGCCGCTGCAGCCCCATCCATTCGAGCTGGCGATAAAACGCGCCGAAATCCGCATCGACCGGCAGCCCGGCCTTCTTCGCGCGCTCCCAGTAGTACACGAAGCAGTCGAGCTCGAACTCCTCGTCCCAACTGATGAACGCGTCGCGCAACAGTGAGGCGACGTCGTAGGTGATCGGCCCGTACACCGCGTCCTGAAAGTCGAGCACACCCGGGTTCGGGCTCGCCACCATCAGGTTGCGCGGCATGAAGTCGCGCAGCATGAACACTTGCGGCTGCGCGCGTGCACTGGCGACCAGCAGCGCAAAGGTGCGATCAAGCAAGCCGCGCGTCGCGGTATCGACTTCACGCCCGAGATGGCGCGTGATGAACCACTCGGGCATCAGCTCCATTTCACGGCGCAGGAACGCTTCGTCGAACGGCGGCAGCACGTCTTCACGCGAACTGAGCTGCCAGCGAATCAGCGCATCGAGCGCGTCGCGCATCAGCGGACGCGCGTTGTCCTGGTTCAGCGCGTGAATGTACGGCTGGCTACCGAGATCGGTGACCAGCATGAAGCCGGCCTCGAAATCCACCTCCAGCACGCGCGGCACATGCACGCCGGCGGCTTGCAGCAGCTCGGCCACCTGCACGAATTCGCGGCATTTTTCCGGCGGCGGCGCATCGACGGCGATCAGCGTCGCGGCCGCGGCGCTGCTGGCGGCACTCGCATCCGCGGCAATGGCCGAATCATTCAAGCCGTCCGCACGCCGGCCAAGCCGGAAATAACGACGAAAACTCGCATCCGCGGAAGCGGGCGCCAGCGTGGCGAGGTCGAGGCCATGGCGCTCGGCGTGGCTAAGCAGCCAGGCGGTAAGCAGCTCGAGGCGGGAGTCGGAGGGAGCGATAGCGTGGGCCTGCGTCATGAAAACGGGAGTTCGAATCGGGAGGAGCAACGTCTTGCCATATAATACCCCACGACTTTTTTGACGCGGCTCGCACCAGCCTTCGCATATCTCGTTTGACCGCCCGCCTCACCGCTGGATTAGATCGAACAATTTGCGCAATCGCTGCTCTCCAGAGCCGGTTGCGCAGGCGGTAACTGTGACTGCTTGAGCTGGTGGACGGGCCGATTCGCCAAACGAATACATGCCGCCTAGACAGCATTTCCCAACCACGCCCTATAGCGACGGCTCGCCGCGCTTAAGGCGGCTGGTCACGGCATTGATCGCCGTACCGGGCTTGCTTCCCGCGCTTTCCTACGCCCAGCTGGCGGGAGAGGCGGCGCAGGCGCAGCCGCTCGATGCGCCGTGGGGCCTGCGGCTTGCCCCTCAGCTCGAAGACCAGACGGTGCCGACAGGCGACCGTCCGGCTACGTTCGTGCTCGGCGATTCGACCACCGGCACGGTCGATCGTGACATGGCCGCGAAAGGTTCGGCCGAAGTGCGCCGCATTACGTCGATCATCAAGGCGGACGCGCTGCACTACGATGAGGATACCGACATGGCCGATGCTTACGGCCATGTTCATCTGAGCGGCAGCGGCAGCGAGTTCACCGGCACCGAGGCGCACATCAAGGTCGACTCGAGTGAAGGTTTCATGACCGCGCCGAAGTACCACTTCACGGCGACCGGCGGTGCGGGCAGCGCGGAGCGTGCCGATCTGCTCGACAACGAGCGCTCGGTCTTCGCGAACGCCACCTATACGGCCTGTCAGTGCGCCGACGATCCGGCGTGGTACATCAAGGGCTCGGAGTTTGATTTCGACACCGGTGCCGACGAAGGCGTCGCGCACAACGGCGTGCTGTTCTTCCAGGGCGTGCCGATTTTCGCCAGCCCGTGGCTGTCGTTTCCGCTGTCGGGCGAGCGGCGCAGCGGTTTGCTGCCGCCTACGTTTTCGGTCAGTTCGAGCAACGGCTTCGAGCTGTCGCTGCCGTACTACTTCAACATCGCGCCTAACCGCGATCTGACCATCACGCCGCGCATCATCTCGCGGCGCGGCGTGCAGACCCAGGCGAACTTCCGCTATCTGTCGCCCACGTACGCGGGCTCGATCACGGGCGAGTTCCTGCCGGACGACGCGATCACGAAGACCAACCGCTACGCGATCTACATCACGCACAACCAGAACTTTGGTGGCGGGTTCGGCGGTTACATCTACTACAACAAGGTCTCGGACAACACCTATCCGGAAGACCTTGCATCGACCACCAGCCAGTTCCTGAACGGCACGCAGCTGCTGTATCAGCAGGAAGCCGGCTTGACGTACAACAACGGCCCGTGGTCGGTGCTGGCGCGCGAACAGCACTGGCAGACGTTGACGCCGTCGACGCCGCCGTATGGCCGCGAGCCGCAGTTGAACGTGAAGTACACGAAGTACAACGTCGGCGGCTTCGATTACGGCGCGGAAGCGGATTACACGCGCTTCCGGGTCACCGCCGACAACATGACCGAAGGCGAACGGGTGATGTTCAACCCGTACCTGTCGTATTCGGTGGTGGGGCCGGGCTATTTCGTCACGCCGAAGGTGCAATGGCACTTTGCGTCGTACAACCTGAGCAATCTCGGCACGAACTCGGTGCCGGGCCAGGCGAAGAACTTCACCGAGTCGATCCCGACCTTCTCGTTCGATACGGGCCTCGTGTTCGACCGCTCGATCCGGCTGTTCGGCGAAGACTATATCCAGACGCTGGAACCGCGCCTGTACTACGTGTACACGCCGTTTCGCAACCAGGATCAGGCGCCGCTGTTCGATACCGCCGATTCCGACTTCGGCCTCGCCGAAATCTTCACGCCGAACACCTTCGTCGGTAACGACCGGATCGCCGATGCGAACCGCCTGACCGCCGCGCTGACCACGCGCTTCATCAACGCGGCCACCGGCGACGAGCGCGCGCGTTTCGTGATCGCCCAGCAGTACTACTTTACGGACCAGCGCGTCACGCTGTTCCCGGGCCAGTCGTCGACTACCGCGCGCCACTCGGACCTGATCGCGGGGGCGTCGCTGAAGCTCGGCGCCGGTTTCGCGTCGGAAACCGCGTTCCAATATAATGCCGACAACAACCAGCTGGTGAAATCCAGTATTGGTTTCGGGTTCAGTCCCGAATCGGGAAAGGTCATCAACCTCGGCTATCGTTACACGCGCGCCAACACGACGCTCGAAAACCAGCCGATCAACCAGTTGCTGGTCTCGGGGCAGTGGCCGTTTTCACACCGGGTGTCGGTGGTGGGCCGGATCAATTACGACTTGCAAGGGCACCGCATCGTCGATGGCCTGCTCGGCATGCAGTACGACGCCGATTGCTGGACGCTGGGCCTCGGCGTGCAGCGCTACGCGAACGGCGTCAACACATCGGGGTTAGAAACCTCGGCGACGCGTGTGCTTGCGCAGCTCACGCTAAAGGGGCTGTCGAGCATCGATAACGGGCTCGTCAGGGCGTTCCGCGACAGCGTGGCCGGCTATTCGCCGGCGCCGCCACCGCCGCCGCCCGAATCGCGGTTCAACAATTATGAGTGACGGTTTCGCCGGCTCATAAAATACGAAGAGACGGGCGTCGAACGTCCCGACATCCATTGGAGTATCTGTGGCAATCATGAAAAAGCTTCGTTTGGCAACGCTCGCGGCCGGGTTCGCGGCGGCCGCCCTGTTCATGCCGGCTGCGCACGCGCAGGCGCTCAATGCCGGTAGCGGCCAGACCGTCGATACGATTGCAGCCGTGGTCAACAATGGCGTGATCACGCAGCGCGAGCTCGACGAGCGCGCCGGCCTGATCACGCGCCGTCTGAACCAGCAGCATGCGCCGATTCCGCCGGCCGACCAGTTGCGTCAGCAGGTGCTCAACCAGATGGTGCTTGAACGCATCCAACTGCAAAAGGCGCGCGAGGACAACATCACCGTCGACGATGCCGCCGTGCAGAAGACGCTCGAGCGTCTCGCGCAGGCGAACAACATGACGCTGCAGATCTACCGCGCGCGCATCGAGGCGGAAGGGGTGCCCTGGAGCACCTTCACTAACGATGCGAAGACCGAGCTGATCCTGTCGCGTCTGCGCGAAAAGGAAGTGGACAGCAAGATCACCGTGTCCGACGCCGAAGTGGCGAACTACATCGCCAGCCAGCGCGGCCCGAGCGCCGGCATGACGAGCGACCTGCGCATCGAACACATCTTTCTGAAGGCGCCGCTCAACGCGCCGCAAGCCGATATCGAAGCCGCGCAAAAGAAAGCCGACGATCTGCTGAAGCAGGCCAACGCCGGCGACAATTTCGAAAAGCTTGCGAAGTCGAATTCGCAGGCACCGGATGCATCGAAGGGCGGCGACATGGGCTTTTTGGCGCCGTCGAAGCTGCCGCCGGCGTTTGTCAGCGCGGCCGCCAAGCTGCGTCCGGGCGAGGTGAATCCAACCGTGATCCGCACCGACGACGGTTTCGAGATCGTGCGTCTGGTCGAGCGCCGCACCGGTCAGGGTACCGGCGGCGATTCGGCGAAGCTCGTGCAGACCCACGTGCGCCACATCCTGATCCGCGTCGGCGACGGGATGTCGGAGCCGCAGGCGCGCCAGAAGCTGCTCGAGATCAAGCAGGAAATCGCCCAGGGCGGCGACTTCGACAAGTTTGCCCGCACCTATTCGCAGGACGGTTCGGCTTCGCAAGGCGGCGACCTCGGCTGGATCAGCCCGGGCGAGACCGTGCCTGAATTCGAGCGTGCGATGAACAACCTGCAGGATGGCCAGATCAGCGAGCCGGTGCGCAGCGAGTACGGCTATCACCTGATCCAGGTGCTGGGCCGCCGCGAGGCCGAAGGCTCGGTTGCGCAGCAGATGGATCTGGCGCGCCAGGCGATCGGCCAGCGTAAGGCAGAGCAGGCGTATGCCGACTGGCTGCGTGAATTGCGCGATACCGCGTATGTCGATTACAAGGGCGTGCCGAGCGCCGTACAGTAAGCTTTCACAATGACCCCTGCCGCTACACCTGATGCGCCGTTGCAGATCGCCGTCACCACCGGCGAGCCGGCTGGCGTCGGCCCCGAGCTGACGGCGCAGGCGCTGGCGGCCGCAGCTGCGCGCTGGCCCGACGCGCAGTTCATCGTGCTTGGCGATGCAAGTCTGCTCGAGGCACGCGCGCAGGCGGTCGGTATCGATTGGCAGGCGTTGCTGCGCGCCCAGCACGTGAGCGCGCAACATCATCCGCTCGGCGTGCCGGTGCGAGCCGGCAAGCTCGATGCGGCGAACGGCCGCTACGTGCTGAGCCTGCTCGATACGGCAATCGACGGCACGCTCGCCGGCCAGTACGACGCGATCGTCACCGCGCCGCTGCAAAAGAGCACGATCAACGACGCGGGTGTGCCGTTCACCGGCCACACCGAATACCTGGCCGAGCGCACCCATACGCCGCGCGTCGTGATGATGCTGGCGGGTACCGGCCAGCGGCCGTTGCGCGTGGCGCTTGCGACCACGCATTTGCCGTTGAAAGACGTGCCGGCTGCGCTGACCGTAGAAAGCCTCGTCGACACGCTGCGCATCATCAACCACGACCTGCAACGACACTTCGGCGTGCCGGCGCCGCGCATTCTCGTGACCGGTCTCAATCCGCATGCCGGGGAAAACGGCTATCTCGGCCGCGAGGAAATCGATGTGATCTCGCCCGCGTTGCAGCTTGTGAATGCTCAAGGCATCGACGCGCGCGGACCTTATCCGGCCGATACGCTGTTCCAGCCGCGCTATCTGAACGAAGCCGATTGCGTGCTGGCGATGTTCCACGACCAGGGCTTGCCGGTACTCAAGTACGCGACCTTCGGCGAGGGCATCAATGTCACCCTTGGGCTGCCGATCGTGCGCACGTCGGTCGATCATGGCACCGCGCTCGATCTCGCCGGCACCGGCCGCGCCGACGCCGGCAGCATGATCGCCGCGCTCGATGCAGCCGTCTCGATGGCGCGCCAGCGGCGCCGTCACTCCTGATTTTTCCGCACCGTTTCAGCCACCGCACTTTCGATGTCCTCCAGCAAACAGCATCAAGGCCATTTCGCCCGCAAACGCTTCGGCCAGAATTTTCTGGTCGACATGGGCGTGATCGATTCGATCGTCGAGCTGATCCAACCGCAGCGCGGCGAGCGGATGGTCGAGATCGGGCCGGGGCTCGGCGCGCTGACCGGACCGCTGATCGAGCGGCTCGCGACACCCGAGGCGCCGCTGCACGCGGTCGAACTGGACCGCGATCTGATCGGGCGTCTAAAGAACAAATTCGGCGAACGGCTCGAACTGCATGAAGGCGATGCGCTCGATTTCGACTTCGGTGCGCTGGTTGCGTCTGGCGCGCCGGATGCGAAGCCGTCGCTGCGCATCGTCGGCAATCTGCCGTACAACATCTCGAGCCCGCTGCTGTTTCATCTGGTGAGCTTCGCGCCGTGCGTGATCGACCAGCATTTCATGCTGCAAAACGAAGTGGTCGACCGGATGGTCGCGGAGCCGGGCAGCAAGGCGTTCAGCCGACTGTCGGTGATGCTGCAGTATCGCTACGTGATCGACAAGCTGCTGGACGTGCCGCCGGAGTCGTTCCAGCCGCCGCCGAAAGTCGACTCGGCCATCGTGCGGATGATTCCGTACGCAGCGCATGAACTGCCCAGCGTCAACCCGGCCACGCTCGGCGAACTCGTTACCGCGGCGTTTTCGCAACGTCGCAAGATGCTGCGCAATACGCTCGCGGCTTATCGCGATCAGGTGGATTTCGAAGCGCTCGGCTTCGATCTGGCGCGCCGCGCCGAAGATGTCCCTGTCGACGAGTACGTGCGCGTAGCGCAAACGATTGAAAGAAAATAATAGGTAAAGCGAAATATCTTTCGGTTGTCTGGTGCTTTGCACCGCTCGATTCGAATATTTGATCACATCCAACGTTGTTTTCGGACTAGTCCTATAAGCCTGCTTGTAGTTGGGTTTCTATACTTCAGCGCATTCGATCCCGGGTTCCGGGGCGTTGCGTCGAACGTCTTACCCGGACGTTTTGGTCGCGACGATTAACGCACCGGTTGCAGGCCCCCCAGCCTCGTAAACAAAACGGCGCACGCGCAAGTTTCCCTTCTCTCAACGCAGTGCGATTGGAGTGGCCTCCAGGCGCCGCTTCGATCAATTTATTTAGGATACAAGAATGTATAAAAACCCTCGGTCCGCACCCAACGCGGCGACCCGTCGACGGGTCGACAATCTGGAACGCGCGGAAAACGCTTTTCAACCATCCCCGCAACCTGGCTCCGCGCGCATGCGCGCCGTCCTTCGCGCGACGTCGATTGCGCTCGGTATTGCGGCGTTGAGCGCCGCGGCACCATCGCTTGCAAGTGTCGTTCCGAACGCCGACTGCACGCCGGCCAACTCCGGCAGCGGCAAGTGGTCAAACGTTTCGGGTTGCGATGCGGACGCAGGCGTGCCTAACGCCACGCATAATCTCGCGGAAACCGTGTACGGCTCCAACGGCTATGTGCCACAGAACGTCAGCTTCGCCAGCATCTTCGGTTTCGCCGGTCAGGTGCGCGCGTACTACGGCACCGCGCTCGGTGCAGCCGCATATGTGGCTGGCACGGCGCAGAACAGCGTCGCGATCGGCACGGGCTCGGTCGCGTCGGAAGCGAACACGGTGTCGCTCGGCCGGGTCGGCGACAACCCGTTAAAGGGCATTTACACAGATAACGGCGATGGCACGTCGGCCGACGCAACCGCTTTCAATCAGAGCCTCGGGGGCACGTTGACGCGGCGTCTGACTAACATGTCGGCAGGTATCAACAATACCGATGCAGTCAACGTCGGTCAGCTGAAGGCGGCCGGTGTGAACGTGGACACGTCGGGCAATGTGACGAATGCTTTCGTCGCTTACGACGACACGACGAAGAACAAGGTCACGCTGCGCGGTACGGCCGGCACGACAATCACGGGCCTGCAGGCGGGGGCGATCAACCCGGCCAGCAAGGACGCGATCAACGGCGCGCAGCTGTACGGCACGGCGAACAGCGTGGCGGCTGCGCTCGGCGGCGGCGCAGCGGTGAACGCGGACGGCACGCTGAAAGCACCGGCTTACACGGTTCAAGGCCAGACGAAGACGGACGTCGGCTCGGCGTTGGCCGCTATCGATACGGCTGCGACCGCCAACACCACGTCGATCACGAATCTGACGAACAACATCAACAACGGCAAGATCGGTCTGGTGCAGCAGGACACGACGAGCCGGGCGATCACGGTCGCCAGGACCAGCGACGGCACGACGCTGGACTTCACCGGTACGGCGGGCACGCGCCAGCTCAAAGGCGTGTCGGAGGGCACGGCCGATACGGACGCCGTCAACCTCGCGCAGCTGAAGGCGGCTGGCATAAACATCGACACGTCAGGCAACGTGACCAATGCTTTCGTCGCATACGACGACGCGACCCAACGCAAAGTCACGCTTGGCGGCGGCCTGGCCGGAACGGTCATCGCCAATCTGAGAGACGGTGCGGTCAACCCGCTAAGCCGCGAAGCGATCAACGGTTCGCAGTTGTACGGCACAGCAAACAGTGTCGCCAACGCACTCGGCGGCGGCGCGGCTGTCAATGCCGATGGCAGTGTCAGCATGCCGAAATACACAGTTGGCGGCGACACGGTGACAGGCGTCGAAGGCGCGGTGAACGCGCTCGATACGCGCATCACGGATGCAACGGGCGACATTGCGACGAAGACCAAATACATCAAATTCGGCGATACCGTAGCGCTGGATGCTAGCGCGTCCGGAATCAACTCGGTCGCGATCGGTGGGTTTGCTCAGGCGCTTGGCGACAACGCGCTGGCGATCGGCGCAAATTCGCGTGCGATGGCGTTGAATTCGGTGGCGATCGGTGCCGGGTCGTCGGCCACACAGGCCAACACCTTTGCAGTCGGTTCGAATACGTCGAAGCGCCGCATCGTGAACGTCGCTGACGCGGTCAATGCCAGCGACGCCGTGACCCTCGGCCAGATGAACACAGCGATTGCCGCAGCACTGCCGGGCAGCAATGCATCAGGTGGTTTGCAAAGTGGCGGCTTGCTGCGCTCGGCACCGACACCGGCACCGGCACCGCTCGCCGCCGCCGCCGTTGGCATGCTGCAAGCGGAACCCGGCGCAGGCAGCCTCGCGTACGACAGCACCACGCACGACCGCGTGACGCTCGGCGGCACCGACAACACGGCCCGCGTCGCATTGACGAACCTGCAGGACGCCGCACTGTCCGAAATCAGCACGGACGCTGTCACCGGCGCGCAGCTTTACGCAACCAACCAGCAACTCGCCACCCTCGGTAACGCGGTACAGAACTATTCGGCAAACGGCTCGACCAGCATCGCGGCCAACTCGACCAGCGGCCCGGCACTTGCGGCCGGCTCCGGCACTTTCGCCGCGGGCGGTGGCGCAAACGCCAGCGGCAATGACGCGACCGCACTCGGCGACCGCGCGCAAGCGACGGGTACCGCTTCGGTTGCGCTTGGTTCGCAAGCGAAGGCGTCCGGTAACAATGCGGTCGCCGTCGGTGCCAATGCGGTGGCCGATCGCGACAACACGGTGTCGGTCGGGGCTGCGGGCAACGAACGGCAGATCGTCAACGTCGCGGCCGGCGTCGAAGGCAACGACGCAGTGAACGTGAACCAGCTGAACAACGCAGTCGCCAACACCGGCCAGCAGATCGCCGGCTTGCAGAGCCAGGTCAACAGCGTCGCCAAAAGCGCGAACGCGGGCACCGCGGCCGCGATGGCAGTGGCCGGCTTGCCGCAGGCGACCCAGGCCGGCAAGACCATGGTCGCGGTGGCCGGCTCGCGTTACGGCGGCCAGTCGGGCGCGGCGTTCGGCGCATCGTATGTGACGCAAAGCAATCGCTTCGTCGTCAAGCTGTCGGGCAACACCAGCAGCAACGGCAATGTCGGCGTCGTTGCGGGCGCGGGGTTCCAATGGTGAACTGACTATCGCGCGGCATCGGCGTTGCATGACTGCATGCAAGGCCGATGTCAATGCCAGCCTGCGCAGCGCACACGCACACGCACAGGCTTCGGCTGAACGCTCTCGACCGGATGCACAGCCACTCAGGCCGCATCCGTTTTTTTTATTATGCGTTGCTACTTTTTCTTTTTCGCACACACGGCGTCTTCCGTAGGGCATCATTCTGCCGACCGGCCTTTTCGAGATATGGACCAATCTCGCCCCGGTTCAGGCCGCGATAGCACGTCCCACATGACAAGGAGACGGCGTGATAAAGCTCAGCAGGTGGACCTATCCAATTTTGCCGGCCGCACTGGCCTGCTCGGTGGCGCACGCACAATCGAGCGTGACGCTATACGGAGTCGTCGACGAAAGCGTGCGCTACATGACGCACACCAACGCAGCCGGCGCTTCGAAGGTCGGCCTCGGCAACGCCGGGTTGAGCGAAAGCCGCTGGGGCTTGCGCGGCGTCGAAGACCTGGGCGCCGGCTGGTCTACCTTCTTCCGGCTCGAGAACCGCTTCTACATCAACTCCGGCCAGAGCGATCCGACGCTGCCGTTCTTCAACGAAGCGCAAGTCGGCGTGCAGTCGACCACCTACGGTCGGCTCATCTTCGGCCGGCAGCCGAACGTGTTGATCGAAGGCATCACGATCGGCGGCTACGGCAGCAATCCATGGATCCCGTACAACTTCAGCTTCCAGCCGGAAGTGACGATGTCCGGCGGCATCTGGACCAGCAATCAGGTGCAGTATCAGGCGCGCTATGACGGGCTGACCGTCGCGGCGGCGTATGCATTCGGCGGCGTGGCCGGACACACGGCGAACGGTTCGCAAATCGGCGTGGCGGCCGCGTACTCGCCGAAAGAGGGGCCGCTGAACATCGGCGGCGCCTATGAAGAGTCGCGCGATTCGGTCAACGGCAGTACGGCCAAGGCGTGGACTTTTGGCGGCGCGTATATCTGGGATGGCACGCGCTTCGCAGTCGGTTATATCGTGAACCGTAACGATCCGGGCTTTTCGAACTTCGCCAACGGACCGTTCACTGCACCGTTGCTCAATGCATTGAAGTACACCGATTTCTCGGCGCGCCGGATGATAATGGGCGGCATTACGCAAACCTTCGGCAATGCGTGGCATCTCGCGCTCAACGTGTGGCGCACGCTGCAGGACGGCAAGACCGCGGCGCAAGACGGCAGTGCCTGGCAATTCGAGTTCGTCGCCGACTACAACCTGTCCAGGCGTACCGATGTCTATGTGGAAGCCGATTATTCGCTATATCGCGGCGATCTGATCGGCGCGCAGCTGCAGGGTGTGAACGGCCTGGGCCTCGCGCAGAAGAGCACGCAGGTTGGCCTGATGGCAGGGTTGCGTCACTTGTTCTAGTGCGCGCGGCAGCGGGCACGGCGCTTTTTCGGTACATTTATGTGCTTGTCCCCAGGCAATAAAAGGAACCCACCATGCGCCTTCTCCACACGATGCTCCGCGTCGGCAATCTGGACCGCTCGATCGCGTTCTACACCGAACTGCTCGGCATGAAAGTGCTGCGCCGCCAGGATTATCCGGACGGCAAGTTTACGCTGGCTTTCGTCGGTTACACCGACGAGCGCGAAGGCACCGTCATCGAACTGACGCACAACTGGGACACCGAATCGTACGAGCTCGGCACCGCGTTCGGCCATCTCGCGGTTGAAGTCGACGATGCGTACGCCGCGTGCGAAAAGATCAAGGCGCAAGGCGGCACCGTGGTGCGCGAGGCGGGCCCGATGAAGCACGGCACGACGGTGATCGCGTTCGTCACCGATCCGGACGGCTACAAGATCGAATTCATCCAGAAGAAGTCGTAACGCACGCGTGTGCATGCGCGTGCACTGCTCACGCGCACGACTCGCAACGACTTTATAGCGACCTTACAGCGCCGGCAGCAACTCGGGCGGATGATGCTTGAGGGTCTGCCGCGCTTCGCGAAACTCCGGGAAGATCGATTCGACGGTTTCCCAGAAGCGCGGGCTGTGATTCATCTCGCGCAGGTGTGCGAGTTCATGCGCAACGACGTAATCGATGATCGACAGCGGGAAGTGAATCAGCCGCCAGTTCAGGCGAATCTTGCCGTCGCTCGAACAGCTGCCCCAGCGCGTGGCGGCTGAAGTCAGCGCATACGCGCGATAGCTCGCGCCGAGCTTTTCCGCATACACCGCGAGGCGCTCGCCGAACACGCGCTTCGCTTCGCTTTGCAGCCAGCCTTGCACGCGGTCTCTGATCTGCTGCGGGTCGGCCTGCGGCGGCAGCGGCACCGCGAGCGACGCGTGCTGCGCATCGAACGCCAGCAAACCATGCGGCGCACCGAGCGTCACGCTGATCGTCTGCCCCAGATAAGGGAGCTGCGCGCCGTCTTTCCAGTCGACGCGCGGCAGCGCGCGCTGCTCGGTGCGGGTCTGCCATTCGATCAGCTTGGCAAAGATCCAGCGCTGCTTTTCGGTGATGGCGGTTTCGATATCGGCGAGCGTGACCCAGCGCGGCGCAGTAATCGCGAGGCCATTGCTGTCGATCGCAAAACCGATCGAGCGGCGTGACGAGCGTTTTAGCTGGTAGTAAAGCGAACGCGCACCAAGCGTGATGTGCCGCAGCTTCGAGCCGTCGGGCGCAACTTGGGGCGCCGGCTTTTGCGGCGTTGCCGGCGGCGATATGCCGGGCTCTTCGAAGAGCGGCAGATCGAGTTGCCGGCTATCGAGCGCCGCAGCGGGCTGCGGCGTAGAAGACTTCTGCATCGGACTCACTTCGCGTCTTTGAACGCCATCCTCGACCGTGTGGCTGATGAAGAGGCAGCGTACACGCGTCAGATTTGCGCGGCGGTGGCCGAATTCTGTCCGGCGCCATAGGCAGCAGGATCGATGCGGCGCATCTCGGCTTCGATCCACGTTTCGACGCGCGTGTTCACTTCGTCGGGCGAGAGCCCGCTAGTATCGATCGGCGTGCCGATCGACACCGTGACTATACCCGGATATTTGATAAACGAGTTGCGCGGCCACACTCGGCCTGCGTTATGCGCGATCGGCACCACGGGTGCACCGGTAGCGACCGCAAAGCGCGCGCCGCCGGTCTTGTACTTGCCTTGCTTGCCGGTGGGCGTGCGCGTGCCTTCCGGAAACATGATCACCCACGCGCCTTCGGCCATGCGCAACTTGCCTTGCCGCGTGACCGAAACGAACGCGTTCTTGCCTTCCTTGCGATCGATGTGGACCATCTTCAGCATGCCGAGCGCCCAGCCGAAAAACGGCACGTACAGCAGTTCGCGCTTGAACACATAGCACAGCGGACGCGGCATCAACGCGGGCAACGCCACGGTTTCCCACGCCGACTGATGCTTCGACAGCAACACAGCGGGGCCGTCCGGCAGATTCTCGCGGCCGATCACCTGATAGCGGATGCCGGTGAGAAAGCGCGCCACGATGATCACCGTGCGGCACCAGCCGGCTGCCATCCAGTAGCGCCGGTCGGCGTGCATGAACGGAAACGCGATAAAGCAGGCGGTCGCGTACGGCACCGTCCAGACGATGAAGAAGAGCAACAGCAGCAGGGAGCGAAGAAAGCGCATCGGTGAGATCGGCAGAGGTGAGCGTGGTGCGCGGCGCGCGTCAATCCTGTTCTTCGGCGAGGAAGTCGAGGGCGAACGCGCGCAGGTCGTCATGCACGCGGGTGCCTTGCGGCAGGCCACCGGCGGCGAGCGTCTTGCGCCCCTTGCCGGTCAGGACCAGATGCGGCACGAAGCCGAGTGCATCGCCAGCTTGCAGGTCGCGCAACGAATCGCCGACCACGGGCGTGCTCTTCGGATCGATGTCGAAGCGTTCCCTGATCTGCTTGAGCATGCCGGGTCGCGGCTTGCGGCATTCGCACTGGTCTTCGGCGGTATGCGGGCAGAAGAAAATCGCATCGACGCGCGCGCCGGCAGTGGCCGCCATCCGGTGCATCTTCTCGTGCATCGCGTTGAGCGCGGCCATGTCGAACAGGCCGCGGCCGATACCCGACTGGTTGGTCGCGATCGCGATCCGGTAGCCCGCCTGATTCAGCCGCGCAATCGCCTCGAGGCTGCCCGGCAACGCGACCCACTCGTCGGGAGACTTGGTGAACGCGTCGGAATCGACGTTGATCACGCCGTCGCGATCGAGGATGACCAGTTTCTTATGTGTCGCCATGGTGGGTCGTCGCTCAGGCGGCTAGCCGCGAAATGTCGGCCACGCAGTTCATCTGTTGATGCAACGCACGCAGCAGGGCGAGGCGGTTCGCACGCAAGGCCGGGTCTTCTGCGTTGACCATCACGTCGTTGAAGAATGTGTCGACCGGTTCGCGCAGCGCGGCCAGCGCCGACAGCGCGCCGGTGTAGTCGCGTTGCGCAAGCTGCGACTGCACGCGCGGCGCGACCTGTTCGAGTTGCGCATGCAGTGCCTGTTCCGCGGGCTCGACCAGCAGTGCGGCTTGCACGCCGTCCGACGAGGTGGCGTCGGACTTCTTCAGGATGTTCGAGATCCGCTTGTTCGCCGCGGCGAGCGACGCGGCTTCGGCGAGCAGCGCGAATTCGCGCACCGCATCGAGACGCGCGATGACGTCGTCGAGGCGGGTCGGGTTCAGTGCGAGCACCGCATCGATTTCGCCGGCCGCGTAACCGCGTTCGCGCAACAGACCGCGCAGGCGATCCATAAAGAATTCGATCAGCGCGGGTGTGGCATCGGCGACGTTCGGCAGTGCGGCGAATTGCCGATGCGCGGCGCGCAGCAGTTCGAGCAGATCGAGCGGCAACTGCTTCTCGACCAGGATGCGCAGCACGCCGAGCGCATGACGGCGCAACGCAAACGGATCTTTCTCGCCGGTCGGCTGCAGGCCGATGCCCCAGATGCCGACCAGCGTCTCGAGCTTGTCGGCCAGCGCGACTGCGGTGCCGGTTGCGGTGGTGGGCAGCGTATCGCCGGAGAAGCGCGGCTGGTAGTGTTCGGTGCACGCGAGCGCGACTTCTTCGGGCTCGCCGTCGTGGCGCGCGTAGTACGTGCCCATCGTGCCCTGCAGTTCGGGGAACTCGCCGACCATGTCGGTCAGCAGGTCGGCCTTCGCCAGACGCGCGGCACGTTTGGCCAGCGCCACGTCGGTGCCGCTTAGCGCGGCGATCTCGCCGGCCAGCGCTTCGACGCGCTCGACGCGCTGCAGCGTCGAGCCGAGCTTGTTGTGATACACGACATTCGCGAGCAGCGGCACACGGTCGGCGAGCGGCTTCTTCTTGTCCTGCTCGAAAAAGAATTTCGCATCGGCCAGACGCGGGCGCACCACGCGCTCGTTGCCTTCGATGATGTCGCCGGGCGTTTCGGTCGCGATGTTCGACACGATCAGAAAGCGCGAGCGCAGCTTGCCGTGCGCATCGGTGAGTGCGAAATACTTCTGGTTGGTCTGCATCGTCAGGATCAGGCATTCCTGCGGCACCTGCAGGAACTCGTCCTCGAAGCGGCACGAATAGACCACCGGCCATTCGACCAGCGAAGTCACTTCGTCGAGCAGCGCTTCGGGCATCACGACCTTGTCGCCGTTCGCCTGCGCTTCAAGCTGCGTGCGGATCATCGCCTTGCGATCGGCGAGATTCGCGACCACGTGGCCCTTGTGACGTAGCGTCTCGGCATACGCGCCGGCATGCTGGATCTGCACGAAGCCTTCGGACAGAAAACGGTGGCCGCGCGTGGTGTCGTCCGCGTCGATACCGAATGCGCTGACCGGCACGATCTGGTGGTCGTGCAACACCGTCAGCCGATGCACGGGGCGCACGAATTGCACGTTGGTGCCGTCCGGACGCTGGTAAGTCATGGTCTTCGGAATCGGCAGCTTCGCGAGCGTTTCATCGATTGCGGTCTGCAGTCCTTCGGCGAGTGTTACGCCCGGCGCCGCATAGCGCAGGAAGAACGCTTCGGCTTTACCGTCCGACGCGCGCTCGAGGTCGTTCACCGAAAAATCGGGGAAGCCGAGCGCGGCCAGTTTTTTCGCGAGCGGCGCGGTGGGCTGGCCGTTCGCATCGAGCGCGACCGACACCGGCAGCACTTTTTCGCGCACCTGCTTTTCCGGCGCGACGGTGCGCACGTGGTTGATGGTCACGGCAAGGCGCCGCGGCGTTGCATAGCGTTCGAACGACAACTGGCCTTCGATCAGATCGCGCGCCGCGAGGCGCTGCGCGATGCCTTCAGCGAACGCATCGCCGAGGCGCGCGAGGGCTTTGGGCGGCAATTCCTCGGTCAGCAGTTCGACGAGCAGGGTGGCGTGATGGGGGTGCGTCATGTGTGCTTGATCTCGTCAGTCGTTGTCGATTTTCCGTTCGACCTTGAGCGGCGGCGCCCAGGCGGGCATGGCTGCGTCCTGTTCGTCGGTGGTGAGGCCGGGCACCGCGTGCACCGGGTTGCCGAGCATCGGGAAACCGAGCTTCTCGCGCGACTCGTAATAAGCCTGCGCGACGAGGCGCGACAGATTGCGGATGCGGCCGATATACGCCGCGCGCTCGGTGACCGAGATCGCGCCGCGCGCATCGAGCAGGTTGAAGGTGTGCGCGGCCTTCAGCACGAGTTCGTACGCGGGCAGCGCCAGCTGCGCTTCCATCATCCGCTTCGCTTCGCCTTCGTAACTGTTGAAGAACGTGAACAGCAGATCGACGTTTGCGTGTTCGAAGTTGTAGGTGGACTGCTCGACTTCGTTCTGGTGATACACGTCGCCATACGTGAGGCGACGCGTTTCGGGGCCGTTCGGACCTTGTTCTTCCCACTCGGTCCAGATCAGGTCGTAGACGTTCTCGACCTTCTGCAGATACATCGCCAGACGTTCGAGCCCGTAGGTGATCTCGCCGAGCACCGGCTTGCAGTCGAGGCCGCCGACCTGCTGGAAGTACGTGAACTGCGTGACTTCCATGCCGTTCAGCCAGACTTCCCAGCCGAGGCCCCACGCGCCGAGCGTTGGGTTTTCCCAGTCGTCCTCGACGAAGCGCACGTCGTTTTGCTGCAGGTCGAAGCCGAGCGCTGCGAGCGAGCCGAGGTACAGGTCGAGGATGTTTTCGGGCGCCGGCTTCAGCACCACCTGGTACTGGTAGTAATGCTGCAGGCGGTTCGGGTTGTTGCCATAGCGGCCGTCTTTCGGGCGGCGCGACGGCTGTACATAGGCGGCGCGCCATGGCTCGGGGCCGATCGCGCGCAGGAACGTATGGACGTGCGACGTACCGGCGCCGACTTCCATGTCGATCGGCTGGAGCAACGCGCAACCCTGCTTGTCCCAGTAGGACTGCAGCGTCAGGATGATTTGCTGAAACGTGAGCATGAAGTGCCTTTCCGGCGGGAAGTGCGGCGCACGAGTGAACCGCTGACCGAACCCGACGTGCGACTGGGCGACTGCGCCCGCGGTGTTCGACAGCGGGCCATTGCGCGGCCCAGTGCTAAAACCTGCAATTTTACCGGATTGCTGTTGCGATGCGGCTTTCGTTGAGCAGGGCAGCCGGCGCGCCCGAAGGCCGCCGCGGTTTATTGGACTTCTGTCCGATTTCTACGATCGGCGCGCGACGGCCCAAACGCAAAGCCAAGCGCGAGCAGGACCAGCGAAACCGCCAGCACCGTATTGTTGCCGCTCGTCACATAAGGCGTATTGCCGGCCATGCCTTGCACCGTCGTATCGAGCGTGCCGACCGTGAAGGTCGGCAACTGGCCGAGCACCTTGCCATGCGCATCGATCGCAGCGGTCGCGCCGGTATTGGTGGCGCGCAGCATCGGCCGGCCGGTTTCGAGCGCACGCATGCGCGCGATCTGCAGATGCTGGTCGAGCGCGATCGTATTGCCGAACCACGCGAGATTGGTCGAGTTGATCAGCACACTCGGCGACGGCGAATTCTCGCGCACGGTGCTCGCAATCTCTTCGCCGAAGATGTCCTCATAGCAGATGTCGACCGACACCGCCTGGTTATGGACCATAAACGGCTTCTGCACCGGTGCGCCGCGCGCGAAATCGCCGAGCGGGATGCGCATCAGATTGACGAACCAGTGGAAGCCCCACGGCACGAACTCGCCGAACGGCACCAGGTGATGCTTGTCGTAGCGGTAGATGATCTGCGAGTTCGGTGTGATACCGAACAGGCTGTTCGTATAGTCGACGATGTCGCCGTCCGGCGTGATCCTGCCGCCGAGCGCGCCGAAAATGATCGACGTGCCGGTCGAATCGGCGAAATGCCGCACCGCGACTGCGAACGCGTTCGGCATCTGCTGCACCAGCACCGGCACCGCGGTTTCGGGGGTGACGACCAGATCGGCGGGTTTCGCGACGATCATCTGCTGGAACTCATCGATCGCGTCTACGATGCCTTGCGGATCGAACTTCATTTCCTGCTTCACGTTGCCCTGCAGCAGGCGCACGGTGAGTGGGGCGCCGGCGGGCTGGGTCCATGACACCAGCGGCAGCAGCAGGCCGGCGGCGGCTAGCGCAAGTGCCATCAGAGCCGGCACGGCGATGCGCGTCGCGCGGCCATGGGTAGATGCGCTGCTGCCATTGCTTTCAGCGCTGGCGGCGCTATCCTGGCTGTCCGCACGACGATCCTTGCGACCCGCGCCGAGCGCGCGCAACAGCGCCTGCGCCAGCAACGCCGCGGCGAGCGCCAGCACCCAGCCGACGCCATACACGCCGGCAATCGGCGCGAAGCCCGCGAATGGCCCGTCCACCTGCGGATAGCCGCTGGCCAGCCACGGGAAGCCGGTGAATATCGTGCCGCGCAGCCATTCGCAGATCGCCCACGCGCTGGCAAACGCAAACGCGCCATGCCACGTCGGCGAGAACGGCGTGTCGTCGAGTTTGCCGTTGCGCGCGTGTCCGGCGCAGAACGACCAGACGCCGGCGGCAAGTGCCGGATACACGGCCAGATACATCGAGAACAGCACCAGCGCGGCGCCGGCAAGCGGCGCGGGCATGCCGCCGTAGTCGTGCATGCTGACGTACAGCCACCAGACACCGGTCACGTAATTGCCGAAGCCGAACGCGAAGCCGGTCAGCGCCGCGCTCTTCCAGCTGGTCGCGCGCGTGAGCCATGCGTAGAAGAACACGAACAGCGCCAGTTCGAGCCAGCCGCCATGCGGCGTCGGCGCGAACGAAAGCGTATTGGCGGCGCCGGTGACGAGCGCCGCGAGGTAGTGCCAGCGCGGCAGCGTGCGGCCGCCCGTGGCGGCGGCAGAGGACGTCACGCCGCGGCGCAGACGGGTTGGGATCGGGTCGGCCATCGTCGGCGTTAGAAGCTAAAAGCGCGCAAACGCGCGCAGAACTTGGGGGTGAAGAAGTCAGAAAATCAGGTTTGCACGTGCTGCGCGTCGCGCTCGCGCTGGCCGGCAAGCGGATCCTTGCGCACCAGCAGCATGTGAATCTGCCGCGCATCGGCGCGCAGCACTTCGAAAATCAGGTCGTCCAGACGCACTTTCTCGCCGCGATGCGGCACGCGTCCGAAATCATGCGTGACGAGCCCGCCGATCGTATCGACTTCGTCGTCCGGGAAGTGCGTGCCGAACTCTTCGTTGAACTGGCCGATCTCGGTCAGCGCGCGCACCCGGTAACGGCCGTCCGGCGACGCGATGATATTGCCGCTTTCCTCGTCGAAGTCGTATTCGTCCTCGATATCGCCGACGATCTGCTCGAGCACGTCTTCGATCGTGATCAGCCCGGCCACGCCGCCGTATTCGTCGACGACGATCGCGATGTGATTGCGGTTCACGCGGAAGTCATGCAGCAGCACATTCAGGCGCTTCGACTCGGGGATGAACACCGCGGGGCGCAGCATGCCGCGCACGTCGAATTCTTCTTCCGCGTAGTAGCGCAGCAGGTCTTTGGCGAGCAGCACGCCGATCACGTTGTCGCGATTGCCTTCGTAGACCGGGTAGCGCGAGTGCGCCTTGTCGAGCATGAACGGGATGAAATCGGCCGGCGTATCCGCTATGTTGATCGCGTCCATCTGGGCACGGGGCACCATGATGTCGCGCGCGGAGAGTTCGGAAACCTGGAACACCCCTTCGATCATCGACAACGAATCGGCGTCGATCAGGTTGCGTTCGTGCGCGTCCTGCAGGATTTCGAGGAGTTCGCCACGCGAGTCGGGCTCGGGCGAGATGAAGTCGGTCAGACGCTCGAGCAGCGAGCGTTTTTCGGCGGGTTTGTCGCTGGTAGATCGTCGACTGGGATACGTGTCGTTCATGGTGGTGCGCCTGGCGTTGCCCGGCGCGCTGTTACAGAGTGATTAGGATACACCACGCGCATGGCAGGCCCGTGTCCCGGCGCGCAAGCTGCGTGCGCACGGCGGTTTTCCCGCTTTTGCACGTGCGTTCGGGCCGGTTTGCACGCGGATGCTGCGGATTTTCCGGGAGCGCCGTGGCTTTCATCCTAACGGAATACGCGCGGTGTGATGGGTTAACAAAAAAGCACGCGGAAAAAAGTACGGGACGTTGGCGGTCATCGGCGGCGCTATGGGTGGCATCGGCGGCCATCAGCGGCGCTGCGGGCCGGTGTTGCGGCGGGCGGCGCCGGAACCTGCAGTGAACGGCGCCGCGTCGGGTTGCGCGGCGGCTTGCTGCGCGTCGCGCTGACCTTCGCAGCGCCTGAGCAGCGACTCGAGCGCACGGTCCGGCATGCCGCTCGCGCGCAGCGCTTCGACGGTGCGGTTCACGTAGTCGAGCGTCGTGCCGTAGCGGCCGGTCGCGCAGCCGAGCACGGCGCTGACCGTCTGATCGGACAGCTTGCCCGTGTACGACGGCACATCGCGGCGCATCACAAAGCTCAGTGCCGCGATGCGCCGGCCGTCGGCCAGCGTGCACGGCAGCCACGCGGGCCGGTACGAGCCCATCGGCATTTCGCGGCGCCACAGCGCTTCCAGGTGCGGCATCGCGCCTGCGGCGGCCAGCCGGTACGCGATGCCGCTGCACGAGCCGCCGCGATCGAGCGCGAGCACGAGGCCCGGCTGCTCCGGCGTGCCGCGATTGACGCGCGACCACAGGTAGAGCCCACGGTGATAGCCATGCACCCGCGAGCGCATCGCTTCGACGGTGGGCAGCCCGGGATTCCAGATCAGCGAGCCATAGCCGAATAGCCACAGGTCGGACGCGCCGTCCCAGTTCGCGAGCGTGGCGGCGAGCGACGCGCGCAGTTCGTCCTCGGTCAGCAGCCGCGACGCGCCGAGCGTCGGCGGGTAGCCGGGGCCTGGCGGCAGGTCGGGCGGTGCGGAGTCGGGGTCGCGGGCGGTCACGGTGAGTGGGTGAGTTCGGACGGACAGTGCGGACGGTACGGACAGTGGCTCTTAACGGTACGGATCCGGGAACCCCAGGCCGGCCAGCACATCGCGTTCGATGCCTTCCATTTCCTGCGCTTCCTCTTCGTCTTCGTGATCGTAGCCCTGAGCGTGCAGCGTACCGTGAACCAGCAGATGCGCATAGTGCGCAAGCAGCGGTTTATGCTGATCGGCCGCTTCCTTTTCGACTACCGGGCAGCACAGGATCAGGTCGCCGCTGACCGGGTCGTCGGCCGATTCGGCGTACGCAAAAGTCAGCACGTTGGTCGCGTAGTCCTTGCCGCGATACGTGCGATTCAGCGTGCGGCCTTCTTCCGCGTCGACGAAGCGCACCGTCAGTTCCGCATCGGCGAACAGCGCCGCCTTGATCCACTGCGCGACCGACGCGCGCGGCAACAACGCCTTGTGTTCCGGCCACGCTTTCGACGCGGGAAACTGCAGGCTCAATGAAAGTTTCGGCGGACGGCTGCTCATGCTTCGCGGTGTGGTGGTCCGCGCCGCCCATTGCTAAAGAGGCCTGCAAGGGCGGCGCCTGGTTGAACTATCTCGATGGCGCGGCGTGCTCGTTTAGCTTCGAATGCGCGTCGTACGCCTCGACGATGCGCGCCACCAGCGGATGCCGCACCACGTCCGCGCTGGTAAAGCGCGTGAGCGCGATGCCGCGTACGTCCGTCAGCACCTGTTGCGCTTCGATCAGCCCGCTCTTCTGGCCGCGCGGCAAGTCGACCTGAGTCGTATCGCCGGTTACGACCGCCTTCGAGCCGAAGCCGATACGCGTCAGAAACATCTTCATCTGCTCAGGTGTGGTGTTCTGCGCTTCGTCGAGGATGATGAACGCATGATTCAGCGTGCGGCCGCGCATGTACGCGAGCGGCGCGATTTCGATCATCTGCCGCTCGAACATCTTCGCGGTCTTGTCGAATCCGAGCAGGTCGTACAGCGCGTCGTACAGCGGGCGCAGATACGGGTCGACCTTTTGCGCGAGATCGCCCGGCAGAAAGCCGAGCCGCTCGCCGGCTTCGACTGCGGGGCGCGTCAGCACGATGCGCTTCACCTGATCGCGCTCGAGCGCATCGACCGCACACGCCACCGCCAGATACGTCTTGCCGGTACCCGCCGGCCCGACGCCGAAGGTCACGTCGTGCGAGATGATCTGCTTCAGATAGTCGCGCTGCGCGGGCGTGCGGCCGCGCAGATCGGCGCGGCGCGTGTACAGCTTCGGCCCGAGCTCTTCGGCGTCCTCGACGCCTTCGTGCGCGGGCTCGTCGAACGGATGATCCGGGTCGACGGGGAATCGCACGTCCGGCGACTCGCTACCGTTCGAGCGGCGCTCGCCGCGATGCCGCGATTCGACCAGCGCAAGCTGGATGTCGTCGACCGACAGCGGATCGCGCGCGTTGTTGTAGAAGTTTTCGAGCGCGGCCAGCGCGATCTTCGCACCGCGGCCGCGGATGCTGATGCGGTGGCCGCGGCGTTGCAGCGTGACGTCGAGTGCCTGTTCGATCTGCCGCAGGTTTTCGTCGAGCGGGCCGCAGAGGTTGGCGAGCCGCGCGTTGTCGTCGTGCGGTGCGGTGAATTCCAGATGTTGCTGAGTGGTCTTCAATTCGAAGGTTCGATCCTGTCGGTGCCGTGGCGATCGGGGTGAGCGATCGGTCGCGCTGTGCGTGCTCGGTGTGTGCTCAGTGGGTACTCATGGGCGTTTCGTCGTGCGCGAGCACCAGCTCGCCGCGCAGCGAATGCGGATACGCATGGACGATCTTCACGTCGACCATCTGCCCGATCAGCCGCGCATGCGACGCGAGCGGCGCCGGGAAATTCACCACCCGGTTGTTCTCGGTGCGGCCCGCGAGCTCGGTGGTCGGGTCTTTGCGCGCCGGCCGTTCGACCAGAATGCGTTCGACCTTGCCGACCATCGCGTGGCTGATGCGCGCGACGTTTTCCTCGATGGTCGCCTGCAGCAGTTGCAGGCGCTTCAGCTTCAGTTCGCGCGGCGTGTCGTCGTGCAGATTCGCGGCCGGCGTGCCGGGGCGTGGACTGTAGATGAACGAAAAGCTGGTGTCGTAGCTCATGTCGTGCACCAGCGCCATCGTCTTGTTGAAATCGTCTTCGGTTTCGCCCGGAAAGCCGATGATGATGTCGGTGGACAGCGACAGGTCCGGCCGGATCGCGCGCAGCTTGCGGATCACCGATTTGTATTCGAGCACCGTGTAGCCGCGCTTCATCGCCATCAGGATGCGGTCGGAGCCGTGCTGCACCGGCAGATGCAGGTGGTTCACCAGCTTGGGCACCTTCGCATACGTGTCGATCAGACGCTGCGTGAATTCCTTCGGATGCGACGTCGTATAGCGGATCCGCTCGATGCCGGGGATCTCGGCGACGTATTCGACCAGCGTCGCGAAATCGGCGATGTCAGTAGAGCCGATGGTCAGCGCGCCACGGTAGGCGTTCACGTTCTGGCCGAGCAGCGTCACTTCGCGCACGCCCTGATCGGCGAGGCCGGCGATTTCGGTCAGCACGTCGTCGAGCGGGCGCGATACTTCTTCGCCGCGCGTATAAGGCACCACACAGTAGCTGCAATACTTGCTGCAGCCTTCCATGATCGACACGAACGCGCTCGGGCCGTCCACGCGCGCCGGCGGCAGGTGGTCGAACTTTTCGATTTCGGGGAACGAGATATCGACTTGCGCGCGGCCGCTCGCGCGGCGCGCGTCGATCATCTGCGGCAGGCGGTGCAATGTCTGCGGGCCGAACACGAGGTCGACGTACGGCGCGCGCGCGACGATCGACGCACCTTCCTGGCTCGCGACGCAGCCGCCGACGCCGATCAGCAGATTCGGGTTCGCTTCTTTCAGCTCGCGCACGCGGCCGAGATCGGAGAACACCTTCTCCTGCGCTTTTTCGCGGACCGAGCAGGTGTTGAACAGAATGACGTCCGCGTCTTCCGGGGAGTCGGTCTTGACGAGGCCTTCAGCGGCGCCGAGTACGTCGACCATCTTGTCGGAGTCGTACTCGTTCATCTGGCAGCCAAAGGTCTTTACATAAACTTTCTTGGTCATCGGGTTTCGCCGTCGCAGTGGTTGACCTGGGGGCGTGTTTAAAGGTGAATGTGGGGCGCAAGTTAACGCAAACGCCGCGGGACAAACGCCAGCTGCGGACGCTTGCCGACACAGCGTCGCACCGACGTCGCCGGGCCGTGCTGGAAGCGCGCGGGAGAGGTCCGCAGAGGCTGCGGCGTGGGGCGCACAGCGGCGCAGTACGGTACGGCGGGATGCGTTTGCAGTGTAGACCGCCATTATAGCCGTTCGACGCGCGCGCCTCTCGCCCCGCCAGAGCCGGGCGGCGGCGCTGCCGGGCCCAGTCCCGCCGGCGCGAATTCGCAGCGCGCCTCCAGTTCGGCTGTCACGCGCGCGAAGCGCTCGACCAGAAAATCCAGCAACACGCGCACGCGCGGCGCCATAAAGCGGTTGCGATGGTACAGCGCATGCAATGGCGCATCCGGATAGCGCCAGTCCGGCAGCAGCACGCGCAGGCCGTCGCCGCGCAGGTCCGCCTCTACGTCCCACATCGATTTGACGACGATTCCGTAGCCGCGCAGCGCCCATTCGCGGGCCACGGCGCCGTCGTTGGTTTCGCGCGCGGTGTCGAGCGGCACGGTGTAGATCTCGGTCTGGTCGCCGCGCGTGAAGCGCCATTCGTTGACCGGCCCCGACGCGGTGACCAGCACGATGCAGTGAAACCGCGCGAGGTCCTGCGGATGTTCGGGCATGCCGTGACGCGCGACATATTCCGGCGACGCGCACACTACGCGTGGGTTCGGCGCCAGACGCCGCGCCACCAGCGAGCTGTCCGGCGGCACGCCGAAGCGGATCGCGAGGTCGATGTCTTCCTGCACCAGATTCGACAGCGAATCGGACAGCGACAGCCCGAAGCTCACGTCCGGGTATAGCGCATTGAATTCGTCGAGCCAGTGCATCAGCAGGTTGCGGCCGAAGTCGGAGGTGGCCGAAATGCGCACCTTGCCGCGCACCACGTTCTGGCCCGCCTGCAGCGCGGTCTGCGCGTCGTCGAGCGCGGCGAGCGCCTGGCGGCAGCCTTGCAGGTACAGCCGGCCCTCTTCGGTGAGGCGCAGCTGCCGCGTGGTGCGCTCGAACAGGCGCACTTTCAGGCCGCTCTCGAGCTTCGCGAGGCGCGCACTGGCCGCCGCCGGCGTGAGGCCGAGCTTGCGGCCGGCGGCCGACAGGCTGCCGAGCTGCGCCGCTTCGACGAACAGGCGGATGTCGCCGAGGTTGTCGGTCATATTCTCAAGCCATATTTGAAAATCATTCAATAAGCAGCGTAATTATCAATTTAAGGCTTTGCGGCGACAATGCCGCATCAGTAAAAACCCGGAGACGTCGCCATGCATCTCGACCACGCCACGATCGTTACGCCCGATGTAGAGGGCGTGCGCCGTTTTTTCGTCGAAGTCGCCGGTCTGGCCGACGGTCCGCGTCCGCCGTTTCGCATCGGCGGCGCGTGGCTGTACGCCGACGGGCGGCCGGTGATTCACCTGGTCGAGGCGACGGTGCCGGGCACGGCAGGGCGGCCGGTGCCGCGCATCGACCACATCGCGTTTCGCATCGATAGCCGCGACGCGTGGCACGCGCTGCTGCAGCGGATGGACGCGGCGGGCGTCGGTTATCAACCCGCCGAAGTGCCGCTGACCGGTGAAGTGCAGTTATTCGTCGCGCTGGACGGCGGCGTCGTCATCGAGTTCGTCACGGCCGCGCTTGCTGCGAGCTGATGCGGCCTGGCTGGCATAGCCATCGGATTCAACAAGACATGACGGTGCATCTGTCACGCGCGCGGCCTTGAGCGTCACGGCTCGTGACGTGGCCCGATACCGATAGAAACCTGGAGCATTTGAAATGCCTATTCCGTTGTTGGCGCTGGCGATCAGCGCTTTTGCGATCGGTACCACCGAGTTCGTGATCATGGGCCTGTTGCCCGAAGTGGCGCGCGATCTCGCGGTATCGCTGCCGTCCGCCGGCTTGCTGGTGAGCGGCTATGCGCTCGGCGTCGCGGTCGGCGCGCCGTTGCTCGCGATCGTCACCGCCCGCATGCCGCGCAAGCTCGCGTTGCAATTGCTGATGGCGGTGTTCATCGTCGGCAATGTGCTGTGTGCGATTGCGCCGAGCTACTCGGTGCTGATGGTGGCGCGCGTCGTCACGTCGTTTGCGCATGGCTCGTTCTTCGGGATCGGCGCGGTGGTGGCGGCTTCGCTGGTGCCGCAGGAAAAGCGCGCCAGCGCGATTGCGCTGATGTTCACCGGCCTCACGCTCGCCAATGTGCTTGGCGTGCCGTTCGGCACGTTTGTGGGTCAGTTGTTCGGCTGGCGTGTTGCGTTCTGGATCGTGGCGGGCCTCGGCGTGCTGTCGCTTGCGGGCGTTGCGGCGCTGGTGCCGAATCATCACGATGCCGCACCGGCCGGCCTCGGCCGCGAAGTGCGTGTGCTGAAGGAGCCGCAAGTGTGGCTCGCGCTTGGCATGACGGTGCTCGGCTTCGGTGGCGTGTTCGTTGTGTTCACCTATATCGCGCCGATTCTCGAACAGGTCAGCGGGTTTTCGCCCCGCGGCGTCACGCTGATCCTCGTGCTGTTCGGTATCGGGCTGACGGTTGGCAATGCGATCGGCGGCAAGCTCGCGGACCGCGCGCTGATGCCGTCGCTGATGGGTATTCTGGTGGCGCTCGCGATGGTGATGGCGGTGTTCGCGCGCACCAGCCATTCGCAGGTCGCAGCGGCCGTCACCGTGTTCGTGTGGGGTATCGCGGCGTTCGCGACGGTGCCGCCGCTGCAGATGCGCGTGGTCGAGAAGGCAAGCGCGGCGCCGAACCTGGCGTCGACGCTGAATATCGGTGCGTTCAACGTCGGCAACGCGGGCGGCGCGTGGCTCGGCGGCCTCGCGATCGGACAGGGTTATGGGCTCGATGTGCTGCCCTGGGTGGCGGCCGCGGTGACCGTCGCGGCATTGGTGCTGACGTGGTTCGCGGCGCGGATGGATGCGCCCGCAACGGTCGAGCAGCGCGAGCACGCCTGCTGAACGCGCAACGGCACCGCAGCCGGCGGCAGAGTCGAACTGCAAAGCGAAGGGCAGCGGTGCCAAACATAGGTGCAGGACAGAGCGGCAGGACAGAGCGGCAGGACAGAGCGGCAGGACAGAGCGGCAGGACAGAGCGGCAGGACAGAGCGGCAGGACGGAGCGGCAGGACGGAGCGGCAGGACAGAGCGGCAGGACAGAGCGGCAGGACAAGGCGGCAGGACAAGCCGGCAAGCCAGAGCAGTGGCCGGGCAGCGGGGTGCGCCGTGGCATCGACGCCGCGCCTTTCGCCAAAGGTTTCCGCAGATCAAGCGCTTCCCGCCCGTGATAACGGTGTGACGATAACTTGGTTGGGCACCGGTGAAGCCGATGCTATCTTGCCTCCACTATGTTTTGCGCAGCTATGGCAGCGGCGCCTCAGGAGGCAATCATGCATTCCCCGCTCGCACTGGTGCGCGCCCACGGCGGCGCCGGCGATTTCCACGAGCACACGGCTGACGCGCTCGATGTTCTCGAGCAACTGGTCGGCGTGAATCTCGCGCGTCTGCGTGCCGAACGGCAGTTATCGCTCGATGCGCTGGCGCGCCTGTCGGGCGTGTCGCGGGCGATGCTCGCGCAGATCGAATCGGCGCGCAGCGTGCCGTCGATCAAGGTGCTGAGCAAGATCGCCGCGGCCCTGAAAGTGTCGGTGTCCGCGTTCTTGCGGCGTCATGCGGTGATCGGCTTCGAGCACTTGCCCGCGGAACGTGCCGCGCGGCTCGTCACGTCGAATGGACGCTATGCGACGCGAGCGCTTTACCCCGACGCGGAGCCGGCCGGCGCCGAGTTTCACGAATTGCGCATCGCGCCGCTGCATACCGAAGCGGGCACGCTGCGCGCGCCGGGCACAACGGTCAACCTGGTGGTCAGCGACGGCACGCTCGAAGTCAGCGTGCATGAGCGTCGCCAGTTGCTCGCCACCGGCGACGCGATCGTCTTCGATGCCGACCAGCCGTACAGCCTGCGCAACCCGGGCGATACTGAGGCGCGCGCGTTTCGCGTCACGTTGAACCCGGAGGCGCCGCCGCGCTGGCAGGTCGCGGTCAGCGCGCCGCACGATGCGGCACAGCGGCCGGACTAAACGGACTGACCGACTGACGCGACCAGCGCATGGTTCGGTCTGCAAGAGAATAGCGGTTGTTGTATGCTTGGCCCGCCGGAAAACTTCCGGCAGTCAGTACGTCTTCAGGGCGGGGTGCAATTCCCCACCGGCGGTATGCAGGCAGCGCGATGCGCACCTGCGAGCCCGCGAGCGCCCGCGCAGCTGTTTGCCTTCAAGGTGGTTCGAAGGCGGCGCGGGGTCAGCAGATCTGGTGCGATGCCAGAGCCGACGGTGATAGTCCGGATGGAAGAAGATGTGCAGATAGTCATCGGTTTGTCCCAGCCGTGCTGCGGGTTGCGAGAAGTGTTGCAACCAGCGGATGCATGGGCGTTCCCGTCTCAGGCGGGTATGCCGGCGCAGGCTGGGCGCGCGTGTCTGTTTGCAATGCCCTGAAACGTTTTTCGCCTAAACCTTTGCGAGAGCGTTTCACATGTCCCAGTTTTCCCAGTCTTCTGCTACCGCCGCGGCCGTAGCTACTTTCCCTTCAGTTGCAGCAGCAGCAGCAGCTGCCGATGCGCGCGACGACCTCCCGTTGCTCGATGTGCACGAGGTGCCTTCGCGCATTGCCGCCGCGTTGACGGCATTGCGCGAAGGCCGCGCAGTCGTGCTGCAGGACGATCACGATCGCGAAAACGAAGCGGACCTGATCATCGGCGCCGAGAATATGAGCGTCGCGATGATGGCGCTGTTCATCCGCGAATGCAGCGGCATCGTGTGTTTGTGTCTGCCCGACGAGAAGATCCGCGCACTCGAGTTGCCGCCGATGGTCGGTCATAACGAAAGCCGCAACGGCACCGCGTTCACGGTGTCGATCGAGGCGCGCGACGGCGTGTCGACCGGAGTGTCGGCGGCCGATCGCCTGACCACGATTCGCGCGGCGATCGCCGCGCAGGCGAAGCCCGCCGATATCGTGCGCCCCGGTCACGTGTTCCCATTGCGCGCGATGCCGGGCGGCGTGCTGACGCGGCGCGGCCATACCGAAGGCACGGTCGATCTGGTGACGCTGGCAGGCTTGAAGCCGGCTGGCGTGCTGTGCGAACTGATGAACCCGGATGGCACGATGATGCGCGGCGCGGACGTCGAACGCTTTGCGGCGCAGCATGACATGCCGCTGTTGACGATCGCGGAGCTGGTGGAGTTTCGCGTTGCGCTGGCGGCGGCGCGGGAGTTGGCCGCCGAAGCTGAGACAGCGTAGGCGGGGCGGGGTAACGCAGGCGCGCTGCGCTGTACCCTACGACTGCACATCCCCAAAGTCACCGCGCATGCCGGCCGCTACCAGCGCCGGCAGTTGATCCATATGCTGCATGATCCGCGTGATGCCCATATTGCGCAGCACGTCAGCATACCCATCCGGAATATGGCTCGCGCCGACAAACGCGATCGTCATCATCCCGGCGGCGCGCGCCGCGTTCAAACCCGCGACGCTGTCCTCGACGACGAGGCAGCGCGCCGGCTCCACACCCAGACGCGCAGCGGCGAACAGATAGACATCGGGAAACGGTTTGGGCCGCGCGACCTGTTCCGCGCTGAACACGCGCTCGCCGAAAATTTCGGTCAGCCCCGCACGTTGCACCGACGCGGTAACCCGTGCGAACCGGCTGTTCGACACCACCGCGGCCGGCAGCGGCACACGCTGCAGCGCATCGCGCACGCCGCTGATCGCGCTCAACGACGACGCAAATGCCGCTTCGACATTGCGGTCGATGGTCGCCACGAAGTCGCGCGGCATCGTAATGCCGAACGTCTGCTCGACATGGGCGAGAAAGTTCGAGGTTTTCTGACCGAAGGCGGTCTTGACGATCGCATCGAATGCAATGCCGGGAAACGTCGCAACAAGGGTTTCGTGCATCACGCGGTCGGCGATGACTTCACTGTCGACGAGCACGCCGTCGCAGTCACAGATGAGGTGGTCGATCATGCCCAGACAGAACGTTGAACGCGGCGCTCACCCGTGAGCCCGGCGCGCCGCAAGCCGGCAGAAAGCCACATGATACGCGGTGCAGCTCAATGCGCGTCGTCAGCCCACGCCTTGGCCGCGCGCACAGCGCGCGCCCAGCCGGCCAGGCACACATCGACGTCCGCTTGCGCGAGCGCCGGCGCAAAGCGCTGCTCGAGCTGCCACTGGTTTTGCAGCGCATCGACATCCTTCCAGTAGCCGACTGCCAGCCCCGCCAGATACGCGGCGCCGAGCGCGGTGGTCTCGGTGATGCGCGGGCGCACCACATCGACGCCAAGCAGGTCGGCCTGAAACTGCATCAGCAGATTGTTCGACGCGGCGCCGCCGTCCACACGTAATTCGCCGATGCGGATGCCCGAATCGGCTTCCATCGCCTTCAGCACATCGAGCGATTGATACGCGATCGAATCGAGCGCGGCCCGCGCGATATGCGCGGCGCTGGTGCCGCGCGTGACGCCGAACAGCGTGCCGCGTGCGCGGGCGTTCCAGTGCGGCGCGCCGAGCCCGGCGAAGGCGGGCACCAGATAGACGCCGTCGCTATGCGGCACGCTGCGCGCGAGCGTCTCGGTCTCGGCGGCGCTGCGGATCAGGCCGAGGCCGTCGCGCAGCCACTGCACGACCGCGCCGGCAATGAAGATGCTGCCCTCGAGCGCATAGTCGACGCGTTCGCCGATCTGCCAGGCGATCGTCGTGACGAGGTTGTTGCGCGACTCGATCGGCTTGCTGCCGGTGTTCATCACGAGGAAGCAGCCGGTGCCGTAGGTGTTCTTCACCATCCCCGATTGCGTGCACAACTGGCCGAACAGCGCCGCATGCTGGTCGCCGGCGATGCCCGCGAGCGGGATGTTCGACGCGAACACGGTGCTCTGCGTGGGCCCGTACACCTGCGACGACGGCCGCACTTCCGGCAGCATGCTGCGCGGAATATCGAGCGCGGCCAGCAGGTCGTCGTCCCATTGCAGCGTGTGGATGTTGAACAGCATCGTGCGCGAAGCATTGGTCACATCGGTGATGTGCAGGCTGCGCTTCGTGAAGTTCCAGACCAGCCAGCTGTCGACGGTGCCGAACGCGAGCCGTCCTTGCTTCGCCTTGTCGCGTGCGCCTTCGACGTTGTCGAGAATCCAGCGGATCTTGGTGGCCGAGAAATACGAATCGATCGGCAGGCCGGTTTTCGCGCGCACGGTCGCTTCGAGGCCTTGCGCTTTCAGCTGGTCGCAGAAGTCGGCGGTGCGGCGGTCTTGCCAGACGATCGCGTTGTACACCGGCTGACCAGTGTCGCGGTCCCATACGACGGTCGTCTCGCGCTGGTTCGTGATGCCGATCGCGGCGATCGCCGAACCGCCGACGCCGGCGCGCGTGACCGCTTCGGCGGCGACACCCGCCTGGGTCGACCAGATTTCGTGCGGATCGTGTTCGACCCAGCCCGGATGCGGATAGATCTGCTCGAATTCCTTCTGCGCGGTCGATACGACGTCGCCGTTGCGGTCGAACAGCATGGCGCGGGAGCTGGTGGTGCCCTGGTCGAGCGCGAGGATGTATTGATCCGGCATTTGTCTCTTCTCCATGCGGGTGGCCGTTGCGGCGCGCGGCACGCGGCGCCGTGCTGCGCGCGTGCGGCGGCGCCGTGTGGGGCCCCGGTCTGTTTGATGGGCCTTGGTTCGTCTATGGCCCTGGTGCGAATTGTTGCACGCGTGGCGTGGCGCTGTGGTGCGTTTGCAGCGGCGTTGTAGCGGCGTCGCAGGGCTTTGTGTTGGCGTTCTTTGTGGCGTTATACGTGCCGCGCCGACGTCTCCTGTGCGAACCACGCATCGATATCGTGTGTGACCGCCTCGAGCGTGTCGGCCGGCACATGCAGCCCGAGCTTGCTACGGCGCCACAGCACGTCTTGCGCGCTGCGCGCCCACTCGGTTTCGCGCAGATAGCGCAGTTCCGCTTCATACAGGCCGGGCGCGAACGCGCGGCCAAGCTCCGCAAGCGAGCTGGCGTTGCCGGCTACATGCACGGCGCGCGTGCCGTAGGCGCGCGCATAGCGGCGCGCCAGCGCGGCAGGCAGCCACGCATGCTGCTGCTGAAACTGCGCGGCGAAGCTTTCGAAATCGGCACGCGCGATATCGCCGCCGGGCAGCGTCGCGCCGGCGGTCCATGCCGGCGCCGCAACGTGCAGCGCGCCCACCAGTTCGTCGACGGCCTGTTCGGCCAGCTTGCGAAACGTCGTGATCTTGCCGCCGAACACCGACAGCAGCGGCGCTTCGCCGGCCGGCGCATCGAGTTCGAGCCGATAGTCGCGCGTGACCGCGGACGGGTTGTCGGCATTCTCGTCCTCGAGCAGCGGCCGCACGCCCGAATACGTCCAGACGACATCGCTTGGCGCGATCGGCTTCTTGAAGTAGCGGTTGATCGAATCGCACAGGTACTGGATCTCGTCCGCGGTAATCGCCACGCGCGACGGATCGCCGGTGTACTCGATGTCGGTGGTGCCGATCAACGTGAAGTCGTGCTCGTACGGAATCGCGAAGATGATGCGCTTGTCGGGGTTCTGGAAGATATACGCGTGATCGTGCTCGAACAGCCGCCGCGTGACGATATGACTGCCCTTGACGAGCCGCACGCTGTAGTTCGCGTCGTGTCCGAGCGCGCCGTGCAACAGCTCGCCGACCCACGGGCCGGCGGCATTCGCCAGCGCACGGGCCGTGACGTTCAGCTCGGTGCCGTCTGCGCGCAGCAGCCGTGCGTGCCACAGACCGTTGGCACGCACGGCGCTAACCAGCCTGGTGCGCGTCTGCACCTGCGCGCCGCGCTCGCGGGCGTCGAGCGCATTCAGCACGACGAGCCGCGCATCGTCGACCCAACCGTCCGAATAAACAAAGCCCCGCTCGATCGATGCGACGAGCGGCGCACCGGCCGGATGCCGATGCAGGTTGATGCCGCGCGAGCCCGGCAGCAGTTCGCGACGCGCCAGATGGTCGTAGAGAAACAGCCCGGCGCGGATCAGCCACGCGGGCCGCAGGTCCGGCATATGCGGCATCACGAAGCGTAACGGCCACATGATGTGCGGCGCCGCGCGCAGCAAGGTTTCGCGTTCCTGCAGCGCTTTGCGCACCAGGCCGAACTCGCGGTATTCGAGGTAGCGCAGGCCGCCGTGAATCAGCTTGGTGCTGGCCGACGACGTATGCGCGGCGAGGTCGTCCTGTTCGCACAGCAGCACCGCGAGCCCGCGGCCGGCCGCGTCGCGGGCGATGCCCGCGCCGTTGATGCCGCCGCCTACGACAAGCAGGTCGAAAGGGGAGTCTTGCGCCACGGATGTGCCTTCGGTGAGTGATGTAGTGATGTGACGGTCGCGACGGCCGCAGAAAGCAGACCGAAATCTGTATTTTCGTTTTCGAACTCTAACGAACACATTCGAAAAAGTAAAGTTCACCTGGCATCACGTGTGCCGGGCTGGTGGCGCGCCGGGCCGCGCCGGACGATACTCTTGGCACCAGTCATTTCGAGGTGAAACATGCGTGGACTCTGGACCATAGGCGCGGCGGCACTCCTTGCGGGGTGCGTGTCGACGCCGAGTCTCGATGGAACAAATTACGGCGCGCCGACGTTCCCGGCGCTACAGCAGATGTGCGGTACCCAAACCGTGGATTACGGGCACGACGCGCAGTCGGTGTACGCGGCGCTGTTCGACGCGTACGTGGCGCAAAAGCGCCGCGGCATTTCGAAGGAAAACTATTGCGCGTTCCAGCAAGCTCTCGCGCAGCAATACAGCGCGCATGGCACGAGCGCCGATCCGCAGGCGCGCAACCAGTGGGTGCAGTTCCTCAACGATCAGCGGGCTCAGGCAATTACGTGGCGCGCGAGGGTCGATCCGACCTTGCGCAGTGGTTGAACGCAGCGTGACAGGCGCGACGGCGTGGCACGAGCCAGGTGGCTTGTAAGGCGGGCGACGCTGCCGCGGCGCGCATAAGAAAACGGTCAGGCGGAAGACCGGAAGCCCGGATGCCGCTTGACCGTTCTGGGGTCCGTGCGAGAGGGCGGGTTCGTCACGAACCCGCTAACGGACCGACGGCGTTCGCCGGCTCATGCCGGCGGCAGCCTATGAAAAACGCTTGATGGCTCTGAGTGCGGAATCGCCGCTCTCGGTGACGCGCCATTGTTCGCGGCCTGAAGCGAGCATTTCGAGCTGCACGAGCTGACGCTCGAGCAGTGCGTCCAACTCTCCGCGTTCCATATCAACCTGATTCGGTGCGTCCTTCACGAGCAACAATGTGGCGAATTCATGCGGACTCAGCATCGTTTCTCTCCATTTGAAGCGTACTCGGGTTGCCTTCGCGCCGTTCCGTGGGCAGGTCTACTGGCGAGGCGGCGATCCTTATGGGATCAGGCATGAGACTTGGCTTTCGTGGCCGCCGCGCTCGATAAGCACGTCGGGGAACTGGAGTTTAGTCAAACGTCGCATGAACGCCAAATCGGCCCCAGTAAATTTTCCATTTGACAAGGGCCGGGCTCGCGAGCGGTCGGGTAAGCCCGGGGTTTTCACGATTTCACTGGAAGTTTCGCGTGCGGCGCAGCATTGCGTGCCGCATAAAGGGCGGCGTAAGGCTTGCTAAAGCTGAGGGCTAAAGCCTTCGCGCGTTCAGGCCGTCGTCAACGCGGGCGGGGTATCGCCGTGCGATGGCAACACCATCAGCCGCGTCGCCTGCAACACGCCAGGCGGCAAGCAAGCGGCAAGCGCCTTAGTCGGCCACGTACACCAGCGTGCCGGCCGCCGCGATCGTCTCGGCCATATCGGCAGGCGGTGCGGCGTCGGTGAACAGCGAGTCGATCTGCTCGAGATGCCCCTGGCGCACCAGCGCGGGCCGGCCGAACTTCGAATGGTCGGCGGCAAGGAACACGGTGCGCGACTGCTGGATGATCGCTTCGGCCACCCGTACCTCGCGCGTGTCGAAGTCGCGCAACGTGCCGTCTTCTTCGATACTCGAGGTGCCGATGATCGCGAAGTCCACCTTGAACTGGCGAATGAAGTCGATCGCCAGCTCGCCGACGATGCCCTTGTCCCACGGCCGTACGATGCCGCCCGTCACCAGCACCTCGCAGTCCGGGTAGCCGCTCATCATGCTCGCGACGTTCAGGTTGTTCGTAATGACCCGTAAGCCGCGATGCCGGTTGAGTGCGCGCGCGACCTCTTCGGTGGTGGTGCCGAGATTGATGAACAGCGATGCATGATCGGGAATATGCGTGGCTACCAGCGCGGCGATGCGGCGCTTTTCATCATGAAACATCCGCTGCCGCGCGCTGTACGACACGTTCTCCGAACTGGTCGGCAAGCTCGCGCCGCCGTGATAGCGGCGCAGCAGGTTGATGTCGGCCAGCCAGTTCACATCGCGCCGGATGGTTTGCGGGGTGACGTCGAAGTGGGCGGCCAGATCGTCCACCGTCACGAAGCCGTCGCGCTGTACCCACTCGAGCAGCTCCTGTTGGCGTGCATTCAGCGTGAGGCGGGGGTCTCGGGTCATGGCTAGTCGGTCGATCCGCGCGTCGGCCTCGCGCGCAAGAGTGGGCTTGCGCGTATTGTAAGGCGTCTGCTGGTTGGGCCGTCTGCCCTCTGTGCAGCCGCACGTTAGAGGCAAGGGCTGCGTGTGCTCTGCGTCGTTTATTCGTATTCGCACGATTGGCACTTCTTCGCAGGAACCTGAAGCACTCCGGCATGGTCTGTGCTGAGTGCTCTGCACTTTTGCGAAACTGCAGCTAAGATGAAAGAAATCGACTTCATACACACGTCAGCGCCACCCTCCATCGCAGGACCTTATCAGGAGAAAGCCAGGAGAAAGCCGGTAGGCAACCGGAACCTGGCGTTTGCGCTTTGGGCATGCTTCGTTCAACGAGACGATACAGTTTAGGGAGCACCGCACATGCAGAAGTCTAGCCACGTAATGCCCTGGCGCATCGAAGACATCGACATGTCCCGCATCGACAAGCAGCGGGCCGTCGCCAACGAAGACCTGTTGCTGCTGCTCTGCGCTGCTTCCTTTATCGAAAGCGGTACAGACCTCTATACAACCAACCTCAGCTCGTTCTTTAACGACGACCCGGAAGTGTCGGCGTGGCTCAACGTCGAATGGGAGCCTGAGGAGTTGCAGCACGGCCGCGCACTGAAGACTTACATTGCGCATGTGTGGCCCGAGTTCGACTGGGACACGGCGTTCAGCAGGTTCTTTGAAGAGTATTCGAAAACCTGCAGTGTCGAAGAGTTCGAGAAGACCCGCGCGCTCGAGATGGTCGCGCGTTGCGTGGTCGAGACCGGCACGGCGACGTTGTATCGCGCGATCAGCTCATGCTCGGATGAGCCGGTGCTAAAGCAGATCACCGACAACATCCGCACCGACGAAGTCCGCCATTACAAGCACTTTTTCAAATATTTTAAAAAGTACAACCGGATCGAGGGCAATGGTCGGCTGGCCGTGCTCGGTGCATTGACGCGTCGCGTGATGGAGATCAAGAACGAAGATTCGGAGATCGCGTTGCGTCATGTGTTTGCGATCCGTTATCCGGAACGCGTCGGCGATCCTGCGTATAACCGTGAGCTGTCCGCGCGCGTGAACAAGCTGGTGCGGCGCAACCTGTCGGCCGAGATGTGTGTGAAGATGCTGCTCAAGCCGCTCGACCTGCCCGCGAAGATCCAGCCCGGCGTGCACTATCCGCTCGAAAAGATCGCGCAGCATGTGTTCTTCCGCTGAGCGTCGGGCACGCGCGCAATAACTGTCGCGGCCGGTTTCGTACCGCGTTGCCGCAATGAATCGTAGATGGCCCGCGCAAGCGGGCCATTTGTTTTTTTGCGAGCCTCTCTACGCCACCTATTTTTCTGTATCGATCGACGGAGATCATTGATGACCGATTCCGCGGGGCATAACAGCTCGCTTGAACAGAACGTGTTCGATGAATGGCCCGATGGCTTGCGCGCGCTATTCGACGGCATGTCGCTGGCGGCGAAGATCGGCTTTACCGGGTCGCTGATGACAACCGATGCGCAAGCCCATATCCGCACCACGCTGCTCGGCATCGGCGAGCTGTATGCGCCCGATTCGCGCACGCTATGCGTCGCGCTGTGGCCGCAGGCGCGCTCGGCGCGTGCGCTTGCACAGAATGGGCGCGCGGCGCTGACCTTCGTGTTCGAGGACGCGTTTTATCAGGTGCAGTTGGTGTTCAAGCCGCTGGCCGGCGACGATGGCGCGGACGGTGGCCTCGTATGCTTTAGCGGCACGATCGATACCGGCGAACTGCAGCGCGTGCGTTATGCGCGTCTGACGGGCGGCATTACGTTCGAACTGGCTGACGGTAAGGAGGCGGTGCTCGAGCGCTGGATGCAGCAAGTCGAGCTTCTGAAGAGGGTGACTGCGAAAGGAAGGTAGCGGTTGGTTTCGGGAGGCGGATGATGAGTCCGCCTCCGAACCGGTGATGCAATGCGGCGTTTGCTTGCCGCATGGTTGTCGCATCGGTTCGCGCCTGGTTGGCGCGTGATGGGTGCTTAGTCGGGTGCTCAGTCGCCGCGCCGATTGTCGCGTGTGGACCCGGCAGGCCGACGCGGCGCATCGCCACGCGGCTTCGCGCCGCCCAGCAATGCGCCCGGATTGCCGCCCGTCGGCGCCTTGCGCGGCGCATGCGTAGCGCCATGCTCATGCGTCGTCGAACGCGGCTTTTCGTGGGCACGCACAGGTTCGTGCCGCGGCGCGTCCTTGCGGGCCTGAGCCGGTGCATTGGCAGCACGCGCGCCTTGCGGCTTCGCTGCCGCAGCCTGATGCGGCTTGCCGGCGCCCTGGCGCGGAGCCTGCTCCTGCTTCGGCCCTCGCGCTTGCGCTTGTCCCTGCCCACCACCGCCGCCTTGCCGCGGCTTCTGCGACTGACCGCCGCGCGGCGAACCCGTCGCGCCGTCGCGCTTCGGCGCGCTCTGCGCCTGGCGCGGCTGACGTGCACCGCCGCCGCCCTGGCTACGCCGCTGGATCGGCTCAGGCCGCGCGTTCGGATCCGGCTCGAAGCCCGGAATCACTTCCTGCGGCAGCACGCGCTTGATCAGCTTCTCGATGTCCTTCAGCAGCTGCACTTCGTCGACGCACACCAGCGACACCGCCTCGCCCGTCGCCCCTGCGCGCCCGGTACGGCCGATACGGTGCACGTAATCTTCCGGCACGTTCGGCAAATCGAAGTTCACCACATGCGGCAACTGATCGATATCGATGCCGCGCGCGGCGATATCGGTGGCGACCAGCACCTGCAGCGTGCCGTCCTTGAATTCGGCGAGCGCGCGCGTACGGGCCGACTGGCTCTTGTTGCCGTGAATCGCGAGCGCGCTGATGCCGTCCTTCTCCAACTGCTCGGCGAGCCGGTTCGCGCCATGCTTGGTACGCGAGAACACCAGCACCTGAAACCAGTTGTGCTGCTTGATCAGATGCGTGAGCAGTTCACGCTTGCGGTCGCGATCGACCGGATGCACCTTCTGCTCGATCTTCTCCGCCGTGGTATTGCGGCGTGCGACCTCGATCAGCGCAGGCGAATCGAGCAGGTTATCGGCGAGCGCCTTGATCTCGTCGGAGAAGGTGGCCGAGAACAGCAGGTTCTGCCGCTTCGGCGGCAGCTTCGCGAGCACGCGCTTGATGTCGTGAATGAAGCCCATGTCGAGCATGCGGTCCGCTTCATCGAGCACGAGGATCTCGAGACGCGACAGGTCGATGGTCTTCTGCTGCATGTGATCGAGCAGGCGTCCCGGCGTCGCGACAACAATGTCGACGCCACGCCTTAACGCATCGATCTGCGGGTTGATGCCGACGCCGCCGAACATCACGGTCGACTTCACCTTCACATACTTGCCGTACTGGCGCACGTTTTCTTCGACCTGCGCGGCGAGCTCGCGGGTCGGCGTGAGGATCAGCGCGCGGATCACGCGCTTCGCGCCGGCGTTGGCAGCTGGCGTTGTAGACAGCCGCTGCAGGATAGGCAGCGTGAAGCCGGCGGTCTTGCCGGTGCCGGTCTGTGCACCGGCGAGCAGGTCGCCGCCGTTCAGCACGGCGGGAATGGCTTGCAACTGGATCGGAGTAGGGGACGTATAGCCTAGTTCATGTACAGCACGGACCAACGGTTCGGACAAGCCGAGAGAATCAAAAGACATAAAAGCTCTTTGTATTACTGATATGGCGAACGGGTGGTCATCCCACTACCGACGTCGGCCGCATCGGGCCCATCCATGTGACGGGCCGGCCGACGCCGTTCGCGAAAAAATCGGCGGCACGCCGATGCAGGACTACATGCTGCAAACCAGCGGTTGCGTGCCGGAAGTTTCAACGCGCTAAGCAGACACGTTGACTGGCGTTAAGTTGCATCCGTCGCGACGCGTATTACGCGACATAGCGTGCGACGCTGACGAATTGACACAAACTACCGGCCAGTACGAACAGGTGCCAGATACCGTGTCCGTGCCGGATGCGCTCGTCGTTGACGAAGAAGTAGATGCCCGCGCTGTAGATGACACCGCCGGCCACGAGCCACCCGGTGCCTGCCGCCGGCAGCGCGGCAACCAGCGGCTCGATGGCGATCAGCCCGAGCCATCCCATCAACACATACAGCACCATCGAAACGCTGCGGGTGCGCCGCCCGAGCGTGAGTTCCTGCGCGATACCCAGCCCGGCCAGGCCCCAGATGACACCGAACAGCGACCAGCCCCAAGGTCCGCGCAGCGTAACCAGCGTGAAAGGGGTGTAGCTGCCGGCAATCAGCAGGTAGATGGCTGCATGATCGCACTTTTGCAATACAGCTTTAAGACGCGGCGCTTTCACGCTGTGATAAAGCGTCGACACCGCGTACAGCACGAACAGCATCGCACCATACACGCTAAAGCTGACGACCTTATACGAGTCGCCGTCCAGCGCGCCGAGGGTAACGAGCGCCGCAAGCCCCACCGCCGACAGTAACGCGCCGACCAGATGGGTGATGCAGTTAAGACGCTCGCCGATGGGCACGGCGTTTCTCCTGAACGGCAAAAAACAAAAGGCGCGGCCGGTTGTTGCATCGGCCGCGCCCGGGTGCATCCGGCGTTGCTTAATCGAGCGGCGCCGAGCGCAAATCGCTGACCTGTTGCGGCGACACCGGCGTGCCGTGGTTACCCCACGACATACGGATGTACGTCACGACTGCGGCGACTTCCTGGTTCGACAATGCTTGCGCGAACGGCGGCATGCCATACGGCTTCGGATTGTCGCCCGTGCTAGGAGGATAACCGCCGTTCAGCACCATACGGATCGGGTTGACCGCCGACGGCATCTGGATCGACTGGTTGTTCGCCAGCGGCGGGAACGACGGCGGCATGCCGAGGCCGTTTTCCGCGTGACACTTCGCGCAGTTGTCAGCGTAGATCTTCTGACCTTGCTTCAACAGTTCGCCGCCGTACTTTTCGGACGTCTCGAGCTGCAGCCCTTCCGGCGCTTCGCTCTTCTGCGGGATCGTCTTCAGGTACGTCGACATCGCGTGGATGTCGTCATCCGACATGTACTGCAGGCTGTTGTGCACGACTTCGGCCATCGGGCCGAACACCGCGCCACGCTGCGACACGCCGCTCTTCAGCAGCGACGAGATGTCTTTCAGGTCCCAGTCGCCGAGGCCGGCTTCCTTGTTCGACGTCAGCGACGGCGCGTACCAGTTCTGCAGCGGGATCAGGCCGCCGGCGAAGGCCGCCGAGCTCACCGGACCGCCCATTGCGTTGATCGACGTGTGGCACATGCCGCAATGGCCGAGGCCTTCGATCAGGTAAGCACCGCGGTTCCATTCGACCGACTTGGTCGGATCCGCCTTGTACTCGCCTTCGCGGAAGAACAGCGTACGCCAGCCGATCAGCAGGTTGCGGTTGTTGAACGGGAACTTCAGTTCATGCGGACGGCTCGCCACGTGCACCGGCGGCACCGAACGCAGGTACGCGTAGATCGCGTCCGAATCGGCGCGCGACACCTTCGTGTAGCTGGTGAACGGGAAGCCGGGGTACAGCAGGCTGCCGTCCTTCGAACGGCCCGTGTGCATTGCGCGGTAGAAGTCGTCCGAGGTCCACTTGCCGAGGCCGAACTCGTCGTCCGGCGTGATGTTCGGCGTGAACATCGTGCCGAACGGCGTGGCCATCGGCAGGCCGCCGGCGAATTCCTTGCCGCCGCGCACCGTGTGGCACGCGATACAGTCGCCGGCGCGGGCGAGGTACTCGCCCTTCTTGATCAGCGCGGCTTGATCCGCGGGCGTGGCCGCCATCGCGGAGCCGTTGTGCAGGTTATCGCCGCCGGACCAGAGGACCGGAACAAGCGCGGCGGCTGCGACGACGACAACAGCCGAAAGAGCGAACAGGGACTTGCGTTTCATTTGATGGTCTCTCCCGGTGCCTTATTGCGGTTCGCTGCCGCAGGCAAGCGGAGTTTTCAGCGATTTGGCCGGAGCCGGCACAGGGTTTTGCGGAGCCTGCTGCGTGGACAGCCAGGCGGCGACCGCATTCACGTCCGCGTCGGTCAGACGCGTGGCGATCGTGTGCATGCAGTCAGGTTCGATTGCGTGACGGGTACCCGAGCGCCATGCGCCAAGCTGCGCGCTGATGTAGTCGGAGTGCAGGCCGATCAGGCCAGGGATGGCCGGTTCCATACCGGTGAGCGCCTTGCCGTGGCAGGCCGCGCACGCGGGAATCTGTTTCGATGCGTCGCCGTTCAGCACGATTTCCTTGCCGCGCGCGAGTGTCGCATCCGACACGTTCGGCTTGTTGGGCGGCGGGTACGGCGGGCGCTGCTGCGAGAAGTACGTGGCGATCTCGTGAAGGTAGTCGTCGGAGAGATACGTGACGAGGTAGTTCATCGGCGGGTACTTGCGGCGCCCTTCGCGGAAGTTCTTCAGCTGGTTGTACAGGTAGTCCGCCGGCTTGCCCGCAAGACGCGGGAAGTAGTCGTTATCCGTCCCCTGGCCATGGCTGCCGTGGCAGGCCGTACAGCCTTGCACGCGCGATTCCATCGTATCGGGAGCCTTGGGCTGCTGGGTTTGCGCTTTCGCAGCGCTGTAGACGCCAGCACAGCCGATCAACAGAAGGGCGAGCAACGGGCGGAAAATGCGTCTAGAAGACACGCGTAACTCCATGAAATCGGGGAACCTGACCGAACTTCGAAACGGCTCGGTTAATGAGCAAGCTTAACGGACAAGCAGGGCAAGCAAGAGCAGCAGACGGGCAGCAGGCGCTGCGGCGACGCAGCATTCTATCATCGATGATTGATGATGACTATTTGGCGCATAGGACGCAATCTAGACGGAAAGCGGCTATGCGACAACTTGCCGCATCAGGCGTGGCGGGCTTGAGCGGGCTAGAGCGGGGTGTCGGCCGCGAGCGGGCATGCAGGCGTCACTGGTCTCGAATTGGGCTCGCACTGGCCTCGCGCTCGGCTTCGCGCGCGGCTTCCTTTAAGATGTCTCGTTTTCGCCGCAGCGTGGCGGTTCGCTGTGTGCCGATGGCCGCTATTGCGGTTTGCGGCATCGGTTATTGCCGGCGTTGTTTCTCCCGCGTTCCTTTCAATCGGCCTTTGATGACGTCATCCGCTGTTTTCCGCCGGCGCCTATGCAGGCACGGCCTCTCGTTCACCTTCTCTTTCTTGCTCACATGAACCTCGGCGGACTTCCGGTCGGGCAGGTCGCGATGGCCGCGCTCATGAACGTTGCGTTCGCCTTCACTGTCGGCGCGGCGCTGCTTGCCGCGTGGCTCGCGAAGGACGCGCAAGCCAAGGTCGCACCGGCGCGGCCCGCGTGGCTGCGCGCGCAACGCTCGATGCAGAGCGGGGCGATCGTTCTGGTGCTGGCCGATCTCGGCTGGCTGCTGTATGAAGCGGCTTCGATGGGCGGTGTCGGGTTGCCCGCCGCGCTCGGCGTGGTGCCGACCGTGCTTGCGCAAACCCATGTCGGCTATGCGTGGGCGGTTGCGTTCGGCGGCGCGGTGGTGCTGTTGCTGACGTCGCTGTCGAGTCACACCGGCACGGCGCGTCACGCGCTGTGGTGGCTGGCGGTGGTCGCGGTGGCTGCAGGCAAGGCGTCGCTCGGTCATGCGGCCGATGCGGGCGCGGTGTCGCCGGCGATCGGCTTTCATACGCTGCATGTGCTGGCGTCGGCGGTGTGGGGCGGGCTGGTGCTGGCGGCGGGCTTCTCGGTGCTGCCGGCGCTTGGCATATCGGTGGCGCGCGGCGTGTTGATCCGCACCGCGACGCAGTTATCGAACGTGTCGCTGGTGTCGGCGCTGCTGGTGCTCGCAACCGGCGCGTTCAACGGGGTGCGCGGCTCGGGCGGTTCGCTCGCGGCGATCGAAGAGAGCACATGGGGCCATGTGCTCGAACTGAAGCTCGCGCTGGTTGCGCTGGCGCTGGTAATCGGTGGTCTGAACCGCTTCTCGGCGCTGCCGCGGCTGCGCCGCACCGCATCGACGGTGGATGCGCACACGTTCAGCAACCTGATCTATCTCGAGGCGCTGGTGATGCTTGGCGTGTTCGCGGCGGCGGCGGTGTTGTCGCATAGCGTGCCGGGGTTTGCCGCGCTGGGTTGAGGGACGCGCGGCGCGCTCGTGTGCTGAACGTCTAGCCAGCGTCAGGGCCTGATACATGGAGCGAGTAGTGCGCGTGGCGGACGTCGCGCACATGGCACGTCGCACTCGTCGCCGATCCGCCCCGCGTCGTCTCTGTCTCATTCCTGAAACGCGTGGCGCGTCATTCGTAGCCGAGCCGATGCCCCAGAATCGGCGCGCAGAACAGCGCGATCGCACAACCGGCGGCCTTGCCCTCCAGTTCGGCGGCCGCTGAGCGCAGGCCGTACGTGTGCGTGAGCAGATCGAACAGCTGCGGCAGGCAATACAGCACCGCGGCGGCGATGAAGCAACGTTCCATATACGAAATGCGCCAGCCGCGCCCGCAGGCGACGGCCGCGCCGATCACACGCAGCACGCCGAAAGCGACGAGCGCGCCCACGGCCGCCTGTTGGCGGACCAGATAGTCGGGAAGATATTCGGTCATGGCGCACACCGGCTAGGTAGATCGTGTGCAGACCATTCAGCAAACAGTGAGCCAGTTTTCGCGCCGCGTTGCGCAACGCCTTGCGCAGCAAGGCTGCGGAGGAAGAGGGCAAGTGCGCGACGAGCTCACGAAGGGCGCTTCGCAAGGCCATCGCGCAAAAAATGTATCGCCGCTGAAACGCCGGGCCATATCAGCGCGGCAATGACGTTGCGCCAATGAAAAACGCCGCCCATGGGGCGGCGTGCTTACCTCGTCACGACGTGTGCGCGGCTTACCACTCGGCGACGCTGCCGTCCGTGTGGCGCCACACAGGATTGCGCCAACGGTGGCCGACCTTCGCCATCTCGCGCACCTTGTCTTCGTTCACTTCGATGCCGAGCCCCGGGCCCTGCGGAATCGACACGTAGCCGCCTTCGTACCTGAAGACTTCCGGATTCTTGATGTAGTCGAGCAGGTCGTTGCCCTGGTTGTAGTGAATCCCGAGGCTTTGCTCCTGGATGAACGCGTTGTAGCTGACCGCATCGATCTGCAGGCAGGTGGCGAGCGCGATCGGCCCGAGCGGGCAGTGCAGCGCGACGGCGACGTCGTACGCTTCGGCCATCGACGCGATCTTGCGGCACTCGGTGATCCCGCCCGCGTGCGATGCATCCGGCTGGATGATGTCGACGTAGCCGCCCGCCAGAATGTGCTTGAAGTCCCAGCGCGAATAGAGCCGCTCGCCGAGCGCGATCGGCGTGCTGGTCTGGTTCACGATGTCGCGCAGGGCCTCGACGTTTTCCGACAGCACCGGTTCTTCGATGAACATCAGCTTGAACGGGTCGAGTTCCTTGGCGAGCACCTTGGCCATCGGCTTGTGCACGCGGCCGTGGAAATCGACGCCGATACCGACGTTCGGCCCGACCGCTTCGCGCACCGCGGCGACGTTGTCGATCACGCCTTGCACCTTGTCGAAGGTGTCGATGATCTGCAGCTCTTCCGAGCCGTTCATCTTCACCGCCTTGAAGCCGCGCTCGACAACGGCGCGCGCATTGTTCGCGACGTCGCTCGGCCGGTCGCCGCCGATCCACGAGTAGACCTTGATCTTGTCGCGCACCTGGCCGCCAAGAAGCGCATGCACCGGCACGCCATGGAATTTGCCCTTGATGTCCCACAGCGCCTGGTCGACGCCGGCGATCGCGCTCATCGAGATCGGGCCGCCGCGATAGAAGCCGGCGCGATACATCACCTGCCAGTGGTCTTCGATCAGACGCGGGTCTTTGCCGATCAGGTAGTCGGACAGTTCGTCGACCGCCGCCGCGACCGTGTGCGCTCGCCCTTCGACTACCGGCTCGCCCCAGCCGACGAGACCTTCGTCGGTCTCGATTTTCACGAAGCACCAGCGCGGCGGGACGATGAAGGTTTCGATGCGGGTGATTTTCATGGCGGCGTCTCCTGTGAGTGGCGGCTGAGGTCGGTTTGGCGGACAGCTCGAAGTCCGGGGAGCCACATGCTACAACAAAATCGCGTTTAAATACTATTAATAGTATTATTCGCCGTGATTCGGTAACGAGCGCGAGGCGTTGCTTGCCAGCGAGCACGGTGAGCGACAAACAGGAGATACCGGCACGGCGGCGTTCAACTGCGTCGATGCATGCCGCGGCGACCTTCCGTTGCACGTTTCGCCTCGCCTCGAGCCGGATGCCGGATAATCGCGCGTCGTCTGACTGCCCATCGAACCCACCAAGCGCTGCCCGCGGCGCCGGAGAACCGCCATTCAGCGAGACCTGCACGGACGCGTCGCCTTTTTGCTGGCCACCGCCATCCTGCGCGGCGACTACGCGCCCGAATCGATCCTGCCGCGCGAAGCGGAATTGATGGAGAGCTTCGGCGTGAGCCGCACGGTGCTGCGCGAGGCGCTGCGCACGCTCACGTCGAAGGGGCTGATCGAATCGCGGCCGCGCGTCGGCACGCGGGTGCGGCCAAAGCTCGCATGGAATCTGCTCGACGTCGATGTGCTCGACTGGTACTCGCGGGTCGCGGCGCCGATGGAATTCGCGCTGAAGCTGCAGGAGATGCGCGAGATGATCGAGCCGTATGCCGCGGGGTTGGCGGCGACCTCGCATAGCGAGGCGAGCTTCGCTGCGCTGGCCGGCGCGCATCAGGCGATGGTCGCGTCGCGCAATGTCGACGAGTGGGTGCGGGCGGATCTCGAGTTTCATCTAAGCGTGCTGGCGGCGTGCAGTAACGAATTGCTGATTCCGCTCGGCACGCTGATCGAGCGCACGCTCGAGGCGCAATTGCGTCTGAACGCGAAACGCGCTGAAGTATTCAACGCGTCGCTGGATGAACACACCGCGGTGTTCGAAGCGATCCGCGAGCGCGACGGGCCGCGTGCGCGCGATGCAATGGCTGCGCTGCTGGGCGTGACGCGCGGGCGTATCGAAGGCTAAGCGGGCCGCGCGGGCTAAAGAGCGATAACGCGCTACAGAGTCAATGCACGACGTGTGCGCCGCATCGGCGATGTTTCTATACTGTGCGCACATCTGCGTTTCGTATAATCGCCCGATGACGAAAACCCATTTCGACGAGCGTGTCGGCTTCCTGATCTCGGATGTCGGCCGCCTGTGCGGCAAGCGCTTCGACGATCTGGCCAGATCGTCGCTGGACCTCACGCGCGCGCAGTGCCGTGCGCTTGCGTATCTGTCGCACTATGGCGACATCAATCAGGCGCGCCTTGCGGACCTGCTCGACGTCGCGCCGATTTCGGCGTGCCGTCTACTGGACCGGATGGAAGAGGGCGGCTGGATTGCGCGCATCGACAATCCATCCGACCGCCGCGAAAAGCAGATCCGTTTGACGAAGAAGGCTGAACGCACGCTCGACAAGGCGCGCAAGGTCGGCGACGAAGTGGCGAAAGAGGGCCTGCAGGGCTTGAGCGCACAGGAGGCGCAGCAACTGATCAAGCTGCTGCAGAAGGTGCGCACGAACCTGACGAAGATCGTCGACAGCGAAAAGTAGCCGCGACAACGCTCGCGGCAAGCAGCACAACGCAAGCAGCACAACGCAACGCTGCAACATCAGCAGCACGCCCCGCTGCCGCAGTCTCTTTCTACACCCCCAGCGAAGCCGTCAGAAAATCCACAAACACGCGCACGCGCGCCGACATCTGATGCCGCGGCGAATACACCGCAAAAATATCCGCATCGGGCGTGCGGTACTCCGGCAGCACATGCACCAGCATGCCGGTGCGCAGATAGTCGACGATGTCCCACTCGGCGCGCATCAGGATGCCGTGTCCCTCTAGCGCCCACTTCACCGCAATTTCACCGTCATTGGTGGTCAGGTTGCCGCGCACCCGCACCGTCGCGGTTTTCTGCGCGGTGCCGCGCCCGCTCGTCAGACGCCACACGCCGTAGCCATCGTCACCCTGGCGAATGCCGATGCAATTGTGATGCACGAGATCGGCCGGCGTCTTCGGCAGCCGGTGCTTCATCAGATACGACGGCGCCGCGCACAGCAAGCGCCGGTTCGGCGCAACGCGTCGTGCAATCACGCGCGCATCGGGCGGCTCGCCGAAGCGCACACACACGTCGTAGGTGTCGCTGCTGATCGGAGGCGGATCGACCGACAACTGCAATTGCACGTCCACATCCGGATAGCGCTGCACGAAGCGCGAGATCAGCGGCGCGATATGGCTGCGGCCGAAGCCGAGCGTCGCGTTCACACGCAGCAGCCCTTTCGGCGCGGCACGCGCGCCGCCCAGCAACTGCGCGAGCTCTTCCATCTCGCCGAGAATCCGCCGCGCGTGCGTCAGATAGATCTCGCCTTCGGCGGTGAGACTCATGCGGCGCGTCGTACGGTTCACCAGTGCCACGCCAGCGCGCGCTTCCATCTGTGCCAGATGCTTGCTGACGGCGGCTGTCGAGATGCCCAGTTCGCGCGCCGTCGCGGTCAGGCTGCCGCGCCCGGCCAGCACCGAGAAAAACGCGAGGTCTTCGGGTTGTACCGATCCACTCATATCCGCTGCGGATTGTTAACCTGCGGTTAAAGGTGCTTTAAGTCTAACAGCGCATGAATCTCCCGTCGAATCTCTACCATTGATTCAACGCCCAACTATTTCGGAGACACATCAGCATGAAGACCTATCGCATCGCGACGATCCCCGGCGACGGTATCGGCAAGGAAGTGGTTCCTGCCGGCCAGCAGGTGCTCGAAGCACTGGCCGCGCGCAGCAACGCGTTCCGCTTCGAATTCGAGAACTTCGCTTGGGGTGGCGACTACTACCGCGAACACGGCGTGATGATGCCCGCCGACGGCCTCGACGCGCTGCGCGACAAGGATGCGATTCTGTTCGGCTCGGCCGGCGACCCGCACATTCCCGATCACATCACGCTATGGGGCCTGCGCCTGAAGATCTGCCAGGGCTTCGATCAATATGCGAACGTGCGCCCGACGCGCATCCTGCCGGGCATCGACGCGCCGCTGAAGCGCTGCAAGCCGGCCGACCTCGACTGGGTGATCGTGCGTGAGAACTCGGAAGGCGAATACGCAGGCGTCGGCGGCCGCGCGCATCAGGGCCATCCGATCGAAGTGGCCACCGACGTGTCGATCATGACGCGCGCCGGCGTCGAACGCGTGCTGCGTTTCGCGTTCCGCCTCGCGCAATCGCGGCCGCGCAAGCTGCTGACGGTGATCACGAAGAGCAACGCGCAGCGTCACGCGATGGTGATGTGGGACGAGATCGCGCTGCACGTGTCGCGCGAATTCCCGGATGTGAAGTGGGACAAGGAACTGGTCGATGCAGCGACCGCGCGGATGGTGAACCGTCCGGCTTCGCTCGACACGATCGTCGCGACCAACCTGCACGCGGACATCCTCAGCGATCTGGCGGCTGCGCTGGCCGGCAGTCTCGGCATTGCGCCGACCGCCAACCTCGATCCGGAGCGTCGCTATCCGTCGATGTTCGAGCCGATCCACGGTTCGGCCTTCGACATCATGGGCAAGGGGCTCGCGAATCCGGTCGGCACTTTCTGGTCGGTGGTGATGATGCTCGAGCACCTCGGCGAAAACGAAGCCGCGAAACTGGTGATGGCCGCAGTCGAGCATGTAACCGCAGACACGTCGCTGCACACCGGCGATCTCGGCGGCAAGGCGACCACGGTGCAGGTGACCGAAGCGGTGTGCAAGCACATCGCGGCGCATGCCGGCGCAGCGCTCGCGGCATAACGGTAGCGACGTCGGGTTACGACGCAGTCACACGACATGCGCTGCGAGCAAGCAGCGCGAGCACCACAAGCAACATGTAGCAAAAAGCAGCACTCGCGCAGCCGTACCGACGCGGCGCACCGGCCCTGATGCCGGGCGCCGCCCGCGCTGCCGCCGCACCAGCGGCAGCAGCACGTACCTGCAAGCGCACATACAAGCACAAACGCGCCGGACGCACCGCGTCACGGCGCAGCCAACCGGAGACAGTAATGGTCGACTTACAGGCCCGTGTGGTACGCAAGCTCACCTGGCGCATTCTGCCGTTCGTGATGCTGCTCTATTTCGTCAGCTTCCTCGACCGCGTGAACGTCGGCTTCGCCGCGCTGTCGATGAACAAGGCACTCGGACTTTCGCCGACCATGTTCGGTCTCGGCGGTGGCATCTTCTTCCTTGGCTACTTCCTGTTCGAAGTGCCGTCCAACCTGATCCTGAACAAGGTCGGTGCGCGTATCTGGATTGCACGCGTGATGATCACGTGGGGTCTCGTGTCGGCCGCGGCAGCCTTCGCCAGCGGGCCGACTTCGTTCTATGTGCTGCGCTTCATGCTGGGCGTCGCGGAAGCCGGCTTCTTTCCGGGCATCATCCTTTATCTGAGCCAGTGGTTCCCGGCACGTCAACGTGCGGTGGCTGCGGCGGCCTTCATGGCCGCGGCGCCGCTGTCGAGCGCGATCGGCTCGCCGATTTCCGGCGCATTGATGGAACTGCCGACCTTCGGCGGCCTCGCGAACTGGCAATGGCTGTTCATCCTCGAAGCGATCCCCGCTGTGCTGCTCGGCTTCGCGGTGCTGAAGGTGCTGATCGACAAGCCGGAGCAGGCGCCGTGGCTCGCGCCCGACGAGCGCGACTGGCTGGTTACGACGCTGCGTGAAGAAAGCCGCGCGCGCGGACAGCACGCCGGCCATACGGCGGGCGCGCTGCGCGCACTGGCCGATCCGCGCGTGATGGTGATGGCGCTGATCTATTTCGGCACGTCGGCGGGCTTGTACACGCTCGGCTTGTGGGCGCCGCAAATCATCCGGCAGTTCGGCTTCACCCCGTTCGGCACCGGCATGCTCAACGCGATTCCGAACGTCCTCGCGGTGGTCGGCATGATCCTGTGGGCGCGTCGTTCGGATCGCAAGGGCGAGCGCACGTGGCACATCATCATCCCGTGCATCGTGGCGGGGCTTGGGCTCGCGTTCGCGGGCGTCGCGCATAGCATCGTCGGCGTGGTGCTGGCGCTGGTGATGGTGAATGTCGGTATCAGCGCGGCGAAGGCGCCGCTGTGGGCGATGCCGGCTTCGTTCCTGTCCGGTGCGGGCGCCGCGGCTGGTATCGCGATGATCAATTCGGTCGGCAATCTCGGCGGCTTCGTCGGACCGTTCGTGATCGGCTGGCTGAAGTCGCAGACCGGTGGCTACGCGGCTGGCCTCTATGTGGTGGCCGCGTTCCTCGCGCTATCCGCGGTGCTGACGCTGATGATGAGCCGGCACACCGAGCGCGCGGCAGCGGTGAGCACCACGCATTAGCAGAAAGCAGCGGCGCGCTGCACTACTTGCCGCAGCGCGCCACCTGCATCTGTTCAAACGCATCGACGATCCGCTCGACGAAGCCGTTCTTGTGCGCCAGCACGCCGTCGACGGCTTCGCGATGCACCAGCATCGTGGCATTCGCCTCGAACACCAGCACGCGTCCATCGGGCAGCACGGTGTAGTCGACCCCGCCGTAGTCGAGATCGAGCCGCTGTCCGATCGCGACGAGCGCATCGGCCGCGCGCGCGCCGAGCGCGGCGCGCGGATCTTCCAGAAAGAGCCGCTCTTCGTCGAGTTTCCACGGATGCGCCAGCATATCCGCCGAGAAGTAGTGGACCATCCATTGCGGTGAAATCGCGAGATGGTAAGGCAGCGGCACACGATCGACGAACACGCTGCGGTACTTGCGGAAATGCCCATCCGCGCTTCGATAGTTGCGGAACATCGTCAGATAGCACGGTGCATTCAGTGCCTGCACCGCGGGCCACAGCGTGTCGAGCGATTCGTGCAGCGTCAGGCCATCGCCGCCATGCGTAGCGAGCGGCCGCAGCAGCAGCGGAAAACCAATCCGGCCCTGCACGATCTGTTCGAACAGCGCGTCGCTCGAAGCGGGCGTGGCGTCGAGCCGCATGCACGGCGCCGTCAACACATCGTCGAGACCGGCGAATAATTGCGGCAGCAGATGGCGCTGGGTGCGCATCACCGCATCCGGACGATTCAGCAGCGGACGTCCGCAGCGTTGCACGAAGCCTGCGAGACGCTGGGTCAACGGCTGCGCGATGTCGGGGTCGCCGATCGCGTTGAACACGAGGTCGTGGGGCGGCAGCTGGAAATCTTCGGCATCGGCGGCGTAGTCGATCGCGTATTTGATCCGATAGCTGGTCGGCCCCGGCAGCAAGGTCTCGAACGGCACGTTGCCCGAGCCGCGACCGGCGCACAGAATCAGCACGCGCCGCGTGGGCGCATCGCACGGCTCGACGAACACGCGTTGCAACTGGTACGCGCGGTCGCGATGCTCATGCGCTTCGGTCTGACGGCCCAGCAGTTCGAGGACAGCCGCCATGTTCTGATGCGCCATCGCGAGATCCGGTGCGATCGCCACCGTGTGCTGGTACCAGCGCACGGCGGCCTCGTGATTGCCGCGCATGAAGTACGCGGTGGCGAGGTTATAAAGCGGCAGCGCGGTGAGCAACGGCGACGATACGCCGGCGAGCGCTTCGCTTTCAGTTGCACTCGCAATCGTATTGAACGTCTCCACCGCGATGCGGTGCGCGAGCGCGCTGTTTTCATCGCCGGCCTCATGCAGGGCCTCGGCCAGCGCGGCATGCAGTGCGCTGCTCAGCGGGTCGGCATCGAGCGCGGCTGCGAGCGTGACAACCGGGCCGTGCGTCGCGGCGTGCGCATCCGGCGCGTGCGAGCTGGCATCGGCGTGCCCTACTTCTGCGCGGGCGCGCGGTGAACCGTCGGCGGTATCGGCGAAAGGCGCCATGTCGATCCTTCTTTCGAAAGCCAGCTGAAACGTTGCGTTCAGACGTCGCGTTGAAATACTACGTGCGATGCGGCGTCTACCCGCACGCGCGCGATGTCCCACACCTTATGACCGCTGCCGCCCGCCGGCTCCGGGGAACAGGCGGCCATTCGGCCCTCTGTTTCGCCATTTGCGCGACCCGTGGCACTGATATGTTCGTCACTGGCACCTCGCGCTCGTGCGACGGCCGCCGATGCCTGCATTCAAGCCTCTGCGCACAATCGAATATGAAACTGAACGCGCTGAATTTCTCCGGCGGCCCTGGCGCGCTGCCCGAATCTGTCCTCGAGCAGACCCGCGACGCGATTATCGCGCTGCCCGACACCGGTATGTCGGTGCTCGGCATGAGCCATCGGTCAGACTGGTTCCGCGCCGTACTCGACGAGGCGGAGCAGAACCTGCGGCAACTGCTCGGCGTATCGGACGACTACGCCGTCACGTTTTTGCAAGGTGGCAGCAGCCTGCAATTCGCGATGATCCCGATGAACTTTGCCGCGCGTCCGGCCGTGCCGCCCGCGTATCTGAGCACCGGCTACTGGAGCGCAAAGGCTACTGCCGAAGCTGCAAAGCTTACCGAACGCAGCATCATCTGGGACGGCAGCGCGAGCGGCTATCGCAGCCTGCCGGACCTGTCCGCACTGGACGTCGCGCCGTCCACCGCCTATCTGCACTACGTATCGAACGAGACGGTGGAGGGTTTGCAGTTCCCCAACTGCGAGCGCGGCGCGATTGCTGCGCCGCTGATTGCCGACATGTCGTCGGACTTTCTGTCGAAGCCGATCTGCCCCGGCGCCTACTCGATGATCTATGCGCACGCGCAAAAGAACCTCGGCCCGGCCGGCGTGACGGTGGCGCTGATCGAGCGTGCTCTACTGGATCGGATCCCCAACGGATTGCCCGCCATTCTCGATTTCCGCACCCACGTGCTGCACGGCTCGAACTACAACACGCCGCCGGTATTTGCGATCTACGTGCTGATGCTGGTCACGCGCTGGCTGCGTGCCGACATCGGCGGATTGCATGCGATGCAAACTATCAACGAGCGCAAGGCGCGGCGCCTGTACGACACCCTCGATACGCTGGGCGACGCGGTAACGATTCATGCCGATGCGCGCTGGCGCTCGAACATGAACGTTGCTTTTACGTTCGGTGACAATCGCCTTGATCGCGCATTCATTCGGACTGCGCTCGACCAGGGCCTGACGGGTCTGGACGGCCACCGGTCGATTGGCGGGTTGCGTGCGTCGCTCTATAACGCCGTGAGTGAAGCGGCTGTCGAACGGCTGTGCGCGGTGCTGACGGAGTTCAGCGTACAGCACGCATAGGCGCAGCGCGGGCGCGGCAACCTTGCCGCCAAAGCCTTGTGCGACAACGCAGACAGGCCGCCTGTCCGCCATCGCATGGCACCCGCGAAAGATACTTTTGAAGATGCCTGACGTTCACGCGAGCGGATACGATTCACGCTGCGGAGTCGAGGAATAGGATGCCGAAGCGCTACCCAATCAGGTAGCGCAAAGGAATATTCGGGGCTCTTGTGCTGTTTTCGTATTGGATGATGGCAAGATTGCTCTTTCGTGGTAATTGTGGCGCGATTACGCATGGCCACATCGCACGATGAAGCGCGTTTGTGCCACTGCCGCCCCGACGACCAGGAACAAATTGCATGGCATTCGATGACTTTACCCAGTTCGAGCACGCAGGCTGGGAGAACACCGCCGACGTTTATCAGGCCACTTTTGGCGACGTGACGCAGCAATCCAGCGGTGCGCTGCTCGACGTGCTCGAAGTCGGTGCCGGCACGCAATTCCTTGACGTGGCAACGGGTCCTGGCTACGTGGCCGGCCGCGCCGCACAGCGCGGCGCGCGGGCAACCGGCGTGGATTTCGCGCAGGCGATGATCGACGCCGCCACGCGCGCGTGGCCCGCGGCCGAATTCCGCGTCGCCAGCGCGGACGCGCTGCCGTTTGCCGACGAGAGCTTCGACGCGGTCGGCATCAGTTTCGGCATCTTGCATTTCGCCGATCCCGACCGGGCGCTGGCCGAGGCGTTCCGCGTGCTCAGGCGCGGCGGCAAGCTGGCCTTTACTGCATGGGCAATGCCAGAGCGGGCGGTGGGTTTCGGCATGACGCTGAAGGCGCTCAAAACCTATGGGAAGATGGACGTGCCGCTGCCGCCAGGGCCGCCCTTCGAACGATTCAGCGACTGGAACGAGTGCAAACGTACATTGCTTGCGGCGCGTTTTTGCGAACCTCACGTCGCCGAAGTCAGTCAGATGCTTCATACGCGCGCGCCGGAAACCGTCTTCCATATGTTGCTCGGCGGCGTGCGTATGGCAGCATTGTTGAGAGCGCAGACGCCGCAGGCACTCGCGTCGATCGAGCAGTCTATTTTGCAAGACTGCGTGCCGTATCGAAGCGGCGACGACATCCGGGTACCGATGCCTTGCGTGCTGGCGAGCGCAAAAAAGCCATAAAACTGCTTGGAGCAACGTGATGAAGCGCATGCACATTCATGTTTCAGTCGAGGATCTTGCAGAAAGCATCCGCTTCTACAGCGCGATGTTCGGTGGCGTCGAGCCGACCGTGCGCAAGGACGATTACTGCAAATGGGAGCTCATCGATCCCGCGGTGAACTTTGCGATTTCGCAGCGTCTGGTCAGGTCGGGCGTCGACCATTTCGGCATTCAGGTCGAGACCGAAGAAGAACTGCTGGAAGTGCGCAACCGCTTTGCGCTGGCAGAAATTGCCGAAGACGGCGAGATGCCCGGCGACTACCGCTATACGCTCACCGACCGCTCATGGACGGTCGACCCGCAAGGCGTTGCGTGGGAAGCGTTTTGCGCGCGTGAAGGCGCTGCGTCTTCGATGGGGCAATTAGGGCAAATGGGGCAGCCACGGCGCGAGGAAGCGCCGGAGCCGCCGCATGCTGCCATGTGCGGGCCGCAATCGGCCGTCACGATCCCGTTCAGGAAACGCCGCTGAGCGCGGCGGGCACCAGCACGTAGCCTTCCATCAGCCGCCGCGCGCTGCGGCTCATCACCACTTTCGTTACTGCCCAGTCGCCGTCGCGCAGCTGGGCTTGTGCGCCCACTGCGAGGCTGCCCGACGGGTGGCCGAAACGCACACTGCCGTCGCTGCGTGCCACTTGCCGGTTGACGAGCGTGCCAGGAATCGCGGCCGCGACCGCGATGGCGATCGCGCCGGTACCGGTCATCGCGTGGTGAAGTTTGCCCATCGAGAAGATGCGTGCGTTGATGTCGAGCGTGGCGGCGTCGACGGGCTTGCCGCTTGAAGCGGTATAGCTTGCCGGTGCGGCGACGAACGCGAGCTTCGGCGTATGCGGGCGCAACTGCGTGGCTTCTTCGGCGGAGAGGGCAAGGCCCATGCGGACGGCGGCGTGTGCGCGGATTGCTTCGGCTTGTGCGAGCAGTGCGGCGTTGGTGTTTACATCGCGCTGCAATTCGGTGCCTGTGAGACCGAGCGTCGCGGCATCGATGAAGATCGCGGGGTTGCCCGCGTTGATCATCGTCATTTCGATCGCGCCGACGCCGGGTACATCGAGCGTGTCGATGGCGTTGCCGGTGGGGAACATCGCTGCGCCGGCGGCTTCGGGGTCGCCGTCGCCGGCCGGGTCGAGAAATTCGATCCTGATTTCGGCGGCGGGGAAGGTGACGCCATCCAGTTCGAAATCGCCTTCTTCTACGACCTCGCCGTTCTGCATCGGCACGTGCGCGATGATTTTCGCGTTGATGTTGGCTTGCCAGATGCGCACGATGGCGACGCCGTCGCGCGGCGCGTCGACGAGGCCTTGCGCGATCGCGAACGGGCCGACTGCGGCGGTCAGGTTGCCGCAATTGCCGGACCAGTCGACTACGGGTTTGTCGATCGCGACCTGGCCGAAGCGATAGTCGACGTCGCAATCGGCGCGCGACGACGGGCCGACGATCACAACTTTGCTGGTGCTCGAGGTTGCGCCGCCCATGCCGTCGATGTGCTGGCCGTAGGGGTCGGGGCTGCCGATCACGCGCAACAGGATGCGGTCGCGCAACGCGGGGTCGGTGGGCAGCCACTCGGGGCGGAAGAATACGCCTTTGCTGGTGCCGCCGCGCATGTAGACGGCCTGAATCTTCGATTGCGGCAAGGGGAGCTCCTCGATCAGGGTTGGGCGGACAACGCGCCACTGAGGGCGCCGCTGAGGGTTTTTGCGGATGATAAGTCAGGCGGCTTACGGACGGCTGTAGAAAGGGGCGCTCGGCTGATTTTCTGTACGTGCGCGCGTCGCTATACTGCGGGCGCTTGTGTTCGGATGCCTTCGCGTGCCAGTTGCAATGGCGGGCCCGGGTCAAGGGGACACGTTCACGTGTGCCGGCTTCCTGTGACGCCGGTCGGCCAACCCCGAGGCCTTGCGCCCGCCGCCTGATCCTTCTTACGCCGCTTTTCGCAGCGCGTGCGCGGCAACGATCTCGGCTTCGTCCTTCAGCGCTTTCTGCACTGCAGGCCGCGCCTCGATGCGGCGAATGTATTCCATCAGATGCTGCAGGTGCCCGATCTGCGCGCCCGAGCGTTCGTGCCACATCGTTGCCCACACATAAGCGTCCGCCACGGTGAACTGCTCGCCGGTCAGATAGGCTCGTCCGTCGGCGAGACGCGCATCGAGTTGCGCGTACGCGTTGACCAGCTTGTTGCGGGTCCACTGCGTGCCGTCTTCGGTCAGCAGCTTGCGCATCAACGGGATGTGCTTCTGCGCGATCTCGGTGGCGACGAAGGTGAGCAGTTGATCCATCCGTACGCGTTCCAACGTGCCGCGCACCGGAATCAGCCCTGCTTCGGGATGCTGATCGGCCAGATACGAAGCGATCACAACCGTCTCGGTCAGCGGTTCTTCGTGCTTGTCGTCGAGTACGAGCGCCGGCACGTAGGCGAGCGGATTGACTTCGGTGAACGTGTCGCCAGTGCTGGTCGATTTGCCGAACACGTCGTAGTGAATCAGTTCGGCGTCGACGCCCAGTTCGTTGAAGACGGCTTGCACGGCGAGCGAGCAGGTGGCTTGTGCGATGTAGAGTTTCATTGCGGTGTCCTGTACGGCGTCTGGTTGGGATGACCACAATTTATCCGTCAGGCGTCTGCAGATAAACGCCTCGGCCGATGCCAGAGCGTCGCCGGTACGGAGACAATGCCCCGACGGTGGCGCGGGGCGCCGCGGTTGCCGGTAGCGCGGCATCGCGGCGTACAGTGGCCCATCGTAGTTTGTGAGCCACCATCTTTCCCATACCTCACCCAGCGGTTACAGTGTCGTCCAACGCGGCCCAACACGCCGCTTACCGCTTCGCTGGAGCACCGACATGGTCGAGCGCGCAGACACATCCATCCCCGACATCGCCTATTTCATCGCCGTCGCGCAGACCGGCAGCTTCACGCGCGCCGGCGAGGATCTCGGCACCAGTAAATCGAACGTCGGCAAGGCTGTGCAGCGTCTCGAGGCGCGGGTCGGCACGCGATTATTCCAGCGCACCACGCGTGCGGTGCGCCTGACCGAAGACGGGGAAACCTATCTGATCGCGGCGCAGGCAGCGCTCGACGGTCTACGCGAAGCGGAACAGCAACTGGCCGCACGGCGTGCCGAACCGATCGGGCGCGTGCGTCTCGACTTGCCGGCTGGTTTCGGCCGGCTGCTGCTGCCCGCGTTCGAAACGCTGCGCCGCAAGCACAGCAAGGTCACGTTCGAACTCGCGCTGACCGACCGCATGTCGGACCCGGTCGGCGAAGGCTGGGACATCGTGGTGCGCATCGGTGAGTTGCCGGTGGACAGCGAGATGACGGTGCGCAAACTGTGCGATCTGAAGCTCGGCCTGTACGCGTCATCAAGCTATCTCGAACGCAAAGGGCCGATCGAATCGCTTGCCGATCTCGCCGCGCATGATGCGATCGTCTTTCGCGGTCCGGGCGGCCGGCTGCGTAACTGGAGCGTGCAGGACGGCCACACGAAACGCGAGATCGCGCCCGATCCGGTGTTGATCACGGCCGACGGCCAGGTGCTGATCGATGCGGCGATTGCGGGCTTCGGCGTGACGCAGATTCTCGATCGTGTCGCGTTGCCGCACGTGCGCGCGGGGCGTCTCGTGCATGTGTTGCCGCAGGCGGATGTCAACGGGCCGCCGGTGCACGCGATCATTCCGCTAGGGCAGAAGATGGCCGCGAAGACGCGCGCGGTGTTGAACCATCTGGTGGATAGCCTGCGCGCGGAAGAGGGCGAAGGTTGAGGTCGCAACGGCTTTGAACGAATGAACGCGTGGCGGGCGCGCCTGCACCGCCCGGGCCTGCGATGAAGCTATCGCAGGTCGCATGAGAACGAAGCGAGCCTCCGTTCAATCGAAGCGACGCCAGCGCTCAACCCGTTACCGCACAAAGCACGACGCCCATCCCGATCCCGGATGGGCGTCGTGCTTTTCAGCCTGCCTGTTGCAGCAAAACCGCGCCGGAGTGCGCCTACTTCTGCGCCAGCGGAGGCAGCACCACCGCCGGCTCCGCATCGCCCCAACCGCCGCCCAACGCACGTATCAGATTGACGGTCGCCGCCGCCTGCACACCCTGCAACTGCACAGCGGCGCGCTTCGCCTGCAGCACGGAGCGTTGCGCGTCGATCACGTTCAGATAGTCGACCGCCCCTTCCGTGTACTGCGTACGGGACAGATCTGCCGCGCGCTGCGATGCGTTGACTGCATCGCTTTGCGCCTGCGTCTGCGCTTCGAGAATGCGCATGTCCGACAGATTGTCTTCGACTTCGCGGAAAGCGTTCAGCACCTGCTGCCGGTAGGTCGCGACGTCTTCCTCATACACTGCGCGCGCATTCGCCAGATTGCCCTTGCGGCGGCCGCCGTCGAAGATCGGCACGTTCAGCGCGGTGCCTGCCAGCGGCCCGAGCAGAAACGCGCGGCTCGACCACTTGAACAGATCGCCGAGCGTCGCCGATTCGAACCCACCGGTACCGGTGAGCGTCAACGAAGGGAAGAAGGCTGCCTTCGCCACGCCGATTCGCGCATTCGCCGCAGCCATCGCGCGTTCCGCGGCGGCAACGTCGGGCCGCCGTTCGAGCAATGCCGACGGCAGGCCCGGCGGCACCCGCAGATTCACCGGCTGCAGCGGCGTGGGCGCCAGCGAAAATTCCGCCGGTGCTTTGCCGAGCAGCACCGCGAGGCCGTGCTCGGAAGCAGCACGCAGACGCTGCACCGTCATCGCATCGGAGCGGGCGGTGGCCAGTTCCGCCTGCGCGCGCTGCACGTCGAGCTCGGTGATATCGCCCTCCGCGAAGCGACGCTGCACCAGCTTCAGCGCCTGCTCGCGCAACTGCACCGCGCTGCTGAACACATCCGCTTCCGCATCGAGCTCACGCAGCGCGAAGTAGTTCTGCGCGACATCTGCCTGCAACGCGAGCAATACCGAACGGAACAGCGCTTCGCTTTGCTGCGTGTCGGCTTTCGCGGCATCGACGTTCGACGCCACGCGCCCGAACAAATCGACCTCATACGATGCGCTGGCCTGTGCGCGCCAGAAGGTTTGCTGTGGCACGTTGGCGCCATCTGGCTGAAATTGCGACGCCGCGGATACCTTTTGCCGCGTCGGGCCAAAGCCTGCATCGAGCGTCGGGAAGAGGCCCGCGCGCGCTGCCTGGTTCAGTGCGCGCGCTTCCTTGACGCGAGCCGCAGCGGCTCTCAGATTCTGGTTTGCGTCCCGCGCCTGCTGCTCGAGTTCATCGAGCTTCGGGTCGGCGAACACCTTCCACCATTCGCCGCGCGCGGTTGCTTCGGACGGTTGTGCAGTCTTCCAGTTGCCAGCTTCCGCAGCAGGCAACGGTGCCGTTTCCTTGAAAGCGGTCGGCGCGGCAGCGGCCGGCACTTCATAGGTCGGCGCGAGCGAACAGCCTGCCAGCACCAGCAATGCGCCGAGCAGCAGCGAGCCGGCGAACGCGCGTTTGATCATCGATTGTTTCATGATTGCGCTCCTTAATCTTCGTAAACCGGTTCGCGTACCGTGTCGGCTGCAGGCGCTTTACGCGCACTTGCGGCAGCATGTGCACCATCGTCTTCATCGGGACCGTGAATCTGCGGATGGTGTCCGTGCCGGTCCTTCAACTGCTCGCCACCCGCCAGCTTGCGCAGCAGCACATAGAACACCGGCGTCAGCATCAGCCCGAACAAGGTCACGCCGAGCATGCCGAAGAACACCGCGATACCCATCGCGCGGCGCATTTCCGAACCGGCGCCGGTCGAGATCACCAGCGGCACCACGCCCATGATGAAAGCGATCGACGTCATCAGGATCGGCCGCAGGCGCAGCCGGCTCGCTTCGATCGCGGCCTGCACGATCGAGCGCCCCTGCATTTCCAGCTCGCGCGCAAACTCGACGATCAGAATCGCGTTCTTCGCGGATAAGCCCACCAGCACCATCAGCCCGATCTGCGTAAAGATGTTGTTGTCGCCACGTGTGAGCCACACGCCGAGCAGCGCGGACAGCAGCGTCATCGGCACGATTAGCAGGATGGCGAGCGGCAGCGTCAGGCTCTCGTACATCGCCGCGAGCACGAGGAACACCAGCAGCACGCTGATCGGGAACACCCACAGCGCGGAGTTGCCGGCTAGCACCTGCTGATACGTCAGGTCGGTCCACTCGAACTTCATGCCGCGCGGCAGCGTTTCCTTCGCGATGCGCTCGATCGCCGCCTGCGCCTGGCCGGACGAATAGCCCGGCGCCGGGCCGCCGTTGATGTCTGCCGCGGTGTAGCCGTTGTAGCGCACCACCATTTCCGGGCCGTAGGTCGGCGACACCTTCACCAGAGACGACAGCGGCACCATCTCGCCGGCGGCATTGCGGGTCTTCAGCAGGCCGATGTCGCTGGCGCTCGCACGGAATGGCGCATCCGCCTGCGCACGCACCTGGAACACGCGGCCGAACTGGTTGAAGTCGTTCACATACAGCGAGCCAAGATAGATCTGCATCGTGTCGAACACGTCGGTGATGTCGACACCGAGTTGCTTGGCCTTCACACGATCGAGATTCACGTTCAGCTGCGGAACGTTGATCTGATAGCTCGAAAACGACGGCCCCAGTTCGGGTGCTTGCGCCGCCTTCTTCAGGAACGCCTGGGTGGCCGTGTTCAACGCTTCGTAGCCGAGCGCGCCGCGGTCTTCGATCTGCAGCTTGAAGCCGCCCAGCGCGCCGAGTCCCAGTACGGGCGGCGGCGGAAACACGGCGATCTGCGCGTCCTTGATCGCGCCGAATTTCGTGTTCAGCGCCGCGACGATTTCGTTGGCGGACTCTCCCTTGTGACGCAGCTTCGACGGCTTCAGCACGACGAACAGCACGCCCGCGCTCGACGAGTTCATAAAGCCGTTGACCGACATGCCCGGATATTCGACCGCGCTGTCCACACCCGGCTGCTTCAGCGTGATGTCGGCCATTTCGCGGATCACCTTCTCGGTGCGTTCGAGCGAGGCGCCATTCGGCAACTGCACGATGCTGACCAGATAGTCCTTGTCCTGCGCAGGCACGAAGCCGCCCGGCACGACCTTTGCCATCAGCCCGGCGGCTGCCAGCAGCACGCCGTACATCACAAGCATCGCGACCTTGTGGCCGATCACCTTGCCGACGCCTTTGCCGTACGCTTCCGAGCCGCGCTGAAACACCTTGTTGAACAGCTTGAAGAACGGTCCGAACAGGCGGTCCATCGCACGCGTCAGCGCATCCTTCGGCGCGTGGTGATCTTTCAGCAGCAGCGCGGCCAGTGCCGGCGACAAGGTCAGCGAGTTGAACGCGGAGATCACCGTCGAGATTGCGATGGTCATCGCAAACTGCTTGTAGAACTGACCGGTCAGACCGCTCATGAACGCGAGCGGCACGAACACCGCGACCAGCGTCAGCGCGATCGCGATGATCGGGCCGCTCACTTCGCGCATCGCCGCGTAGGTTGCTTCGAGCGGCGTGAGGCCGGCAGCGATATTGCGCTCGACGTTCTCGACCACCACGATCGCATCGTCGACCACGATGCCGATCGCCAGCACCATGCCGAACAGCGACAACGCATTGATCGTGAAACCGAATGCCAGCATCAGCGAGAAGGTGCCGACGATCGACACCGGCACCGCCAGCAACGGAATGATCGACGCACGCCAGCTCTGCAGGAATACGATGACCACGACGACCACCAGCACGATCGCTTCGATCAGCGTGTGCACGACCGCGTCGATGCTTTCGCGCACGAACTGCGTCGGGTCGTAGACGATCCGGTAGTCAACGCCGTCGGGCATGTCTGCTTTCAGCTCCTGCATCGTCTTGCGTACTTCGTCGGAGATCTGCAGCGAGTTCGCGCCGGGTTGCTGATAGATGATCAGTTGGGCTGAGGCCTTGTTGTCGAGCAATGCTCGCAGCCCGTATTCCTGTGCGTCGAGCTCGACGCGCGCGACGTCGCCGAGACGCGTCACCGCGCCATCGGCTGAGGTCTTCAGCACGATGTTGCGGAATTCGTCCTCGGATTTCAGTCGACCTTGTGCATTGATGCTCAGCTGTATCGGCACGTTCTGCGTCATCGGCGCGCCGCCGACGAGGCCCGCTGCGACCTGCACGTTCTGCTCGCGGATCGCCTTCACGACGTCGGATGCGGTCATGCTCTGCCGCGCAACTTTGGTCGGATCGAGCCATACGCGCATCGCGTAGTCGCCGGAGCCCCATAGCACCACTTCACCGATGCCGGACACACGCTCGAGCCGCGTCTTCACGTTGATCAGCGCGTAATTGCGCAGATATGTCATGTCGTAGCGGTCGTTCGGCGATACGAGGTTGACGCCCATCACCAGCGTCGGCGCAGCCTTGACGACCGTCACACCGAGCCGCTGCACGTCTTCCGGTAGACGCGGCAACGCCTGCTGTACCCGGTTTTGCACGAGCTGCGTAGCAAGGTCAGGATTGGTGCCGAGCCTGAACGTGACGGTGGTCGTCATATTGCCGTCGCTGTTGGCCTGCGACTGCATGTACAGCATGTTCTCGACGCCGTTGATCTTCTCTTCGAGCGGCGAGGCGACCGTTTCTGCAATCACCTTCGGGTTCGCGCCGGGATACTGCGCGCGCACCACGACCGACGGCGGCACCACTTCCGGATATTCGGAAGTAGGCAGCATCTTCATCGCGATGATGCCGGCCATCAGAATGACGACCGACAGCACGCCCGCAAAGATCGGCCGGTCGATAAAGAATCTGGAGATGTTCATGTGTGGCTCCCGATGTGTCGTGGCGCGTTACGCGGCCGATCTGGCAGCGTTGGCCATGTCGACCGTGTGCGGCGCGACGAGCTCGCCGGGACGCGCACGCTGAATGCCGTTGACGACGATGCGTTCGCCGCTTTTCAGGCCGGACGCGATCACGCGCAGGTTGTCGCGCAGCGCACCGAGTTGCACTTCGCGGTACTGCACCTTGTTCGCGCCGTCGACCATCAGCACGTATTTCTTCGCCTGGTCGGTGCTGATCGCCGCGTCGTCGACGAGCAGCGCCGGATGCGGCGCGCCACCGCCCACTTGCACGCGCGCATAGAGGCCGGGCACCAGCGTGCCGTCGGCGTTGTCGAAGCTCGCGCGCACGCGGATCGTGCCGGACGTCGTATCGAGCCGGTTGTCGACCGATGCGATCGCGCCGTGGCGCGAGTAACCGGTTTCATTGGCGAGGCCGAGCGACACCGGCACCCTGGTGTTGCGGTCGCGGCCGAGGTATTGCAGATAGGTCTGCTCGTCGACGTCGAACGATGCGTAGATCGGCGATACCGAAACCAGTGTGGTCAGCACCGGTGCGTTCGCGCCGACCGAGACGACATTGCCGACGGTCAGCTCCGCGCGCGACACGCGGCCTGCGACCGGTGCGACGATGTTGGTGTAACCAAGGTTCACCTGTGCGGCTTCGAGCGCAGCCTCGGCGGCTTTTACGCCGGCGCTGGCTTCGCGTGCGGCGTTCTGTTTCTCGTCGTAATCGCGTTTGGCGATCGCGTTGTCGGCGAGCAGACGCTCGGCGCGCGCGGCGTCGGTGCTGGCGTAGCCAAAGCGCGCTTTGGCCGCGGCGAGTTGCGCGGCGGCGCGATCGACTTCGGCCTGATAGGGGCGCGGATCGATGGTGAACAGCGCGTCGCCTTTCTTCACCAGCGCGCCGTCCTTGAAGTGCACCGCGACGATCGTGCCGGCAACCAGCGGCCGCACGTCGATGTGGTCGATTGCTTCCAGACGGCCGGAGTAGCTTTGCCAGTCGGTGATCGACTGCGACAGCACGGTGGCGACGTCGACTTCGGTGGCGGGTTGTGGCGCATCGGCAGCGTGCGCGCTCGCGACCGGGCCGGCATCGCGTAGCGACAGAGCCAGACCAATGCCGGTAGCGGTGCCTGCGACGAGCAACGCGCCGAGCACAATCGACAGCCGGGTTCGATTCGATTTCATGGAAAGGGATCCTGATTAAATAAAACTGTTTCGTGACGATCGAAGTAGAGAGGCTTTGCCCGCCTGCGTGGCCCGATTCGTTGCAGTGCCTCGCAACAGGCTGAAGCGTTGGCAGGAGTATGGTTGACGCCCTCGCGGGGATAAAGCGGGCGGCTGGCGACGCTTTGTATCCGTGGTGGAGACAGTTGCGGGCTGCCGGGCGTCCGTCACGCTCGTGGCGGGCTGAGGTTCCGCCTGGGTGTGTGGCGTGCGTTAAGGCATTTCGATAAGACAATTCGCTCGTAGCGAAATATCGCGCGAGCCCGGTGGCAGTGCGCCGCTGTGTAGCGCTGCAGTATCGTTTCGGCCGAGTCTGTCATGCACGCGCGGCGGGTCTGACGACGTGCTCGCGTTGACCGGCTTCGCGGGTGGTCTCACTGCGCGCTTCATTCGCCGCTCGCGCGCACGGTGTCTGCGCGACATGCTTCGTTGCAGGGAAAGAAGGCGCGAGCGCCAGCGCAGGCACATCGTCCCTGCGCAGCATCCAGCACTTCTCGAACACATCCGCGACCCAATCGACGAACACCCGCACGTGCGCGGACAGATGGCGATTCTGCGGATACACCACCCAGATCGGCAGCGAAGCGGGCCGCCAGCGCTGCAGCACTTCGATCAGTTCACCTTTGCGCACATACGCGAGCGCCATGAAGTGCGGCACCTGGATCAGCCCGTGCCCTTCGATGCCGCATTGCAGATATGTATCGCCATCGTTGGCGGCGAGCTTCGACGGCATCCTGATTTCCACCGGCTTGCCGTCGACGACGAAATCCATTGCCGCATGGCGTCCGTTGCGATTCGAGAAGTAGTTCACCGCCACGTGCTGCTCGAGATCCGCCAGTGACGCCGGCGCGCCGTGCTGCGCCAGATACGCGGGGCTCGCGACCGTGACGAACCCGGAGGTGCCGACGCGCCGCGCGACCAGCGTCGAGTCTTGCAGCGCGCCCATGCGAATCGCGCAGTCGACGCCTTCTGCCACCAGATCTACGGGTTTATCGCTGGTGCCGAGCATCAGGTCGACATCGGGGTAGCGCGCGTGAAAGTCGTCGAGCACCGGTACGATCACCATGCGGCCGATCGAGCCGGGCATGTCGACCTTCAGCTTGCCGCGCGGCGCGCGTGCCACCTCGGCGTACACGTTCTCGGCCTCTTCGATCTGCGCGAGGATGTGCGTGCAGCGTTCGTAGTAGGCGGCGCCGTCGGGCGTCAGGCTGATACGGCGCGTGGTGCGGTTCAACAACCGCACCTTCAGCATCGCTTCGAGATTCTGGATGATCGTCGTGACCGACGAGCGCGTCATATGCAGCGCATCGGCCGCGCCGGAAAAGCTGTTGGCGTCCACGACGCGCGTGAAGACCTGCATCGCCTGAAGTTTGTCCATTAGAGGGTTCGCTGCGTGTGTAGTGCTGTCGATGAGCGAGACGGGCGCAAGGTGTCCGCGGGCCGCGTGTTATGCCGCGGCTGCTGCGGGGCGTTGCGTGAGACGGCGGATTTCCGCAGCCACTTGCCCGATGTATGCGTCGCTGAGATGCGATGCGGCTAGTGCCGCTTCTAGCTGGAACACGTAGTCTTCGTTCGTGCCTTGCGGGCCGCTGGCCGCGGCGATCAGCGGCGCCACCGTGTGCACCGATGCGTCCGCTGCGTATTGCGGCTGTGCAGGATCCGCGGCGAATACGATCGCGTGCGTGTGCGTGCCGTCTTCGAACGCGATCGAAGCCCACGTCGGCTGGTACGAGCCCACCACCATTTCGCGAGTCCATACCAGTTGCAGTTCTTCATGCATGGTCTGCGGGTCGAGCCTGAGCGCGATGCCCTGCGCGCTGCCGCCCGGTTCGAGTGCCAGCATGCGGCCGGGCCGCTCGGTGCATGCGCGACCGGCAAACATATGCAGGCAGAAGCTGCGGTGCCAGCCGTGCAGCGTGGCGGCCGCCTGCATGTCGAAATGGATTAGAGGGTTCCACATCAGCGAGCCATACGCGAATACCCAGACCGGACCATTGTCCGGGCGCAGCGCAAGGGTTCGCTGGAGCGAAGCTTCGATGCGCTCGCGGCTCCAGAGCATGTGCGCCGGCAGGTCGCGGAAGCTCTCGAGCCAGGCGCCGGAATGCAGGGTGTCGCGTGACAGCATGATTTGCCTTCGTGAGGTCATGCGCACGGCGGGGGCGGATAGCGTTCGCGCTTCGCGATGCCGTGCGCTGGGAGGTGACGACAGTATTGCCGCGGCGGACGGGACGATAAAGGCGCTACGGGGAGACGCTTAGTCGCTGTGGTGGAGACAATGCGGCGTTGCGCAGCAGAGGCGCGGCCTGTTGACGGGTGGTGCGCAGAAACACAGGAATTGCCGTACTGAAGATGCCGGCGATGGTGGCGTTGCGAGCAGCAGCAGTGGCTGCTGCCGCCGCGCGCGCTTGTTCTTCGCGCCTAGCCCGCCACGCGTTTCGAGCTGGACACGAAGCGCGTCTTCGACAGCGGCGACTCGTAATAGTCTTCGTCGAGGAACTTCAGCAGTTTCCGAAGTTCGGCCTTGTCGGCGGGCAGCACGATGCGGTCCTTGTCATCGACATCGATGCGCAGATTGAATTGCAGCGCGGAGCGCGCGATCTGCTGGCTCGTGTGCGCGGCGAGAATGCCCGATTGCGTGATGAACGAGATCTTCTTGCGGATCAACGCGCCGGCTGAAGCGACGAACTGCTCGACGTTGTCGACAGCAATCTTGTCGTTGGTCGCGAAGGCGGCGACTTCCTCGTTGGTGGCCTCGCGGTATTGCTCGCTCAGATCGAATACGCGCCGCAAAAAGTGGAAGCTCCTGAAACGGATCGAGCCGTTTTCGAGCACGGCCAGCAGGCGATTGTCGAGTGTGACGCCGTCGTCCTGGATGCGCTGGAAGGTTGCGCCGGAAAACAGCATCGACAGGCTTTTCTTCGAGATCAGCCGGCGTTTCTCGAAGTTCTGGATCAGCGCGGCGTGCCGTCCATCGCGGCGATAACCGACAAACAATGCCTTCACGTTTTCAAGCGAATGGCGTGCCGAGTCGAACCATTCGACGCGCAGCGGCCGGTCGATCGCATCGATCAGGCCGTCGGTGTCCTGGAATGGTTTGATCTCAAGCGCTTCGCCTTCTTCCGGAATGTAACGGCCGTCGAACGGCAGCACGGTGTCGATTTCAGCTTCGAACGCCTGCAGTTGCGCGGTGAATTCGCGTGCGATTTCTTTCTGCAGTTCGGCGGTCAGCGGAAAACGCAGGATGCGCGTTTCTTTCTCGCGCGTCAGGGCAAACAGGTTCATCGGTGGTCGCTTTCCTGTTGATGGCGGGCTTCGAGAATGCCGAAATCGCTCAGCTGCACGATGCGCTTGATGGTCAGCACGTTGTTGATCTTGCGCCGCGTGATCATCAGGTAGGAGACGCCGCCGTCGGTGTCGACTTCGTAGAAGTGAAAACCCATGACGCCGAGCACCGGGTTCACCTGCATGCTCTGCGTTCCCCACAGCACGAACAGCAGCATGGCGGCCGCGAATAGCCACGCGATCAGATCGGGTGACGAAGGCTGACCGCGAAAGATCATCGGCAGCGCGTAGGCGACGAAAAAGCCGATCACTTCCTTGTCTGCGCTCTTCGCTTTAAGGATCGTCACGTTCAGCGTTTCGAGGCGCGCAGACGCGACGCCGATGATCGCGCGCGCGAGCAGGCCGAGCCCGAGGCACAGTGCAAATGCAAGGGCGGCCCACGCGTAGTTTTGCGAACGCGCGAATTGAAACGCCAGCGAGATGGACAGCGGCGCGATGGCCGTCAGCGCAAACAGAATGCGGACAAACCGGCTGAGCATGAGGCGGTTCCGATGGGCCGGAATGCGCGGGGAGCGTGCCGGCAATGGGTTGTGAAGCGCTTGGCCACGCGCGTTGCGAGGCGGCGATTAGCATAGCATTCGATGATGACGGCCGAGCGAAACGATGGAGGCGTAGCGATGGCGCGGCGGCGTGCTCATGTGGCGCGTGCGCGTGCTGTGCGATGCGGGTGGTGCAGGTGCAGGTGCGGATGTGGTGCGTGTGCGTGTGCGTGTGCGTGTGCGTGTGCGTGCGCGTGCGCGGTGCCGCCTAAAGATGGTCCGCGGTTTACCCCGCGTGGTTATCCGCTGCGCGTTCGCGCATCCACTTCGTCATGATCCATTTTTCGCCGCACGTGACGGGCGAGCCGCCATGCAGTGTCAGCGGATCGAGTTGCCCGGCCCCGTTCATATAGCGGAAGTAGACGGCGGCTCCCTGGCGCGCTGTCACGCTGATGCCGGCCGTCGGGAATATCGTTTCGCCGCCACCCGCGACGTCGTTGAGATAGACGATGAGCGTCGCGATGCGCTGCCCGCCACGCGACGTGTGTATCGCGCTGCCTCGCTGCCCGGGCGGGAAATAGTCGAAATGCGGCCGGTACTCGCCGCCTGCCGCATAGTGCAGTATCTGCAAACCTTCGCCATGGTCGATGGGCCAGTTCATCAAGGCGGCGATACGGCGATCCAGTCGTTCGATGAAGGCGTCTTCGCAGCGGCGGAACCAGCAGCCTTCGCTGGTACGCAGCGCGATCACGTCTTCGCCGCCGTTGTCGGGGTTCACGGTGGTGGAGCGCTTCAGACGAGGCCGCGACAAGCTGTTAGCCACATCGTTCGCACACTTCGTTCAGGAAACCGGCGCAAACTGGGCTTCGCTGACACCGGGCCAGGCGCGCTCCGGTTACCCCGATCACAACAATGCGGTGCTTGCGACGATGCCGCAAGATACCGCGATACCGATGTGGCGGCAGGCGCTGTGGTACCTGCGCGAATCGGGCTACGAAGAAGGATCGTCCGTTGGTTCGTACCAGCAATGCGCGCCCGGCTCGCACGCAACCAACTGGGTTTTCTATCCGTGCGCCAAAAACAGCAAGGGTCAATATCTCGACTACTTCGGGCGCGGCGCCAAGCAGCTGTCATGGAATTACAACTTTGGCCCCTTCTCTCAGGCACTTTATGGCGACGTGAACGCGCTGCTGGATAATCCCGGCAAGGTGGCCGACACGTGGTTGAATTTCGCGTCGGCGGTATGGTTCGCCGTCACACCGCAAACACCGAAGCCGCCGATGACATGGGTCGTCGACGGTACCTTCAAGCCCAATAGCATCGATCTGGCCAACAACATGAAGCCGGGCTTCGGTGCGACGGTGTACATCATCAATGGCGGCATCGAATGCGGCGGTGGCGGTGCGGAGCGATCGCAGGTGGTCAACCGGATTGCGGCATACAAGGAAATGGCGCAGGAACTGCAGGTTACGACTCCATCCGACGAGCCGCTGGGATGCGCGAACATGCGCGGTTTTGCGGAAGGTTCGGCCGGCGCAATCGCGGCCTACCTCGACAAGGACTATTCGTGGCGCGATGGAAAGCCGGTCACGGGCTGCAAGCTGGTCGACTATCAGATGCCGTTCTCGCTGATCACCACGGGTGATTACAAGGCCTGCACCGATTATTTCTTTAGAGGCAAGGTCGAATATAACGGCCAGGTGGTGATCGACAACACGAAATAGTTGCGCACGCTACGGTGTGCTGCGATAGCGATCCGCCAGCAGTTTGACGCGGGACACGTAAGACTGCGTCTCCGGATAAGGCGGTACGTCGTTGTATCGGCCTACCGCGTTCTCGCCTGCGTTGTAGCCGGCCAGCGCCCGATCGAGGTCGCCGTTGAAGTGCTTGAGCAGCCACGCAAGGTACTGCACACCGCCACGAATGTTTTGTGCCGCATCAAAGGCATCCTTCACGCCGAAGCGTCGGGCAGTGGCGGGCATCAATTGCATCAGGCCTTGCGCGCCGAGGCCGGAAATGGCGTTGGGCTCGAAGTTTGATTCTGCATGAATCACCGCGCGGACCAGCGCCTCATCGACGCCGAAATTCAGCGCGGCGTCTTCGATCTCATGTCGGTACGACCGCGTGTTCAGCACGAGTGCTGTGATGTTGACGTCGCGTGTGCGCGAGCAAAGAAAGCACGTCGATGAAAAATGCAGCAGGATCAGTGACGCGTGCGAAGGCAAGCGAACGGGCTTGCTGCTGAAGTAATAGCGGATCCCGTTATCGATGTACGAGTACATGGTCGCGCGGACGATGCTTTGCAACGATTCCTTTCGCGTGCCGCTGCCTGCGTCGTTATAGAAATGCGCAGGTGGTGTGTACGGCGATCTGCGAGGGAAGTCCGGTTGAGCACCATTCGTTAGCGCGCTTTTGCTCAACGCAATGCTGGTTCGGTCACGTGCAGAAAGCGCGGCCTGCGGCGCTGGATGACTGAACGCGCTGTCGACGGTACTGCATGAAGCGCCCGCTATGAATTCCGATGCATAGCTCACGGAGTTATCGTTGCCTCGACATTTCAGCATCGCTTGAGCGGAGGTCGAAACAAGGACGAGTGGAATCACACTAACCAAAAGCGGAACTCGTCCGGCATGTAGGGTTTGTTCAGATCGTCGAGAAGAGGGCATCGATCTCTCCTTGCTGCTATCGACACGAGACGAGGAATGCGTTCGTTGTTTCTCGTATGAGTTAAAACCGTCCGTCAATTGAATTTAGGTGAGGTTCGAACGCTTCGCCAATTGTTCGCGTCAATGCTTGTGCTGCGTATAGATCCTCGTGCTTGATATGATGGCCGCACAGTTGTTATCGTGCGAAAGCACTGCACGATCGATACAAACTCCCGACGGCGATCTTATGAATACTTCAAACGCTCACGCAGCAACGGCTACCGTTGCTGACCATCACAAGGTTATTCTCGACACGGACTTCACGACGATCGGCGACGACGGTCAAGTGCTGGCCATGGCCGCGCAACTGCACAGCGAGGGCGTGATCGAACTGATGGGCGTAACTGTCGTGACCGGCAACGACTGGCTGAAGCAGGAAGTAGCCGATACGTTGAAAGCTGTCGAACGATTGGGGATCGAAGATGAGGTCGGTGTCTATGCCGGCGCGAACTTTCCGCTAGTACACGATCCGCGTAGCTTCGAACACGAACGGGCGCTATTCGGCTTCGGCGAAAGCTACAAGATGGCGTTTCATCTGCCGCAGCCGTCGGATGCAGACCTCGTTGCGCCGCCGGATGGGTTTGCGCAAAGAGCGAAGCTGCGAGAGCAGAACGCGGTCGACTTTATTGTCGATACGGTCAAGGCGCATCCACACCAGATCACGATACTGGCCATTGCGCCGCTAACGAACCTGGCGCTCGCGATTCGCAAGAATCCGGAGATCGTGCCGTTGATCAAACGCATCGTTTATATGGCGGGCGCACTGGATGTGAAGGGCAATACGACGCCAGCCGCGGAAATGAACGTGTGGTGCGATCCCGAGGCGGCACGCATCGTGATGCGCGAGCCGATCGAGCAGGCGTTGATTCCGCTGGATGTGACCAATATCACGCAGCTCGGCAAAGATGTGTTCGATCGGATTGTCAGTGGCGATGGTCCGATTCAGAAGCTCTTTAAGGCTAGCTCGATGGCTCGCAAATTTGCGAACGATGTTGACGCTACGGTGAGTGTGTTCGATACGCTGGCGCTCGCGTATCTGGTCGATCCGACTTATGCGACTGAAGTGGAGGAACTATTTATTGATGTCGATGTGGCGTTCGGGCCGGGGTATGGGCGCACGCTGGGGTATTGGCAGGAGCAGCCCACCAGGCTACTGCAGAAAGTGAAGGTGGTGAAGCGGTTTGATAACCCGCGATTCTTCGAGTTTTATGTGGACTTGTTGACGCGGGCGGTGCCGGTTGTTGGGCGGGTTACCTTGAGGGGTTAGCTTCTCGCGGTCGGAGCGAATGCTGCCGGCGTGATCAATGTGAAAATCAGATTCTCTCTCCTTTCTCTAGAATAGGGGCAATCTAGCTCGAATCCAATCCCACTTTGTCGGTGGGATTGATATCGACTGCATCGGGGCTTCTTTTGAACTGTCGTAATATATGATTGAGTCCATGCCATCACGCAAATCTCGTTCGGTTGCGGAATTCGCGTAGTAAGAAAAATATCGACGGGCAAGTAATTCTCCAGCATTGTTAAAAATCTGGAGTTTAATTTCTGTTCCGTTTTTAATGTCTGCGCTGCACAATTTCACAGAATACGTCTTGCCGTGAAAATTCTTTTCTCCTCCATTTAATTTTTCTGTGACAACATCGCAACGGTCATAATCTGGCCTATTCAAATAAACAATCAATCCAATTACGAGATAAGCGCCAATGGCTAGGCCAATGAGTCTGATGACTCTAGTCTGCATATTTCACCAAGTTCAAGATTGATCGGCTTCTTCAATTTAAGATAAACTGGTTTTGAATATACCATGAAGTCGCCACCGCGATGATGCTTCTCTCGCCAATACCTATAATGCGAATTATGTACAGGAAAGTAAACGTCAGACTCCTTAAATTTCCCAAACAAGCTTTTTCGTGTATCCACAGGTTTTTCGATGCTCTTCACCCAGATATCAATATCGGAATCTCGTTTCACTGAACTAGACGCGCCGAGCAGCGAGCTGGGCGCAATGATTACTCCATGCTTGTTCCAGTGTCCCAAATATTGCTTTCCATTGAACGAATAATTATCTTTCACATACACGTAGACGTGTGTAATTTTTCCGATGGCGTTAAGGCAATAAAAGTTACCTGTTTTTTGATACCTGTAGTATTTCTCGCCGGAAATCTCCACGTTACCTATGGCAACATAAATATTGAAATTTGCCAATGCACCCGTAAGATCAGTTAGCGCAAGATTCTCCATAGTATCCCAATCGCTTAATGCTGTTAGCTGAAACTGCCAATCGATATGAAATTGTCGAATATCTGCCAAAGACAGGCTTGTGTTGAAGCTAAGATTTACGCCTCTTTCTTCTAAGAATCGCTTATAAATGTGATCAAAGGTCTTCTTTTTCGCTAAATCGATTGCTGCGTCTCTATAAATGTCGTTTGCAAGAAGATTTTTGTACTTTTTTTTGACGTTCCCGAATTTCAACGCCCAGTCAAGAGTTACTGTACAATCATCTAATGGTTGGATCGATTTTGGATCGTCACTATAAATATGCTCGGAACTCGCGAACCAAATTCGCGCAAGTTTGGCCGAAACTTTCCAGCCTAAATTGTCCATCGCAACTGGCACATCCTGAAGATCGAAGATTGGTGGATTTTCACAAGGTTCGGCGTCCAGTTGCTTTGAAAATTCTTTGTCTTTTGACTGTTGTCTCGACTGTAGTACTTCAGCATGTTTTTCGGCTTTCGGCGGTTCCGTAGCTGGTTTAGTCGCTGGTGGCTGCGGCTTTTCTCCAGGAGCGAGTCTGTCAATTGATACGGTCTTTTGAGTATCAAGGGGAATGCATCCTCGCGCGCCTTTGTACTCCTTCAACTCCAAGCCGAGTAACCATTTTTGTGGTTTGTAGTAGGGTCTTTTTTTTACGTCGGTCATGAGTATATCGTGTTGGAAAATTGATTGATTATTTCTGCGCAAGCGATAATTGATGAGAACCGATGTATTTCTAGCTGTCGGCTATGGTAAGAGGCCAATGTCTTTAAACACTTGAGCCGGAAAAGGCATGAACTTGGCAAATTGTGTCATCCACCTTCATCCTGTGCGTCACTCTTCGGACGACGGTAACACGCGACAACATCACGTATGCGTCGTCGTTCAAAATTCAGAAAATTCGCATCGAAGGTTGGGATCGACGAAGTCGAGTGGGTCCGGCATTGGAACTGAACCGTGATGGTAAAAGCTAAGACGGCGCCCCATGGCAATGAGCAGAACTTGAGAACAGCATCAAAAAACCTATCCAAAAGATATAGGACAGCTTTTCTGACGGAATACCTGTTGCAACTCTGTCGTGACCCACGGAAAATAGCTTGGAACGCTAACTAAATCAGAGCGGGTCTCTAAGGGAAGACCTGACGACAAGGAGAGGTGGAAGGAGAAGAAGCGCGGGCCGCATGGGGCGCAACCCAAACGACCCGCTGACCACAACCAACTCACAACAGGAGTTGATCATGGCTAAGGCCGATGATAAAGCAGTAAACGATGTTTCTGTTCGAATCTTGACGGTGGCGAGAAAACACCAACGTTGGCAAGTGCCTGTATGTTACCCGCCCCATCTCGATTACAAACCGGACGGTCCCGACGTGCCTTGGATTCGTCTTTCCGGGCAATGGCTCGAGAGAGCTGGGTTTGTGATTTCGGGCAAGGCGCGCGTGGAGGTGAGTCAGGGGAAGTTGGTTATCACGCCGGCATGAGCCTTCGAGATCGGAGATGATGCGTCGTCCGCGTGAAGCAAAGAGAGGCGAACGCCGCCGGCGCGTGCCGGCGGCTTCGCGGGTCGCGCTATTTCGCGAGTATTGCCTCGAGCTCGCCGGGATGTCGTTGCAGATAGTGACCGTAGAGCAATGAGCTAGGCTTGCCCAGTGAGCGAACATGTTCAGGAGGGAAAACAGCGGCTTGAATATGTTCAGCGGCAGGGAGTTGCCGTCACGCGTGAACGCCGCCCACACGCTGCCGACATGGCCGTCGATCTGGAAATTCACGTAGTCCGATGTCCAAATCAGGCCGGGATTCGAGCCGAATGCCCGGCTTGCCGGATGCTTTCGAAAGAGATGACGTCTGAGCGTGGTCGGCCGCCTACATCCACGGCACATGCTTCACATCCAGACTCCGATCAAGCTGATACGCCGCGCTGATCAACGCCAGGTGCGTCAACGCCTGAGGGAAATTACCCAACGCGTTTCCATCGACAGCCACTTCTTCCGAGAAGAGCCCCAGATGGTTCGCATACTCAAGCATCTTCTCAAACACAAGCCGCCCTTCATCGATACGTCCTGCCCGGGCCAGTGCTTCCGCATACCAGAACGAACACGCGCTAAATCCACCTTCAAGCCCCGGCAACCCATCCAGCTTCGAGCCCCGCGTATAACGAAAAATCAGCGGATCAATGCGCAATTCTTCCCCGATCGCATCGAGCGTTCCAAGCCAGCGCGGATCGGTCGGTCCGATAAAGCGCACCAGCGGCATCATCAACACTGACGCATCAAGCGTGGCGGTTCCCGGCGTTTGCACAAACGCATTGCGTTCAGCGTTCCAGAAATTCTCATGAATATCGCGATGAATCGCATCGCGTGTCTCAAACCACTTGCTAAACGGCGCAGGCAGCGACCGCTTCTCCGCAAGCCGTAATGCGCGATCCATCGCAACCCAGCACATCAGACGCGAATGCAGCAGCGGCCGCGTGCCATTGCGAAACTCCCAGATGCCGTGATCCGGTTCCTGCCAATGCGCGACGACGTACTCGATGGTGCGCGTCACGTGCTGCCAGCCTTCGTACGAGATGGCCGCGCCGTATTTGTTGTACAGGTACACCGCATCGAGCAGGGCGCCATACGTATCGAGCTGCGTCTGATCCCGCGCGCCGTTACCGACCAGCGCGGGAATGCCGGTGTCGTCAGAAAGCTTGTCGAGCGTTTGCTCTTCGAAGGCGGGCTCGCCATCGATCGCGTACATCACGCGCAGCGAGCCATCCGAAGAACAGTCGCGGCTACGCGCCGCAATCCAGCGCATGAACTGTTGTGCTTCCCCGATGTAGCCGAGACGCAGCAGCGCGTAAACCGAGAACGCGGCATCGCGGATCCATGTGAAGCGATAGTCCCAGCGGCGCGATCCGTCTTGCGCTTCCGGCAAGCCGAAAGTCGGCGCGGCCACGATCGCGCCGTGTTCGTCCGAGCTGAGCAGTTTCAACGTCAGCGCTGAACGCAGCACCATCTCACGATAGCGGCCGCGATATGACGATTGTGACGACCATTTGCGCCAATTGGCGATTGTGTCCCGCAGCGCGGCTTCGTGATCGAGCTGCGCTTCTTCAAGTTCGTCAGCGTTGCCTAACATCAGGCAGATCGTTTCGCCTTCGTGCAGGTCCACCGTACCAAACGCCATGTCGTGTCCGATTTCGAGTGGGACGGTCGACGTGAGTGTCACGCATGCGGAGCCGTCCTTCGGTTCGAAACGGACGCCACCATCGAAGGCAATCGCGCGATGCGCGATACGGGCATATGAAAAACGCGGCATGCAGCGAATCTTCAGCCTGGGGCTGCCGTACAGCGCGCGCACTACGCGGATCACACAGTTGGGTGTCTTGCGGTCGTCCTTGTCCGCTTCGCCAGCCGCGTTGATCGGCATGAAATCCAGCAGCTCGCAGACGCTATCGCCGGTCATAAAGCGCGTCAGCAGCACATTCGTTTCCGGCAGATACATCTGCTTCGAACTGTAGTCGTCGGTATCGAGCGTGATCGAAAATTCGCCGCCGTTTTTCGCGTCCAGCAGCGCTGCGAACAGAGTGGGCGAATCGATGCGGGGAAAGCACATGAAGTCGATCGAGCCATGGATAGACACGAGTGCGGTCGTCTTCATGTTGCCGATCAGACCACGCGCGTCGATGGGCAGCGGGCGGGCGCGGGATGAGGATTTTCCAGTCATGGTTTGAACGCGGGCCGGCGCGCGAGGCAGCAAAGTGGCGCACGCGGAAGCCGCGGTTGCATAAAACGACGATCGCGCAGGAACCGTTCCCGACACTAACCGCAAGCTGACTCCTGCTTCACCACAACGACCACTCCACAAAATCCTGGTGTTAACCCTAACAAGACAACGCCACTTTCTAGCTTTATTCTTTGGATACAGAGTTCGGAACACGAAAGTCAGAGTTCGGCGTTCGAGACATGAATAGCCTGACCGAGCGTCCCTATCGATTACTGGAGAAACCAGACATGAGCATCAAGTCGGACAAGATGGATGAGCAGAAGCACACCGGGGGCTCGGCCCCAGTCGCGAAGAAATTGATCCCTTTCGGCGGCTACTACACCAACAAGGTGCCGGACCACGATCCCGAACTGACCGAAACCGGTCCCGGCACGCCGACGGGCGAGTTCATGCGCCGTTTCTGGCACCCGGTGTGTATGTCGATGGAACTGACCGATACGCCGCGTTTCCTCAAGATCCTGAGCGAAGAGCTGGTCGCCTTCCGCGACAAGAGTGGCCGCGTCGGCGTGCTGCATGCGCATTGCGTGCACCGCGGCGCGTCGCTCGAGTACGGCGCCATTCAGGAGCACGGCATCATGTGCTGCTATCACGGGATGGTGTTCGACGTCGACGGGACCTGTCTGCATGTTCCGTTTCCGAAGGGCGAAGAGAAAGAGGCCGAGCGCTTCGCGTGCTCGATTCGCCAGGGCGCGTACAAGGCGATCGAACGTAACGGTCTGGTGTTCGCCTATATGGGCCCGCCGGAAGAAGAGCCGCCGTTTCCCGAATGGGAAGGCGACTTCACGGTCGCGGAAGGTGACGAGCTGGTGCCGTACAGCAACTTCCAGCATTGCAACTGGCTGCAGGTGCAAGACAACGCAGCCGATAACTATCACCCGACCGCGCTGCATGCGGGCAAGAACGTGGTCGATGGGCACTATCAGGGCACGACGTTCGACGAAGTCGGAGCGGCTTCGATGGAAGTTGCGCCTGACATGAACTTTGTGCCGGTGCACGGTGGCCGCAGCCTTGCGTGCGCAGGCGCGCGCCGCGTCAACAAGGACAAGCTGTTTGTGCGGGTCCAGCATCAGGTCCTGCCGAACCTGAGCCTGCATGCCTATACGTCGGAAGACGGCTCGAAGAAAAAACTGTTCAGCCGCTTCCACATCATCCGCTGGACGGTGCCCGTCGACGACGAAAACAGCAAGATGATCGGCTGGCGCGTGATGGGCCCGGGTATCGATACGCGCGGTATCGGTAACAAGGAACTGGTCGGCTACGAGTCGATCGACTTCCTGGAAGGGCAGGTTGCGATGCGCCGCCCGGAGCGTTTCGGCAAGTACAAGCTCGACGAGTTGCCGCCGATCCCGCCGAATCATCGCGAACGCGCGAACTACAAGGAAGCGCAATACGCGCCGGGCGATTACGAAGCCATCATCAGCCAGCGGCCGATCGCGGTGCACTCGCTCGAGAACCCGACCAAATTCGACGCAGGCCTTTATCAGTTCCGCAAGATGCTGCGCGATGCCGTACGCGGCACGAATGCGGCCGCATCGGCCCAGGGTTTTGCGCAGTGGCTGCGCGACCTCAATGGCGCGCCGAACAGCTATTGCTCGGGCAACGTGTTCGAGATCGCCGAAGGCGAAACCGTCGAGGATGAAGTGGCGCGTCGCCGCAAAGTTCTGAAGTCCGTCGTCGCCATTCTCACCGAAAGCGACACCCTCAAGGGAGCAGCGCGCGCTGACTTTGTCCGCTACAGGTTCGACGAACTCGAGCAATCGCTGAAGAAGAGCTGACGTGTTAGATCGCTAAAGCCGGACGTCGTCATTAAGCAAGCTTGTAGAAACCCGTTGAGCCGGCCACTTCATTGCTGAGTGGCTGGCCGTCAACCGGCAAGAGAGATCACGATGGAAACCTCACTGGAAGCGGAAGAAGCCGTTCAGGATATCGAAGCTGGCACGCTCGACGTGCGCGTCAAGCAGATACGGTACGAAGGCAAAGGCATCAACTCGTATGAGTTGACCAGCCCGACAGGCGAGGAGTTGCCGCCTTTCGAAGCAGGATCGCATATCGACATCCACCTGAAGAACGGCGCGATTCGTCAGTACTCGTTGTGCAACCCGCCTGCCGAGCGTCACCGCTACGTTATCGCCGTTCTGAAGGATGAAGCCGGCCGCGGCGGTTCGCGCTCGATGCATGACGACGTGGCCGCAGGCGACGTGGTGACCATCAGCAAGCCGCGCAATCACTTTGCGCTCGACGGCAATGCCAGCAAGGTGATTCTGATTGCAGGCGGCATCGGTGTGACGCCGCTGAAGGCGATGGCGCACGAACTGGAAGCGCATCACGTCGACTTCGAAATGCACTATTGCGCGCGCAGTCGTGAAGCGGCTGCATTCGGCGAAGAGCTGGCCGATATGCAGCGCGCGGGCAAATTGCGCTACCACTTCGACGACGGTGAAAAGAGTAATCAGCTCGATCTGGCGAAGCTGCTCGCGCAGCCCGCTTCCGGTACGCACGTCTATTACTGCGGCCCGTCGGGCTTTATGAAGGCTTGTGCAGAGGCCGCCAGCCACTGGCCGAAGGGTACGGTTCACTTCGAGCATTTCAAGGCGCCGGAACAACCGAAGCGTGCGCCCGTCAGCACCGAATCGACGGACGGATGCGACGTGACGATTGCCAGCACCGGTCAGGTCGTGCACGTCGCAGCAGACCAGAGCCTCGCCGACGCCCTCAATAGCGCAGGCGTCGACGTGCCGACTTCGTGTTGCGCCGGCCTGTGTGCGACCTGCAAGGTCCGGTATCTCGAAGGTGAGGTCGAACACAACGACTTCATCCTCAGCGAAGACGAGCGGCAGGAGTACCTCACCACGTGTGTGTCGAGGCCGGTCAGCAAGACGCTGGTGCTCGATCTTTGAGCAGCATTGTTCAACCGCTTTAAAGCGGACCGCCATCGGTAGCGCGGCGGCCCATTTCTGTTGCGTAGTTACGCAGAAGCGCCGGTGGCGCGAATCTCTGGAAACAGCATGAAAGTTTATTACGACAAGGATGCGGACCTTTCTCTTCTGAAGAGCAAGCGCGTAGCGATTATCGGTTATGGCTCGCAGGGCCACGCTCACGCACTGAACCTTAAAGATAGCGGCATCGATGTGCGTGTCGGTCTACGCAAAGGTGCTTCATGGACCAAGGCGGAAAACGCGGGCCTTAGCGTCAAGACGGTCGTGGCTGCGGTCAAAGAAGCGGACGTCATCATGATGCTGCTTCCCGACGAACATATCGCACAGGTGTATCGCGAAGAAGTCGAGCCGAACGCCCGCAACGGCGCAGTCCTCGGTTTCGCGCATGGTTTCAATATTCACTACGGGCAGGTCGTGCCGAGTGCGGATCTCGACGTGATGATGGTCGCGCCGAAGGCCCCCGGCCATACGGTTCGCAGCACGTTTGTCGCCGGCGGTGGCGTGCCTCATCTGATCGCGGTTGCGCAGAACCCGTCCGGCTCCGCACGTGACATTGCGCTGGCTTATGCCGCGGCGATCGGCGGTGGCCGTGCCGGCATCATCGAAACCAGCTTCCTTGAAGAGACTGAAACCGATCTGTTCGGCGAACAGGCGGTGCTGAGTGGCGGTCTCGTCGATCTGATCAAGACGGGTTTCGAGGTGCTGGTGGAAGCGGGCTACGCGCCCGAGATGGCTTATTTCGAATGCCTGCATGAAGTGAAGCTGATCGTGGACCTGATTTACGAAGGCGGCATCGCCAATATGAACTACGGCATTTCGAACAACGCCGAGTTCGGTGAATACGAGGTCGGCCCGCGAATCATCACCGATGCGACCAAACAGGCGATGAAGGCCGTGCTGCGCGACATTCAGACGGGACAGTACGCAAAGAGCTTCATTCTCGAGAACAAGGCGGGTGCGCCGACGCTGCAGGCGCGTCGGCGTCTGACTGCCAATCACGAGATTGAAGTCGTCGGCGCGAGGCTGCGCGCGATGATGCCCTGGATCAGCAAGGGCGCACTCGTGGACCGTTCGAAAAACTGAGCTTCTGTCGAAGCGGGTGTGGGTTTGTCGATGAGGCATACACATACCCTCGGCAACAGCGGTGAAACCAGGGACGGTGAAACCATGACGTCGAAGCTGCTGAAGATCCAGCCGCGCCAGGACTACGTGGAGTCGGTCTATGAGGTCCTTCTGAACGCGATCTGCGACGGCTCCCTCGCGCCCGGTACGCGCCTCACGCAGGAAGACATCGCGGAGCAACTGTCCGTCTCGCGTTCGCCAGTACTGCAGGCGTTGCGGCTACTGAAGAAAGATGGGCTGGTTCAGGATGCGCCTGGTCGCGGGTTGCTGGTTGCGCCACTCGAGGCGTCGTGGCTTGCCGATCTTTACGAAATTCGCGGCGCACTCGATGTACTGGCGGCGAAGCTGGCAGCCGCAGGCCGCGCGCAACTCGACCCGAAACTCATCGAGCGCGGCCGGACATCGGCGCAGACCGGCAATGTGCACACGATGATCGATGCGGACATGGCGTTCCATTTCGCCATCTACGAGGCCTCTGGAAACCGCTTGATAGCGCAGACGGCGCATGGCCACTGGGTGCATATCCGGCGTGTGATGGGGGCGGTGCTTCAGATGCAGGGTGAGCGCGCATCCGTATGGGACGAGCACGAGGCGATTGCACACGCGATCGCGCAGGGCGACGCCGTGCTCGCCGTGCGTCTTGCCGATGCTCACGCTAAACGCGCTAGCCAGGTGGTCGTCCGGCAGTTCGACGTGTTGCTTGGAATATTGAACCCAATTGTCGAGCCCAGTGTGTCTGTTGCCTGACGCCTGAGGCTCACGTACTTCGTAAGTTCCCCTTCAATACGTAGGAGATTTGAACATGTCTACTGAAGTTGTCGAATCCAGCACCGAGTCGATCGTCAAGCCGGGCAAGGTCTCGATTTATCAGCCCGATCAGGAAGGGGTGATTTTCCCTGAAATTCCGCAATTCGCGTCGGCGCAGGCGCATCGTCAGCATCTGAAGGAACGTCTGGTTGCGGCTTGCCGTGCGTTTGCGCTTCAGGGTTTCGACTACGGCTTCGCCGGCCACCTGACCATTCGCGACCCGGAGAACCCAGGCCTTTACTGGACCAACCCGATGTGCGTGCATTTTGCGCAGGTCAAACTGTCGAATCTGATCTGCGCTGACCACAAGGGCAATGTCGTCGAAGGCAACTACGCGATCAATCGCGCAGGCTTCGTGCTGCATGCCGCGGTTCACGAACAGCATCAGGACATCGTTGCGATGTGTCACGCGCACACGACGTATGGCACGGCATTCTCATCGCTCGGCAAACCGCTCGCGCCGATCTCGCAGGACGCCGCAGCGTTCTTCGAAGACCACGTCGTGATCGGCGACGAGGCCGGCAAGGTAGCGGTCGAAGTGATGGGCGGCAACAAGGTGTCCAATGCGTTTGCCGGCGTGAAGGCCGCGATTCACCAGAACCACGGGCTGCTGACCGCGAGCCGTCACAGCATCGATGCAGCTGCGTTCTGGTTCATCGCCCTCGAGCGCTGCTGCCAGCAGCAACTGATGATCGAAGCCACCGGCATCACGCCGAAGGAAGTCACTCCCGAGCGTGCCCGCTATAGCCGCGAGCACGTTGGTAGCGAATACATCGGCTGGCTGCACTTCCAGACCATCTGGAACGACCTGGTTGCAACGCAACCGGACATGTTCGATTAAAGCACAGCAGAAAACGCAGGCCTGCAGCAGTTCCCTTCGACGGATACCGCGGCAGGCCAACGACGGTGGACATAAGAAAAACCCGCCACCGCCGTCTTTTGAAGGCCCCCCAGGAGACAACAATGAGTTCTCATAGTCCGGCCGCATATCTGGAACACAGCGAATCGAACGCGTTTGCCAAAGTGGCGTGGCGCCTGATTCCTTTTCTCTTTCTCTGTTATCTGTCTGCCTATCTCGACCGGATCAACGTTGCCTTTGCCAAGCTGCAGATGCTCAATGATCTGGGCCTTAGCGAGGCCGTTTACGGATTCGGCGCCAGCGTGTTTTTCGTTGGCTATCTGCTATTCGAAGTGCCAAGCAATCTGATACTTCTGCGCGTCGGCCCGCGCCGGTGGATTGCGCGAATCATGGTCACATGGGGCATCATCTCGGTCGGCATGATGTTTGTGAAAACGCCGACCACGTTTTACATCATGCGTTTCCTGCTTGGTGTCGCCGAGGCGGGTTTCTTTCCCGCGATTGTGCTGTACCTCACCTACTGGTTTCCGTCGTCGCGGCGCTCCAAGATGACCGCGCTCTTCATGACCGGTATTCCGATGTCGGGTGTGATCGGCGGCCCATTGTCCGGCTGGCTGATGACGGCGCTCGGCGGCGCACATGGGTTGGCAGGCTGGCAATGGCTGTTTCTCGTCGAAGGTTTGCCGACCGTCGCGCTCGGCGTGATTGCCTACTTCTATCTCGACGACAAGGTGCAGGACGCCAACTGGCTGACTGATTCGCAGAAAGCCTATATCGAACGCAAGCTGGTCGAGGAGAAGCCTGAGGGTCTGCTGCATTCGGTCAAGGATGGTCTGCTCAATCCGAAGATTCTGCTTGTTAGCGGCATCTATTTTTTCTACACGATGGGTCTTTATGGCGTCAGCTTCTGGTTGCCTTCGCTGATCAAGTCGAGCGGTGTGTCTGACCCGTTGCATATCGGCTTGCTGACGGCGGTTCCGTATGCGGTTGGCGCGATCGCGATGGTGTTGGTCAGTCAGAGTTCGGACCGCATGGGAGAGCGGCGTTGGCATCTGATCGTGCCTGGGCTGGTCGGTGCATTCGGGTTGGCAATGAGCGTCTGGTTCGCCGATTCGACGGTGCCCGCGATGATCGCGTTGACCATCGGCACGATGGGTGTGATGACGACTATCTCGCAGTTCTGGGTGCTTCCGCCGGCATTCCTTGGTGGTGCGGCGGCTGCGGCGGGGTTGGCCTTTGCGAACTCGGTGGGCAGCATCTCGGGTGTGGTTAGCCCGTCGCTGATCGGTCTCGTGAAGACCGCGACGGGGTCGGCGGGCGCGGGGGTACTGGCGCTTTCCGTCAGCCTGGTGGTGGCGGGGCTGCTGGTGTTGCTCGTGCCGCCGGCGCTGGTTAACCGTCGACGTGCGTAGCGTGAAGCTTTGAAGTAAAAACGCCGCTGCGGGTTTTTAGGCCTGCAGCGGCGATGTGCATTGAATTGAAGGACGTGTGGCGGCCGGCCGCGGCTGGCTCAGCGCGCGAGGCGCTTTGGCGTCTCCGTTTCCGTTTCGGGTATCGCCTCGGCCATGCTGCGCACCAGATTCTCGCGGGCGTAGTCGGTGTGCTGGGCGCTCAGTTTCGCCGCCAGTTCCTCGTCGCCCTGCGCAATGGCTTCGGCGATTGCAGCGTGCTCGTCCCACACGGATTTGCGCTGGCCCGCTGCCCGAAGAACTGCGCCCATCACGCGCCGTAGATGGATCCAGTGCAGTCGCGCGGTTTCGACGATTAGTGGATTGCCGGAGGCTGTGTAGATGGCGGTATGGAACGCCACGTCGGCCTCGATCATCGCGTGGATGTCGTCACCTTTCGACACTTTGCGGCCGTGAGTGATCAGCGCTTTGTCCAGCTTGATCTTTTTGCGTGCGGCAAGACGCGCGGCGAGGCTGTCGAGGGCGCCGCGCAGTTCGTACAGGTGGCCGATTCGCGTTGCGTCGAGCGGCGTCACCTGCAGTCCGCGGCCGGGGGCATCTTCGACGAGGCCGTCTTTTTTCAGTAACCGGAAAGCCTGCAAGACAGGCGAGCGGGAGACGGCCAGTTGCTCGGCGATCTCTTCCTGCACGATTCGGGTTCCGGGGGCAAGCGAGCCCTCGCTGATGGCATCGAGCAGAACGCGATAGACCTCGTCGACGTAATCGGTGCGCGCCTGGATTTTCAGGAGTTTGGCTGGCATGGCAACAGTCGCTGTGGATACAGAATACCGATAGCTTACCAGCATTGATTTGCGCCGTTGGCGCCGGGTTTAGTCGGTGGGCGACAGGCTGGCCAGCCAGATGGGGGAGTCGGCGTGCTGGCTGCGATAGAGGCGGTTGGTCTCAGCCATGTCGGTCTTGAACGTGCTCTGTAGCGCGGCGCGCGCGGCCTCTGCGCCGCTGATGGTGGTGCCTTGTACCAGGACGACGATTGACTGGGCACCGAAGCGCTCGGCGGCGGCGATGGCAAGCGTCGCGTCTTCGGCGAGACACGCCGGATCGCAATCGCGAGCGTCGCGGACCGCAATCGAGACAAGACCGGATGAGGCACGTGCAAGGACCCATGTCGCGGATGGGCGACGGGCCGCCAAGGTCCTGCCGGGCACGCCGACCAGCCCGACTATGTCCGTGAATTGCGGGTGGCGGGTGAGGACGTCGCGGGCGGCGGCAGGAATACCGTCGCTGTTTAACCAGGTATCCCGGGTTGTTGCAGGTCGCTCACGATTGCCGAATGAGAAGCCGCTTTCGCCAATCACAAACGGCCGCGATTTGCCGCCGCGCGTCTCGGGATGAGCTATCAGGAAGTCGGTCTGGTTCATGGTGTCGATGTTTTGTCGTGGGGGAAGAACCGGTGAGTTCGACAGCGAACACGCTTGACGCACGCGGTAACAGAATTCCGAACTCCGTATACAGAAGCCTAAGACGTGAGAAGGACATGGCCTATCGGGAAAAACGCGGAGCCGAAAGCGGACAGCCGAAAATTGGCGCGTACGGCCCACCGGCCGGGCACAAAAAGCCGCTGCCCCCTTAAAGCTGGTGACGACTCGGCGACTTGTGCTTCGATAGCCGCCTCGCTAGCAGCAGGTCATTGTAAAACGATGGGTTAGACGCAATGCTTGCGGCATGCGTAATGAATGTTTCTATCTTGAAATTAGACAAACCATATTTAGTATGATGAAATTGACGTTGCTATTCAAATGATTCAATGTGCAATAAGTGAGTTGTTTTTGTGCTTGCTAAAATGAACTGAGAGCCGGAATGAGCAATATGTACAAATTCAACGGGCATGAGGATCTAAGTGCTACCGAATTGTTTTTGTTTATCGCTATGCAAGAAACCAGCGAGCAGCTTGGTATCGACGACGTTGAATATCTGATATTGATATTTTCCGGATTCAATATCTTGCCTACAAGGGCAAAGCCACTCGGTGCAACGAAAGGAACATCGGTTGCCTCTGTAATGTCGCGCGCTGTATTTAAATATCAGTTCAGACGAAAGATATTGCCGACATTCACATTGGAAAGTATGAAGGCAGCAAGGTGGGTGTTGACCCACAAACTAAGTGTATTCATCGGTAGAGCGTTGCCTGGTGTCGGTTGGGTGCTCATGGCTCGTGATGTCGGTCTGATTGGATACCAAACGGTAATTAAATTTAATCGACTGGTAAAGCCTGAGGATAGGGTGTTCTGATGGATGAGTTTTCATGGAACGATCTGGAGTCGTTTGTAAGAAAAGAAGCATGCATGTCGCCCAAAAAATCTATAACCGAAGAAACGACGGTTGTATATGATTTGGGGCAGCATGGGGACGACGCCAATGAATTTATGGAAATTTTTTTCACGAAATTCAAGATCGATAGAGGTGATTATGATTTCAGTCGATATTTTTTCATGGAAGGTGAAGGTTTGATTTCGCATTTATTTGTAAAATATATAAAACGAAACCCTCACTCACTGAAAAGAGAGGTAATGACTGTCGGCATGCTTTATAAGGCATTGGTGAGCGGTAGATGGAGTTGTGACGCGTTATCGGAAAATAAAATGTATTAAATCATGGCGGACAACCTGGAATCGGTCATCCTGTGACGGGCTCTGGAGTCGCTACGGTTGGACTGGTATCGGGACGCAGGCATCGCAAAGGTCCGCGTCGCAACTTTCGACGAGCCTTCATTTTTCTTTTGGCAGAGGGCGCTTCGTTGGAAGCCTGCGCCATCCCGTAGACATTGATGACGACGCCCGAAAACAAAAAAGCCGCTGTTCCTAACGGAACAGCGGCTTTTTCTTGATGCTGGTGGCGAATCAGGGATTCGAACCCCGGACCTGCGGATTATGATTCCGTCGCTCTAACCGGCTGAGCTAATTCGCCAAAAGAAGCGGAATTATGCTGATGTCGGCGAAGGCTGTCAAGCCCCCGCCGACACTTTCTACGGACCCTTTTCTACCTCGTCACGCCTCAGGAGAGATCAGTCCTGGGCGTAGATATTGGAGTCCTTGGTCTCCCGCACGAAAATCAGGCCGATCACGAAGGTCGCCAGCGCGATCACGATCGGATACCACAGCCCCGAGTAGATATTGCCGTTGGTCGCGACGATCGCGAACGCGGTGGCCGGCAGGAAGCCGCCAAACCAGCCGTTGCCGATGTGATACGGCAGCGACATCGACGTGTAGCGTATTCGCGTCGGGAACATCTCCACCAGCATCGCCGCGATTGGCCCGTACACCATCGTCACGTAGATCACGAGGATCGTCAGGATCACCACGGTCATCGGCCAGTTGATCTGCGCCGGGTCGGCCTTTGGTGGGTAGCCGTCCGCCTTCAAGGTCGCGCTCAGCTTGCTGTCGAACGCCTTGCCGAGGTCTTTCGCATCCGCCGCCTTGCCGTCATACGTATCGATCACGGTGTCGCCCACCTTGATCTGCGCGAGCGTGCCGGCGGGTGCCGCGACGTTCTCGTAGTTCAAGCCGGCCTTCGACAGCGCGCTCTTCGCGATATCGCACGACGACGTGAACTTCGCCGTGCCGACCGGGTTGAACTGGAACGAGCACTCGTCCGGATTGGCGATCACCACGATTGGCGCGCGCGCCTGCGCGGATTCCAGCGCCGGGTTCGCGTAGTGCGTGAGAGCCTTGAACAGCGGGAAGTAGGTCAGCGCCGCGATCAGGCAGCCCGCCAGGATGATCGGCTTGCGGCCGATACGGTCCGACAGCGAGCCGAAGAACACGAAGAACGGCGTGCCGATCAACAGAGCCAGCGCGATCAGGATGTTGGCGCTTGCGCCTTCCACTTTCAGCGTCTGGGTCAGGAAGAACAGCGCGTAGAACTGGCCCGTGTACCACACCACAGCCTGGCCGGCGGTCAGGCCGATCAGCGCGAGGATCACGATTTTCAGGTTCTTCCATTGGCCGAACGCTTCGGTCAGCGGTGCCTTCGACGTCTTGCCTTCGGCCTTGATCCGCTCGAACGCAGGCGATTCGCTTAGCTGCAGCCGGATCCACACCGAAACGGCCAGCAGGATCAGCGAAGCGATGAACGGAATGCGCCAGCCCCATGCGCCGAATGCGTCTTCGCCCATCCACGTGCGCACGCCGAGAATCACCAGCAGCGACAGGAACAGGCCAAGCGTGGCAGTGGTCTGGATCCACGACGTGTAGAAGCCACGACGGTTGGCCGGTGCGTGCTCGGCGACGTAGGTCGCCGCGCCGCCGTACTCGCCGCCGAGCGCCAGACCCTGCAACAGCCGCATACAGATAAAGATCACCGGCGCAGCAATGCCGATCGATGCATAGCCCGGCAGGAAACCCACCACGCAAGTGGACAGACCCATGATCACGATCGTGATCAGGAACGTGTGCTTGCGCCCGACCATGTCGCCGAGCCGCCCGAACACCAGCGCGCCGAACGGACGCACCGCGAAGCCGGCGGCAAAGCCCAGCAGCGTGAAGATGAAGCCGGCAGTCGGATTGACGCCTGAGAAAAAGCTCTTGCTGATGAAGGCCGCAAGCGAGCCGGCCAGATAAAAGTCGTACCACTCGAATACCGTGCCCAGCGACGATGCGAAGATCACCCGCTTCTCATCGGCTGTCATCGGCGCGTGCGAGATATTCCCGCTTACGGAAGCCATATGTCGTCTCCACTTTATGTATGCACGCGGCGCGGCTGGTCAGACGCACCGTGCCACCGATTATTGGAGTGAAAGCTTACGGCCTACTGACTCAGATCGGTCTGATTTGTGAGATGTTGTGTGGGTGTAAATTCTTTTTACGTCTGCCAATGTGTTGGCATGTTGCCTAAATTTCGGTAAATCGCGGCTAATCTCAAAAATAGGTGGTCGGCGCAAGTGTGGCGATTAGGGTAAGTCCCGGGCACGCTCCAGCGCCCGTAAGCTGACGCGCACCAGCGTGCCGGCCAGCCGCGGCGACGTCTGATAGACGTGGTCGTCGATCGTCAGCGTGCCGCCGTGCATCGTCGCGATCTCGCGCACGATCGCGAGACCCAGGCCGCTGCCGTCGCCTTCGCGTCCGAGAATCCGGTAGAAACGCTCGACCACACGGTCGCGTTCGGCGGCCGGAATGCCGAGGCCGGTGTCTTCCACTTCTATATGTACCCAGCGCCGCTGCTGCGAATCGTGCGTGCGGTCCGCGCGTACCCGAACCGTCACGCGGCCGCCGGGAGGTGTGTAGCGGATCGCGTTGTCGATCAGGTTCGACAGCATTTCGCGCAGCATCACCGGGTTGCCTTCCACCTGGATCGTATTGTTGGCATCGTCCGCTTCGGGCCCTTCATCCGGACCTTCGTAGCCGAGGTCCATCTGTTTGGCGAGCGCCGCCTGCACCCAGTCGCGCACCGCGTGCCGCGCCACCTCGGTTATCTCGACCGGCGTGAAGATCTGCCCCGACATACGGTTCTCGGCGCGCGCCAGCGCGAGCAACTGCGTGACGAGCCGCGCCGCATGCTCGGAACTGGTGGCGATCTGCTCGAGCGAGCGATGTACTTCGGCCGGCGCGTCCTGGCGCAGCGCCAGCTCGGCCTGAGTGCGCAGGCCGGCGAGCGGCGTCTTCATCTGATGCGCGGCGTCGGCGATAAAGCGCTTTTGCAGCTCCATGTTCTGTTCGAGGCGAGTCAGCAGGTCGTTGAACGACGTGACGAGCGGCTCGATTTCCGGTGGCGCGCGGCGCGCTTCGAGCGGCGACAGGTCGTCCGGGCGGCGCGCGCGGATATGCGACTGCAGCGCGTGCAGCGGCGCGAGGCCACGCGATAGCCCGAACCAGACCAGTACGATCGCCAGCGGCAGGATCACGAACTGCGGCAGGATCACGCCTTTGATGATGTCGTTGGCGAGCCGGCTGCGCTTGTCGAGCGTCTCGCTCACTTGCACCAGCACCGGCTGCGCGCCGGGCGTCTGCGGAAACTCGACGGTCGTGTAGGCCACGCGGATGTCGTTGCCGCGCAGCACGTCGTCGCGGAATTCGACGATACCCGGCTGCGGCCGGTCGTCCTCGTGCGGCAGCGGCATGTCGCGTTCGCCCGCCACCAGTTCGCCGCGTGTGCCGAGCACCTGGTAGAACACGCTATCTATATTGTCGGCGCGCAGGAAATCGCGCGTCGATTCGGGCAGCGCCAGTTCCGCGACGCCGTTTACCGGATGGATCTGTCGCGCCAGCACGTAGGCGTCGGTTTCGAGCGCGCGGTCGAACGGCCCGTTGGCGATCGACTTCGCCACCAGATACGTGACCGCGATACTCATCGGCCATAGCAGCAGCAGTGGCGCCAGCATCCAGTCGAGAATTTCGCCGAACAGCGAGCGTGGCCGCGTCTCGGCGGATGCTTCGCTCTCGTCGGGCGGCGCGAACGGGTTCGCGTAGCGGGCGTCGCGATCTTCGTCGAGGTTGGCTGCGTGGGCGGGCGGCACCGTGCCACGGTCTGCACGGGCGGACATGGGCGCGTTACCGGTTATTTGTAGTGATGGCTTGCGGGCATCGGGGCCGCTGCGGCGGAGGCTTCTGCGGCCTGGGCGGCTGCTGCGGTGCTTTGCGACGCGGCGGATGTGGCTGCTGCGGCTGCTGTAGCAGTTGCGGCGGCTGCGGGCGCGGCTTTTTCGAGGCAGTAGCCGAGGCCGCGCACGGTGATGATGCGCACGCCGCTCGGCTCGATCTTCTTGCGCAGCCGGTGCACGTACACCTCGATCGCGTTATTGCTGACTTCTTCGCCCCATTCGCACAGGTGATCGACCAGCTGTTCCTTCGACACCAGCCGGCCGATACGCTGCAGCAGCACTTCAAGCAAGCCCAGTTCGCGCGCGGACAGATCGAGCACCTGATCGTTGACGCACGCGATGCGCCCAACCTGATCGAAGCTGAGCGACCCATGCCGCACGACCGTCGGGCCGCCGCCCGCGCCGCGCCGTGTCAGCGCGCGCACGCGCGCTTCGAGTTCGTTTAGCGCGAACGGTTTGGCCATGTAATCGTCGGCGCCGAGATCGAGGCCTTTCACGCGTTGATCGACGCTGTCCGCGGCGGTCAGGATCAGCACCGGCAGGTTCGAATTGCGCGCGCGCAAGCGACGCAGCACTTCGAGACCGGACATGCGCGGCAGGCCTAAATCGAGAATCAGCAGGTCGAAACTTTGCATCGAGAGTGCAGTGTCGGCTTCGACGCCGCTTTGCACGTGATCGACCGCATAGGCCGATTGGCGGAGTGATCGAACCAGACCATCCGCGAGTATGCTGTCGTCTTCGGCAATGAGAATTCGCATGGTGCGCTGGGGTGAGGCGTGGCTGGCGCGTGGCTACCGTCTGGTTACCCCGTTTGGCTACCGCGTGGCTATCTCACGTGGGCCTCGGCGCACAGCGTCTCCGAACCTTTATTGTGGTGGTGTGGCAGCCAGTTTGGCCATGCGTGTTTACACATGCGTGTCCACGCGAATTGCGCTTGCCAAAACCACTGTTTTTTTATACAGTACCTGCGTTTGGCACGCGGCCCGTTTCGATGCTTCCCATGAAGCCTCGACAGGCTGCCCACCTGCTCAGGCGCCGTTCATCATAGCAAAGGACGATTCATGGAAGAAAGCAAGAAAGGCTCGGCTGGACTGACGGCTGAAAAGGGCAAGGCACTGGCTGCCGCGCTTGCACAGATCGAAAAGCAGTTCGGCAAAGGGTCGGTCATGCGGCTCGGCGCAGGTGAGGCGGTTGAAGACATTCAGGTGGTGTCCACCGGGTCGCTCGGCCTCGATATCGCCTTGGGCGTCGGCGGTTTGCCGCGCGGCCGCGTCGTCGAAATCTACGGGCCGGAATCGTCGGGTAAGACCACGCTGACGCTGCAGGTGGTCGCCGAAATGCAGAAGCTTGGCGGCACGGCGGCGTTTATCGATGCGGAACACGCGCTCGACATTCAATACGCGGGCAAGCTCGGCGTGAATGTGAACGAACTGCTGGTCTCGCAGCCGGATACCGGCGAACAGGCGCTCGAAATCGCGGACGCGCTGGTGCGTTCGGGCTCGATCGACATGATCGTTATCGACTCGGTCGCGGCGCTGGTGCCGAAGGCTGAAATCGAAGGCGAAATGGGCGATTCGCTGCCGGGCCTGCAGGCTCGCCTGATGTCGCAGGCGCTGCGCAAGCTCACCGGCACGATCAAGCGCACGAACTGCCTCGTGATCTTCATCAACCAGATCCGCATGAAGATCGGCGTGATGTTCGGCAACCCGGAAACCACCACCGGCGGTAACGCGCTGAAGTTCTACGCATCGGTGCGTCTGGACATTCGCCGTATCGGCTCGATCAAGAAGAACGACGAGGTGATCGGTAACGAAACCCGCGTGAAGGTGGTGAAGAACAAGGTGGCGCCGCCGTTCCGCGAAGCGATTTTCGACATCCTGTACGGCGAAGGCATTTCGCGTCAGGGCGAGATTATCGATCTGGGCGTGCAGGCAAAGATCGTCGACAAGGCCGGCGCCTGGTATAGCTACAACGGCGACCGGATCGGCCAGGGCAAGGACAACGCGCGCGAATTCCTGCGCGAGAATCCGGACATCGCACGTGAGATCGAAAACCGCATTCGCGAATCGCTGGGTGTGAATGCGATGCCGGCTGGCGCAGCAGTTGGCGCGGCCGCGGAAGAAACCGCGGGCGAAGAAGAGTAAGCATCGCGTGATACGCAAGGGCCGTCCTGTGTCCGACTCCGGGCGTGATGCGGGCGGTCCGTTTGACCCACTTGACCCACTTGACTCGTTTGACCGGTCTGATCGGCGTGATGTGCGCGCCGGCAAGTCCGGAGATTCTAGTGATTCCAGCGATCCCTCGGTCGCTGGCGATTCGTTCGATCCCTTCGAATCCTTTGATGCGCATGATCGGGCCGCTGGCCGCGGGCCTTCTGCGCGATCGGTAGCGCATGGTGCAAGCGGCGTAGCCGATGGGGATGCGGTTGGCGAAACGGTCTACACCCGTTCGCGCCGCTCATCTGCGTCTTCACCTGGCGCGTCATCTGGCGAGAAGTCAGCCGGTGGTGCCGGTGCCGATGGCGACTCTAACTCCGCCACAAAACGTCAACGCCCGACGCGCTCACTAAAAGGCCGCGCACTCGGCTTCCTGTCGCGGCGCGAGTACAGTCGCGCCGAACTATCGCGCAAGCTGGCTCCGTACGTCGAAGAGGGCGAATCGCTCGATGCGGTGCTCGACGCGCTCCAGCAGGAAAACTGGCTGTCGGATTCGCGCTTCACGGAAAGCCTCGTGCATCGGCGCGCGTCGCGGCTCGGCGCGGGTCGCATCGTCGGCGAGTTGAAGCGCCACGCCGTGAGCGCGACGCTGATCGAGGAAACCGCGGCCCAGCTACGTGAAACCGAACTGGCGCGCGCGCAGGCCGTGTGGCGCAAGAAGTACGGCCAGCTTCCCGAAACCCCCGCGGAACGCGCGAAGCAGGCGCGTTTTCTGATGTCGCGTGGCTTCTCGCAGACGATCATCGTCAAAATTCTCAAAGGCATCGACGAAGATTTCGACGAGGGCTTCGGCGGCGACTAGCGCCCGGAAGCGCCATGTCCGCCGGGCAACGCACGCAGGCTGGCGCCGCGACCTTATCCGAATAGCACGGACGGTCGGCAAACCCAAATACTCAATATGCTAAAATCCGTTGGTTTCTGAACCCGGCCTTCTTCCTCCCGCATGTCGCTTTCCCCGCCAGTGCCCCGTCAATTGCGCCATAGCCGCGCAATCCGAGCGGACGCTTACGAGCGCGCGGATGGTCTGTGGGATATTGAAGCGTGTCTAACCGACGTCAAGTCGCGCGATGTAGCGCTGGCGTCGGGCGTCCGGCCCAAAGGCCTGCCGATCCATGAACTCTGGCTTCGCATCACGATCGATCGCAAGCTCAATGTCGTCGACGCCCAGGCGTCCTCGGCCTGGGTGCCGTATCCTGGTCTTTGCGAAGCAGCCAACCCCGCCTATCGGGCTCTCATCGGGCTCAATCTCTTCCAGAATTTCCGCCGCGAGGCCGCCCGTTTGCTTGGCGGCACGCAAGGCTGCACCCATCTCACCGAGTTGTGCGCCGTCTTGCCGAGCGCCGCGATCCAGGCTTTCGCCGGTGACGTGTGGAGCACCACCAACGGAAGCCCCGAGGGTAGCCCCGGCGAAAGCACGGCAGAAAGCACAACCGGCAGCCCCGGCGCAGCACAACCCGATGGAAGCCCGGCAGGGAAGCAGCCGGCACCCCCGCATTCAAACGATAAACCGCCATTCCAGCTCGGTCGCTGCAACACGCTGCGATTCGACGGCGAGGCGGTGCGACAGTTCTATCCGCGCTGGTACGGCCATGCGCCGCGCGCGCTGCAATCAGTGCAGCCGGGCGAGCGCACAACCCGTGACGGCGGCCCAGCAAGCCCCAGCAAACAGGCTGCGCATCCCGATGGCCCCATCGGCAGCGCAGCCGAACAATCAGCCGGAACAGAAGTTCTATCCAACTCTCAGACTGAAGGGAATCACGCATGAAGATTCACGAGTACCAGGGTAAGGAAATCCTGCGGAAATTCGGAGTCGCGGTACCGCGCGGCAAACCGGTGTTCTCGGTGGATGATGCGGTCAAGGCCGCGGAAGAGCTGGGCGGCCCGGTATGGGTCGTCAAGGCGCAGATCCACGCAGGTGGCCGTGGCAAGGGCGGCGGCGTGAAGGTTGCGAAGTCGCTCGAGCAGGTTCGCGAGTATTCGAACCAGATCCTCGGCATGCAGCTCGTCACGCACCAGACCGGTCCGGAAGGCCAGAAGGTGAATCGCCTTCTGATCGAAGAAGGCGCTGACATCAAGAAGGAACTGTATATCGGCCTCGTGATCGATCGCGTGACGCAAAAGGTCGTGGTAATGGCCTCGAGCGAAGGCGGCATGGACATCGAAGAAGTCGCCGACAAGCACCCGGAAGCGATCCACAAGGTTGCCGTGGATCCGTCCAAGGGCCTGCAAGATTCGGAAGCCGACGATCTGGCCAAGAAGATCGGCGTGCCCGACGCTTCGCTGCCGCAAGCGCGCGCGATCCTGCAGGGTCTGTACAAGGCGTTCTGGGAAACCGACGCGTCGCTCGCCGAAATCAACCCGCTGATCCTGACCGGCGACGGCAAGGTGATCGCACTCGACGCGAAGTTCAACTTCGATTCGAACGCGCTGTTCCGTCATCCGGACATCGTCGCGTATCGCGATATCGACGAAGAAGATCCGGCTGAAGTCGAAGCGTCGAAGTTCGACCTCGCGTACATCTCGCTCGACGGCAACATCGGCTGTCTGGTGAACGGCGCAGGCCTCGCGATGGCGACCATGGACACCATCAAGCTGTTCGGCGGCGAGCCGGCGAACTTCCTCGACGTCGGCGGTGGTGCGACGACCGAGAAGGTCACCGAAGCCTTCAAGATCATGCTGAAGAACCCGAACCTGACTGCGATTCTGGTCAACATTTTCGGCGGCATCATGCGCTGCGACGTGATCGCGGAAGGCGTGATCGCGGCGTCGAAGGCCGTGTCGCTGAAGGTGCCGCTGGTGGTCCGCATGAAGGGCACCAACGAAGACCTCGGCAAGAAGATGCTGGCCGACTCGGGCCTGCCGATCATCTCGGCGGACAGCATGGAAGAGGCTGCGCAGAAGGTCGTCGCAGCAGCGTCGGGCAAGGCTTAAGCCCCGCTCATCACCGGATACGAATGGCGGCGCGGCGACGCGGCGCGGGCAGACCCAACGAGGCGCAAGTCGTTGCGATGTCCCGCGAGCAGGCGGCGCGAAGCCAAACGAACAGAGGTCATTACATGTCGATTCTGATCAACAAAGACACGAAGGTCATCACGCAGGGTATTACCGGCAAGACCGGTCAGTTCCACACGCGCGCATGCCGCGAGTACGCAAACGGCCGCGAAGCTTATGTCGCAGGCGTGAACCCGAAGAAGGCCGGCGAAGACTTCGAAGGCATTCCGATCTACGCAAGCGTCAAGGAAGCGAAGGCTGAAACCGGCGCAACGGTATCGGTCATCTATGTGCCGCCGGCAGGCGCAGCGGCTGCGATCTGGGAAGCGGTGGAAGCCGATCTGGATCTGGCCATCTGCATTACCGAAGGCATCCCGGTGCGCGACATGATCGAGATCAAAGATCGTATGCGTCGCGAAAACCGCAAGACGCTGCTGCTCGGACCGAACTGCCCGGGCACGATCACGCCGGACGAACTGAAGATCGGCATCATGCCGGGCCACATTCACCGCAAGGGCCGCATCGGCGTGGTGTCGCGTTCGGGCACGCTGACGTACGAAGCAGTCGGCCAGCTGACGGCGCTGGGCCTCGGCCAGTCGTCGGCAGTCGGTATCGGCGGCGACCCGATCAACGGTCTGAAGCACATCGACGTGATGAAGATGTTCAACGACGATCCGGACACGGATGCGGTCATCATGATCGGTGAGATCGGCGGTCCGGACGAAGCGAATGCCGCGCACTGGATCAAGGACAACATGAAGAAGCCGGTGGTTGGCTTCATCGCCGGTGTGACGGCGCCCGCAGGCAAGCGCATGGGCCACGCCGGCGCGCTGATCTCGGGCGGTGCGGACACCGCTGACGCGAAGCTCGAGATCATGGATGCATGCGGCATCAAGGTCACGAAGAACCCGTCGGAAATGGCGCGCCTGCTGAAGTCGATCCTGTAAGCGAGTTTTTCGACAGCTGAATCAGCTGATCGCAGCAATCTTCATCAATACGCCGGCGACCGCCGGCGTATTTTTTGATACTCTTACGTAACCCTTTCGTAAGAGCCTGAAAAGCGAGGGAGCCACGCTCCCTCGCTTTTTTGTTGGCTGTTCGCTTTCGAACCTTTTATTCTTCTTTCATGCTCGAGTTCTTCGCGACACTCCACTGGGGCGCGGTCTTTCAGATCATCGTGATCGACATCCTGCTGGGTGGCGATAACGCGGTCGTGATTGCGCTCGCCTGCCGCAACCTGCCGGACAACCAGCGCTGGCGCGGCATTCTGTGGGGCACGGTGGGCGCGATCGTGCTGCGCGTGGTGTTGATCGCTTTCGCCGTGGCGCTGCTCGACATTCCGCTGCTCAAGTTCGCCGGCGGCCTGCTGCTGCTGTGGATCGGCGTGCGCCTGCTCGCGCCGGCACACGACGCGCACGCCAACATCAAACCCGCCGACAAACTGCTGACGGCAATCAAGACGATCATCGTGGCCGACGCGGTGATGAGCCTCGACAATGTAATCGCGATTGCTGGCGCCGCGGAGCAGGCCGACCCCGAGCACCGCATCGCGCTGGTTATTTTCGGCCTCGTGGTGAGCATTCCGCTGATCGTGTGGGGCAGCCAGCTCGTGCTGCGGTTGCTCGATCGCTATCCGATCGTGATCTCGCTGGGCGCGGCGCTGCTCGGCTGGATTGCGGGCGGGCTCATCATCAACGACCCGGCCGGCGACCGTTGGCCGATTCTCGATACGCCGGCAGCCGAATACGGCATGGCCATCGCGTGTGCGCTGTTCGTGCTGGTGGCGGGCCATCTGATCAAGCGCCGCAACGCGCGTCTGGCCGGCAGCTCGCACTGAATGCGCAGTGTCGCGTCGGCAATGGCGAAACTCTAACGCATCTTCCAAGCGGCGAACATCTGCCATTCGGCTGACTGGTTGAGCACCACGCGTCTCGGTACGATCGCAACGCCTGTCCTGATTCGCGGGGCAGGCGTTTTCGTTTCGAGGAGTGTGCCGATGATCGCTGCTGTCGCCGTTTATTCTTTATCTTCGCTGTTTTCACGCCGTCGTCCTGTGCCGCCTGACGGCCGCTGGCAGTGGTCCACCGGGCTCGCGCGCGCGTGGTACACGGGCTGCGGCTTCACGCTGATCGAGCTGATGATCGTGCTTGCCATCGTCGGCGTGATCGCGGCCTACGCGATCCCTGCGTATCAGGACTATCTGGCGCGCAGCCGGGTCGGCGAGGGCTTGTCGCTGGCATCGTCGGCACGGCTCGCGGTGGCGGAGAACGCGGCGAGCGGTAATGCGCTCGGCGGCGGCTACGCCGTGCCGCCGGCCACGCGCAACGTGCAATCCATTCAGGTGGATGACGACAGCGGGCAGATCACGGTCGCGTTTACCACGCGGGTCGCCTCTGCAGAAGCGAATACGCTGGTGCTGGTGCCGTCCGTGCCCGATAACGCTGACGCGCCGACGGCACGCGTCGCGCTCGTCAAAGGCGCCGCGCAGCCCGGCGTGCTGACGTGGGAATGCTTTACGGCCGCCAAACATGCGTCGTCGTTGCCGGCGCCTGGATCCGGGCCTTTGCCTGCCGCGGCCGCCACGTTGCCATCGAATCTGGCGCCGCCGGAGTGCCGCGCATGACACGCAGGTAACTGTTGCCAGCGCGGCGTGACGGCCGCGTAATACGCGGCTATTTCGGCCCAACCGGCGCACAGCGGCATAAATCTTTTGTATAGTGCGCCGGTTGCCGACGTCTCCAATGACTCATGCCCACGCCTTTTGCACGCTATTTCACGTTTTTCCTGCTGGTCTGTGCGTTGATCCTGCCTTATGCAGTCGTCAACCACACGTACCCGATCCCGACGTTCTATGCCGAGTTCACCGCGCTTGCGCTGTATCTGCTGACCGGCGCGGCGGTCGCGCTGCTGTACTGGACCGCACGTCCGCGCATCGCGTTCGGCTCGCCGGCGGTCGCGCTGGTGCCGTTCGGATTTGGTCTCGTGCTGGTCGCGCAGTCGTTCGTGCTGCCGGTTGCGCAGCCGTCGATGAACTGGCTCGGCGCCGGCTATCTGCTGGCAGCGCTGATGGCGGTACATCTCGGTTTTGCACTCGCACGCGCGAACATGATGGAAGCGGCGCTGCGTATCGGGGCTTTTGCATTGCTGGTCGGCGGGCTCTTCGCCGTGTTCTGCCAGGTGATCCAACTGCTGCACCTCGAAGCGAAGGTCACGCCGCTGGTTGTCGCGTACAACATCATGGTCGAACGTCGCCCGTTCGGGAACATGGCGCAGGCGAACCATCTGGCCAGTTGTATCGCGTTCGCGATGGCCAGCGCGATGTTCCTCGTGCAGACGCGTCGCCTGAACGTGGTGGTGTGGGCGGTGCTCGCGTCGATCTATTCGGTTGGGTTTGCGCTCACCGTTTCGCGCGGCCCGTGGTTGCAGACGGGTGTCGTCGTGGTGGCCGGCTTCTGGATGGCATTCGCTGAAATGCGCCGCGATCCGGCACGTCGGCGCAGCAGCCGCGAATGGCTGATTCCAGCTGTGTTGGCGCTGCTGTTCGTGATCGTCAACGCGCTGGTGCGCTGGGTCAACGTCCGCTACCACCTCGACCTCGCGGTGTCGGCGGCCGACCGCTTCAGAGACTCAGGCCAGATCGCGCCGCGGCTCGCGCTGTGGAAGTACGGCTGGACGATGTTCAAGACCCATCCGCTGCTTGGGGTCGGCTGGGGTGAGTTCCCGCGCTACCAGTTCGAGCTGGCGAGGCAGTTGGGGCATGTCGAAATCGCGAACAACTCGCACGATATCTTTATTGATCTGCTCGCGAAAACCGGCCTGATCGGTTTCGGCATCGTGCTGCTCGGGCTCGGCGCGTGGTTCGTCCGCCTGCTGCGCGCGCCGCATACGGCCGCGCGCGTGTTCGGCCTTTCGATCATCGGCGTGCTCGTGATGCATGCGCTGGTCGAGTATCCGCAGCAGTACATGTTCTTCCTGTTGCCGGCGATGTTCATCTTCGGGATTCTCGATCCGAAACCGCTGCGCGTTGTGTCGGGGCGCTTTGGGCTCACCGTGTATTCGGTCGTCGTGATCGGTGGGCTGGCTGCGCTGTATCCGGTCCTGCGCGACTACAACCGCGCCGAAGTGCTGTATTACGGGTCGCGGCCGGCCGAGCAGTATCAGGCGGATCCGTCGTTCCTGTTCCGTGCATGGGGCGGGTACGGCATGGCGACGCTGCTGCCGATGAACCACAACGACTTGCCGTACAAGCTCGCGATGCACAAGCAGGCTATCGCGTTGCTGCCGGGCGAAACGGTATTGCGCCGCTATGCGGTGCTGCAGGCGCTGAATGACGATATGGATGGCGCGTACGATACCGTCGATCGCCTGAAGCTGTTCGCAGAAGAACTGAACGACTGGCCGACCCAACTGGCTTCGCTATATTCGCTATGCGACGACCAGAAGACGCTGGCCGGTTTCAAGGCGGAACTCGTGAAGAAATACGGCACGCCGCCCGCGAGTCCCGATCAGGACGACGACGAAGACGAGTGATCAGGCAACGCGGGCCGCGTTCTAAAGAATGAGCAACTGAGCGGAGCCCGCGTCGCATCATGCACGGTGGCGTGGGCATTGCCGCGACGACATCAACAGCAGCAGCGGCCGCAACCGCCGCAGCGACATCAACAGCCGCAGCGACATCAACCGCCGCAGCGACATCAACCGCCTCAGCGACATCAACCGCCGCAGCGACATCAACCGCCTCAGCGACATCAACCGCCTCAGCCGCCTCACCCCTGCGCGACCCAATCCCCCGACTTCCCGCCATGCTTTTCCATCACGCGCACATCGGTGATCGTCATCCCGCGGTCGACCGCCTTGCACATGTCATAGACCGTCAACAACCCAACCTGCACGGCGGTCAACGCCTCCATCTCAACGCCGGTGCGCCCCAGCGTCTCAACCTGTGCGGTGCAATGCACGCCAGGCAATTTTTCATCGAGTTCGAAATCCACCGTCACCCGCGTGAGCGCCAACGGATGACACAGCGGAATCAGATCGGCCGTACGCTTCGCCCCCTGGATGGCCGCGATGCGCGCGATGCCGATCACATCGCCTTTCTTCGCGCTGCCGCTTTGAATCAGCTGGAACGTATCGGGCAGCATGCGGATCGAGCCGCGCGCAATCGCAATACGCCGCGTCTCGTCCTTGCCGCCGACGTCCACCATATGCGCCTGTCCGGCCGCGTTGAAATGAGTGAGTTCGGGCATGCTTGTGCTCCTGAATGGGCGCCTATCATAACAGCGGCGCCATAGCGCCATAGCGGCATAGCCGCGTAACGGTAACGTTGCGACGTGCTTGCAGCACGATCCACCGAATCCACTCGCGCTGCCGCACGCTAGAATCCGATCATACGGCGTGCGGCACCAGCAGGGCGGTCCACTGCGCCCGGCAGTGGGTACAATCGCGGCAGACCAGCACGAATCTGTTTGCCCGCTGTGCCCGCTGCGCACGCCTGCCAAGCATCGTTTTTCGTGTCGTTATACCAACCTCGCGAACCCGCGCACTTCGCAATGCGTCTGAAACGGTTTCTCGCCGCGTTGTTATCCGTCGCGCTCGCTGCGCCTGCGCCGGGCTTTGCGCAGCGCGCGAGCAGCGCGCTGCCACTCGAATCCGGTCCGCTCGAACAATATGCGGTGCCTGAGGTTCCACCCGACATCGTGCAAGGGGTGTTCGGTACCTACGGCGGCGCGCAGTCGCGTTTTTCCGGCAACGTGGGCGGCAACGCCAGTCTGCGCGCGCCGGTTTCGACGCAGCAACTGCCCGATCTCGGCGACGGCTCCGGCGGTACGCTGACACCCGCCGCGGAACGCAGACTCGGCGAGCGCGTGATGCGCGAGGTGCGCCGCGACCCCGATTACCTCGACGACTGGCTGGTGCGCGACTACCTGAACTCGGTGTCCGCCAAACTCGCGGCCGCGGCGAGTGCGCTCTATATCGGCGGCTACCGGCCGGACTTCGATCTGTTCGCGGTGCGCGACCCGCAGATCAACGCGTTTTCGCTGCCCGGCGGTTTTATCGGTGTGAACACTGGGCTGATCGTCGCGACGCAAACCGAATCCGAACTCGCTTCGGTCATTGGCCACGAGATGGGCCACGTACTGCAACGGCACATCGCGCGGATGATCACTGCGAGCGAACACAGCAGCTACGCGGCGCTCGCCAGCCTGCTGTTCGGCGTGATCGCGGGCGTGCTCGCGCATAGCGGCGACTTGGGCAGCGGTATTGCGATCGCCGGTCAGGCCTATGCAGTCGACAACCAGCTGCGCTTTTCGCGTTCCGCCGAGCACGAGGCGGACCGCGTCGGTTTTCAGCTGATATCCGGCGCGGGCTACGATCCGTACGGCATGGTGGCGTTCTTTCAGCGGCTCGACCGCGCATCGATGAGCGACACCGGCGTGCCGGCCTACGCGCGCACCCACCCATTGACCGGCGAGCGCATCGCCGACATGTCCGACCGCGCGCGCCGTGCGCAGTACCGGCAGCCGCGCCAGTCACCCGAGTATGGTTTTGTGCGAGCGCGCTCGCGCGTGCTGCAGGATCGCTCGCGCAGCGAGTACGCGGACGAGATTTCGCGGATGCGCACGGAGATCGAAGACAAGACCGCACTGAACGTAGCGAGCAACTGGTATGGCATCGCCTACGCGCAGATGCTGCTCGAACGTTACAGCGAGGCAGATGCTTCGCTGGCGACCGCGCGCCAGCTGTTCGCCGCAGCCGAGCGCAGCGAAGGCGATACCACGCGCAGTTCGCCGAGCCTCGACGTGCTGGCTGCGGATATCGCGCGGCGCGCGGGCCGCAACGACGATGCACTGCGTCTCGCGCAGATCGCGCAGGAGCGTTGGCCGCGCTCGCACGCGGCGATCGACATGCGCCTGCGCACGCTGCTGACTGCAAAGCGTTTTCGCGAAGCGCAGCTGCAGGCGCAGCGCGAGGTGGACGCCGAGCCGCAGCAGCCGGTGTGGTGGCGTTATCTCGCGCAGGCGAGCGTGGGCAGTGGCGATACGCTGACGCAGCATCGGGCGCTCGCCGAGCAGTTCGCGCTGCAAGGCGCGTGGCCGTCGGCGATCCGGCAGCTGAAGGAAGCACGCGACATCAAGTCAGCCGACTACTACCAACTGTCGACGATCGATGCGCGCTTGCATGAATTCGAAGCGCGCTACAAGGAAGAGCGCGAGGAAGAAAAGAGCGACAGCTGACGCGAAGCGCGTTTCATGCTGCAGCACCAGCAGCACCAGCAGCACCAGCAGCACCAGCAGCACCAGCAGCACCAGCAGCACCAGCAGCAGCAGCACCAGCAGCAGCAGCACCAGCAGCACCAGCAGCACCAGCAGCACCAGCAGCACCAGCAGCACCAGCAGCACCAGCAGCACCAGCAGCACCAGCAGCACCAGCAGCACCAGCCGCGGCCGGACTCGCCACAAACCCGAAACGCCCTGCCACCTCCGCGCGCCGGATCGCCTGCAAAACCAGCACCCGATCCGCCCGCCACTCGAACCGCCCCGTCTGCCCATCGGCATCCAGCTCAGCATGATCGGCAAACAGATCAAGATCGTGATCGTGCAGCACAGCGATACGCGGCGGCTCGGCCGCATCAGCGAACAGCACACCGCCTTCATCGTCGCAGTAAGCAGCAGCCGGTTCGAACCGCTGCCCCGCCTGATCGGTCAACCCAAGCAACCCGCTTTCACCATCCTCAGCGAGCCGCACCACCCACGGCGTATAAACCAGTTCCACATACACCCGCTGCGGCCCATTCTGAAAGAACCACTGTCCCAGCTCGTCGCACTCGTAATTGCGGTTGATAAAACCAAGCAGCGCGTCATGCCGGATCGGTTCGCCGAGCGCGCCGCGCGCCTGCACCGCGTCATCGCGCATGCGCCAGATACCACGCCGGTCAAGCAGCAGCCACCCAGTGCAATGCGGCACGTTCGGCCATTTGGCCAGCGCCTGCCTGACGATCTCATCCATGTTGCGCGAACGGCCCGAAATAACCGAACACGCGCTGCGACAGCCAGTCGATGCGCCCTGGGAACGGCCCGGTCATGAACCCGACATGGCCGCCGTGCGCCGGCTGGTCGAGCGCAATCGCCGACGACACTTCCTGCTGCGCGGGCAGCACCGTGGCCGGCAAAAACGGATCGTTGCGTGCGTTGATCACCAGCGTCGGCACGGTGACTTCCGGCAACAGCGGCCGCACGGTGGCGCGCGTCCAGTAATCGTCGGCATTCCGAAAGCCGTGCAGCGGCGCGGTGACGACGTTGTCGAAGTCGTACATCGTGCGGCTGGCGAGCATCGTGTCGAGGTCGAACAGGCCGGGATATTGCGCGAGCTTCTGGCGCGCTTTCACTTTCAGCGTCTTCAGGAAGCTGCGCGTGTACATCATGTTGAGGCCCTGCGATAGCGCGCGGCCGCCCGCGTGTACGTCGAGCGGCGCCGAAATCGCCGCGGCCGCAGCGACAAACGAAGCATCTTCGCGTCGCTCGCCAAGCCAGCGCAACAGCACGTTGCCGCCGAGCGACACGCCCGCCACCACCAGCGGGCCGGTATGCGCGGCCGCGAGCCGGCGCAGCACCCAGTCCACTTCCTGGCTATCCGCAAGATGATAGAAGCGCGGCAACAGATTAAGCGGCCCGCTGCAGCTGCGGAAATGCGGCACCACGCCGTGCCAGCCGCGCCGCCGTGCGGCATCCATCAACGTGAGCGCGTAGTGCGACGTCGAACTGCCTTCGAGCCCGTGGAACAGCACGAACAGCGGCGCATCGGCGGGCGGCGTAGCATCCGCGTCGTGGCGCAGCCAGTCGACATCGATGAAGTCGCCGTCCGGCGTATCCCAGCGTTCGCGCCGATACGCGACATGGGGCCGGCGCCCGAACAGCGCCGGCACGATGGTTTGCGCGTGGCTACTCGGCAGCCACAGCGGCGCGCGATAGAGCATCTCGACGCTCGCTTCGAGCGCCGCAGTCACCGTCGGTGCGGAGCGCGGGGAAGCGGGTTTGTCGTGCGTCGTGCTCATTGCCATACCGGTTCAAAACGTGAAAGCCGCGGGCCCTTCAGTGCAGCGGACCCTGTCCGTGCCTCATTTTGGCAGCGAACTGGGCGGCCGTTTCGTTCGGCATCGCACTCGCGTGGATATGCGCGATGCGCCATTCGCCACGCTCGTGAACCATCACGTAGGTGGTGAACACCATCGCCGGCGTGGCGGCCGGGTTGGCCGGCCGATGCGCTTCGGCAATTGCATAGACCACGGTGCCCAGGCTGTCGTACACGCGGATGTCGAGCGGCTCGATCGACACGGGCGTGGCTTCGAACTGTGCGGCGAGACCTGAGCGGATGTGTTCGAGGCCGTGCAGATGCGCGCCGTCCGCGCAAATGCAGGTGACGAACTCTTCATCGATCCACAAACCCATCAAACTGTCGATGTTGACTTCCGCCACCGCCTGGTAATAGGCGTTGAGGGTATCCGCGGCGGCTTCGAAGATATGGGCAAAACGTGGCATGGCTCGTCAGTCTGTTAGGCGCGGCGTGCGCGGTTGCAGTTCAGCTCAAGGCGTTCGGCAGGTGCAGCAGCAGCGTGGCGGCGGGTTCGGTGGCCGCAAGGCCATGGATATCCGCGCGATGCCCGTGCGACACGGCGCTTACGTGGCACGTACGTGACACATCGGTGGCACATCGGTGGCACACACGTGACGTATGCGTCGGGCAGGCAGCGTGCGCGGCGCGCAGCGTGATACCCGATGGCTCGCCAGATAGTGCGGCAGACAGCGCAGCGGGTCGCGCTACCATCGCGCACTCTGCCATGCCGTGCTGCCTGTTAACGTTGCGCGAGCAACATACCGCGCAAATCTTCGAATACCTGCTCGGCGCTTAGTTGCCGCAAGCAGTTCAGATGACCCAGTGGGCACTCGCGTTCGAAACACGGACTACATTCGAGATTCAGCCATTGTACCTTTGCGAGGTCCGACAGGGGCGGGGTGTGGCGCGGATCAGTCGATCCGAATACCGCTACCAGCGGACGGCGCAGCGCGGCCGCAACATGCATCAGCCCTGAATCGTTCGTGACCACCGCATTGGCGCGCGCGATCAGCGCGCAGGCTTCGCCCAGCGCGGTCTGGCCGCACAGGTTACGCACGTTGGACGCACGCTCGGCGATGGCCTGCGCGAGCGGTGCGTCTTTCGGCGAGCCGAGCGCGACGATCTGCGTGTACGGGAACGACTGGCCGACCATTTGCGCGAGCGCCGCGAAGTGCTCGGGCGGCCAGCGCTTGGCCGGGCCGTATTCGGCGCCCGGGCAGAACACCAGCAGCGGCACGCGCGTATCGAGGTTGAAGCGCGCCGACACGCGCGAGGCTTCGTTCAGATCGGCGTCGAGGCGCGGTGGCGGCAGATTGTCGGGTACTTTTGCGCCGGGCGCATACGCGAGCGCTGCGTACTGGCCGACCATCGGCGCCCGTTCGTCCTTGCGTGGATTCGCATGCCGCACGTTCAGCAGCCCATAGCGGCTTTCGCCGGTATAGCCGATTCGTAGCGGCACGCCCGCGAGCCACGGCACGAGCGCCGATTTCAGCGAATTCGGCAGCACGTACGCGGCGTCGTAACCGACTTCGCGCAGGTCGCTCGCGAGTTGCCAGCGGCGCAGCATCTGCAGCTTGCCGTGCGCGAGATCGGTAGCGTAGACGTCGCGGATCTCGGGCATGCGCTCGAGCACGGGCGCGACCCACGCGGGCGCGACCGCATCGATCGCGAGGCGCGGATGAAGTTTCACGAGGCGCGCAAACAGCGGCTGCGCCATCAATGCGTCACCGATCCAGTTCGGTGCGATAACCAACGCGCGACGCATCAGGGTGAGTTTCCGAGGTCGAAAAGGAGCGCCGCGCGACACAGGGCGCGCGGCGCTCGGATTACAGAGTTGAAAGAGGCGCCGGCGGGCGCGGCGAAAGCGTGCGCGAGGCAGGCAGAAGCGGCGGGGCAACCCCGCGCGCGGCCTCCAGGCACGGCCTTAGTGGCCTTTCACCACTTCGCCGTCGCGCAGCTTGTAACGCGTGCCGCAATACGGGCAGCGCGCTTCGCCATGCGTGACGTCGATAAACACGCGCGGGTGCATGCTCCAGCGCGGCATGGCCGGGTTCGGGCAGTAGGCCGGCAGATCTTTCGCCGACAGTTCGACCAGCGGCATTTCCTTGATTTCGCTCATGAGGCTTTCTCGTAGGTGCGGATGATGCCGGGCGCGCGACGGAGCGCGGCGCCCGCTTCAATAGCCGGGGAATCAGATCTTCGTCAGCCAGTGCGCGTATTTCGCGCTGCGACCGTTCACGACGTCGAAGAAGGCCGACTGCAGCTTTTGCGTGATCGGGCCGCGCGTACCGGAGCCGATCGTGCGGTTGTCGAGCTCGCGGATCGGCGTGACTTCGGCTGCGGTGCCGGTGAAGAACGCTTCGTCGGCGGTATAGACCTCGTCGCGCGTGATGCGTTTTTCGATCACTTCGATGCCGAAGTCTTTCGCCAGCGCGATGACGGTGTCGCGCGTGATGCCGTCGAGGCACGAGGCCAGATCCGGCGTGTACAGCTTGCCGTTGTTGATCAGGAAGAAGTTCTCGCCCGAGCCTTCGGACACGTAACCGTCGACGTCGAGCAGCAGCGCTTCGTCGTAGCCGTCGGTGACGGCTTCCTGGTTGGCGAGGATCGAGTTCACGTACCAGCCGGACGCCTTCGCGCGCACCATCGACACGTTCACATGGTGACGCGTGAACGACGACGTCTTCACGCGGATGCCCTTGTTCATGCCGTCTTCGCCGAGATAGGCGCCCCACGGCCACGCGGCGATCGCCACGTGAATCGTGTTGCCCTTGGCGGCCACGCCGAGCTTTTCCGAGCCGACCCAGATGATCGGGCGCAGGTAGCAGGTTTCCAGCTGATTTTCGCGAACAACGTCGCGCTGCGCGGTCATGATCGTTTCCTGATCGAACGGCACGTCCATCTGGAAGATCTTGGCCGAGTTGAACAGGCGCTTCGTATGTTCCTTCAAACGGAAGATCGCGGTGCCGTCGGCCGTCTTGTAGGCGCGCACGCCTTCGAAAACGCCCATGCCGTAGTGCAGCGTGTGGGTCAGCACATGAATCTTGGCGTCGCGCCAGTCGATGAGCTTGCCATCCATCCAGATCTTGCCGTCGCGGTCGGCCATTGACATACGATTCTCCAGGGCGGTGCGGTGTAAATGTGTGTGCGGTTGCGGGGCAACGGGCGGCTAAGCGCATTATTTTAACGTCTTTTATCCGCGAACCGGACATTGGGAGGTAGGCCGGACGCTATAATTCCGCGCACACATAACATGATTCCGCACGCGCCACGCCGGTGCCGACCCATCGCCGCCGCGGTTTACCGCCATGGTTTGCCGCCGCGGCGGCCAAGCGCCCGCCGCCCTTCGCCTGATGCTCTCTCGCCTGTCCGAAACCGATCGCCGCGCCTTCCACGAAGGTTTTCGTACCTATTCGCCGACCATCATGGCGATTTTGTCGTGGGGGCTCGTCACCGGCATCGCGATGAGCAAATCGGTGATGACGGTGCCGCAGGCGCTCGGCATGTCGCTGCTGGTTTATGCGGGCTCGTCGCAGCTGGCGGTGCTGCCGCTGCTGGCGGCCAAGCTGCCGTTGTGGACCGTGCTGCTCACCGCGGCGATGGTCAATACCCGTTTCGTCATTTTCAGCGCCGGCCTCGCGCCGCATTTCGCGTATCTGCCGCTGCGGCGCCGGCTGCTGGTCGGCTATTTCAATGGCGATGTGATCTACCTGCTGTTCCAGAAGAAGAACTTCGCGACCGGCTACGTGCCGGGCAAGGAAGCGTTTTTCTGGGGCATGGCGGTGGCGAGCTGGGTGTCGTGGCAGGTGTCGTCGATTATCGGCATCCTGCTCGCGAGTCTGTTTCCGGATAACTGGGGCTTGAGTCTCGCCGGTACGCTGGCGTTGATTCCGATCATGGTGTCGGCGATCGCGACGCGCTCGACGCTGGCTGCGGTCGCGGTGGCCGGCATCGTGTCGCTGCTCGCGTTCGATCTGCCATACCGGCTCGCGCTGCCGCTCGCGGTGATCGCGGCGATCGTCGCCGGCAGCATGGCGGACCTGATGGTCGAACACGCCGATCTGCGCCGCATCCGCAAGAACACCGCCAAAAGCGCCCCCGGCGGAGATTCGCGATGACCACCACGCAGATCTGGCTGGCGATTCTCGGCATGACCCTCGTCACCGCGCTGACGCGCGCGATGTTCCTGCTCGGCGGCGAGCGCACCGTGCTGCCCGAGCGCCTGCAGCGGATGCTGCGCTACGCGCCGGCCGCCGCGCTGATCGCCGTGGTGCTGCCGGACGTGCTGGTCACCGACGAAGGCGTGTCGTTTGCGCTGTCGAATCACGATTTTTACGCGACGCTCGCCGGTCTGGTCTGGTTTTTGGTGCGACGCAACATGGTGCAGACCATTGTGGTCGGCATGCTGGTTTTTACGGCGCTGCGGCTGTTGCTGTGAACTGGCGGGCCCGTCGCGCACAAAGCGGACGAACTTGTGGCAACGAGCCGCGGATGGCTTCGGAAAGCTCGTGTGTCGAATATTGAGATTCGGCCGGCGGCGAATCGAAACGACAGGGGGATCGGTTAAAATGGGCGCCTTTCCGTACGCTGCGTGTCCTGCGCGGGAATCAGCGAGGGCGTCGAGGGGCTTGGGTGAAGCCGCCGGCCACATCGTCGACACCTGAGCGCCGCACACTGCAGTGCGCCAATGAGCGCGCCAAACCGCGCCAGCGCAGCGTCCGTCACCGCCTTCCAATCAACTCGCATATAACCGCCCATGAACCAGGTATTGCGTCTTTCCGATCTGATCGCCGAAGGCAAGCTGTCCGGCAAACGCGTATTCATCCGTGCCGACCTGAACGTCCCGCAGGACGACGCCGGCAACATCACCGAAGACACCCGCATCCGCGCCTCCGTGCCGGGCATCCAGGCCGCGCTCGCGGCCGGCGCGGCGGTGATGGTCACTTCCCACCTGGGCCGCCCGACCGAGGGCGATTTCAAGCCCGAAGACTCGCTCGCGCCGGTCGCGAAGCGCCTCGCCGAGCTGCTCGGCCGCGACGTGCCGCTGGTCGCGAACTGGGTGGAGAACGGTGTGAACGTCGCGCCGGGCCAACTGGTGCTGCTGGAAAACTGCCGCGTCAATAAAGGCGAAAAAAAGGATTCGGACGAACTCGCGCAAAAAATGGCGAAGCTGTGCGACGTCTACGTGAACGACGCGTTCGGCACCGCGCACCGCGCTGAAGCGACCACCCACGGCATCGCGAAGTACGCGCCGGTTGCTTGTGCCGGCCCGCTGCTGGCTGCCGAGCTCGAAGCGCTCGGCAAGGCGCTCGGCGCGCCGAAGCGGCCGCTGGTGGCGATCGTCGCCGGTTCGAAGGTGTCGACCAAGCTGACCATCCTGAAGTCGCTGGCCGAGAAGGTCGACCAGTTGATCGTCGGCGGCGGCATTGCGAACACGTTCATGCTGGCGGCGGGCCTGAAGATCGGCAAGTCACTCGCGGAAGTCGATCTGGTCGGCGACGCGAAAGCGATCATCGAGCAGGCGAAGGCACGCGGCGCATCGGTGCCGATTCCGACCGACGTGGTAACCGCGAAAGAGTTTGCGCCGACCGCGAAGGCTGAGATCAAGCAGGTCGCCGACGTACAAGACGACGACATGATCCTCGACATCGGGCCCGAGACCGCCAAAGCGCTGGCCGCGCAGCTCGAAAAGGCCGGTACGGTCGTGTGGAACGGCCCGGTCGGCGTGTTCGAATTCGATCAGTTCGGCAATGGCACGAAGACGCTTGCTGAAGCGATCGCGAAGTCGCCGGCGTTTTCGATTGCGGGCGGCGGCGATACGCTGGCCGCCATCGCGAAATACGGGATTCACGATCAGGTCAGTTATATCTCGACGGGCGGCGGCGCGTTCCTCGAATTCCTCGAGGGCAAGAAGCTGCCGGCTGTCGAAGTGCTCGAGTCGCGGGCCTGAACGTGGCACAGCGCTCTTCCCCGGTTAAGCCCCGCCAAACGCGTCCTGCGACGCGGGTGGGGGCCGCGGCAGAGCGCACCACCCGACATCGACGCCTGCCGCCGGCTCACGCCGAGGCTTCTGCCGCGGCGGTGATGAGCGTAGCCAATACCGCAGCCGCCGCGGCTGTCGCGAAGGAGACGGCCGCAGCGGTTGAAGCGGCTGCCGCGGCGGTTGAAACCATCGTTGCCGCCGAGGCGGCTGCGGTGGCAGTTGAAGTGATCGCGGCCGCTGAAGCGGCGGTCACGGCGGTCGAGACGATCACCCGGGCTGAGGCTGATGCCGCGGCCCATGCAGTACCCGATGCGGCGCAGACGGCCGTGGCGCGCGAGTCCACCGCAGCCGAACGAGCCGCCGCCTTGGCCGTTGCTGCCGGCGCTGCCGGACAGGCAGACGCGGCCGGCGCAGCAGACGCAGCAGACGCAGGCGTGGCAAGCGTGGCAGACGCAACAGACGCGGCAGACGAGCAAGCCGCCACCACGCCCGCACCGACCGCGCCGCACCCCCAGACCAATTTCGCAGCACCCCATAATCCGACGCCGACGCCCGTCCCGCGAGCCACTCGCGGTGACGCAGGCACGTCCGGCGCTCAAGCCACGGCACATGCCGTTGGCGCACCGCCTCCGCATCCGATCCGCAGCGTACTTCCCAGCGATTCAACCCAGACGAGGAGACTCATGCATCGCGCCACCAAGATAGTCGCTACCATCGGCCCGGCTTCCAGCACGCTGGACATCCTGAAGCAAATGATCGAGGCGGGCCTCGACGTGGTGCGGCTCAATTTTTCGCACGGCACCGCCGACGATCACCGTCAGCGCGCCGAGTTCGTGCGCGAGGCGGCCCGCCAGGTAGGCCGTGAGGTCGGCCTGATGGCCGACCTGCAAGGCCCGAAGATTCGCGTCGGCAAGTTCGAGAACGGCAAGGTCACGCTGAACGCCGGCAACACCTTCATCCTCGACGCCGAATGCGAGCTCGGCAACGACGAGCGCGTCGGTCTCGACTATAAGGACCTGCCGCGCGACCTGAAAAACGGCGACGTGCTGCTGCTCAACGACGGCCTGATCGTATTGAGCGTGACGCGCGTGATCGGCAGCGAGATCCACACGATCGTCAAGATCGGCGGCGATCTGTCGAACAACAAGGGCATCAACCGCCAGGGCGGCGGCTTGACCGCACCGGCGCTGACCGCGAAGGACATGGAAGACATCCGCACCGCGATGGCGCTCGGCGCCGACTACGTCGCGGTGTCGTTCCCGAAGAACGCGACCGACATGGAAATGGCGCGTCAGCTCGCCAACATCGCCGGTGCGCCGTACGGCATCAAGCCGAAGATGATCGCGAAGATCGAGCGCGCCGAAGCGATTCCGGCGCTGCAAGGCATTCTCGACGCGTCGGACGGCATCATGGTCGCGCGCGGCGACCTCGCGGTGGAGGTCGGCAACGCGGCGGTGCCGGCGCTGCAAAAACGCATGATCAAGATGGCGCGCGATGCCAACAAGTTCGTGATCACCGCGACGCAGATGATGGAATCGATGATCCACGCGCCGGTGCCGACCCGCGCCGAAGTGTCGGACGTCGCCAACGCGGTGCTCGACGGCACCGACGCAGTGATGCTGTCGGCCGAATCGGCGGCCGGCAAGTATCCGGTGCAGACCATCGAAACGATGGCCGCGATCTGCGTCGAGGCGGAGAAGTCCGAGCATGTCGAACTCGACCGCGATTTCCTTGATCGCACCTTCACGCGGATCGACCAGTCGATCGCGATGGGCGCGCTGTTCACCGCGTATCACCTCGGCGCGAAGGCGATCGTCGCGTTGACCGAATCCGGCTCGACCGCGCTGTGGATGTCGCGCCACTGGACCCACGTACCGATCTTCGCGCTGACGCCGCGCATCGGCAGCGAGCGCGCGATGCAGATCTACCGCAACGTGAACCCGCTGCATCTGGACAGCTGCAACGACCGCGACATCGCGCTGCAGCAGGCGCTCGAAGTGGTGGTCGGCAAGGGCTTTGCGGCGCGTGGCGACATGGTGGTGCTGACGGTCGGCGAACCGATGGGGCAGGCGGGCGGCACCAATACGTTGAAGATCGTGCGCGTCGGCGAACCGTACTAACCAGCAGCAGTTTCAACGAGCATCAGCCCAGCAAGCAGCAAAGCGGCGTAAGCCAGGTGGACCGCCTGCCCTGAGAGAGGCGGCGCATCGCGAGCGGCAACAGGCAGTCCCGGGCAATCCCGGGCAGTGCCCGGGCAGGGCGTCAACGAGCAGTACGACGCCCGCCCGGACACCACCCAATCGCGACGCGCCCGGGAGCGCGGTCCACTTCACGTAAAATTGCAAAACATGACGCCGCGGGCAAAGAATTTGTTTCAATCCAAGGAGTTATAAATGCCTCTCGTATCAATGCGTCAATTGCTGGATCACGCGGCCGAACACGGCTACGGACTCCCGGCTTTCAACGTAAACAACCTGGAGCAGGTGCAGGCGATCATGGCCGCGGCGGACCAGGTCAATGCGCCGGTGATCATGCAGGCGTCGGCCGGCGCGCGTAAGTACTCGGGCGAGCCGTTCCTGCGTCACCTGATCGAAGCGGCGATCGAGTCGTACCCGCATATCCCGGTGGTGATGCACCAGGATCACGGGCAATCGCCGGCGGTATGCATGGCGGCGATCCGCAGCGGTTTCACCAGCGTGATGATGGACGGCTCGCTGGAAGCCGACGGCAAGTCGGTGGCATCGTATGAATACAACGTCGACGTGTCGCGCAAGGTGGTCGAAGCGGCGCACTCGATCGGCGTGACGGTGGAAGCGGAACTCGGCGTGCTGGGTTCGCTGGAAACGATGAAGGGCGACAAGGAAGACGGCCACGGCGCGGAAGGCACGATGACGCGCGAGCAGCTGTTGACCGACGTCGAGCAGGCGGCCGATTTCGTCAAGCTGACGCAGTGCGACGCGCTCGCGATTGCGATCGGTACGTCGCACGGCGCGTACAAGTTCTCGAAGAAGCCCACCGGCGATATCCTGTCGATCCAGCGCATCAAGGAAATCCACCAGCGCATTCCGAATACGCACCTGGTGATGCACGGTTCGTCGTCGGTGCCGCAGGAACTGCTGGCCGAGATCCGCGAATTCGGCGGCGACATGAAGGAAACCTACGGCGTGCCGGTCGAGGAAATCCAGGAAGGGATCCGCAACGGCGTGCGCAAGGTCAATATCGATACCGATCTGCGGCTGGCGATCACCGGTGCGATCCGTCGCTACATGGCGCAAAATCCGTCGAAGTTCGATCCGCGCGACTACCTGAAGCCGGCGCGCGAAGCCGCGAAGAAGGTGTGTGTGGACCGTTATCTGGCGTTCGGCTGCGAAGGCCAGGCGAGCAAGATCAAGCCGATCTCGCTCGAGAAGATCGCGGAGAAGTACAAGGCGGGCGAGCTCGCGCAAGTCGTCCGCTAGACTGTCGGGCGGGCGAGCGCTGCCCCGCCAGCATGGTTTTGAGGCGGCGCGCGCCGTGGCGGTAACGCTACGGTGCTGCTGGATGCGCCGCTGGATCCGCCGCATCGCCGTTCCTGTGTGTCAGGGAACGGCGTTTGCCTTTTGCGGGGAACGGCGTTTGCCTGTGGTTGGCGGTTGATGTTTGCGGTTTGCGTTAGTCGTCTGCGTCGGCATTCCGCTCTGCGGCTTGCACGCGGGCCGCACTCGCGGTCAGTGTTTGTTGTCAGCGCTTGCCGCCAGCATCTGCACCCAGTCAGGCAGCGGTTTTTATCTTTTTTGTAGCAACTTTTTAGAGCCACGACGATGTCTACCCTTTACGAATCCACGCTCCGCTCGCTGCCGCTGCTCGGCCGCGGCAAGGTCCGCGACAACTACGCGGTGGGCAACGACAAGTTGCTGATCGTCACGACCGACCGTCTGTCGGCGTTCGATGTGATCATGGGCGAGCCGATTCCCAGCAAGGGCCGCGTGCTGAACCAGATGGCCAACTTCTGGTTCGACAAGCTGAAACACGTCGTGCCGAACCACCTGACGGACGTCGCGCCGGAAACGGTGGTCGCGCCGGACGAAGTCGAGCAGGTGAAGGGCCGTGCGGTAGTCGTGAAGAAACTTGAGCCGATTCTGGTCGAAGCCGTGGTGCGCGGTTATCTGGCCGGCAGCGGCTGGAAGGACTATCAGGCCACCGGCGCGATCTGCGGCGTGGAACTGCCGCCGGGCCTGCAGAACGCGCAAAAGCTGCCCGAGCCGATCTTCACGCCGGCCGCGAAAGCCGAAATGGGCCATCACGACGAGAACATCTCCTATAACGAAATGGAACGCCGCATCGGCACCGAGCTGTCGGCAACGATCCGCGATATTTCGATCAAGCTGTACAAGGAAGCCGCCGATTACGCCGCGACGCGCGGCATCATCATCGCGGATACCAAGTTCGAGTTCGGCTTGGATAACCACGGCAAGCTGTTCCTGATGGACGAAGCGCTGACTGCCGATTCGTCGCGTTTCTGGCCGGCCGACGAGTACCAGGTCGGCACCAACCCGCCGTCGTTCGACAAGCAGTTCGTGCGCGACTGGCTCGAAACGCAGCCGTGGAAGAAAGAGCCGCCGGCACCGAAGCTGCCCGACGACGTGGTCGCGAAAACGGCCGACAAGTATCGCGAAGCGCTCGAGCGCCTGACCGGGCAGCAGCTTGCCTGATGCAGCATCGAGGTGTGCGCGGCGCGTGTGCGCCGCGCCAGCGCGCCTGAATGCCCGGGCGCCTCGATGCCTGAATATCTGATTGCCAGCAGCAACGCTGGCCTGTAACGGAAATCCGCAGAACATGAGTGAAGTGCAAACCCCGCATACGCACAGTGCGCCGCTGATCGGCGTGCTGATGGGCTCCAGTTCCGACTGGGACGTGATGAAGCACGCGGTCGCGATCCTGCAGGAATTCGCGGTGCCGTACGAGGCCAAGGTGGTCTCCGCGCACCGCATGCCCGACGAGATGTTCGCGTATGCGCAAAGCGCGCGCGAGCGCGGCCTGCGCGCGATCATCGCGGGCGCGGGCGGCGCCGCGCATCTGCCCGGCATGCTGGCCGCGAAGACGACGGTGCCGGTGCTCGGCGTGCCGGTCGCGAGCAAGTATCTGAAGGGCGTCGATTCGCTGCATTCGATCGTGCAGATGCCCAAGGGCGTGCCGGTCGCGACGTTTGCGATTGGCGAAGCGGGTGCGGCCAATGCGGCGCTGTTCGCGGTGTCGATTTTGAGCGGCACGCTGCAGGACTATGCGGACAAGCTCGCTGCGTTCCGGTTGCGCCAGAACGCAGCGGCGCATGCGATGGTGCTGCCCGCGCTGTAAGCGTATCGCGTGATACGTATTGCGCGCCATGCACCACCGATTGCGCAACAAGGTTTCGTTGTTTTGCCCACAGGCTGCCGCGTGCCGCGGCAGCGTGACCGATCATCAAGATGAACTCTGACAACACTCCGGTTTCTCCGATTCTGCCCGGCGCATGGCTTGGCATGGTCGGTGGCGGCCAGCTGGGCCGCATGTTCTGTTTCGCCGCGCAGGCGATGGGTTATCGCGTCGCGGTGCTCGATCCGGATGAGTCGAGTCCGGCGGGCACCGTCGCCGACAAGCACATCCGCGCTGCTTACCACGACGAAGCGGCGCTCACCGAGCTCGCGCGGCTGTGCGCGGCGGTATCGACCGAGTTCGAAAACGTGCCGGCGACGAGCCTCGATTTTCTGGCGCGCACGACCTTCGTGAGCCCAGCGGGGCGCTGTGTGGCGGTGGCGCAGGACCGCATCGCCGAGAAGCGCTTTATCGCTTCGTCGGGCGTGCCGGTCGCGCCGCATGTGGTGATCGAATCGTCGGAGGCACTCGCTGCAATCGACGACGCCGCGCTCGAAGCGGTACTGCCCGGCATTCTGAAAACCGCGCGGCTGGGCTACGACGGCAAAGGCCAGGCGCGCGTATGCAATGCCGACGAAGTGCGCGCCGCGCATGCGTCGCTGGGCGGCGTGGCGTGCGTGCTCGAGAAACGGCTGCCGCTGAAATTCGAGGTGTCGGCGCTGATCGCGCGCGGCGCGAACGGCACGTCGGCGGTTTATCCGCTTGCGCAGAACACGCATCGCGATGGCGTGCTGTCGCACACGATCGTGCCGGCGCCCGACGCAAGCGCGACGCTCGTTACGCAAGCGCAGCAGGCGGCGCTGCAGATCGCCGACAAACTTGGTTATGTCGGTGTGCTGTGCGTCGAGTTTTTCGTGCTCGAAGACGGCTCGCTGATCGCCAACGAGATGGCGCCGCGGCCGCACAACTCGGGCCACTACACGGTGGATGCCTGTGCGACCAGCCAGTTCGAGCAGCAGGTGCGCGCGATGACCGCGATGCCGCTCGGCGATACGCGCCAGCATTCGCCGGTGGCGATGCTGAACATTCTCGGCGACGTGTGGTTTCCGGGCAGCGGCAAGGATGCGCAAGGACAGGGCAGTGCGCCTGCCAGCGCGACAGCCGCGGTTACGCCGCCGTGGCACGAAGTGGCGGCGATGCCGGCTGCGCGCCTGCACCTGTACGGCAAGGAGGAAGCGCGGCGCGGCCGCAAGATGGGCCACGTGAATTTCACCGCTGCGACGCTCGACGAAGCGCGTACCGCGGCGCGAGATTGCGCGCGGCTGCTGCATATTCCGACTAGCTGAAGCCGGCTCAGATCATGCCGGATCGAACCAACAGGCCCGCCGACGCGGATGCGGCTGGGCAGCGCGCGCAGGATGATGCGCGTCGCGAGTCGACCCCAGGCGCGGGCGGCCATGCAGCATCCGACGACGGCGCGCGGCCGGGTAGCGAAATGTCCAACGCGAAGGGAAGGGCTGGGTCGGAGGGGGCGGGCTCCGATGCGGTGTCCGGCGCGGCATCCGGGAGTGCGGAGTCTGCGGCGGTGTCTGGCGCGGTATCCGGGAGGGCGGAGTCTGCGGCGGTGTCCGGCGCGGCATCCGGGAGTGTGGAGTCTGCGGCGGTGTCTGGCGCGGTATCCGGGAGTGCGGAGTCCGCGGCGGTGTCCGGCGCGGCATCCGGGGGTGCAGAGTCTGCTGCGGCACGCGGTGGCGCTGTGCCTGGCGCCGCGCAGATCGAACACGCGGCAGCGTTGCTCGATGCGGGCGAACTGGTCGCGTTTCCCACTGAAACTGTCTACGGCCTGGGCGGCGACGCTGAAAGTCCGCAAGCGGTGGGCCGCATTTATGCGGCGAAGGGCCGGCCGGCCAATCATCCGGTGATCGTTCATCTCGCTCCGCACGGCGACCCGCAGTATTGGGTCGAGCATCTGCCCGCCGACGCACAGCGGCTGATCGACGCGTTCTGGCCAGGCCCGCTGACGCTGATTCTGAAACGCGCCGCGCATATTCCGTCCGCGGTCAGCGGTGGCCAGGATTCGGTCGGCTTGCGCTGCCCGTCGCATCCGGTCGCGCAGGCGCTGCTCGAAGCGTTCGGCGCGCGCCGCGGTGGACATGGCGGCGTTGCGGCGCCGTCGGCGAACCGCTTCGGACACGTTAGCCCGACCACCGCGCAACACGTGCGCGATGAGTTCGGCAGCACGATTCACGTGCTCGACGGCGGCGCTTCGCAGGTTGGTATCGAATCGACGATCGTCGATCTTTCGCGCGGTTTTCCTGCGTTGCTGCGCCCTGGACATGTGACGCCGCAGGACATCGCTCAAGTATTGGGCGAGATGCCGCGGCTCTCCGACGGTTCCGACGCCAGTGCGCCGCGCGCTTCGGGCACGCTAAAGGCGCACTACGCGCCGCGCACGCCGCTCGCGTTGTTGCCGTTCGATGTGCTCGAACGGCTGCTGACAGCGGCGCAGCACGCGCAGGAGCGCGTTGCGCTGGTCGCGCGCGTGTCGCGCGCGGGACGCTGGGCCGAGGCGGATGGTGTGCATTTCATCGCTGCGCCGGAAGATCCACATGCCTATGCGCGCGATCTGTATGGCTTGCTGCGGGCGCTCGACCGGGCGGATGTCGCGCGCATTCTGATCGAGAAGCTGCCGGATACGATCGAATGGATTGCGGTGAACGATCGGCTGGGACGCGCGGCGGCGGCCTTCGAGGCGTTCGAATAAATAAGCTGAACCGCGAACCGCGAACCGCGAACCGCGAACCGCGAACCGCGAACCGCGAACCGCGAACCGCGAACCGCGAACCGCGAACCGCGAACCGCGAACCGCGAACCGCGATGAATCGCACACTGCAGACTGCAAACAATAAGCGTCAACGCGGCGCCGCGACCGCCGCGCACCGATGTCAAACAGGCACCAAACGAAACGCCCAGCCATCCATCAGCTGGGCGTTTGCCTGTGCAGCGTGCTGCGTGCAGCCGCGATAACTGTCGCTCGCGCGCCGCGAGTTATCGCAGCATGCGATGCCGCATTTACCGCACTACTTGCCGATCCCCGCAGCCGCGATCTGCTGCTCGGCCTGCACCGCGAACAGCGCATGCAGATGCGTACTCGGGTGCACCGTATCCGCGAACATGTAGCTTTGATCCGCGCCAGCCACCGTGTAAGTCTGCGGCGAGCAGAACAGCGACGACGCAAACGCACTCGGGTTGGGCTCGCCGAATTTCTGCGCTGCCGCTGCCATCGCCGTGAGATTGCACCCAGTACCGGTATTCGACACCGTGAACCCGTTCGCCTGGAAGTTCGTCACCATGCCGTCGATCCACACGTCGGTCTGCACGTAGATCACCTTGCTCATCAAGCCGGCCGCGTTGAGCGTGCCGGCCAGCGTCTGGTTGAACGCGCCGGTCAGCGTCTTGAACAACTGCTGTGCGGGCGCGCCGCCCATGATCCCCTGCGGCGTGACCGCGATGTCCGGCACGTTCGCCACCACCACATGCGTCGCGCCAGCCTGGAGGATCGGTGCGATCACGTTCTGCACCATTTGCGTCGCGGCGGTCTGCACGGTGGCCGCCGCCGCGCCCACCGCCTGTAGCGTCGCGGTGTTCGGATCGGCGCCGCCGGCCACGGCTGTCGCGATGGTCGTCTGCGCAACTTGCGCGGCCGTCAGGATATCGTTCGCGCCGCCTTCGACGAGCACCAGTTGAGTGGCATTGAAACTGCCGTGCGCAGCCAGATACTGCTGCACCTGCGTGACGACCGGCACGGTGGTTGCCTGCGCATAATCCGGCAGCGGCGCGGACGCGTGCCCGATGCCGATCGGATTGGTCACCATCGAGCCGCCTTGCCCGTAAGCCAGGCCGCCTGCTGCGACCAGCGGTTGACCGAAGCCGCCGAGATAAGCCGGCGTCAACGTGCCGCCGTAGTATTCGGCGACCTTCTGCGTCCACACTTCGCCGGGGTTGGTGGTGAAGCGGCCACCGCCGAAGCTCGCCTGAATCACCGGCGAGTAGGTGCCGGTATCGGACAGGCTCGTGCCGAACGACACCACCTGCAGCTGAACACCGCCTGGCGGCGTGCTGCTCGCATTGTTGTTGTCGCCTCCGCCGCCGCACGCGGCCAGCAGCGCAACGGCGGCGCTCGCGATAGCAGCCTGCGCGGCGCGCCGCAGACGTGTTTGTGAGGCTTGCTTCATCAGTATCTCCGGTCTCTCTTGTATGTATCGGGCAAGCACGCCCGCTTTGTTGCACGCCGGATGCGCGTCTCGCGCAAGGCGAGCGGTGCAACGGCATGCGAAATGGTTTCCCGCCGCATCGGGCCTGATGCATCAGGCCTCGTGGATAAGGCGTTCATGCATCAGGCTTCGCGTGCGTCAGAACTAATACGCGCCGGGGTTATTGTGCTGCACTCTGCCCGCTTCGCTAAAGCTCTGGTTTCCCCCAGCGCGCGCCGCGTGGTACGCAACGGCCCAGGCAGGTGGTGCGAACAGCGCAGCCAGCTTGTTGCGCAAGCCGCGCACCCGCACTACGTCGGCGTACAACGACGCCCATTCGTGAAACGTCGCCTTCAACGGATTGAAAGTGTGCAGCGGTTCGACGATGCCGAACACCGGCGGCTCGAGCGGATCTTCTTCGACATAAGTGCCGAACAGCCGGTCCCAGATCACCAGCACGCCCGCATAGTTGCGATCGATATAGCGGTCGTTGCGCGCGTGATGCACGCGATGGATCGACGGCGTGTTGAACACATATTCGAGCCAGCCGAGCTTGCCGATCGCCTGCGTATGCACGAAGAATTGAAACCCGAGATTGATCAGCACGACCGCCACGATCTGCCGCGGTGCGAAGCCGAGCAGCGCAAGCGGCAGCCAGAATGCCCACATGCCGGCCACCGGGTACATCAGGCTTTGCCGGAATGCAGTCGAGAAGTTCAGGCGCTCCGACGAGTGATGCACGACATGCGCGGCCCACAGCCAGCGCACGCGATGGCTGCAGCGATGGAACACGTAATAGAGCAGATCCTGCGCGACGAACAGTACCGCAAGCGACAGCCAGCCCGACGGCCACGTGAAGAGGCGCCAGTGTTGATAGCAATACGCGTAGACGGGAATCACGAATAGCCACACGAGCTTGTCGGCGCCCTGATGCATCAGCGCGAGCGTGCTGTTGCAAAGCGTGTCGCGCCAGCTATACAGCCGCGCGGCGGGACGCGCGCGTTGCAGATGCCACGCTTCCCAGCCGATGCACGCGAGAAAGACCGGGGCCATGGCCAGCAGAAGCAATTCGGCATCGAATTGCATACGCGTCTCCCTTCAATATCGGCACGCCGTTTCGGGCCGGCGTTGCGTTCATTTTTGTTTGATTGCAGTGCGGCGCGCACGACCGCTGCGGCTCGCCGGCGGCGCGTGCGTTTCATGCGCACGCCGCGCGCTGCCCGACAGCGTACACGCTAAGCGGTGCGGCGCGCGTGCGCTTCGCTAGAAGGATTACTCAGTGATTGCCGCTGCGCTTGGGGTTTTTCCTGGGCTTGCTGCGCGGCTCGCTGACGCGTTCCACGACCGGTTCGGCAACCGCTGCCTGCGCGCCCTGGTAGACCCATTCGAGCAGGCTGTCGTGCGCGGCGCGCGCGGCCTCGGCGCGCGGATCGTTGATCAGGCTGACCACCACATAGCTGTTGCCGTCCGCGGATGCGACATAGCCGGCAATCGCACGGACATCGCGCAGCGTGCCGGTCTTGATGTGCGCGTTGCCATTGACCGGTTCGTTGGTGAGCCGATGCCGCATCGTGCCGTCGACGCCGACGATCGGCAGCGAATCGACGAACACCTGCGCGACTGGGCTCGAGTTGGCGGCCTGCAGCAGATCGGCGAGCGACAACGCGGTGATGTGCTCGTCGCGCGACAGGCCCGAGCCGTTTTCGAGCGAAAGGTATTCGGTCGGCAACGCACTGCGCTGCAGGAACGCGTCGATCACGTTGATCGATTTTTCCGGCGTGGCGGGCGGCTTGCTCGCGACGGCGCCGATCGTCAGGAACAGATTGCGCGCCATCGTGTTGTTGCTGAACTTGTTGATGTCGTGCACCACGTCGGCAAGCGGCGGACCCATGTGGGTTGCCACCAGCCGCGCGTTGACCGGCACCGGGCCTTCGCGCGTGACGCCATTGAAGGTGCCGCCGGTCTGCTTCCACAGCGCGAGAAAACCGCCGGCAAAAAAGGCGGAGTGGTCGAGCGTCGCGATGTTGATGGTGCGGTCGCCGCAACGCAACGGGTAGTTGCCGGTGAACGACGCGGTGACCGCGCCGTTCGGCGCGGGCGTCACGCTCGGGTTCAGCGCGTTCAGGTCGCCGCGGCATGGGCCGCCGGTCGCGCGTAGCTGGTTGTCGATCTGCAGTTGCGCAAGCGCGGGCAACACGTCGATCGACACGCTGCCGTCCGCGGATGGTGTCAGCGTGAACGACAGTGATTTGAACGCATACAGCAGCGGATCGGGACCGACGTTGTACGGGGCGCTCGCGTCTTCGTCGAAGGCGGGCAGATCGCGCGTCGACGGATCGAAGAAACGCTTGTCGAGCACGATCGCGCCGTCGATGCCGACGATGCCTGCCTTGTGAATCTTTTGCACGAGATCGATCAGCTCTTCCGGCACGAGCTTTGGATCGCCGGTGCCCTGGATGTACAGGTTGCCGTGCAGTACGCCGTTTGCGTCGAGCTCGCCCTCCGTATAGGCGGTGGTGCGCCAGCGGTAGTCCGGTCCGAGTAGCGATAGGCCCGCATAGGTGGTGACCAGCTTCATCGTCGAGGCGGGCATCATCGGCTTGCCGGCATTTAGCGCGAGAATCGGCGTGCGGTCGCCGACTTTCTCGACCACTACGCTAATCGACGACAACGGCACATGTGCGCGCTGAAGCCCCGCCATCACGACCGGCGGCAGCACGGTCGTCACGTTGACCGAAGGATGCTCGGCTTTCTTGCGTGCTTGCGCGGGTGCTGCGCAGACCAGTGCGGTGCAGGCGAACAGCAGCGCGGCGGCGCGCGCCGGGCGGGTGAGGCGGGCTATTGCGTGCGCAGCGACGCTCGCGCGGTGCGGTTGTGGCTGCGGGTGCTCATACATCGGCGATTGTGGCTGCGGCTGCACTTGCGCTCGCGCGCTGTTGCGGGCGGGATCGTTAGCGATGGAAACGGCAGAACAAACGGCAGAGGCGCGGCGAACAATGCGCGTCGACAGGCGGCGTGCGATGGCGGAAGGTGAGGCGAGCGTCATGTACGGTCGATCGAACTAAAACTACGGAAAGCTGCGGCATATCGGCAGGCGGCGCGGTGACGCTGCAGCAGCGCTGCACCGTGCTGCCTGCGATGCGCATCGTGTACGGCCCGTAAGGCAACCGCAAGTGCAGCAGCGTGGTGCATGATGCATGGCGCGCAATGCGTAGCGCGTAACGCCTGCGTCACGCCGGCATGCTGCGCAAAAGCGCTCATTGTAGAGAACCTGCCGGTGGACTGCGCAAAAAATGCGCTGCGCACGTGCGGCAGCGTGCGGGCGCTAGAATGCAGGCATCTCGAATCATCGGAACGCGTGCCATGCGCATACTGCTAGTCGAAGACGACCGGATGATCGCCGAAGGCGTGCGCAAGGCGCTGCGCGGCGAAGGCTTCGCGGTCGACTGGGTTCAGGACGGCGAGGCCGCGCTGAACGCGGTGTCCGGTGAACCGTACGATCTGGTCCTGCTCGATCTCGGTTTGCCCAAACGCGACGGCCTCGACGTATTGCGTACGCTGCGCAAGCGCGCGCTGTCGGTGCCGGTGCTGATCGTCACCGCGCGCGACGCGGTGGCCGATCGCGTCAAAGGGCTCGACGCCGGCGCCGACGATTATCTGGTCAAGCCATTCGATCTCGACGAACTCGGTGCGCGGATGCGCGCGCTGATTCGCCGTCAGGCGGGCCGCAGCGATTCGACGATCCGCCACGGCACCTTGACGCTCGACCCGGCGTCGCATCAGGTGACGCTGGACGGCGCGCCGGTCGCGCTGTCGGCGCGCGAATTCGCGTTGCTCGCGGCGCTGCTCGCGCGGCCGGGCGCGGTGCTGTCGAAGAGCCAGCTCGAAGAAAAAATGTACGGCTGGGGCGAGGAAATCGGCAGCAACACCGTCGAGGTGTATATCCACGCGCTGCGCAAGAAGCTCGGCGCGGATCTGATCCGCAACGTCCGCGGGCTCGGCTACATGATCGCGAAGGAAGCCTGACACGATGCGTTCGATTCGCCGTCAATTGCTGTTCTGGCTGCTTGCGATTGTGTTACTGGGTGTCGGCATTGCGGGTTGGCTGATCTACCGCCAGGCGCTGGCCGAAGCCAACGAACTGTTCGATTACCAGTTGCAGGAGATCGCCGCAGCGTTGCCCGCCGAACCGTTCTCGCAGATTCTCGGCTCGCGCGATACCGGCGACGAAGGCATCGTGCTGCAGATCTGGAATCGCAATGGCGTGCTGATGTACTACTCGCATCCGCGTGCTCCGCTCGCGCGGCACGCGGAGCTGGGCTTCTCCACCGAGCGCACCGACAAGGGCGACTGGCGCGTGTATGGCGCGATCGTCGGCGATAACGTCGTGCAGCTGGCGCAACCGCTGTCGGTGCGCAATCGTCTGGCGGCGAACGTCGCGTTGCGCACGTTGTGGCCGTTGATCATCCTGTTGCCATTGCTTGGCGTGGCCGTGTGGGGCGTGGTGGGCCGCGGCCTCGCACCGCTGCGCCGCGTGACCGGTGCGCTCGATACGCGTCATCCCGAGGCGCTCGAGCCGTTGCCCGATGAGCGCTTGCCGGTCGAAGTGCGACCGCTGGTGCATGCGTTGAACGGCTTGCTCGAACGGCTCGCGGTCGCGCTCGATACGCAAAAGGCCTTCGTTGCGGATGCCGCGCATGACCTGCGTACGCCGCTTGCGGCCGTGCAGATCCAGGCGCAACTGGTGGCGCGCGCGCACGACGATGCGACGCGCGGCGAAGCGCTGGTCGATCTGCAGGCAGGCGTGACGCGTGCCACGCGTCTGGCCGAACAGCTGCTCGCGCTCGCGCGCTCCGAGCCCGATGGGCGCGAGGCGGCGGGCACGGTGAATCTCGATAGCCTGCTGCACGATTGCGTGGCGGCGTATGCGCCGCTTGCGCAACGGCGCGGTGTCGATCTCGGTATTGAGGCAAGCGAGGCGGCGAGCATTAGCGGCGATCTCGAAGCGCTGCGTGTGCTGTTCAACAACCTGATCGATAACGCAACCAAATACACGCCGAGCGGCGGCAAAGTCGACGTATGCGTGCGCAACATCGACGGCCATGCGGTAGTTCAGATCGGCGATAGCGGGCCGGGCATTCCGGCTGAAGAACGCGATCGCGTGTTCGATCGTTTCTATCGCGTCGGCTCAGGTGCGAACCGCGTGCGCACTGACGTCGCCGGCAGCGGCCTGGGTCTCGCGATCGTGCGCCGCATCGCGCTCAAACATCACGCCAGCGTTACGCTCGGCGATGCACCTGCCGGCGGTTTGCTGGTCACCGTGACCTTCTAGAAAGCTTGTGCTTGCGAGCCTTTCGCTGAAAGGCTCTGTTTAAGATTGCTTTAAGTGACCCCGCGTACTCTGCGTTACATCCAAGAGTCAAACTCTCCCTGTCTGGAGTACAACGATGAACGCGAAAACTCTCTCTCGCAGTGCAGTTGCCGTGGCTGTCGCGGTTGCGCTGTCCGCTGGCTACGTGGCGGGACGTCACAACGTGACGACCCCCGAAGTCATCACGCCGGCTCAAGCTGCCGCCGCGATGATGCCCGCTGAAGCGGCAGCTAAAACCGGTATTCCGGATTTCTCCGGCCTTGTCGAAACCTTTGGTCCGGCGGTGGTCAACATCAGCGCGAAGCATGTGGTGAAGCGCACCGCGATGCGCAGCGGCGGCAGCGGTAATGGCCAGCAGTTGCCGATCGATCCGAACGACCCGTTCTATCAGTTCTACAAGCACTTCTTCGGCGGCGTGCCGGGCGCGCAAGGCGGCGACGGTGGCGACGGCGGCGACTCGCCGGATCAACCGAGCTCGAGCCTCGGCTCCGGCTTTATCGTCAGCAGCGATGGCTACATTCTGACCAACGCGCATGTGGTCGACGGCGCGAACGTGGTGACCGTGAAGCTGACCGACAAGCGCGAGTTTCACGCGAAGGTGGTCGGCGCCGACAAGCAGTCGGACGTCGCGGTGCTGAAGATCGATGCGAAGGATCTGCCGACCGTGAAGATTGGCGATCCGAAGCAAAGCAAGGTCGGCCAATGGGTGGTCGCGATCGGTTCGCCGTACGGCTTCGACAATACGGTGACCTCGGGCATCATCAGCGCGAAGTCGCGCTCGCTGCCCAACGAGAACTACACGCCGTTCATCCAGACCGACGTGCCGGTGAATCCGGGTAACTCGGGTGGCCCGCTGTTCAATCTGCAAGGCGAAGTGATCGGCATCAACTCGATGATCTACTCGCAGACCGGCGGCTTCCAGGGGCTTTCGTTTGCTATCCCGATCAACGAGGCGATCAAGGTCAAGGATGAGCTGGTGAAGACCGGCCACGTGAGCCGCGGTCGGCTCGGCGTCGCGGTGCAGAGCATGAACCAGACGCTGGCCGATTCGTTCGGCATGAAAGCGCCGCAAGGCGCGCTGATCAGCTCGGTCGATGCGAGCGGCCCGGCAGCGAAGGCCGGTCTGCAGCCGGGCGACGTGATCACCGCGGTGAACGGTGTGCCGGTGGCCGATTCGTCCGATCTGCCGTCGCAGGTCGCGAGCATCAAGCCGGGTACGTCGGCCGATGTTCAGGTATGGCGCGACAAGGCCAGCAAGACCATCAAGGTGACGATCGGCTCGCTGCAGGATGAAAAGGTTGCGTCGAACGACAGCGCGCCGGCGCAACTGCAAAGCCGCCTCGGTGTTGCGGTGCGGCCGCTGACGCCGCAGGAGCAAAGCAGCGACTCGATCACGCACGGTTTGCTGGTGCAGCAGGCGGGCGGCGCGGCGGCGAGCGCGGGCATCCAGGCCGGCGACGTGATCCTCGCGGTGAACGGCCGCCCGGTGTCGAACGTCGACCAGCTGAAGCAGGCTGTGTCGCAGGCTGGCAACAGTCTCGCGCTGCTGATCCAGCGCGACAACGCGCAGATTTTTGTGCCGGTCGACCTCGGCTGAGCGCGATAGTCTGTCGATGGCTTAAGGCAGTATCGGCGAGGCGCGCCGGCGCGCCGCGCGTCGCCGATCGGTAAAAAAGTGCGGCAGGCGGGTATGCCGCTTGCTGCTCCGGTTGGATTTCCACCGTTCGGGTTCTTCCCGGAAAAGGAGCTAACCCATGAATAGTCAGCGCAGTAGTTCGCGCAATTCCACGCGCAGTCGTCGGCGCATCGTTGCCGCGGCGCTGAGCGCGGCGCTTTCGCTGGGGCTTGCCGGCGGCGCGTATGCGCAGGAAGCGAGCGGCGTCACCGGCGGTACCACCACCGACGACACCAGTGCCGGCAACGCGAATGGCGGCGGTCTGCCGCAGATCCAGCAGCAAGGCGACGTGTCGTACACGTCGGGGGGCGTCGGCCAGGATGAGTCGCACGCGCTGCGCGCCGAGCAGAACCGCTGGCCGCTGTCGATGCGCTTCACCGGCCCGACCGCCGATTATCTCGCCGACGTCCGCGTCAAGATTGTCGACGCGCACAGCGCCGACGTGCTCGATACGACATCGCGCGGCCCCTACATGCTGGTCAAGCTACGGCCGGGCCGCTACACGGTACAGGCGTCGTATAAAGACCACACGCAAAGCAAGAGCGTGACAATCCCGGCGAAGGGCACGGCTAAAGCCGACTTCTACTGGAAAACCCAATAACCGGCTGCCCGGCAGACTGGAGCGTGCGGGAGGCCGCGCAATTCAGCAAGGATTGGCCGATAATGAAAGCCACGGACCGTTCGGTTCCGTGGCTTTTCGTTTTGAAAGCCGCGCTTTTGCGCGACGCACAATTTCATCTTCGCAAGTTCAGATTCGTCCTGGAGCGAATGTCATGAGCGATGTTCCGAGCAACGGCGAGCATGGCGGCAGCGCCCCGCAAGGGCATGGTGCCGCGGCGCCGTCGCACGTCGACAGCCATCGCATCGACATCGCGCCGAACCGGCACCGGGTGCGCGTGATCCATCAAGGCATCACCGTCGCCGATACGCGCCGCGGGCTGACGCTCGTAGAAACCGGCTTGCCCGACGTGGCTTATTTCCCGCGCGCCGACGTCAACATGGCGCGCCTCGAACGCTCGACCCATACGTCCCGATGTCCGTACAAAGGCGACGCATCGTATTTTCATTTGCGCACCGAGGACGGCATCGTGGAAAACGCCGCATGGAGTTACGAGGCTCCGATCGAAGGGGCTCAGCAGATCGACGGGTATCTGGCGTTCTACGCGTCGCGCGTGGACCGCATCGATCAGACTTCCTGATCCCACGGTCGAGCGTTCATCTGGGAAGCAGCCATGGAACTGAACAACGCGTTGAAAATTCCGCTCGAGCCGTCCGAAGTCTGGGATGCGTTGCAGGACCTCGCGTTGCTGCGCGCCAGTCTCGACAATTGCGAGTCGTTCACGCGGCTGGCCGGCGGCGAATATGCGCTGACCTTGACCGTGCCGCTCGGGCCGTTGCGTGCGCACTATGAAGTGCGCGCGCATGTGGCGAGCGGCGGCAGTGCAGCGGAGGGTGACGCGCGCCGGCGCACGCTCAACTTCAAGGCGCGCGCCGGCGGTGTCGGCTCGCTGCGTGGGCAGATCGACGTGGCGCTGTCCGATGGCGATCGCGCTGCGCCGGATGCGCCGAGCACGCGGATCGACTATTCAGTGTGGGCGACTTCGACGGGCCCGCTCGCCGAGTTGCCGGCGCGTCAGATCGAAAACGCGCTGCATGAACTGGCCGACGATTTCTTCACCGAGTTCTGCGCGGTAGTGCAGGCGAAGCACGGCCAGGGGCCCAACGAAGCGCGCGGCACCGCACCGCGCCGCCAGCATGTGTTCCTGCGCCCGATCAGTCTCGCCGGCGTGGCGCGCCGCGCGCGGCACGAGCACGACGGCACGCTGACCGGCCGCGCGATGCATTCGACCTTCGGCGCCCGCGCGCATCACGAGCCGACGCCGCATGCGGTGCCGCATTGGGCGTGGGCGGCGATGATCTTTTTTGTCGCGCTGCTGCTGTATGTGGCGCGCTGGTTCGGCGGTACCTAGCAACCGGTACGGCGGCGTGCGCCGCCTTCCGCGTTGCATTCCGTTGGCGTCACCCGGTGGCGCCGTCATCCCGGCTGGTTCTCAGCGAGCGTCCGTAGCGCAACGCGTCGAACAGACTTTCCACCAGTTGCCGCGCGTGGATGCCGACGTCGATCGCCTCCGGCAAAAACAGCATGTCGCGCAGCGCACCGCCGACGAACGCATGCAGCACCGACGCCGCGCGCGCCGTATCCAGATCGGCCGGCAATTGCCCCTGCGCCACCGCGTTGCGCAACACGCCTCCTATATTTGAGAGCCCTTCACGCATGTTGGTCTGATGGCGCGCCATCACAGGGCCCATTTCCTCGACGAACTCACACTTCAGAAACAGGATGTCGAACACGCGGCGCTGCCGCGGATCGAGCGCGGTGTTGCGCAGGATGCCTGTCAGGATATCGACCAGCCGGCCCAGCGGATCCGGATCGTCCGGATCGAGCGACGCGGCTTTCAGTTCGTCGAGCGGCAGCAGCACGCGGTCGAACATCTCGGTGAACAGATCGCCCTTGTTGGCGAAATGCCAGTAAATCGCGCCGCGCGTAACGCCTGCCGCCTGCGCGATATCTGAAAGCGAAGTGCGAGAAACCCCCTTCTCGAAAAAGACCTGTTCGGCCGCATCGAGGATGCGGTTTCGCGTCTCCAGCGCCTCTTCCTTGGTACGTCGGACCATATCTCCAGACCAGCTTGAATTGCAGATTTCCCTGAGTTTTTAAACGTCGACGAATAAAGATCATCTCGCCGATGCGCTTTCAGGGAGTTGCTGTTCCACGCAGGGCGCTTGCGGGAATGTGAATAACCTTTTACATGCATTCGTGAACGTATCTATAATAGCACCCTAAACGATCGGATGACCCAGCTAACCTGACCGGTTAATATCCGTCACTGTTGCTTACAAATACCTTGGCGTCCGCCTTGCTGCAAGGCTGCGGCGCGGTACGGCAATTCCCGGTCCGGCCCCCATCGCCCCTGCGGGTTACGCGCGCAGGTCGCGCGTTGCCATTGGCTTTCGTCCGGTTGCGGGCGTCGAAAAGGCGCCAGTACGTGCCGTGATCCTGGTATCGGTGCGTGCTTTTTCCTTCTCAGTCTCAGACAGAGGTTGCTCCATGCGCGTCAAACGGGTTCCCATCCGCTGGGCTATGTTCAGCCTGCCTACTGCTGCGGCGCTCGCCGTCACGCTGGCGGCCTGCGGACAAAAACAGTCAGCTCCGCCGCCGCAAGACCCCGAAGTGGGTATCGTCACGGTGCAGCCCCTCCCGGTGCCGGTCATTACCGAGCTGCCGGGCCGCACCAGCGCCTTCCTCGTCGCACAGGTGCGTGCGCGGGTCGACGGTATCGTGCTGCGGCGCGAGTTCACCGAAGGCAGCGAGGTCAAGGCCGGGCAGCGTCTGTACAAGATCGATCCGGCGCCGTACATCGCCACGCTGAACAACGCCAAGGCGGCGCTCGCGAAGGCGCAGGCCAATCTCGTTACCGTCACCGCGCAGGCGAACCGCTATAAGGTGCTGGTCGCGGCGAACGCGGTCAGCAAGCAGGACTACGACAACGCGGTTGCGTCCGAAGGCCAGGCCGCGGCGGATGTCGCGGCCGGCAAGGCATCGGTGGATACCGCGCAGATCAACCTCGGCTATACGGATGTGGTGTCGCCGGTCACCGGCCGCGTCGGCATTTCGCAGGTCACGCCGGGCGCTTACGTGCAGGCGAGCCAGGCCACGCTGATGTCCACGGTGCAGCAGCTCGACCCGATGTACGTCGACCTCGTACAGTCGAGCCTCGAAGGCCTGCGGCTGCGCCGCGACATTCAGAGCGGCCGCCTGAAGACCAGCGGGCCGAACGCCGCGAAAGTCTCGCTGATCCTCGAAGACGGCCGCCCGTATGGCGAGACCGGCAAGCTGCAGTTCACCGACGTGACCGTCGATCAGACCACCGGCTCGGTGACGATTCGCGCGATCTTCGACAACAAGGACCGTGTGTTGCTGCCCGGCATGTTCGTGCGCGCGCGCATCGAGGAAGGCATCAACGAGAACGCACTGCTGGTGCCGCAGGTCGGCATTACGCACGACCAGAAGGGGCAGCCCACCACGCTGGTGGTCGGCAAGGACGACAAGATCGAGGTTCGCACGCTCACCACGGGCGGCACGTACGGCTCGAACTGGGTGGTCGAAAGCGGGCTGAACCCGGGCGATCGCGTGGTCGTGCAGGGCGTCGACAAGGTGCATCCGGGCAACAAGGTTCGCACGACACCCGCGCAACTGCCGGCGGCTGCCGCTTCCGACGCCGCCGCGCAAGGCTCGCCGGCGGCTTCCGTCGCGCCGGCCGCACCAGCGGCGCAAGCCGCCTCTGCCGCATCCGGCGCGTAATTACAGGGAGCCGGTTACATGGCAAAGTTCTTTATCGATCGCCCGATCTTTGCATGGGTGATCGCCATCGTGCTGATGTTGGCGGGCCTTGCGTCGGTTTTCACGCTGCCCGTCGCACAGTACCCGACCATCGCGCCGCCGTCGGTCCAGATCAGCGCGACCTACCCGGGCGCCTCGGCGAAGACGGTTGAAAACACCGTCACCCAGGTGATCGAACAGCAGATGAGCGGGTTGGACCACCTGCTGTATCTGTCTTCGACATCCGACGACTTCGGCACCGCGACCATCACGCTGACCTTCGCTGCCGGCACCAATCCTGACATCGCGCAGGTGCAGGTGCAAAACAAGCTGCAGCTCGCCACGCCGCTGTTGCCGCAGGTCGTGCAGCAGCTCGGCACGAAGGTCACGAAGTCGAGCAGCAGCTTCCTGCTGGTGCTCGCGTTCGTGTCGCAGGACGGCAGCATGAGCAAGTACGACCTGGCGAACTACGTCGCGTCGCACGTGCAGGATCCGGTCAGCCGGATCGACGGGGTGGGCACCGTCACGCTGTTCGGCACGCAGTACGCGATGCGGATCTGGCTCGACGCAAACAAGCTGAACAACTACGGGCTGACGCCGGTCGACATCCAGTCGGCGATCGTCGCGCAGAACGTGCAGGTGGCGGGCGGCTCGCTCGGCGGCACGCCGTCGGTGCCGGGCCAGGTGCTGCAGGCCACCATCACTGAAGCGTCGCTGCTCACCACGCCCGAGCAGTTCGGCAACATCCTGCTGAAGGTGAACCAGGACGGTTCGCAGGTGCGCATGAAGGACGTCGCGCGCATTGATCTCGGCGGCGAGAACTACAACGTCGACACCAAGTACAACGGTGCGCCGACGGCCGGCTTCGGTATCCAGCTCGCGACCGGTGCAAACGCGCTGCAAACCGCCAAGCTGGTGCGCCAGAAGATCGACGATCTCGCGCCGTACTTCCCGCACGGCCTGATCGTCAAGTACCCGTACGACACCACGCCGTTCGTGCGGCTGTCGATCGAAGACGTCGTGAAGACGCTGATCGAAGGCATCGTGCTGGTGTTCCTCGTGATGTACCTGTTCCTGCAGAACCTGCGCGCCACGCTGATTCCGACGATCGCGGTGCCGGTGGTGCTGCTCGGCACGTTCGCGATCATGAGCGCGGTGGGCTTCTCGATCAACGTGCTGTCGATGTTCGGGCTGGTGCTCGCGATCGGCCTGCTGGTCGACGATGCGATCGTGGTGGTCGAGAACGTCGAGCGGGTGATGAGCGAAGAAGGCCTGTCGCCGCGCGACGCGACCCGCAAGGCGATGGACCAGATCACCGGCGCGCTGATCGGCGTGGCACTGGTGCTGTCGGCGGTGTTCGTGCCGGTGGCGTTTTCGGGCGGCTCGGTGGGCGCGATCTACCGGCAGTTCTCGCTGACGATCGTCGCGGCGATGGTGCTGTCGGTGCTGGTCGCGCTGGTTCTGACGCCGGCGCTGTGCGCGACGCTGCTCAAGCCGATTCCGCAGGGTCATCACGAAGAGAAGAAGGGTTTCTTCGGCTGGTTCAACCGCACCTTCGACAAGAGCCGCGACAAGTATCACAGCGGCGTGCACCACGTGATCAAACGCTCGAGCCGCTGGCTGATCATCTATCTGGTGGTGATCGTCGCGGTGGGCCTGCTGTTCACGCGTCTGCCGAAGTCGTTCCTGCCGAACGAAGATCAGGGCACGATGTTCGTGCTGGTGCAGACCCCGTCCGGTTCGACCCAGGAAACCACCGCGCGCGCGTTGAAGGACGTGTCCGACTATCTGCTCACCGACGAGAAGAGCATCGTCGAGTCGACCTTTACGGTGAACGGCTTCAGCTTTGCCGGTCGCGGCCAGAATGCCGGCCTCGTGTTCGTGCGGATGAAGGACTATGCGGTGCGTCAGAAGTCCGACCAGAAAGTGCAGGCGCTGGTGGGCCGTCTGTTCGGGCATTTCTCGACGTACAAGAACGCTGCGGTGTTCCCGGTCAATCCACCGTCGATTCCGGAACTCGGCACGGCCGCAGGCTTCGACTTCGAACTGCAGGACCGCGCCGGCCTCGGCCACGAAGCGCTGATGGCCGCACGCAACCAGTTGCTCGGCATGGCCGCGAAAGACCCAGTGCTCACGCAGGTGCGTCCGAACGGCCTGAACGACACGCCGCAGTTCAAGGTGACGATCGATCAGGAAAAGGCGGCGGCACTCGGCGTGCAACTGTCGGCGATCGACCAGTCTTTCTCGATCGCGTGGGCCTCGCAGTACGTGAACAACTTCCTCGATGCCGACAACCGGATCAAGAAAGTGTACGTGCAGGGCGACGCGCCGTTCCGGATGACGCCGGAGAACCTGAACGATTGGTACGTGCGCAATATGTCCGGCGGGATGGTGCCGTTCTCGGCGTTCACCGACGGCAAGTGGACCTACGGTTCGCCGAAGCTCGAGCGCTACAACGGTATTTCGGCGGTGGAAATCCAGGGCGCGGCGGTGCCGGGCAAGAGTACCGGCCAGGCGATGGCGGCGATTGAAGCCCTCGCGAAGCAGCTGCCGGCCGGCATCGGCTATGAGTGGACCGGGTTGTCGTTCCAGGAAATCCAGTCGGGTTCGCAGGCGCCGATTCTGTACGGCATCTCGATTCTGGTGGTGTTCCTGTGTCTTGCGGCGCTGTACGAAAGCTGGTCGATTCCGTTCTCGGTGATCATGGTGGTGCCGCTCGGCGTGCTCGGCGCACTGCTCGCCGCGACGCTGCGCGGGCTCGAGAACGACGTGTTCTTCCAGGTCGGTCTGTTGACCACGGTCGGGCTGTCCGCGAAGAACGCGATTCTGATCGTCGAGTTCGCGCGCGAGCTGCAGCAGGGGCAGGGCATGGGCCCGGTCGAAGCGGCGCTCGAAGCCGCGCGCCTGCGCTTGCGGCCGATCCTGATGACCTCGCTCGCGTTCATTCTCGGCGTGATGCCGCTGGCGATCAGCAATGGCGCAGGCTCGGCGAGCCAGCACGCGATCGGCACCGGCGTGATCGGCGGCATGTTGACCGCGACCTTCCTCGCCATTTTCATGATCCCGATGTTCTTCGTCGTGATCCGCGGCAGCTTCAGCGGTGAGAAGGAAGATCCGGACGAGGCGCTCAAGCACTACAACGAGCACCATCCGCATGATCCGTCGGGCGGCGCTCCGTCGGACGGCGCGTCGGATGGTTCGGGCAAGGAAGGACACTAAGATGCTCAAACATACTTTGATCGCAGCGACGGTGGCATTGCTCGCCGCCGGCTGCACATTGGCGCCGAAGTACGAACGCCCGGGCGCACCGGTGTCGGGCACCTTCCCGCAAGGCGGCGTGTACGACACGCAGCCGGTGCCCGAGCAGGGCGCGCGCAGCGCGCGTGGCGAGGCCGCGACCGATATCGGCTGGCGCGACTTCTTCGTCGACGAGCGGCTGCAGCGGCTGATCGAGATCGCGCTGAAGAACAACCGCGACTTGCGCGTTTCGGTGCTGAACATTCAGGCATCGCGTGCGCAGTATCAGATCACGCGCTCCGAGCTGTTTCCGTCGATCGAGGCCGCCGCTTCGCAGAGCAAGTCGCGCACGCCGCGCAATCTGTCGTCGCTCGGCAGGACGGTGTCCAACGAGTATTCGGTGGGGCTCAATGCGTCGTGGGAAATCGACTTTTTCGGCCGCATCCAGAGCCTGAAAGACCAGGCGCTCGCGCAGTATCTGGCCACCGCACAGGCCCGCAAGGCGGCGGAAATCGCGCTGGTCGCATCGGTTGCGGATCAGTACATCGCCGTGCTCGGTTTCGACGAGGCGTTGAAGGTCACGCAGGACACGCTGCGTACCGCGCAGGATTCGTACAACATCACGAAGCTGCAGTACGAAACGGGCACCGGCTCCGAACTCGATCTGCGTCAGGCGGAAACGGTTGTCGAACAGGCGAAGGCAAACCTGCAGACCGAAGCGCGCGCGCGAGCGCAGGCCGAGAACGCGCTCGCGCTGCTGATCGGCGAGCCGCTGCCGGACGACCTGCCGTCGGGCCGCGACCTGCACTCGCAGGAACTGTTGACCGATATTCCGGCAGGCCTGCCGTCCGATCTGCTGGTGCGGCGCCCGGACATCATGGAAGCCGAGCAGCAACTGCTGGCGGCGAACGCGAACATCGGCGCGGCGCGCGCGGCGTTCTTCCCGCGCGTCACGCTGACCGGCGACATCGGCACGCTGAGCCCGACGCTCGGCGGTCTGTTCAAACCGGGTTCGGCGGCGTGGAGCTTCGCGCCGCAGATCACGGTGCCGATCTTCGAAGGCGGCGCGAACCGGGCGAACCTCGACCTCGCGAACGTGCAGAAGAACATCCAGATCGCGCAGTACGAAAAGGCGATCCAGACAGCCTTCCGCGAAGTGGCTGACGGCCTCGCGGCACGTGGCACGTTCGACCAGCAGATCGCGGCGCTCGAGCGCGATACGTTCGCGGAGCAGCGCCGCCTGGATCTATCCGATCTGCGCTATCGCAACGGCGTCGACAGTTACCTCGCGGTGTTGACCGCGCAGACCGATCTGTACACCGTGCAGCTGCTGCTGACTAATGCACGCGTGCAGCGTCTGTCGAATCTGGTCGATCTCTATCAGGCACTCGGCGGCGGCTGGATCGAGCGCGCCGGTGAGGCGCCGCGGCCGGCCGATGCGCCCGTCGACTACGGCGATGCGCCGCACGCGCCGGCGGCGGCATCGTCGGCGGCTGCGAGCTGAGGGGCGTTGGCTGATCGGCCAGGTTGACCGAGAGGCGAGCGAGCGATAGAATCCTTGCTTGAAAACTACGTACGAGCGGGTGAGAAAAACGTAGCGCCGCCCGGGTAACCGGGTCCCACCTGGAGTGGGAGTTCTGCCACAAGGCAGATAGAGAGCCCCGCATACAGAGGCCACCGTAAGGTGGCCTTTGGCTTTTCTGGCCTCTGGTTTGACGGGCCAGCTTAAGGCCTTGGGTTGTCGTCCGCCTATCGCTTGTTTATCGCCGTTTCTGGCGCATGTTCAAAGCGCGGCCCCGCTCGCCGCGCTTATCCTCGAAGCTTCTTTCCCAGATAAGTCGCACGCATCAGCGTTGCGAAGCCGATTTTTTGCGCCTTCGTCTGGCGTTTCGTCAGTCCGTCGTCGAGCACATAAGCTGACTGAATGCGCAGGATCATCCGGCGCTTGCGGCTCTTGTCTCGTTGCGCTTCGAAGAAAATCGCATACATCGATGTCGAACCGTCGGCGTTCACGTTTTCGAGCGTGACGAAATTGGGCTGGCGTTCGTCCGCGACTACGATGCGCCGCGATGGCAGGCTCGTGACGACTTTTTTCAGAAGGCTGCGCGACAGTTCGTAACGAACCGGATTGAGCACACGTTGTTCGCGCCCATCGTCGTAGATTTCGTCAGCGGGGATCAGCGAACGTGGGCGTTCGTCCCAACGAAAGCTATGCGAGAAGCAATGGCACGAGAACAGCACGAGCACGGTGATATCAAGTCCGGGCTCAAGTGCTGTCTTGAACGTGAAGGAGTCGAGATGGCTGAGGTCCCACCGGACGCCGCGAAAGGTAATTTCGCGAAAGCGCTGCGCGGGCTCGGATACGGCTTCGACGGCGACCTGTAGTGCGTGTTGCGGCATTGCATGGAATGGAACGACGAGCGGTCCATTTTATGAATGCCATGTCGTCGCCGCCATTCGTCCGAATGGCCAGGGGTGGTGCCGGATAAGCGTCGATCAGGAGTCCGGCTCGCGCACCGCGGGTCAACGCATGCATGCGCAAGTCGCAGTGCTTTAGTGCAGATCGGCGGCGCGCATCAACGGGTCGCCGGCGGCGCGTTCGTCGCCGTGCTCGCCGCTGTCGTCGCCGGTGCTGTGGCTTGCGCGCCGCAGACCGCGCCCGGCTGCCCGTTCGCTCTGCACACCGTTGAACACCAGATTCAATACGACTGCCGACACCGACGCAAGCAGAATGCCGCTATGCAATAGCGGCGACAGCGCGGGCGGCAGCTTCGCAAAGAAGTGCGGCGACACGACCGGCACGAGGCCAAGCCCGATGCTGACAGCGATGATGAACAGGTTGTGATGATTCTTTGCGAAGTCGACCTTCGACAGCACCTTGATGCCGTTCGCGGCCACCATGCCGAACATCACGATGCCAGCGCCGCCGAGCACGAACGCAGGCACCGACGCAACCACCTGCGCCATCTTCGGAAACAGGCCGAGCAGCACGAGGATCACGCCGCCCGTCGCGCACACGAAGCGGCTTTTCACGCCGGTCACGCCGATCAGCCCGACGTTCTGCGAGAACGACGTATGCGGAAACGAGTTGAAGATGCCGCCGATCAACGTGCCGAGGCCGTCGACACGCAGCCCGCGCACCAGCGTCTTCTGATCGACCGGCCGCTCGACCATATCGCCGACCGCGAGGAACATGCCGGTCGATTCGATGAACGTGACGAACATCACGGTGACCATCGTCGCGATCGACAGCGGATCGAAATGCGGCAGCCCGAAATGAAACGGCATCACGAAGCCGATCCATGGTGCGTTTGTCACGCCGTCCATGTTGACGCGGCCGAGCAACGCGGCAATCACGAAGCCCGCGACGATGCCGAGCAGCACCGAAATGTTCGCGATAAAACCTTTGCCGAAGCGGTTGATCAGCAGGATCAGCATCAACACGACCAGCGACAGCCCGAGATAAACCGGATTCCCGTAGTCGGGATTGCCGACGCCGCCGGCGGCCCAGTTGATGCCGACCTCCATCAACGATAGTCCTATTACTGAGATAACCACGCCGACCACGACCGGCGGAAAGAAGCGCAACAGCTTGCCGATGGCCGGCGCGAGCAGGATACCGATTACACCCGCGGCGATCGTCGAGCCGAAGATATCGAGAATGCCGAGATTCGGGTTGGTGCCGATCGCGATCATCGGGCTGACCGCTGCAAAGGTGCATCCCATGATGACCGGCAGCCGGATGCCGAAGATCCACAGGCCGAGCGTCTGGATCAGCGTGGCGATGCCGCATGAGAAAAGATCGGCGCTGATCAGAAAGGCGATCTGGTCTTTCGGCAGATTGAGCGCACTGCCGATGATCAGCGGCACCGCAACCGCGCCGGCATACATGACGAGGACGTGCTGAATGCCGAGCGTCAGCAACTGGCCGGCGGGCAGCCGCTCGTCGCACGGATGGACCGTGTTCGCTTGCATGATGTCTGTCTCCCGATCTGGTTCGTGAAATGTCCTTCACGGTATGCGCGACGAAAATGCGCAACAAGACTGCGTATGGCTATGTCGGGCTTTGCAGTGCTGATATGCGCGGCGACCCGGCGCAGCGTGTTTGTGCACGGCGCTGCGGCCTGCTTGGGCCGAGTACCCCGCGGTATCAGGGCGGCGGGCCGAAGGCATGCGTCAAGCGATTGCCGATGCAAGCGGCCAGGGCCGTATTGCGTTCGATATGATGTGTATCGCGCGCGGCACATCTTGTGGTTCGAATGCAGTGAAGCACCGATCGGGGTTAACCCGCGCGACGCATCTTCAACGCTGTCCACGATCTCACTTTCAACTCATGTCCTTTCTCGGCATCGACCTCGGCACCGGATCCCTGAAACTGGCCATCATCGACGACGATGGCCGCGAGACCGCGATGGCGAGTGCCGCGTATGCGATCGAAACGCCGCATCCCGGTTGGGCGGAAACGCACCCGCATACCTGGTGGCGTGCGTTGTGTGAAGCGTCCGCGCGCTTGCCTATAGCGCAGCGCGCAGCGGTTCAGGCGATCGGCTTTTCCGGGCAGATGCACGGAGTGGTGCTCGCCGATGCGCAAGGCAAACCGGTCAGGCCGGCGATGCTATGGCCTGACACGCGAGCGCTTGCGCTACTCGATGCGTGGCCCGCGCCGCAGCCGAATCCGGTTGCGCCCGGCATGGCGGGGCCGCTGCTGCGCTGGATCAGCCAGCATGAACCGCACACCGCGCGGGCAACGCGTTGGGCGCTGCAACCGAAAGACTGGCTGCGTGTCGCGCTCGGCGGCGCACTCGTGACCGATGCATCGGACGCGTGTGCGACGGCGCTAGCGGACCCTGCCGGCGTGTGGGATGTTGCTTTGCTGGAGCGCCTCGGATTGCCACGCGAATGGTTTGCGCCGCTCGCGCCTTCATTTGCGCCGGGCGGTGCGCTATCCGCCGATGCGGCGCGCGAACTCGGCTTGCGGGCCGGCACCACGCTGGCGGTCGGTGCGGCGGATACCCCATGCGCTGCGCTTGGCAGCGGACTCGCGCACGACGGCGACGCACTGCTGACGACCGGCACCGGCGGTCAGATCGTCGTCCTGTCGAGCGACGCGCCGCAGGCGGCGCCAGGCTTGCATCGCTATCGCGCGGCAAGCGACCACTGGTATCGGATGGCGGCGATGCAGAACGTCGGTGTGGCGCTGGAAACGGCGCGCGGGCTGCTGTCGTTTGAATGGGCCGATGCATATCGTGCTGCATTCGATCCGGCTGCCGATGCGAGCGGCGTGACCTTTCTGCCTTACCTGACTGGCGAGCGTACGCCCTGGCTGAACCCGGCGGCACGCGGCGGCTGGCTTGGGCTCGCGCTAGGCGCGACGCGCGGCGCGCTGATGCGGGCTGCGTTCGAAGGCGTGGCATTTTCGCTGCGCGCCGGGCTTGATGCGATCCGCAACAGCGGTGCGAAGGTCAGCGCGTTGCGCCTTGCGGGCGGCGGATCGGTGGACGCACGCTGGCGACAACTGCTTGCCGATGCGCTGGATGTCGAACTGCATGCGGTCGATTGTCCGAATGCGGCTGCGCGTGGTGCGGCTTTACTCGGCGCGCTGGCTTGCGGGCATTTGCGCCCGGACCAGCTTGCCGCGCTCGCGCCGACCGCCACGCGGGTGGCTGCGCCAGTTGGCGATCGTGCGATCGCCGGCCGCTATGCGCGCTTCATCGATCTATACGGTCGTGTCGAAGGTTGGTTCGCCGGGCAGGCCGGATGACATGCATGACGTCGACGTTGACGTTGCATCAACCGGCCCGGACCGCAGCAGGTTCCAGCTCTACCGGTATATCGCGCCGCCATCCGCGTCGATCACCACGCCGCTCAGATACGACGCTCGCGCGGACGCAAGAAACGCGACGAGATCGGCGATCTCTTCGGGTTCCGAAGCGCGCCCGAAAGGCAGATTGCCGAGCAGCTCCTTCCAGCGCGACGCGTCGCCGAGCTTCGTTTGTGCGCGGGCCCTGAACAGTTTTTCGAGCCGTTCGGTCGCGCAAGGGCCGGGGTTGACGCCCACTACGCGCACGCCGCGCGTGGTGGCGTGTACACCGACCGCCTGGGTGAACGCGGTCAGCGCTGCATTCGCGGTAGCGCCGAAAATATAGTCCTGGCGCGGCATCGCACCCGCAATGCCGATGATGTTGACGATCACGCCGCTGCCGCGTTCCATCATCGCCGGCAGCACGAGTTTCGCGAGATCGATATAGCCGAACAGCTTGAGCTCCCAGCTCGCGCGCCACACGGCGTCGTCCACTTCCTGCAATCCGCCGCCCGGGATCGCGCCGGCGTTGTTGACGACGATATCGATCGGTCCTGCGGCTTCGAGTAATGCCGCGCGCGCCTTTGGGTCGGCCAGATTTGCCGCGGTTGCGCGCACCGGCACGGCGGACTGCGCTTCGAGTTCGCTGCGTGCCGCTTCGAGCGCTTGCGCGTTCGACGATACGAGATGCACCGCGCAGCCCTCGCTTGCTAGCGTACGCGCGCAGGCAAGGCCGATACCGCGCGAACCGCCGGTGATCAGGGCCGTCTTGCCGTGTAGTTCGAGATTCATTGCTGCTCCTGTTGAGATGCTGAAAAGCCGGCTCAGATCGTTTGCCGCTCCGTCTGCAACTGCTCGAGGCGCTGCCGCCACGCGGCCGGCAGCGCCGCCGGGCGGCGTGTGACACGGTCGACGTAGACGTGCACGAAATGCCCTTGCGCTGCTGCCGCTTCATCGTCGTTGCGGAACACCGCAAGCTCATATTTGACGCTGCTGGTGCCGATGTGCGCGACGCGTATGCCGACGCTTACGTTATCCGGAAACGCGAGCGGCGCGAAATAGCGGCACTGCGTTTCGACCACGAGGCCGATCGGCTGCGTGAGCGCGGGTTCGCGCCCGGCGAGCGTCAGCAGGTCCGCTTCGATCAGCCAGACGTTGACTGCCGTATCGAAGTACGAGTAGTAGACGACGTTGTTCACATGTCCGTAAATATCATTGTCCGACCAGCGGGTCGTGACGGTGCGCCACGCCGCGAATTCGGCGCGCTGCCAGCGCGGTTCGCGTGCGTTGCTCATGCAACCTCCCGGTAGATCGCGAGTGCATCGTGATAGCCGACTTCGCGTGGGTTGTTCATCAGCAGGCGGGTTTGCAGCATCGCGTCGTGGGCGAGTTGCGGCAGATCGTCGGCGCCGATGCCGACCTGTGCGAGGCGCACCGGCAGACCGAGGCGTGCCGCCGCATCGCCGAGCCAGCCGATCAGCGCTTCGGCCCGTGCGCTTTCGCTGCCGCCGATTGCCGGCAGCAGCAAAGACGCAAGCTCGGCATACAGCGGCGCGGCGTGCGACAGGTTAAAGCGCATCACAGCCGGCAGCACCAGCGAGTTCGACAAACCGTGCGGCACGTGAAAGCGCGCGCCAATCGGGTACGCAAGCGCATGCACCGCGGCCACTGGCGCATTCGCGAACGCCATGCCGGCGAGGTTCGCGCCGACCAGCATCGCTTCTCGTGCGATCACGTCGGCACCGTTCGTGCAGACTCGCGTGAGATTCGCGCCGAGCAGCTGCAGCGCTTCGCGCGCGAGGCAATCCGAGATCGGATTCTTCAGCCGCTTGCTGGTATAGGCTTCGATCGCATGCACCATCGCATCGATGCCGGTGGCGGCACTGACGTGCGCCGGCAGGCCGAGCGTCAGCTCGGCGTCGAGCACGGCGATGTCGGGCAGCAGGATCTCGGACACCACCCCTTTCTTTTCCCCCTCACCGGTCGTGACGATCGAGATCGGCGTCACCTCGGAGCCGGTGCCCGCGGTGGTCGGCACGAGCACCAGCGGCAGCCTCGTGCCGCGTGCGTTGCCGACGCCGTAGATCGCTTCGAGTGCGATGTCGCCGTTGGCCAGCAAGGCCGCCAGCTTGGCGATGTCCATCGGACTGCCGCCGCCGATCGCGATCACACAGTCCGCGCGGCACGCGCGTGCACGTGCCGCGGCGGTTTCGACAGTGGCGGCCGACGGGTCCGCTTCGACATCGGCGAACAGCTCGACCGCAATGCCCCGCTCGCGCAGATGGCGCAGCGGACGTTCGAGCAGGCCGGCGCGCTCGACGCCGCGATCCGAAACCAGCAGCACCGAATCCGCATGCAATGCTGCCGCGATATCGCCGATGCGCGCGGCAGCGCCTGCTTCGACGATCAGCTTGTTAGGAGACTGAAACTGATAACCCGACATGTCGAGGACTTCCTTTGCGTGGCTGGTTTGCCGGACGTATTTGCTTCACCTACTCGCCGCGAAAGCGCGGCGCGCGTTTTTCCGCGAAGGCAGCGCGGCCCTCGCGATAGTCGTAGCTTTGCGCGGCGCCTTCCAGCAGCTTTTCGACCACCTCGTCGCGCAGCGTGCCGGCTCCCGACGCCAGCGCGTCGAGCATCGTTTTCGAGCCGGAGATCGTCAGCGGCGCGCAGTCCTTGAGCTGCTGCGCGAAGGCTAGCGCGGCGGCCAGCGCATCGTCGGCGATTTCGTCGATAAAGCCGATGTCGAGCGCGCGTGCGGCGTCGAAGGTTTGAGCGGAGTACAGAATCCGCTTCGCGTTGGCCAGCCCGACCAGCGACAGCAGCCGGCGCGTGCCCGCCACGCCGTACACGATCGATAGCCGCGCCGCGGGAATCGCGAAGCGGGCGGCAGGCACTGCAAAGCGGAAGTCGCACGACATCGCGACGTTGCAGCCGCCGCCCATGCAAAAGCCGTTGACTGCGGCGATGGTCGGCTTCGGCGATGCGGCGATGCGGTTGCAGCAGCCTTCATACGCATGCTCGTATTCCAGCGCCTGGGCGGCGTCGGCGCGCACCGTGCCGAACTCGGAGATATCCGCACCGGCGCAAAAGCTGGTGCCGTTGCCGGTCAGCACGATCGCGCGGACGTCGCGGCGCTCGCTCAATGCATCGAAGGTGTCGCCGAGGCGGTTCCATAGCGCGAACGTCAGTGCGTTGCGCCGTTCGTGGCGATTCAGCGTCACACGTGCGACGCCGTCGTCGATCTCGGTGAGGATCGCATCGTCGCTTGCTGTCATCTGGCTTTCCATGTGTAAAAGGTTGCGCTTGGGTAGGGGTCAGTTTGCGGCGGCAGCGGGAACGCCGGCCTGCTCGCTCTGGTGTGCCGCGCCCGAGTCGAGCAACGAGCCGATTTCGGATTCGGCAAAGCCGAATTCGCGCAGCACCTCGGCCGTATTCTGGCCGACTCGCGGCGCTGGCGTCTCGGCTAGCGTCGAGGTGCCGTCGAACAGCACCGGCAGACCGAGCGCGCGCATCGTGCCGCCTTCGGGCGCCGGCACGTCTACGACCATGCGCACCGCACGGTTCTGCTCGTGATCAAGCGCTTCACCGACCGTTTGCACCGGGCCGCACGGCACCTGCGCGGCCTCGAAGCGCGCGGTCCATGCCGCGCGCGTATCGCTGGCGAGCACCGCGTTGATCAGCGTGGCCAGCTCGCGGCGATTCGCGAGCCGGATGTCGGGTGTATCGAAGCGCGGGTCCTCGAGCCATTCGGGATGGCCGAGCACCTGGGCGACGCGTTGCCAGTTCGTCTCGTTGGCGCCGCCGATCGCGAGGCCTCCGTCGCTGCACTGGTAGACCTGATACGGCGCGATCAGCGGGTGTGCGGTGCCGGCCGGCTTCGGTACGATGCCGCGCGAGAAGTACGCGGCAGCATGCCAATACATCTGCTGCATCGACGCCTGCAGCAGCGACGTGTCGACGCGCTGTCCGCGCCCGGTGCGCAAGCGCCGGGTGTAGGCGGCGAGCGAGCCGAACGCGGCGAGAATGCCGGCGTTGACGTCGGCGATCGATACGCCCGGCTTGACCGGTTCGCCGTCTTCCTCGCCGGTCACGCTGATCAGGCCGCTGAAAGCCTGCAGGATCAGATCGAAGCCGCCGCGCGACGCAAGCGGCCCGGTGCGGCCGTAACCGGTGATCGAGCAATACACGAGTGCCGGATTGATTGCGCGCAGCGTGTCGTAGTCGAGACCGAGCCGCTCCATCACGCCAGTGCGGAAGTTTTCGGTCAGGATGTCGCTCTGCGCGACGAGCCGCAGCAACGCCGCGCGGCCATCGGGATGCTTGACGTCGAGCGCGATCGAACGCTTGCCGCGGTTCAGGATCATGAACGACGGCGGCAGCCCGCTGTCGCCGGCGCGGCGGTAGCGACGCGCGTCGTCGCCTTGCGGATAGCGTTCGACCTTGATCACGTCGGCGCCGAGGTCGGCGAGCATCAGACCGCAGGTCGGGCCGGCCATGATCTGCGACAGTTCGAGCACCTTGACGCCCTCGAGCGGGCGGTCGAGATCGTTCGGCAGCGAATGCATGTGGATGACTCCGTATTGAAGGGGGCGCGTTAGCGATCGACGGTGCGCGCGTGCGCGACGACTGGCGCGTCGTGCTGACCGGACTGACCATGCTGGCCGGGAAACTCGTGCTGACCGGGAAGCCCATGCGAGGCCGGACGGCGCGGCACGATGGCGAGCAGCACGAGGCCGCCCACGCACAGCACCGCAGCGAGCAGATACAAGCCTGAGGTCAACGAGCCTGTTGCTTCTTTCATCAGGCCGATCGCGTAGGGCGCGACGATGCCGGAGCTCGCGCCCATGCTGTTGATGAAGGCCAGTCCGCCCGCCACCAGCGACGGCGCGATCGCGGCGCTCGGCATCGACCAGAACACGGGCAGCGTGGCCGATACGCCGATCGCGCCAACGCTGAGAAAGCCGAGTGCCAGCCACATCGGCGTGCCGGGCATCGCCGATAGCGCGAGCCCGCAGGCGCCGGCGAATGCGGTGCCCGCGAAGTGCCAGCGGCGCTCGCCGGTGCGATCCGAGTGACGCGCGATCAGGATCGTCGCAAGCGCGGCGCTGCCCCACGGAATCACCGAATACAGGCCGATGTGCAGCGGGTCTTTCATGCCGAAGCCCTTGATGATGCTCGGCACCCAGAAGTTGAGCGCGTAGATGCCCGAGGTCGCGCAGAAGAACACGAGCGCGAACAGATACACCTTGGGCTCGCGCAGCAGCGAGCCGACCGAATCGCCGCCGAGGCGCATGCTGCTGCTGGCGCGATCGGCCGCGAGGCAGGTTTCGAGCGTGGCGGCTTCGTCGCGCGACAGCCATGCTGCGGTTTGCGGGCTGTCCGACAGGCGCACCGCACAGGCGACAGCCATCACGACGCTCGGCATGCCTTCGAGCAGGAACAGCCACTGCCATCCGGCGAGTCCGTGAGCGCCGTCGAAGGCCGTCATAATCCAGCCCGACAGCGGCCCGACCACCACGCCGGCGATCACGATGCCCGACGCGAAGATCGCAATCGCCTTGCTGCGATGCGCTTGCGGCAGCCAGCTGCTCAGGTAGTAGATGACGCCTGGGTAGAAGCCCGCTTCGAGCACGCCGAGCAGCAACCGCGCCGCGTAGAACTCGTGCGGGGTACGCACGAACAGCATCGCCGACGAGCACAGGCCCCAGCCGGCCATGATCGTGCAGAACAGGCGCCGCGCGCCGTAGCGCTTGAGCAGCATGCTGGCGGGTACTTCAAACAGCACATAGGTGACGAAGAACAGGCTCGCGCCGAGACCGTAAATCGAATCGGAAAACTTCAGCGATTCGTGCAGCTGCAGTTGTGCGAACGAGATGTTGAAGCGGTCCATCGAGCAGAACAGGTAGCTCAGGAACAGCACCGGCGTCAGACGCGCGACGACCTTGCGGCATACCGCTTCTTGCGCGTCGCTGAGCTGGAAGGATCCCGAAAGGGAAGTCATGTGTTGTCTCCTGAGGCGCCCCACGCGGCGCTGTGTGTGGCGCGCCGTGCGGGTTGCATCGGCGCGGCGGCTTTTTTGTGTTCCGGGGAGTATAGGGAGGCACAGCGATATGTAAAAATACGAAATTGAGATTGGTCGATAAGGCAAACTTATCGGCTGTTTGCCGTCTGTTTATCGCCTGCGTGTACGGAGAAAAACGCATGGAACTACGCCAGCTGCGCTACTTTGCGGCGATCGTCGAACACGGCAACATGACGCGCGCGGCCGACGCGCTGCACGTCGCGCAGCCCGCGCTGAGCCAGCAGCTGGCGAACCTCGAGGCGGAACTGCGCGGGCGGCTGTTCGAGCGCGGGCCGCAAGGCATGCGCGTCACTGCGGCGGGAGAGATCGTGTTTCGCCACGCGCGTACGCTGCTGCGGCAGATCGACGACATGCGCGCGGCGATCGATCATGAAATGGCGCGTCCTTCCGGGCGCGTGGCGCTCGGCATCCCGGGCAGCACCGCGCGGATGCTGGCGGTGCCGCTGCTGACCGCGCTCAGCGGCTATCCGGATATCCTCGTGGAACTGGTCGAGCGTCCGAGTGCGGAGCTGGTCGGTCTGGTCGCGCAAGGTGCGCTCGATCTCGCGATTGCGGTCGACGCGCAACCGATGCGCGGCCTTGCACTCACACCGTTGTTTTACGAGCAGCTGTACGTGGTGCAGCGATATGGTCGCGGCGCACACGCGGGCCGTGGTGCCGCGGCCCGTAGGCAGCATGCCGAGCCTTCTTCGATCACGCTGGCTGAGCTCGCCGCGCAGCCGCTTTTGCTGCCGAGCCCGCCGAGCACGATTCGCAGCCGCATCGAGGGTGCGCTGCTGGCGGCGCATCTTCCTTACCGGCTCGCCGCGGAAGTCGGCGCGACCGATTTGCTGATACGGCTCGCGGCTGCGGGAATCGGCGTAACCGCGTTGCCGTGGAGTGCGCTTGCCGAGGATATCGCGCAACGCAGGATTACCGCGCGCGTGCTCAACGATGCGCTGTTGCAGCGAGAGTTGTCGTTGTGTTTGCCGGCTGGCGTGCCGCTATCCGCGGCGGCGGAGGTGGTGCGTGTAGCAATGCTCGCGCAGTTGCAGCGGCTTGCGGGTTCACCGGAGTGGCGTGGCATACAGCCGGTCGGTACGTCAGAGTGACGCCGCGGGGCGACCGCGGGCGCAGTGCAGTCGGGACGTGCTGTCCCGAAGGGCAATCCGCGAAGGGCGGTCCATTCATTGCGCGCGGGCAGGGGACTTGCGGCTAGCCCTGCTGCGCGCGCTGCCGCAGAAGTTCAGCGCGTATAGCGCCGTTCTTCGTCAACCGCCTGCTCCAGACCGACGAACCGGTTGAACTCCTCGAACGAAGTAAGCCGGTCCGCCACCGCATTGGTCGAGCCTTCGCGCATGAAGATTTCCATCATCTCCTTCACCGCCTTGTGCATCGCGAACATCGGCTCGATCGGGCACAGCGCATAGTCGAAGCCGATTTCGTAGACTTCCTTCATCGACAGATAAGGGCTCTTGCCCGAGCGCGCCATGTTGAACAGGATCGGCTTGCCGAGCGGCTTGAGCCGGCGCACCAGTTCGCGCATCTGGTCGATGCTTTCGGGCGCGTCGGCATAGAGGCCGTCCGCACCGACCGCCGCATACGCTTCGAGACGCTCGATCGCATCGTTCAAGCCGGTCACTGCAATCGCATCGGTGCGCGCCACCACGAAGAAATCCGGATCGCTACGCGCGGCCAGCATCGCTGCGAGCTTTTGCTGCATTTCCTCTTTCGACACCAGCTGCTTGCCCGCAAAGTGTCCGCATTTCTTCGGTACGGCCTGATCTTCGAGATGCAGCACCGATGCGCCGGCTTCTTCCCACAGGCGGATCGTGCGCTGTGCGTCGAGCGTGCCGCCGTAGCCGGTATCGGCATCGGCGAATACCGGCACTTTCGTCACGCGGCAGATGCGCCGGATGTGCTCGAACATCTCCGTTTGCGTCAGCAGGCCGACGTCGGGCTGACCGGCAACGATCGCCGAAGCGGCAAAGCCGCTGACGTAGATCGCTTTCGCGCCGGCCTGTTCGGCGAGCATCGCGGTGACCGCATCGTGCGCGCCAAGGCAGACGAATGGCGGCGATTTCAGCAGTTCGCGGAATTGGGCTGAGCGGCTCAAGACGTTCTCCAGATCGATGGCAGTGGAATTAATGATATCGATAACATGACGCGCAGTGCAAGGCATCGCGCTGTTTTTGTTATCGATAACTTTTTTGTCTATGGCGCACAAAACGCCGTCGCAGCAGGCGTTTGCGCGGACATGACGCGATTGCCGCATGGCGTCGAAGGGTTTTCACGGATACTCGCCGGCCCGCGCGGGACCCTATAACGTGGTCGTCACGGTCACATCAGTTACGCATCACGCTTGCAGGGAGCGCCATGGACGAAGTCGAGTCGCGCACGATGCGCAAGGTATTGGGCCGATTCGTGCCTCTCCTGGTGGTGTGTTTCGTCGTTTCGTTTCTCGATCGCGTCAACGTCGGCTTCGCGGCGCTGACGATGAGCCGGGATCTCGGCTTTTCTTATACGGTGTTCGGCCTCGGTGCCGGATTGTTCTTTATCGGCTACTTCTTTTTCGAAGTGCCGTCGAACCTTGCCCTCGAGCGCTATGGTGCGCGCCGCTGGATCGCGCGAATCATGCTTACGTGGGGCGTGATATCGGCCGCGACCGCGTGGGTGGTCGGCGAGCGCAGCTTCTATGTGGTGCGGATTCTGCTGGGAATCGCTGAAGCGGGCTTCTTCCCCGGTGTGATTCTGTTTATGACCTACTGGGTGCCTGCTGCCTATCGCGGCCGGGTGGTCGGCGTGTTTATGGCGGCGATGCCTTTTGCCAGTGTGATCGGCGGGCCGGTCTCGGGCTGGCTGCTCGGGCTCGATCCCGTGATGGAATTGAAGGGCTGGCAGTTGATGTTCATCGTCGAAGCGGTTCCTTCGTTGATTCTCGCGGTTGTCGTGTTGAAGGTGCTGCGCGATAGCCCCGCGCAAGCGGAGTGGCTCGACACGGAAGAGCGCCAGTGGCTTGTGCGGACCCTCGAACTCGAGCGGCAGCGGCGCGTGCCGGTGAACGAACACGGTTTCTGGAATATCGCGCGACGTCCGATGGTGTTGCTGCTGGCCGCCGCGTACTTCGGGCTGGTCGCGTTCAACTTCGCGCTTAGCTTCTTTCTGCCGCAGATCGTCAAAGGTTTCCATCTGACGCTGCTCGAAACCGGCTTTGTCGCGGCCATTCCGTTTGCAGTCGGTGGCTTCGGCATGATCTGGTGGGGTAAGCGTTCCGATCGGCGCAACGAACGGCGCTTTCATCAGCTACTGCCCATTGCGCTCGCGATCATTGGGCTTGGCGGCTCGACGGTCGCACCATCCCCGCCTGTCGAACTCGCACTGCTATGCGTGGCCGCGTTTGGCGTATACGCGGCGCTACCGATCTTCTGGGCGCTAGTACCGGGGCTGCTCGGTCCCGCGATGGCGGCAGTGGGTTTCGCGGTGATCAATTCGCTCGGCAACCTGTCGGGATTTGCCGCGCCGTTCGTCGTCGGCGCGATCAAGGATGCGACCGGCAGCACCGCCGGCGGCATGCAGCTGATTGCCCTATACGGATGCATTGCATTCGTGATTCTCGCGTGGCTTGGCCGCTATTACCCTCGTGCGGCGGTACCGCGCGAAGGTGCGGCGCGCGTCGGCGAAGCCCGCAGCTGAAGTTGACTCAGGAGAGCATGTGAATGAGCGAAGTTGCAGCAGGCACGATCGACACGCGTATGCACGGTCGCGTGCAGATACTGGTGATGAATCGCCCGGCACGGGAGAACCGCGTAACGCAAGCGATGGCGGAGCAGGCGGCGCGTCTGCTCGAAGCCGCGCGCGTCGACCGCTCCATCTCGGGCTGCGTGCTGACCGGGCAAGGGGACGTGTTCTGCAAGGGCGGCGACTTCCTGAGCGCGGGCGCTACCAGCGACGGACGCCTCGGCTTCGCGCGCGCCTTTGCCGACATGGAGCGCGCGATCTGTCGTTTGGGCAAACCACTTGTCGCGGCGATCAACGGCGACGCGCATGCCGGTGGCTTCAGCCTCGTCGCGGCATGCGATCTCGCGGTGGCAAATCACTCCGCTACGCTCGGTTTGCCGGAGATCGCGCACGGGCTTTTTCCGTTTCTTGCGCTCGCGATCGTCAAGGACTGTCTGCCAAAGAAGGTGCTGTTCGATCTGATCTATCGTGCTCGTCTGCTAAGTGCCGGCGAGGCGCGCGAGCTGCATCTGGTGAATGAGACGATGCCCGCGGACGACGTGCTACCGCGGGCGATCGAGCTTGCCGATTGCACGGCGGCGTGCAATCCGGACATCATCAGCCTTGGACGCGATCTCTACTACAGCACGCGGTGTGCGGAGCCAGGACAGGCGGTCGAGCAATCGCGCTTCGCGCTGGTCGCTGCGCTCAAGGCGATGGAAGAGGGCGCGGGCAAACGGTAGCGCGTGGTGCGGGCGGTATGCTGCGTGCCGGGTACCGCGTGACGCGTGACGCGTGTCGTGCGGCGTATCACGCGTTACACGCCATGCGCGCCACATGGCACGAGCGCGCGCCAGGCATCTCAGGTGCTGCCCCGCTGAATCACGCTGAAACCGAGATCCACACGCGGCGCGCCGACCGGCTCATCCGCACCGCGCGCGACGATCATTTCGGCGCTGCGCACGCCGATTTCATAGCGCGGGAACGCCACCGTCGTAATCGGCGGCACCATGTTCTGCATCAGGTCGTTGTCGTCCGATGCGGCGATTGCGATGCGTTTGGGCACCTCCAGCCCACGCCGCTGGCATTCGAAGATCGCACCCGCGGCCAGCACATCCCCTGCGAAAAACACCGCCTGGGTGCGCGGCGCACGCGCGATCACGTCCGCAAGTGCGTGTGCGCCGCTCTCGAGGCCTGGCTCCACTTCGAGCAGCAGCGCCGGATCGATTTCGATACCCGCGCGGCGCAGCCCCGCGAGAAAGCCGTTGCGGCGCTGCCTGAGCCGCTCGCTGCTCGCGACCGGCAAGCTCGCAAACGCGAACCGGCGATAACCGAGGCCCAGCAGATGCTCGGCCATCGCCTTGCCGGCTGCGTGATTCGAGTAGCTGACCACCATGTCGATCGGCGTCGACGTCAGATTGCCGGTTTCGACGCAGGCGGTAGCGCTCTTGCGCAGCATATCGACGGTGCGTGGCGTGTGCTTCGTGTTGTGCAGGATGACCCCGCACACGCGCTGCGCGACGTACTCGGCGACCAGCTTTTCCTCTTCCTGCAGATCGAGGCCGCTGTCCGAGATCATCAGGTGCAGGTTGTTGCGCGACAGCACGTCCGAGATGCCTTTGATCATCTCGGCGTACAGCGCATTGCGCAGGCTCGGGATCATCAGCGCGACCACCGACGTGCGGTTCGACGACAGGTTGCCCGCCACGCGATTGGGCACGTAGCCGCTCTTGTCGATCGCGCGCTGCACGCTCTTGAGCACGGCCGGCGACACGCTGTCGGGGTTGCGCATCGCGCGTGACACCGTCATGGCCGATACGCCCGCCAGCTGCGCCACGTCTTTCATCGACGTTATCTGTGTCGCGCCTTTTTTGCCCACGAATCACCCCTTCGAGTCATTGGTCTCGCGCATTGGTCATCACGATGATTCACCGATTCTAAGTGAAAAGCTTTTCATCGCGACCGGAAACAGCGCGCGCTTTATGCACACCGATTGCTTCTTTACAGATCGTTGTGACCCGGCGAACATGCACGCATACGCGCGTCGGGCCTGCAGACGGGCGCGGTGCCGCCCGCGCGCGATGAGACAATAGCGTGCGCGCAGCGACGCATTCCGCTATCTGAATCGTCAATCGAACCCCTGGAGAACAGCCAATGAAGACCAAAGCAGCCATCGCATGGAAAGCCGGCGCACCGTTGACGATCGAAGAAGTCGACCTCGAGGGGCCGCGTGCCGGCGAAGTGCTGATCGAAGTGAAAGCGACGGGCATCTGTCACACCGATTACTACACGCTGTCGGGCGCCGATCCGGAAGGGCTGTTCCCAGCAATTCTTGGTCATGAAGGCGCGGGCGTGGTGGTCGACGTCGGGCCGGGCGTCGGCTCGCTGAAGAAGGGCGATCACGTCATTCCGCTTTACACGCCTGAGTGCCGCCAGTGCAAGTTCTGTCTGTCGCGCAAGACCAACCTGTGTCAGGCGATCCGCACCACACAAGGCAAGGGCCTGATGCCGGATGCGACGTCGCGCTTTTCACTGGATGGCAAGCCGCTGTTCCACTACATGGGCACGTCCACGTTCTCGAACTACATCGTGGTGCCGGAAATCGCGGTGGCGAAAATCCGCGAGGATGCGCCGTTCGACAAGGTCTGCTATATCGGCTGCGGCGTGACCACCGGTGTCGGCGCGGTCGTGTATTCGGCGAAAGTGGAAGCCGGTGCGAACGTGGTCGTGTTCGGCCTTGGCGGCATCGGGTTGAACGTGATCCAGGGCGCCAAAATGGTCGGCGCGGACAAGATTATCGGTGTCGACATCAATCCGGGTCGCGTCGAGCTCGCGAAGAAGTTCGGCATGACCGACTTCATCAATCCCACTGAAGTGGAGAACGTGGTCGACCGCATCGTGCAGCTGACCGACGGCGGCGCGGACTATTCGTTCGAATGCGTCGGCAACACCAAGTTGATGCGCCAGGCGCTCGAGTGCACGCATAAGGGCTGGGGCCAGTCGTTCATCATCGGCGTGGCGGCAGCCGGCGAAGAAATCAGCACGCGGCCGTTCCAGCTGGTGACGGGCCGTCAGTGGAGGGGCTCGGCGTTCGGCGGCGCGCGCGGCCGCACCGACGTGCCGAAAATCGTCGACTGGTATATGGAAGGCAAGATCAATATCGACGACCTGATCACGCACCACCTGAAGCTCGACCAGATCAACGAAGGCTTCGACCTGATGAAGAAGGGCGAGTCGATCCGCTCGGTTGTGATCTACTAACTCCGCTTCTACTTCTACCTGGAAGGCAGCCATGCCGGAAACGCGTTCCTCGCACGCTTGCCACGGCGGCGTGCAGCATTTTTATCAGCACGATTCGCAGACCATCGGTCTGCCGATGCGCTTCGCCGCATTCTTGCCGCCGCAGGCCGCGCACGGCAAGGTGCCGGCGCTGTTCTATCTGGCGGGGCTCACCTGCACCGAAGAGACCTTCCCGATCAAGGCCGGCGCGCAGCGCTTTGCCGCGCAGCACGGCATCGCGCTGATCGCGCCCGACACCAGTCCGCGCGGCGCGGGCGTGCCGGGGGAAAGCGATGCGTGGGACTTCGGCGTCGGTGCGGGGTTTTATGTCGACGCGACGCGCGAGCCATGGGCGAAGCACTATCGGATGTACTCGTACGTGCGCGACGAGCTGCGCGAACTGGTGTGCGCGAGCTTGCCGATCGATGCGTCGCGGCTCGGTATCTTCGGCCATTCGATGGGCGGACATGGTGCGTTGATGCTGGCGTTGCGCAATCCGCAGTTGTACAGGTCGGTGTCGGCATTCGCGCCGATCGCCGCGCCGATGCATTGCCCGTGGGGGCAAAAGGCGTTCAGCGGCTATCTTGGCGACGATCGCGACGCATGGCGTCAGTACGACGCAAGCGAACTGGTTGCGCGCGCATCCAGTCGGTTCAAGGAAGGGATTCTGGTCGATCAGGGGCTGGCCGATCAGTTTCTCGAGCAGCAGCTAAACCCGGATCTGTTCGAGGCAGCGTGCGCGGCCGCGGGGCAGCCGCTGACGTTGCGGCGCCATGCTGGCTACGACCACGGGTATTACTTCATCTCGACGTTCGTCGAGGATCACATCGCGCATCACGCGAAGGTGCTGCTGGCTTAACGGCGGTATGCGGTCGGGCAACGCGTCGCACCTGGAAGCAGGGCGGCGCGTGTCGTGCAGGCACTGTCGCCGCCCGCCCTTGATGCCTTGCCGCTTAACGCCGTCCCAGCAAACTCCCGCCGTACACGAGCGCCGCGAGCAGCGTGATCCAGAAGCTCGTTGGCCAGTCCGTATAGAACGCGAGCGTCACGCCGAGCCACGCTTGCACCAGCGCCAGCGCAGCGGCGAGCACGAGACCGGTGGACAGCCGCGTCGTCATGTTCTGCGCGGCGGCGGCCGGCCCGACCATCAGCGTGAACACCAGCAGCACGCCGACGATCTGCGTGCACGCGGCCACCGCGAGGGCGGCGATCGCCAGAAACAGCACCGACACGAGCCGCAGCGACACGCCTTTCGCTTCGGCCAGTTCCGGCTGCAGTGAAGCGAACAGCAACGGCCGCATGATCGCGGCCAGCGCCAGCAGGCTGAATACACCGATCGCGGCCAGCACCGCCAGCGTCGATGCGCTGACGCCCAGCACATTGCCGAACAGCAGCGCAGTGACCTGGGTCGCATACGCGGTGAAGAAATGCAGAAACAGCAAGCCGAAGCCGAGCGCCAGCGAAAGCACCACGCCGATCGCCACGTCGCGGCCCGCCAGCCGCTCGCCGAGCGCGCCCATGCCGACACCCGCCGCGAGCGTGAAGCCGATCATCCCCCAGATCGGCGAGACGCCGATCAGCACCGCGCCGGTCGCGCCGGTGAAGCCGACGTGCGACAGCGCATGGCCGGCGAACGTCTGCCCGCGCATCACAAGGAAATACCCGACGATGCCCGACAGCACCGCGACGATCCCCGATGCCACGAAGGCATTGATCATGAAATCGTATTCAAACATCGTGCGTGTGTCCGTCGCGTGACGCGTGAGAATGGTGGTGGCCGTGAGCGTGGCCCTGCGCGTGCGGCGTGCCGTGACTATGGCCGCCGTCGTCTTCATGCTCGTGATCGTGTTTTTCCACTTCGACGTCGCCGGACATCACGAAGATGCGGCCGTTCACGCGCATTACGTCGATTGCCGAACCATAGAGGCGCGATAGCACCGGCTTGGTGATCACTTCGTCGACCGTGCCGAGCGCCGCAACACCGTTGCCGAGATACAGCACGCGGTCGAGCGCATGCAGCAGCGGATTCAGTTCATGCGCGGAGAACAGTACCGCGATGCCGAGCTCCTGCTGCACGCGCCGCACCAGTTCGACCACGCTGCGCTGATGATGCGGATCGAGGCTGATCAGCGGTTCGTCGAGCAGCAGCAGACGCGGATTGCCTAGCAGACACTGCGCGAGCAGCAACCGTTGCCGTTCGCCGCCCGACAGTTCCGAAAGCGGCCGTGCCGCCAGCGCGGTGGCGCCGACCAGCTCGAGCACCCGCTCGACATCCGCACGGGTGTTTGCATCCGCGCGTGGCAAGCCCCACCGGTGGCCGTCGGCCGCCATCGCCACGAAGTCGCGGCCGCGCACGCGCCGGCCGGCGAGCGCGCTGCGCGTCTGCGGCATATAGCCGATCGACGGGTTGCCGCACACGACCGGTTCGCCGAGCACGCGTACCGTGCCGCTCGCTGCGGGCACGAGGCCCAGCACCGAACGCATCAGCGTGGTCTTGCCGGCGCCGTTCGGGCCGAGCACGCCGATGAATTCGCCCTGCCGCACCGTGAAGCTGGTGTCGCGCAGGATCGTGCGGTCGCCGAGCTCGAGCGTTACGTGCTCGAGCTCGAGGACAGGTGCCGCAGCGGACGGCGTTCGGCCGCTTTCATTCATTGACTCTTTCCTTTAGTGGCCGCATCGCCCGTGGCGAGCGCCGTGCTGAGCGCATCCAGTTGCGAGAGCATCCATTGCTGATAGTTCTTGCCCGCCGGCTCCGTCTCCGTGACGCTCATGGTCGGCACCTTCGATTGCTGCGCGAGCTTCAGCATGCGTTTGGTCAGTGCTTCGGTTGCCTGGCTGTTATAGATCAGCACGCGTACGTGCCGCCCGCGCAAGTCAGCTTCGAACGCAGCGATATCCGATGCGCTTGCTTCCGTGTCGTTCATCGTTGCCAGCTGGAAACGCTGGTTGCGCATCTCCAGACCGATGGCATCCGACATATAGCCGAACACCGGCTCGGTTGCCGTGACCGGCAAACCGGCGTAGCGGCCATGCAGTTCGGCGACCTTGGCGTCGATCGGCTTCAGCGAGTCGAGAAACGTCGCGAGATTCGCATCGTACGCTGTCTTGTGCGCCGGGTCAGCCGATGCGAGTGCCGTGCTCACCGCGCGCGCGACCGCGGGCATCGTCTTCGGGTCGTACCACAGGTGCGGATTGTCGCCGCTTTTCTTGCCGGTCAGATCGGCTGCGACGATCGTCGTGCGCGTCGCGCTCTTCGATGCGTTCAGCAGCTTGGCCATCCACGGATCGTAGTCGGCGCCGTTATAGACGACAAGGCTGGCGTGCTGCAACGCGCGCGCCGTCTTCGGGCTGGCTTCGAACAGATGTGGATCCTGGTCCGGGTTGCTCAGGATGCTGGTGACGCTCACGTAAGCGCCGCCCAGTTGCTGCACCACGTCGCCGTAGAAGTTCTCGGCGGCTACCACCTGGATCTTGCCGTTGTGCTGCTGCGCGTGTGCGGCTTGTGCAACCGCCAGCACGGCCAGCGAAGCGGCCACGCCTTTGATCAGTTTTGCTGCGAGAGTGGCGGCGAGACGCCCTGTGTGCCGCATCGACTTGTTGTTGTTCATTGCTGATCCGCTATGCCTTGTGAAATGGATTGGACAGAACGACTACCGGACTACCGTTGACCGCGCTGGCAGGCAGCGCAGATACCGCTTAACTCGACCACCTGATGACGCACCTCGAATCCATGCGCCGGTGCGCTGCTCGCCAGTTGTGCGGCCAGTTCGCCGCCGGGAATCTCGACGGTTTCGCCGCATTTCTCGCAGATCAGGAACTGCCCCTGATGCGGGTGCCCGACCTCGCAGCACGCGAAATACGCGTTCTTCGACTCGATCCGATGCACGAAGCCATGCTCGACCAGAAAGTCCAGCACGCGATAGACGGTGGTGGGCGGTACGCGGCCGCGCTGCGGCGCCAGCCCCGCGAGCAGGTCATAGGCGCCGATCGGCCGGTCGCTGGCCGCGATCAGCGTGTAGACCTGCCGGCGCAGCGTCGTCAACGCGACGCCGCGCGTGGCGGCGACGGCTTCGGCGCGCGCGAGTGTGCGCGCAAGGCGCTGGTCGTGCGAGGCGGACATGGGCGGCTCCTGGTCGCTCTGCATCGGAACGGGTGAGGTCGCGAATGATATAACGTATCGTCCCAATTTGTCATTGCCTCTCTCCGTGCCTTGTCTACATTGGAAGAGCCGCGTTCTGTCAGCTGCCGCGCTGCACCATCGAAATCTTGCAGCGCGCCTTGACATGGCTTTACACGTATCCGATCATTCGATCATAAACAGAGCAATTGATCGCGCGGCGAGCGTTCGCTCACTGCGCGCAAAGACTCGAACGAATGGGAGACAGCAGTGGCAGCGCGATTGCAAGACAAAGTGGCGATCCTGACTGGCGCGGCAAGCGGTATCGGCGAAGCGGTCGCGCGTCGCTATCTGGATGAAGGCGCGCGCTGCGTTCTGGTCGACGTCAAGCCGGCCGCCGAATTCGCGCAGCAACTGCGCGGCGAGCACGGTGAGCAGGTGCTCACACTCAGCGCGGACGTCACACAGCGTGAAGACATCGAACGCATCGTCGCGCAGACGGTGCAGCACTTCGGCCAGATCGACATCCTGTTCAACAATGCGGCGCTATTCGATATGCGCCCGCTTCTCGACGAATCCTGGGATACCTACGACAAGCTCTTCGCGGTCAACGTGAAGGGCATGTTCTTCCTGATGCAGGCCGTTGCGCGCCGGATGGTCGAACAAGGCCACGGCGGCAAGATCATCAATATGTCGTCGCAGGCGGGGCGCCGCGGCGAAGCGCTGGTATCGCACTATTGCGCGACCAAGGCGGCGGTGCTCAGCTATACGCAATCCGCGGCGCTCGCCCTCGCGCCGCATCAGATCAACGTCAATGGCATCGCGCCGGGCGTCGTCGATACGCCGATGTGGGAGCAGGTCGATGCGCTCTTTGCACGTTACGAGAACCGGCCGCTCGGCGAGAAGAAGCGTCTCGTCGGCGAAGCGGTGCCGCTTGGCAGGATGGGGCTGCCGGCGGATCTGACCGGCGCGGCGCTGTTTCTCGCATCGGCTGATGCGGATTACATCACCGCGCAAACCCTGAACGTCGACGGCGGCAACTGGATGAGCTGACTTTCACCGCCACCCTCGGCTCGTCGCACCGGTTTTCCGGCCGGTTTCACGAAGCCAATATACGAACGTACGATAAAGGAGACAAACGATGAAACCTGCCCTGAAGCCCGCGCTGAAACTACTGAGCGTTGCGGCGGCGGCCTGTGCGGCGCTAAGCGCGTCGGCAGCGACCGTGACGATCGCGACGCTGAACAATCCGGACATGATCGAGCTGAAGAAGCTGTCGCCGGCCTTCGAAAAGGCCAATCCGGACATCAAGCTGAACTGGGTGATTCTCGAAGAAAACGTGCTGCGCCAGCGTGCCACCACCGACATCACGACCGGCAGCGGCCAGTTCGACGTGATGACGATCGGCGCTTATGAAACGCCGCAATGGGGCAAGCGTGGCTGGCTGTCGCCGCTCACCAACCTGCCGGCCGACTACGATCTGAACGATGTGGTGAAGACCGCGCGCGATGGTTTGTCGTATAACGGCGCGCTGTATGCGCTGCCGTTTTACGTCGAGAGCTCGATGACGTTCTATCGCAAGGACCTGTTTCAGGCGAAGGGCCTGAAAATGCCAGACCAGCCGACCTACGACCAGATCGCGCAATTCGCCGAAAAGCTGACCGACAAGGCCAACGGCATGTACGGCATCTGCCTGCGCGGCAAGGCGGGCTGGGGCGAGAACATGGCGTATGTGACGACGCTGGTGAATACGTTCGGCGGTCGCTGGTTCGACGAAAAGTGGCAGGCGCAACTGACCACGCCTGAATGGAAGAAAGCCGTCTCGTTCTACGTCGACCTGCTGAAGAAGTACGGACCGCCCGGAGCGAGCTCGAACGGTTTCAATGAAAACCTGACGCTGATGTCGTCCGGCAAGTGCGGGATGTGGATCGACGCAACGGTCGCGGCGGGCATGCTGTACAACAAGACGCAATCGCAGATCTCGGACAAGGTCGGCTTCGCGGCCGCGCCGACGCAGGTCACGCCGAACGGCTCGCACTGGCTGTGGGCGTGGGCGCTGGCGATTCCGAAGACCTCCAAGCAGCAGGACGCGGCGAAGAAGTTCATTGAATGGGCCACGTCGAAGCAGTACATCGAACTGGCCGCAAAGGACGAAGGCTGGGCTTCGGTGCCGCCGGGCACGCGTCAGTCGACGTATGCGCGCCCCGAGTACAAGCAGGCCGCGCCGTTCGCCGACTTCGTGCTGAAGGCGATCGAAACCGCCGATCCGAATCATCCGACCGCGAAGCCGGTGCCGTACACCGGCGTGCAGTTCGTCGGCATTCCGGAGTTCCAGTCGTTCGGTACGGTGGTTGGCCAGAGCATCTCCGGCGCAGTGGCGGGACAGATGACGGTGGATCAGGCGCTTGCAGCGGGCAACGCCGCTGCGGACCGCGCCGTGAAGCAGGCCGGGTATCAGAAGTAACGCCGGCAAGTAACCCGCGCGTGCTTCGCAACACGACGTCCGCTTGAAGCAACCCCGGCTGGACGCCCGTCCAGCCGGACTCCGGCAGCACAGCGGGCCGCCCGCAGCAACGCGGCTCGCGCATTACCGAACAGGTGCCAACCATGCCTCATCTGCGCCTTCCACTGTCGCACGCCGACCATCCCCAAACTGAGCAGGAACGCGAATCGCGCAAGGCCGCCTCGGCGCGCTGGTTGTCTTCGCCTTCGGTTGCGGTTCTGGTGTTATGGATGGCGATTCCGCTCGCGATGACGATCTGGTTTTCGTTTTCGCGCTACAACCTGCTGAACCCTGACGTCAAAGGATTCGCGGGCGTCGATAACTACCACTACCTCGCGACCGACCCATCGTTCTGGCCGTCGATCGTGCATACGCTGCAGCTGATCGTTGCGGTGCTGGTGATCACGGTGGTCGGCGGCGTTCTGATGTCGGTGCTGTTCGACCGCAAGTTCTACGGGCAAGGTGTGGCGCGGTTGCTCGCGATTGCACCGTTCTTCGTGATGCCAACCGTCAGCGCGCTGATCTGGAAGAACATGATCCTGCACCCGGTGTATGGGTTGATCGCAAGCGGCATGCGCGCGGTCGGTCTTACGCCGATCGACTGGTTCGCCGATTACCCGCTGACTGCGGTGATCATCATCGTCGCGTGGCAGTGGTTGCCGTTCGCGTTTCTGATTCTGTTTACCGCGATCCAGTCGCTGGATCAGGAGCAGAAGGAAGCGGCAAAGATCGACGGTGCCGGTCCATTTGCGATGTTCTTCTACATCACGTTGCCGCACCTGAAACGCGCGATCGCGGTGGTCGTGATGATGGAAACCATCTTCCTGCTGTCGATCTTCGCCGAGATCTATACGACCACCGGCGGCGGCCCAGGCAATGCCACCACCAATCTGTCGTACCTGATCTACTCGCTCGGCCTGCAGCAGTTCGACGTCGGCCTTGCCTCGGCGGGCGGGATTCTCGCGGTGGTGCTCGCGAACATCGTGTCGTTCTTCCTTGTGCGGATGCTCGCGAAGAACCTGAAAGGGGAGTACGAAAAATGAGCCAGGTCGCTGCTACACCCGTTGTTGCAAGCGCAAGCTCTTCGGTGAATTCGCCGTGGGCCGTGGTCAAGCGCAGCATTCCGGGCATCCTCGCGTGGCTGATCGCGCTGCTGCTGTTCTTCCCGATCTTCTGGATGACGATCACCGCATTCAAGACCGAGCAGCAGGCGTATGCGTCGTCACTGTTCTTTACGCCTACGCTCGAGAGCTTCCATGAAGTGTTCGCGCGCAGCAATTACTTCGCGTTTGCGTGGAATTCGGTGCTGATCTCAGTGGGCGTGACGATCGTCTGTCTGCTTCTGGCGGTGCCCGCAGCGTATGCGATGGCGTTCTTCCCGACTCGCCGCACGCAGAAAGTGCTGCTGTGGATGCTGTCGACCAAGATGATGCCGTCGGTCGGCGTGCTGGTGCCGATCTATCTGCTGTGGAAGAACAGCGGGCTGCTCGACACGGTATCGGGTCTGGTCATCGTCTATACGCTGATCAATCTGCCGATCGCCGTGTGGATGTCGTTCACGTACTTCGCCGAGATTCCACGCGACATTCTCGAAGCCGGCCGTATCGATGGCGCGGCGACGTGGCAGGAAATCGTCTATCTGCTGATGCCGATGTCGCTGCCGGGCCTCGCATCGACTGCGCTGCTGCTGGTGATCCTGTCGTGGAACGAAGCGTTCTGGAGCATCAATCTGTCGAGCTCGAATGCGGCGCCGTTGACGGTGTTCATCGCGTCGTACTCGAGTCCGGAAGGGTTGTTCTGGGCCAAGCTTTCCGCGGCATCGTTGCTTGCGGTTGCGCCGATCCTGATCGTCGGCTGGCTGTCGCAGAAGCAACTGGTGCGTGGCCTTACGTTCGGGGCGGTTAAGTGACGCACATGCAGACAGACATCAGGACCGAAACCGACCTCGCACTGATCTGCGATTGCGACGGTGTGCTGATCGACAGCGAAGCCGTCGCCGCCGCGATGCTGGTGCGCGAACTCGAAACGCGCTGGCCCGGTGCGGACGTCGCGCCGATCGTGATGCCGCTGCTTGGCCTGCGCATCGAACGCGTGCTGGAAGGCACGGCAGAGCAGCTCGGCAAGACGCTCGCGCAACACGACATCCAGGCGATTCGCACCAGCGTCGAAGCGGCCGCCGTGCAGGCGCCGATGGTAGATGGCATCGAACAGGCATTGGCCAGCGTCACACTAACCAAAGCTTGCGCGAGCAACAGTTTCAGGCCGTATGTCGAAGCCGCGCTCGCGCGTACCGGCCTTGCGAAGTTTTTTGGCGAGCGCCTGTTTTGCGCGGATGCAGTACCGCGGCCCAAGCCCGCGCCGGATGTGTATCTGGCGGCGGCGCGCGGCCTCAACGTCACGCCTGATTCTTGTCTTGTCGTTGAGGACAGTGTGACAGGCGTCACCGCGGCGACGGCGGCCGGCATGACGGTGATCGGTTTCGCCGGCGGTGGTCATGCGAGCGCGGCGCAGATCGAAGCATTGCGCCGCGCCGGTGCGCAGCAGATCTTCGACGACATGCGGGAACTACCGGAACGGGTGCAGCGCTGGACGCAGCAGATCACGCAACGCACGACGGCCGGCTCGCACCAGGCCGGTTCTCATTGAGACGATTCAACGCAGCAAAAGCGATACACGGAGACACATCATGGCTAGCCTGACCCTGCGCAATATCAGCAAGCGCTACGACGACAACGAAGTGATGCGCAACATCAACCTCGACATCGCGGATGGCGAGTTCGTCGTGTTCGTCGGACCGAGCGGCTGCGGCAAGTCGACGCTGATGCGGATGATCGCCGGGCTGGAGGATATCAGTAGCGGCGATCTGAACATCGACGCCACGCGCGTGAACGACGTGCCGCCGGCCAAGCGCGGCATTGCTATGGTATTTCAGTCATATGCGCTGTATCCGCATATGACGCTGTACGACAACATGGCGTTCGGCCTGAAGCTCGCCGGGACAAAAAAGCCGGAGATCGATGTGGCCGTGCGCAACGCGGCGAAGATCCTGCACATCGACCATCTGCTCGAACGCAAGCCGAAGCAATTGTCAGGCGGGCAGCGGCAGCGGGTGGCAATCGGCCGCGCGATCACGCGCAAACCGAAGGTGTTCCTGTTCGACGAGCCGCTGTCGAATCTCGATGCCGCGCTGCGCGTGAAGATGCGCCTTGAATTCGCGCGCCTGCACGACGAACTGAAGACGACGATGATCTACGTGACGCACGATCAGGTCGAAGCAATGACGCTGGCCGACAAGATCGTGGTGCTGTCGGCCGGCAATCTGGAGCAGGTCGGTACGCCTAACATGCTGTATCACGCGCCGGCGAACCGGTTCGTGGCCGGCTTTATCGGCTCGCCGAAGATGAACTTTCTCGAAGGCGTCGTGCAGTCGGTGGCCACGGACGGCCTGGTGGTGCGCTACGACACCGGCGAAACACAACGTGTGAACGTAGAGCCTGGCCGTGCGAAGGAAGGCGACAAGGTGACGGTCGGCATCCGACCCGAGCACATTCACATCGATTCGACCGACTTCGGTGTGTCCGCGACGGTGATGGCGATCGAATCGCTTGGCGATGCAGCTTATCTTTATGCGGAATGCGGTGTCGCGCCGGATGGGCTGATTGCGCGGATTCCGCCGCTCGATCGGCATCAGAAGGGCAAGACGGTGAAGTTTGGCGCCACGCCCGATCATTGCCATCTGTTCGATAGCGACGGTCTGGCGTTCCAGCGGAAGATCGTCGAAGTGCTCGCGGCCTGATGCGAATCGCAACGTCGTTGCTGGTTCAGCGGTTCTGATTAATGAGTAAATAGTAAGTAAAGGACATGCGCGCTTTGCGTAGGCGCGCGTGTCCGGTCGCATGGTTGTTCCTCGGGATAACCCTCATACGCCTTCATCGCAACGCTCCCGCTCATCCTCCAGATTCCGTGTCGAATCGCTCGCCGGTTACTTACTTGTTTCTAACTAAACCCCTTCGCCTATTCGCCAAGGCTTATTCAAACGATAAAAAACTTTGATTTTTGCTATTGCGAAAAAAAACCCACCATCGTCGGACGTCGGCGAATTATGGTCGGGCTTTGCACATTTGTGCCTATGCAACAAGAACCGCAGCGCCAGTACGACACCAAGAAGTGATTAACGGAGACGTAGCTTGCGCCAGTCAGACAAAGCACCCATCGGCACGCCCTCTCGCCTGCAGAGCCGATGGTTTCAACTCGCGATCGGCATCATCTGCATGGGCCTCGTCGCGAACCTTCAATACGCGTGGACCCTGTTCGTCGAACCGATGAGCGCCGATCATCACTGGGGGCTCGCTTCGATTCAGACGGCTTTCTCCATTTTCATCGTCACCGAAACCTGGCTGGTTCCGATTGAGGGCTGGCTCGTCGACCGCTTCGGTCCGCGTCCGGTGGTGATCGGCGGCGCAATCTGCGCCGGCCTCGGCTGGATCCTCGATGCGTATGCGCCGAGTCTCCCCGTGTTGTATATCGCCGCGGTGATCTCCGGCGTCGGCGCAGGCTGCGTGTACGGCACGTGCGTCGGCAACGCGCTGAAGTGGTTTCCGGACCGGCGCGGTTTGGCGGCGGGCCTGACGGCCGCCGGCTTCGGTGCAGGTGCCGCGCTGACGGTGATCCCGATCGCGTCGATGATCCAGCGCTCCGGCTACCAGCACACGCTGATCTTCTTCGGCATTCTGCAAGGCGGCGTGATCCTGCTGCTGGCAACGCTGCTGGTGCGTCCGAGCCCGCCGGCCGCCGCGCGCGCCGTCAAGCGCATCGTCGCGACCAAAGTCGACTACACGACCAACCAGATGGTGCGCACGCCGGTGTTCTGGGTGATGTACGCGATGTTCGTGTGCGTCGCGGCGGGCGGCATCATCGCGACCGCGCAGATCGGCCCGATCGCGAAGGAATTCGGTTTCGCGTCGATGCCGGTGACGCTGTTCTCCGCCACGCTGCCGCTGCTGACGATGACGCTGTCGATCAACAACGTGTGCAACGGCTTCACGCGGCCGGTGTGCGGTGCGATTTCAGACCGTATCGGCCGCGAGAACACGATGTTCCTGACCTTCCTCGGCGAAGGCCTCGCGCTGCTCGGCCTGATGCACTTCGGTCACAACCCGTACCTGTTCATGGTGTTCTCCGCGTTGATCTTCCTGTTCTACGGCGACATCTTCTCGAACTTCCCGGCGACCTGTGCCGATACGTTCGGCGCGAAGTACGCGGCAGGCAACGCCGGCACGCTGTACACCGCGAAGGGCACGGCGGCGTTGCTGGTGCCGGTCGCGTCGGTGCTGGCCGAGCACGGCGGCTGGAACACGGTGTTCATCTTTGCCGCGTGCATCTCGATTGCCGGCAGCGTCAGCGCGAAGTTCTTCCTCGCACCGATGCGTAAGCGCTGGATCGAGAACTCGGCGAAGGAAAGCGAAGCGCGCGCAGGGTTCGGCGCCGCTGCGTATCGGCCCACTCCGTTGGGATCCAACGAGTGAGCGAAGATGCCGTACTGACGCTGCGCCCGTCGGCTTCGGCCGGCGGGCGTGCGACGCCTTTTGCGCTGTCGCTGCAGCCGCTCGCGCCAAACGCATCGCTGCGCGATCTCGCTTACGCGCAGCTACGCCAGGCGATCGCCGAAGCGGACATCTACGGCTCGCGTGAAGCGATCCGCCTAGACGAACGTAACCTGACCGAAGCGCTTGGCGTAAGCCGCACGCCGATTCGCGAAGCGATGACGCTGCTCGAGCAGGAAGGTTTTGTGCGCGCGGTGCCGCGCCGCGGCATTTTCATCCAGCGCAAGACGAAGCGCGAGATCGTCGAGATGATCCAGATGTGGGCCGCGCTCGAAAGCATGGCCGCGCGCCTCGCGACGCTGAAGGCGAGCGACGAGGAGATCGCGGACCTGCGGCGGCTGTTCGACCGCTTCCACGGCGGCGAGCAGCAGGCGCCGAACCGGCATATCGAAGAGTACTCGGAGGCGAACATTTCGTTTCACGAGGCGCTGGTGAAGCTGTCGAAGTCGCAATCGATCGTGCAGACGATCCGCAATGTCTTCGCGCACGTCCGTGCGATCCGCAAGCTGACGATTTCACAAAGCGACCGAGCGTCGCGCTCGATCAACGAGCACATGCACATCATCGAAGCGCTGCAGGCGCGCGACACCGAAGGCGCAGAGCAGCTGGTGCGCCGACACTCGCTTGAACTGGCCGCGCACGTGAATGCGTGCTGCGACTTCCTCGACTGATCCAGACCAACAGAGAGCGATTTCCCATGCGCAACGTCCAAGGGCCTACCTGTCTTCGCGCATTTGGTATATCACATTCTAGATACGGTCCAGCAATCGATGCTGTGCTGCACAAGAATTTTAGGAAAGGAGTACATCGCTGAAATTAATGAAGTTTCTACGGGAAACGTCGTCGCCCGTAGAGTGACCGGCCGAGAGTCTTGCTGCAGATGCTGGAACCCTTAAGGGCAAAAAGCTATTGAGTCCAACGTGGTGTGTGATATATGGTATATCACAGTGCGCGACGGGGCTCCCGACGGAAGGGTCTCTGCCACCGGTTTCCATACACGACGCGACGGCGTAACAGTCATAACGATCTGGAGATGAGTGAATGTCTACTGTTGAAATTGCGCGCCCTGATGCATCGGCCCAGGAATCGCAAGCTGCCACCACCGACGGGTTCCACCTCGTCATCGATGCACTGAAGCTGAACGATATCGATACGATTTTCGGTCTGGTCGGCATTCCGATCACCGACCTCGCGCGTCTTGCGCAGGCCGAAGGCATGCGTTTTATTGGCTTCCGTCACGAGCAGAACGCGGGCAATGCGGCCGCGATTCACGGCTACATGACCAAGAAGCCTGGCATCTGCCTGACGGTGTCGGCACCGGGCTTCCTGAACGGCCTGACGGCGCTGGCCAATGCAACGACGAACTGCTTCCCGATGATCCTGATCAGCGGATCGAGCGAACGTGAGATCGTCGACCTGCAGCAGGGCGATTACGAAGAGATGGACCAGCTGAACGCAGCCAAGCCGTACGCGAAGGCTGCCTACCGCGTGCTGCATGCGGAAGACATCGGCGTGGGCGTGGCGCGTGCGATTCGCGCGGCCGTGTCGGGCCGCCCGGGCGGCGTGTACCTCGACTTGCCGGCCAAGCTGCTGGCACAGACGATGGATGCGCTGAAGGGCCAGCAATCGCTGATCAAGGTTGTCGATGCCGCGCCGGCGCAACTGCCTGCACCGGATTCGGTGAAGCGCGCGCTCGACGTGCTGAAGACCGCCAAGCGTCCGCTGATCCTGCTCGGCAAGGGCGCAGCGTATGCCCAAGCCGACAAGGAAATCCGCGACCTCGTGGAAAAGAGCGGCATTCCGTATCTGCCGATGTCGATGGCCAAGGGCCTCTTGCCCGACACGCATGAGCAATCGGCTTCCGCCGCGCGCTCGTTCGTGCTGCAGGAATCGGACACCGTGCTGCTGATCGGCGCGCGTCTGAACTGGCTGCTGTCGCACGGCAAGGGCAAGACGTGGGGCGCGGCACCGAAGCGCTTCGTGCAGATCGACATTGCGCCGACCGAAATCGACAGCAACGTCGCGATCGAAGCGCCGCTGATCGGCGATATCGGTTCGTGCGTATCGGAGCTGCTCGCCGGCATCGATGCGAACTTCCCGAAGCCGCCGTCGGACTGGATCAACGCGATCAACGAGCGCAAGAACAAGAACCTCGAAAAGATGGCCGCGACGCTGGCGAAGAATCCGTCGCCGATGAACTTCCACAGCGCGCTGCGTGCGATCCGCGATGTGCTGAAGACGCGCCCGGACATCAACGTCGTCAACGAAGGTGCGAACACGCTCGACTACGCACGTGCAGTGATCGACATGTACGAACCGCGCCGCCGCTTCGACTCGGGCACGTGGGGGATCATGGGCATCGGCATGGGCTATGCGATCGGCGCATCGGTGACGAGCGGCACGCAAGTCGTGGCGATCGAAGGCGATAGCGCATTCGGTTTCAGCGGTATGGAACTCGAAACGATCTGCCGTTACGACCTGCCGGTCTGCACGATCGTGTTCAACAACAACGGCGTGTATCGCGGCACCGACGTGAACCCGACGGGCGGCAAGGATGTGGCGCCGACCGTGTTCGTCAAGGGCGCGCGTTACGACAAGATGATCGAAGCATTCGGCGGCATTGGTGTGAACGCCACGACGCCGGAAGAACTGACTCACGCATTGCAAGAAGCGATCAAGTCCGGCAAACCGACCTTGATCAACGCGGTGATCGACGAAACCGCCGGCACCGAAAGCGGTCGCTTGACCAATCTGAATCCGCAAAGCGCGGCGACGAAAAAGTAATTCAGCCATCCCTGGAGAGACTTGAATGAGCAACAAACCACTCGAAGGCATCAAGATCATCGACTTCACGCACGTGCAAGCGGGCCCGGCCTGTACGCAGCTGCTGGCGTGGTTCGGCGCGGACGTGATCAAGGTCGAGCGTCCGGGTTCGGGCGACGTGACGCGCAATCAGCTGCGCGACATCCCTGAAGCCGATGCGCTGTACTTCACGATGCTGAACAGCAACAAGCGTTCGCTGACGCTGGACACGAAGAAGGCCGAAGGCAAGGAAGTGCTGGAAAAGCTGATCAAGGAATCGGACGTGCTGGTCGAAAACTTCGGCCCGGGCGCGCTGGACCGGATGGGTTTTTCGTGGGAACGCATCAACGAACTGAACCCGAAGATGATCGTCGCATCGGTGAAGGGCTTCAGCGACGGCCACCATTATCAGGATCTGAAGGTCTACGAAAACGTCGCGCAGTGTGCAGGCGGCGCGGCTTCGACCACCGGCTTCTGGGACGGCCCGCCGACGGTCAGCGCTGCAGCGCTCGGCGACAGCAACACGGGTATGCACCTCGCGATCGGCATTCTGACCGCGATCATCGGCCGCCAGCAGACCGGCAAGGGCCAGAAGGTTGCCGTGTCGATGCAGGACAGCGTGCTGAACCTGTGCCGCGTGAAGCTGCGCGACCAGCAACGTCTGGACCGCCTTGGCTACCTCGAAGAGTATCCGCAATACCCGCACGGCACGTTCAGCGACGTGGTGCCGCGCGGCGGCAACGCCGGCGGCGGCGGCCAGCCGGGTTGGGTGTTGAAGTGCAAGGGCTGGGAAACCGACCCGAACGCGTACATCTACTTCACGGTGCAAGGCCACGCATGGGAACCGATTTGCCACGCGATCGGTAAGCCGGAGTGGGTCAACGATCCGAACTACAACACGGCAGCTGCCCGTCAGCCGCACATTTTCGACATCTTCGCGACGATCGAAACGTGGCTGGCCGACAAGACGAAGTTCGAAGCCGTCGACATCCTGCGCAAGTTCGACATTCCGTGCGCACCGGTGCTGACGATGAAGGAACTGGCCAACGACGAATCGCTGCGCGCGAGCGGCTCGATCGTCGAAGTGCCGCACAAGGTGCGTGGTACGTACCTGACGGTCGGCAGCCCGATCAAGTTCTCGGACCTGAAGCCGGAAATCACCGGATCGCCGCTGCTTGGCGAGCATACCGACGAAGTGCTGGCGGAACTCGGCTACAGCGACCAGCAGATCTCGAGCATGCGCGAATCGAACGCGGTTTAAGTTCGATGAACCGCACGCAGTACCCGATGTAGCAGTACCCGGCGTGTAGCATTGCGCCACCTGGCCGCCGCTTCGCGAGTAGTCGCAGCAAAAAAGCGAAGCGGCGGCTGCAACAGATAAAAAACTGCCTGCCTGCCCACAGGCTAAAGCCCGGACAACACCATGGCCCCCACAATCGACTTTGAACAGCTTGTCAACGCGATCGGCGATGCCGTGATCGTTTCGGATGCAAGCGGTGCGATCACGCTATGGAATCCGGCGGCGCAGACGATGTTCGGTTTCACGCAGGAAGAAGCCCTTGGAAAATCGCTGGATCTGATCATTCCCGAACGCCTGCGTGGGCGTCACTGGGAAGGTTACGAAAAGACCATGGCGACCGGGCAAACGAAGTACGGCCACGATCTGCTGAAGGTACCCGCAGTCAACAAGGAAGGCCGTGCGATGTCGATAGCATTCACTGTCGCGCTGCTGCATTCTCAGCAGGGCGAGGTCACCGGGATTGTCGCGATCATCCGCGACGAGACCGTCCGCTTTGCTGAAGAGCGCGCGCTGCGCAAGCGCGTGACGGAGCTGGAGGCGAAGGCCGGCGCATAACGGCGCTTTTAGCGGCGGCGCAGCCGGACGCAGGCACGCGCGCGGGGTCAGGCCTCGCGCGATCGAGTGTTGCGGTGCGCGGGTTCGGGCCGCAAGGCCGCGCGTCGCATCGCACTTCCAGCAAACAGCAAAGCAACCAGGTTCGCCGCACGCGGGCCGCCTGAGACAAGCGTCGCGAAGCGGGTGCCCACCCGCCGGGCACGCTGCGTCTCCCAGCCCGCGTTCGCGGCTGACCGACCATTTGACGACTGGATTTCGGACCCTGCGACGGCGCCTACGCCGACGCAAGGCGCGTACGGCTGCGCGCGCGTGACGCTGCGCGCCGGACGCACACAGATGCATAACAGGATTTGAAACGTCGATTGGGAAATCAACTATGCCGATGATGATTGGAGTACCACGGGAGCGTTATCCGGGAGAGCGTCGCGTTGCACTGACGCCGGAGACGATTACGCATATCGCAAAGCTCGGCTTCAACGTGACGGTGGAAACCGGCGCGGGTGAACTGGCCGCGTTTTCCGACGATGCATATCGCGCGGCGGGCGCACAGGTCGTCGACGATACCAAGGCGCTGTACGCAGCGGCGGACATCGTCGTGAAGGTGCGCGCACCGTCGATCGAAGCGGATAACGACGAAGTCGAACTGCTGCGCGAAGGCACGACGCTGATCAGCTTTATCTGGCCGGCACAGAATCCGCAGCTGCTGGCACGTCTGCGTGCACGCGGCGTAACGGCGATGGCGATGGACTGCGTGCCGCGCATTTCGCGCGCGCAGAAGATCGACGCGCTGAGCTCGATGGCCAACATGGCGGGTTACCGCGCGGTGATCGAGTCGGCGCATCAGTTCGGTCGAGGCTTCATGGGGCAGATCACGGCGGCCGGCAAGATTCCGCCGGCGAAGGTGATGGTAATCGGTGCGGGCGTCGCGGGCCTCGCCGCAATCGGCGCTGCGCGTAGCCTCGGCGCGATCGTGCGCGCATTCGACACACGACCTGAAGTGCGGCAGCAAGTCGAGAGCATGGGCGCCGAGTTCCTCGAACTGGATTATCAGGAAGACGGCAGCGGTTCGGGCGGCTACGCGAAGGAAATGAGCGCAGCGTTCATCGAAGCGGAAATGGCGCTGTTCGCCGCGCAGGCGAAGGAAGTCGACGTGATCGTGACGACCGCGCTGATTCCGGGCAAGCCGGCGCCGAAGCTGATCACCGCCGAGATGGTGCGCAGCATGCGCCACGGCAGCGTGGTGGTCGACCTCGCGGCGGAACAGGGCGGCAATTGCGAGCTCACGCAGCCGGGCACGATCGCACACGTGGAAGGCGCGCACGTGATTGGTTATATGGATTTGCCGTCGCGCATGGCCACGCAATCGAGCCAGTTGTACGGCACCAACCTGCGCCATCTGTTGACGGATCTCACCCCGCAGAAGAACGGTGAGATCAACGTCAATCTCGAAGACGAAGTGATCGGCGGCATGACCGTGATTCACAACGGCGAACTGAAGTGGCCGCTGCCGAAGCGCGCTGCGCCGCCGGCGCCCGCAGCGCCGGCAGCCTCCGCCGCCAAAGCGCCGGCACATGGTGCGCCGGCGGTGGTCACCGCAGAACAGCGCCGCCGCGCGGCGACGCTCGGCATCGTCGGGCTTGTCGTTGCAGCCGTGCTGCTGGTTGCACTCGGCGCAGTCGCGCCGCCTGCGTTCGTCGCGCACTTCACGGTGTTCGTGCTGGCGATTTTCGTCGGCTACCAGGTGGTGTGGAACGTGACGCCGGCCTTGCACACACCGCTGATGAGCGTGACCAATGCGATCAGCGGGATCATCGTGATCGGCGCGCTGCTGCAGATCGGCACGCCGAGCACGCTGGTGACGGTGCTGGCGGGACTCGCACTACTGATCGCGACACTCAACATCGCGGGCGGGTTCCTCGTGACCCAGCGCATGTTGAACATGTTCCAGCGCGACGAATAAGGAGACCGACATGCAAAACGGAATCGGCAGCATGGCCTATCTGGCCGCAAGCGCGCTGTTCATCTTGAGCCTGCGCGGCCTGAGCCACCCTTCGACCGCGCGGCGCGGCAACCAGTATGGCGTGGCCGGCATGGCGATCGCGATCGTCACGACGCTGTGCCTGAGCGGCGGCGCCGCGCTGCCCGTGGTCGCGGTATTGATGGTGATCGGCGTGGCAGGCGGTGCATTTCTGGCGCGGCGCGTCGAGATGACGCAAATGCCGCAGCTGGTGGCGGCGCTGCATAGCTTCGTCGGTCTGGCGGCAGTACTGGTTGCATATGCAAGCTACCTGTCGCCGGGGGCGCACGAAGCAGCGGACCTCGGCGGCGCCGGACAGACGATCCACAACGTCGAGATCTACCTCGGCGTGTTTATCGGCGCGGTGACGTTTACCGGCTCGATCGTCGCTTTCCTGAAGCTGCAAGGCACGGTAGGCGGCAAACCGCTAGTGCTGCCGATGCGGCATACGCTGAATCTGGTCGCGGTGTTCGCTTGCGTGGCGCTTGGCTATCTGTTTTTGGCTGCGCCCTCTGCGGCGGAAGGCGCCCGTCCGCTGCTGATCATGACGGTCATTGCCGCACTGCTCGGCGTGCATCTGGTGATGGCGATCGGCGGTGCCGACATGCCGGTGGTGGTGTCGATGCTGAACAGCTATTCGGGCTGGGCGGCGGCGGCGACCGGCTTCATGCTCAGCAACGACCTGCTGATCGTGACCGGCGCACTGGTCGGTTCGAGCGGCGCGATTCTGAGCTACATCATGTGCCGCGCGATGAACCGCAAGTTCCTGTCGGTGATTTTTGGCGGCTTCGGCACGGTCACCACGACGGCAGCGGCAATCGAAGGCGAAGTGGTGGCGGTCACCGTCGACGAAGTCGGTTCGCTGCTGCGCGACGCGTCGGAAGTGATCATCGTGCCCGGCTACGGGATGGCGGTTGCACAGGCGCAGTCGACCATCAGCGCGATCACCCGCAAGCTGCGCGACAAGGGTGTGAAGGTGCGCTTCGGCATTCACCCGGTAGCGGGGCGTTTGCCTGGCCACATGAACGTGCTGCTCGCGGAAGCGAAAGTGCCGTACGACATCGTGCTCGAAATGGACGAGATCAACGAAGACTTCGGTAGCACCGACGTCGTGCTGGTGATCGGTGCCAACGACATCGTGAATCCGGCCGCACTGGAAGATGCGGGCAGCCCGATTGCCGGGATGCCGGTGCTCGAAGTGTGGAAGGCCAATACGGTGATCGTATCGAAGCGCAGCATGGCGAGCGGCTATGCCGGCGTCGACAACCCGCTTTTCTACAAGGAGAACACGCGCATGCTGTTCGGCGATGCGAAGAGCAGCGTCGATGCGCTGCTTGCGCAGCTGAGCGCGTAGTTCGCCTGTCGTGACGGCAAGATCGGTGCACATGCGCCGGTCTTGCCGGACCTGCCCCCTTGATTTGATTCAACACGGAGAACATCATGCACATCGAAACGCTTGGACGATATCAGCTGGTACTGTCGGCGATGCAATCGATTCAGAACGGCGGATGGAGCGCGTATGCGGCGGTTCGCTCGGTGACGAATGAGATCATGCAGGAGGAAGATATTCTGCCGTATCAGCGAGTTTTGGGTGACACGCTGTATGCGAGCGAAGCAGCGGCGATTGAAGGGGCGCGCAGCGTGGCGTTGCAGGCAATTGCGTCGGGAAGCCGGGCGGCGGTGGAGACGCAGTGAGGTGGTGTGAAGTGGCGCGTGTCGTGGGCCGATCGAGTGACGATCGGCTTGGCTTTGCTCAATGATCGCTTCTGGCTTATTTGCCGATTTTTTCCAGCGGAGCGTGAACCAAAGGTCGCAGCGCTCCGTTGCACGGCTGGTCGCGAGTGCCGGAGAAATCAGCGCTTCTATTCGGCTAATGCAGATGCAACGTCGTCTATCACTTCCTCGGTCATCGGAACCTGGTGAGCCTGTCGAATTTGCTCGATCATTTTCGTTAAGACGATATAGGCCGCTTCGGGGTGGGACTGCAGGGGGGTTGGTTTGTTCGGGTTACGATGCGCAATCCAATCGCGATATTGCTTGATTTGCTTCACTTGGCCGATTAGGTTGGGATTGACTTCCCCTTTGAAGAGATTGAGAACGTCCCCGAACTTCCAGTACTCCACCTCGCTTTCGAACTTCTCTGCCAGTTTGGCGGAGTACGTTCGCGGATAACCTGCCGCCAGCAAGTGGTTCGCGGTCTGCAGGTGCTCAATGACAAATCGTTCAAACGTAGCGAACAGTGCCAGAATCGCGAGGTCGGCAGCTTGCTTTGCGGCGTTTTCCAGTGCGGCATTGGTTGCTCTTTGACCCGCCTCAAAAAACTGAGTGCGCCGTGTGCGCTTGCCGCGCCGGATGTGAATTATGCGAGTGACAACCTTAAAGCAGTCGTTGGCGACTTCAAACGCTTCGTAGACGGAATCAAGTGGGTTAGTAAAATTCATAGTCGGAAACATCGGTGAGTAGATCGAGGAATAGACTTTCGTCAATGAACTTTGCGGGGCGGACTTTCGCCTCGGTCCAGTGCCAACCGTCTCGCTTCAGCCGGGAACGATTCGGAGTTGAAGGTGACGTGATGGCTTTCTCGTTGGAGATGGCTCTTGTGGAAAGCGCTGAGTCTTTCCAGACGTGGTAAACGATCGGGTGTCTTGCCAATTGACCGATCAAATCCACTCGACCCTCCGCGCCGATGATTCTGGATCCAACAGGCACGATCCTGCCGAGCGGTACTCCATCTTTTGAAATATGAAGACTCGCCGCCTCATACGGAGCGACGAACTCTTCTCTAAGCGTTACCGCGCCGTATTCGACCGTCAGCTCACGGCCTCTGCACCAGTCACTCACTTCCTGAAGGAAGATCGTAACGCGCTGCACATACTCGTGAGAAGAAAAATGGGCTTGTGTGGTTTTGAGGTCGGTCATTGTTTATCGTTGATGTGGTTGAAACGCGCGCGCAAAGCGACAGGTGCTTTTGCGGAAACGACATGTGTCCATCGTTTCGCAGAAGCGCGGGTGTAGCCTTGTGCCATTCGCATCGGGAGTGGTCAGCGTATCATCGAACCTATCGCAAAATTACCTAATAACGCATGCCTAAGTATTCATCCAGGAGGCACCGCGGTAGATAGGAGAATGTTCCAGAGTGCGTAGTGTCTGGCTGGGTAACACCCAGCGAAATCGATCTGAGTCTGAAGTCAACCCCGATCAGTTTCGCGATTTCTCATCGGTGTGCCGCGCGGCTCGGATAGATCCAATTCCCATCGACAAAAGCATGCGAGCGAGGCGGCAATTGCAGAGGCACGGCGCGTGGCGTTGCAGGCGATCGCGTTGGGGCGGCGGCAGAGTGGGGAACTCGATACCCTGTTTGCGCGAGCAGACGTCCGTCCCGATTGACGCGCGTAATGCGATCGCCTTCATCAATGCATTCCCGTTTTCCCCGCGCGGGTCGTCGAGCCGTCCAGCTCCGACATGTGTACGCCCTGCAATCGGGCGGTGGTTTCGATCAAGGTCAGGCCGTGCTGCACTTCGGACTGCAGTTGAGCGAGGTTCTCGGCCGTGATGCCACGCGTCGCCAGTTCCTGCAGCACGCGCAGGCCACCGCGGCCGGCGAGGATCGTGCTCACCATTTCGAACGGCGTGAGCGAGTCGAGCAAGTCTTTCACATCGTGCAGCGGCAGGTCGTCGCGGTATTGATCAGTCATGGCGTGTGAATGTCGAGGTAGTGAACAGAAAACAGTTTCCATCCGCTGTTTCATCTTTGCGCTTTTGCGGAATGTCAGTTCCAGATGCGCGAATGCGGGTCCAGTCCGACGCACCAAAGCGCGGTGTCGTGGCTGATGGCAACTCCGGTTGAATTGGGGCTTCTGACAACGCAGATTGAGCGTTTCCATATTTATTCACAAACAACTAAAAATAAGCAATCCAACATAAAAATACTAAAACGAAAATATGTTCATGTACGGAGAAAAGTGCAATTCAGGAATTCGCATTACTGTGCCGAAACGCGGGTGGCTGTCAGGGGTTACTATGCAACGCGAATAGACTGCGCGCCTATATAGCCGACTGCTGTCGACCAGGAACCTGCGCATAAAGAGTCTTCATGCCACTTGATTCGTACGTGACGCTAGGTCGTTCGGGCCTGCGCGTTAGCCCGCTGTGCCTTGGTGCGATGAGTTTCAATGACGACCGGAACTTCGGTTCGAGTGTCGCCGAATCAGGTGCGATTTTGAGGCGCTTTGTCGAGCGCGGCGGCAACTTCATCGATGCAGGCGATATGCACACCAAAGGCCGCTCGGAAAAAATCATCGGCGATTTTCTTGCGGGTGATTGCTCGCGTCGCGAACGGCTGGTGATCGGCACCCGGTTCGGCGGTTCAAACGCGAAAATGATGGTCCGCAGATGCGAGCAATCATTGCGCCGTCTTCAAACCGATTACATCGATATCTATTGGCTGCAAGGCCATCACGCGCTCACCCAGGTCGAAGAGACCATGCGCGCACTGGACAATCTGGTTGCCGCGGGCAAGGTTCGATACGCCGGCTTCTGCAACGCGCCTGCGTGGCGAGTCTGCCATGCACAGATGGTCAGCCAGATGCGCGGCGGCGCGCCGCTCGTCGCTGTGCAGGTCGAGTACTCGCTGCTCGAGCGAAACGTCGAACATGAAATCGTGCCGATGGCACAGGCATTCGGTTTGGCCATCATGCCGTGGGCGCCGCTGAAATTCGGCGTGCTGTCCGGCAACTACACGCGTGCGTGTGACAGCGCAGAGCGGCCGTCGACGTTCGGCATGCCGATGCGCGAACGGGAGCGCGAACTGATCGAGACGCTGCGTGCGGTGGCCGAACGGCACCGTACATCAGTGGCTGCGGTGGCACTGGCGTGGTTGTCCGCGCTGCCCGGTGACGGGCCGGTCATCATCGGCGCGCGCACGCTCGAGTGGCTCGACGAACTGCTGGAGTCGTTGATCGATGCGCTGCGCGCGGTTGCCGAACGGCACCGCACGTCGGTGGCGAGCGTGGCGCTGGCGTGGTTGTCCACGCGGCCCGGCGTCGGGCCGGTCGTTATCAGCGCGCGCACGCTCGAGCAGCTCGACGAGAATCTGCAATCGCTCGATATCGCGCTGTCTGCCGATGAAGTCGCGGACCTCGAGCGGATCACCACTCCGGCTGCGACGTCGTTGTCGCGGATCGTGGCCCAGCAACGTCCCGCGACGGGGCATAAGTTGCCGGCCAACGGCGTGGCAATCGTACCGGCATCGCGGGCGTCGGGCGCTGCAGCCGATCGTCGCTAGCGTGCCGGGGTCGCGCGAGCTTTGTCATATCCGGAGCGCGTCCCAAATCATCTGGCCACGCGGCTCCACTACCGCCGCAATCAGGGCCTCACCGCCAGGTTCGGACTCCGTCGTTCTTCAAGGAGCATCATCATGAGCACCATCGGCACGATCGGCATCATCGGCGCGGGAGCAATCGGCTGCGCATTCGCGAAAGCCCTCGCCAGACAGGGCATCGACGCGGTTATCTCCAACAGCCGTGGGCCCGCATCGCTGGCGAACCTGGTGCAGCAGCTCGGCCCTACGATCAAGGCTGGAACGCGCGAAGAAGCGGCGTCGCAGCACATCGTTCTGGTCGCCGTGAACTGGTCGAAGCTGCCTGCCGCGCTGTCGGGTCTGCCTGCGTTCGACGGTCGCATCGTGATCGATGCGAACAACCCGGTCGAGAAGCCGTCGCTAAAGGCGGCCGAACTGCACGGCCGAGCCTCGACCGAAGTGTTCGCCGAGCTGGTGCCTGGCGCGGCTGTCGTCAAGGCGTTCAATCATCTTGTGGCGGAACTCGTCGCTGGCGATCCCGCAGTCGAAGGCGGACGCCGTGTGCTGTTTTTCTCGGGAGACAACGCGGGTGCGAAAGCGACGGTAGCCGCGCTGATCGACCGGCTCGGCTTCTTTGGCATCGATCTCGGTTCCATCGAGGTGGGCGGCCGGCTCGTGCAGTTTCCAGGCGGCCCGTTGCCTGCACTCCATCTCGTCAAGTTCGAGTGACCCGATTGCGCGTGCGCGAGGCCTGCTCGCTGCTGCGCTTGCCTTTCAAAATATTTGATGTCGGTTTCATTTCAATTATCCCGACACATACCCATCACGAAGCTGTCATCTGTCGCTGACACCATCCGCGGGACCGGACCACCAACAAGGTGATCCGCGCATCACACAACAATCGAGAAGACCACACTCATGAAACTTCGCGCCCTGACGCTCGCGGGTTCGTTCGCGCTGCTGTCGCTTGCCGGTTGCGGTTCTGACGACCATTCGTCGTCGGCATCGTCGAATGCCTCTACGTTGAACATCACGGGCGTCGCAGCGACCGGGGTGCCGGTGGTCGGTGTGACGGTGAGCATCACCGACAGCACCGGCAAAACCACCCAGGCGCAGCCCACCGACGCGACCGGCAAGTTCACGGTCACGGTCAGCGGCACCGCGCCGTTCGTGCTGACCGCGCCGTTCAACGATCTCGACGGCACGCCTGCGACGCTGTCGGCGGTGATCAACCCGGCGCCCAATGGCGGCGCGCCGGCCGCCGCGGTCGCGAACCTGAATCCGTACACGTCGCTGATCACGCAGCGCGTGCTGGGCATCGTGCCGACTGGCGCGCCCACCTCGGCGCAGATCGGCGCAGCGAAGATTTCCGCTGCCACCATCACGCAAGCCGACAAGGACGTCGCCGGCGTGCTGCAGCCGCTGTTCACCGCGTTTGCGGTGCCGTCCGCCACGGTCGCCGATCCGATCGGCAGCGCGTACGTCGCGAATGCCACCAACCCGCTCGATAACCTGTTCGACATCGCGCGCTTCACGGTGCACACCGGCACCGTCGCGGCCGGCGTCGACGTGAACCGCGCGCTGGTTGCGATTCCGGCGAGCGGCCCGGTGTCGGGCCCGATGGCGGCGACTGCCGTCACCTCAGCGCTGGCGCTGTCCAACGGCCCGACCACCACGCCGATCCAGCACGTGATCGTGATCGTCGGCGAGAACCAGACCTTCGACGGCCTGTTCGGCGGCTATGCACCGCCGTCCGGTCAAACGGTGAAAAACCTGCTGTCCGAAGGGATCATCAATGCGGACGGCACGCCGGGTTCGAACTTCGCGGCCGCCGCGCAGAACCAGGGCGCGACGCAAACCGCGTACACGATCAACCCGACGCGCGGCAGCGCGTTCTCGACATTGCCGCAGCCCGAACAGGTCGGCATCGTCACACCGCCAACCTTCACCACCGGCGGCGGCACGCCGGATACGCGTTTCCCGGCAACCTTGCCGAATGGCCCGTTCCAGATCACCAGGTACATGCCGTATGCGAGCCAGCTCACGTCGGTCGCGCCGCTCTTGACGATGTTCGCGATGACCGGCGACCCGGTGCACCGCTTCTTCCAGATGTGGCAGCAAACCGGCGGCGACAACAGCAAGCTCGACATGTACACGTGGGTTGCGACGACAGTCGGCCAGGGCGGCGACACAACCGGCATCACGCCGTCGAATCCGTCGCAGGGCGGCGAGCTGATGGGCTTCATGAACATGTCGACCGGCGACGCGCCGTTCTTCAAGTCGCTCGCGCAAAGCTATGCAATGAGCGACAACTATCACCAGTCGATCATGGGCGGCACGGGCGCGAACTTCTTCTCGATCGCCACCGGCGACCTGCCGTACTTCAATTCGGCCGGCGCGGTCGCCACGCCGCCGGCCAACCAGGTCGAGAACCCGAACCCGATGGCGGGCACGGCGAACTTCTACACGGCCGATGGTTACGAAGGCGGTTCGTACGTGAACTGCTCCGACACGTCGCAGCCGGGCGTGTCGGCGGTGCTCGGCTTCCTGTCGGGCAAGCGCGTCGCGAGCAACTGCGATGCCGGCAAGTACTACCTGGTCAACAACTACAACCCGGGCTTCGACGTGAACGGCAACGTTCAGCCGATCGGCGCGAACAACTTCAACTACCCGCCGCAAACCGTGCCGACCATCGCCGAGGCGCTGGCAGGCAAGGGGGTGTCGTGGAAGTGGTACACGGGCGGGCGCGATGTGGCGGACCTGACCAACGAAATCGAGTTGCTCGAACTGGGCGGCCTGCCCGCTCCGCAAGCCATCGCCGGTGCGCAAGGGGCGCAGTACAACGTGATCGGCGATCCGCTGGTGGCGTCGGCCAACGTGATGGGCACACCCGCGCTGAAGGCTGGCCTCAACGACCTCGCCACCTTCACCAGCGACGTGCAGAACAACACGTTGCCGGCGGTGTCGTTTGTGGTGCCGAAGAACTTCGACAGCGGTCACCCGGGCTACTCGGCACCGGCCACCTACGAGCTGTTCCTGAAGAACGTGCTGGCCAGCGTGCAGGCCAATCCGACGTTGTGGGCGCACACCGCGATCCTGATCACCACCGACGAAGGCGGCGGTCACTTCGATACCGGCCCGATCCAGCCGCTCGATTTCTTCGGCGACGGCCCACGGATTCCGATGATGGTGGTGTCGCCGTATGCACGGACCGGCATGATCGATCACACGTATTACGACCACGGCTCGATCCTCAAATTCATCGAACGCAACTGGCGTCTGCAGCCGTTGTCGGCGCGTAGCCGCGACCGTCTGCCAAATCCGGTCAGCGCATCGGCGAATCCGTATGTGCCGGTCAATACGACGTCGATCGGCGATCTGATGACGATGTTCTCGTTCTAGACCACGTCAAGTCGTCGGTTTTCAGCGACGCCGGCCGCGCTCGATGCGCAGCCGGCGTTTGCGCATTGGAGTGCGGTTATTTCCGGAATACATCACAGGCCGATGATTCGATTTCGCCTTGGGGCTACGGCCCGTTTGAGCGGTGTAGCGGTGCTGGTTGCCGCTGCGTCGGTTACCTGTCAGCGGGTTGCCGCGCAATCGCCTGCGGCGCATTTCGCGGTACCGCTTGCTGCGCAGGCGGCCAAAGCGCACGCAGACAAGCCTGCCGCCGCGTCTGCGCCGTCGATGCAACGTTGGGTGCGCTATCCCGTAGCGCCGCCGCAATTGAGCGCGCGCGCCGAGCTTGGCAAGCTGATTTTCTTCGATCCGTCGTTGTCGGCGTCGGGCAAGATGTCGTGCGCGAGCTGCCACAGCCCGGAGCACGCGTACGGTCCGCCGAATGGTCTTGCGGTGCAACTCGGCGGCGCCGACCTGCATCGGCCGGGCACGCGCTCGGTGCCGTCGCTGCGGTATCTGACGTTCACGCCGCTGTTTAGCCGCCACTACTACACGCCCGCCTCGGAAGATACCGAAGACGAAGGCCCGACCGGCGGCTTCATGCGCGACGGCGCGGCCGCGACGCTGCACGATCAGGCGGCGTTCCCGCTGCTCAACCCGAACGAGATGGCCAATGCCACAGCGGCCGACGCCGCGACCCGGCTGAAACACAGTGCGTACGCGCAGACGTTCGTGAAGCTATTCGGCGCGCAGGCGTTCGCGCATCCGCAGGACACGCTGCTGCACGCCGGCGAGGCGCTCGAAGCGTTCGAGACCGAAGACACGAGCTTTCACCCCTACACGAGCAAGTTCGACGCGGTGATGTCCGGCCACGCGGATTTCACCGCACAGGAGTTGCGCGGCTACGCGCTCTTCAACAACCCGGACAAAGGCAACTGCGCGAAGTGCCATATCGACTCGCCGGGCCCCGGCGGCCGTCCGGCGCAGTTCGCGGATTTCTCGTTTATCGCGCTGGGCGTGCCGCGCAACCCGGAGATTCCTGCCAATCGCGATCCGCAGTATTTCGATCTCGGTCTGTGCGGACCTTACCGGCACGATCTGGCTGGCGAGACGAATTTCTGCGGCATGTTCAAATCGCCGACACTGCGTAACGTCGCGACGCGCTCGGTGTTTTTCCACAACGGCCGCTTTCATACGCTCGTGGATGTGATGCGCTTCTACGTCGAGCGCGATACGAATCCGCGCAAATGGTATCCGGCGCGGGCGAACGGCAAGGTCGACAAATACGACGACTTGCCGCAGCGCTACCGCGATAACGTGGATGTCGCCGATGCGCCGCTCGATCGCAAGGCGGGCTCGAAGCCGGCGCTCAATGAAGCGGAGATCCGCGACGTGATCGCGTTTATGAAGACCTTGAACGACGGTTACGCGGAAACCTCGGGCGGACCTGCCGCGGTGCGCGTTGCGCAGCGGCATTGAGCGTGTGCCGCAACCGCAGCGCAGCGTCGCTTACATCAATCGCTCAATCCACCGGCTCGCCGGCGCTTGCTGAAACGTGATGTTCCAGCGCCGCGCGCGCACACAGTTCATCGGTCACCAGTCCCGACAGCCAGCCGCCGCGCAGCGCCGCAATCACGGCATTGCGCTTGCGTTCACCGCATGCAAACGCAATGGTGGGCCGCTTCGGCGGCGAATCGGGCCGCACACTCGTCACGCGGCGCGCGGTAGGCGATTCGACGCTCGCGCCGTCGGCGGAAATCGGCAAGCCGAGCAACTCGGCGACCGCGCCGCGCTCCATCAGCTCGGTCACCTCTTCGGAGGTGATGAAGCCGTCGTCGTGCAGCGGACAATGCAGCGCAATATTCCCGATCCCGACGAACGCAACATCCGCCTGCCCCGACAACGCCTCGACGATCCGATACAAGCGATGATTGCACCACTGCGCGCGTTCGGCCTCGCTATCGGCGATCAACGGCGCGGGCAGCAGAAAATGCTTGCCGCCGGTCTTCTCCGAGATATGCAGCGCGACGTCGTAGCGATTGGACGACCCGTCGTGCGCAATCGCGCCGACCATCGACACCAGCCGATGCTGCGGCCGCTCCAGTTGCGCCACCTGATCGACGACGGCCTTTAGCGTGCGGCCGCTGCTGACGGCGACCACCATCGGCTTTTCTTCGTTCAGATAGCGCTCCATCACTTGCGCGCCGGCCACCGCGAGCTTGCGGTCGATCTCTTCCTGCGTATCGTTGTCGACCGGCACGACTTCGCACATCGCGAGCCCATAGCGCTTCGACAGTTCATCGGCCAGCGCAAGACACTCGGCCAACTGATGATCGACGCGCACGCGAATCAGATTCTTCTCGACCGCAAACGCGACAAGCCGCTGCGCAACCGGCCGCGACACCTGCAATTTTTCGGCAATCTCGTTCTGCGTATTGCCCGCGACGTAGTAGAGCCACGCGGCGCGGGTTGCGAGATCGAGTTTTTCGCTGGACTTGGGCACGTACGTTCGTCGATCGGGTTAGCTAAAGCGCATCAGGCGCGCGTCAAGCGTACTACGCCTGCGATTCGCCGGTTGCCGCGGCGGCAAACACCGGCTTCAACTGACGGTACAGCATGCGATAGGTTTCAAGCCGCTTGCGCAGCACCGCATGGCGTTTCGGGTTCGGCGTGAACTCGATTTCGACTGGCGGCTTGGTCAGCACGTGCGCCGGATCGCCGCCTGCCGCGAGCCAACCCAGGCGTGCCGCACCGAGTGCCGCGCCGGTTTCGCCGCCACCGTGCTTGCGCGTGTTGGTGTTGAGCGCATCGGCAAGCAGTTGGCCCCAGTAGTTGCTGCGCGCGCCGCCGCCGAGCAACGAAAGCGCATTGGCTTCGGTGCCGGCAGCTTTCAACGCATCGAGGCCGTCGGTCAACGCGAGCGTCACACCTTCGAGCACCGCATAACCGAGCAGTGCGCGATCGGTCGCATGCGTCATGCCGAAGAATACGCCTTGCGCGTACGGGTCGTTGTGCGGCGTGCGCTCGCCGGACAGATACGGCAGGAAAATCGGTGCGTTAGTCAACGCGTCTTCGGGCAGCGCTTCGATTTCGGGTAGCAGCGAAGTCTCGTTGGTGCCCGTCAGCTTGCACGCCCAGCGCAGGCAACTGGCTGCCGACAACACCACGCTCATCTGATGCCAGCGATCCGGAATCGCATGACAGAACGCATGCACCGCCGATTCGGGGTTCGGCCGGAAGCTGTCGCCGATCACGCACAGCACGCCCGAGGTGCCGAGCGACACAAAACCGTCGCCTGGTTGCGTTGCGCCGATACCGATGGCGCTGGTGGCATTGTCGCCGCCGCCGGCCGCGACCACCACCGGTTCGCGCAAGCCGAGTTCGTGGGCGAGCGCAGGAAGCAGCATGCCCGAAGGCGCGCTGCCTTCGGCGAGACTGGGCATATGCGCACGCGTCAGATTGCACGCGGCCAGCAGCGAATCGGACCAGTCGCGCTGCGCAACATCGAGCCACAACGTGCCCGCCGCGTCGGACGGATCGGAGACCTTGCCGCCCGTCAGTTGCAGGCGCAAGTAGTCTTTCGGCAGCAGCACGCATGCCGTTTGACGGAAGATCTCCGGTTCATGGCGTGCCACCCATAAGAGTTTCGGCGCAGTGAAACCCGGCATCGCCAGATTGCCGGCGATGCGGTGCAACTCGGGCGCACGCTCGGTCAGCTCCGCGCATTCGTCGACGCTGCGCATGTCGTTCCACAGAATCGCCGGGCGCAGCACACGGTCTTGCGCATCGAGCAGCACGGCGCCGTGCATTTGCCCCGAAAGGCCGATGCCGCGAATCTGCGCGAATTCGTCGGGATGACGCTCGCGCAATGCGAACAAGGCTTCACGCGTGCCTTTCCACCAGTCTTCCGGATTTTGTTCGGACCAGCGTGGATGCGGGCGCGACACGGTGAACGGCGAACCTGCGGTGCCGATCACGCGTCCATCGGACGCGAGCAGCAGGACTTTTACTTCGGATGTGCCAAGATCGATGCCGAGATACATGGGCGCGGTACCTTCGTCGGAAAAGATGCGCTACTTTAGCCGCATGCGGCGGGTGGCGCTATGCGCATAAGACCTGAAACGCACGCGTGCGGCGTCGTGCGTCACTATGTGGGCTCGATAAGCCTGGCTAAACCCGTTTGTCGAGCCACGCATCGACGCGCGCCAGTGCCGCGCGCACCGCACTCTCCAGCGACGCGGTTTGCGCCATGCTTCCCCACAACAGACGATCCGCGCAAAACGCCTTCACCGGATCGGGCGATGCGAAAAATCCGCGCGCGACCTTTTCGTCCATCACGCCGTCCTGATACGTGTATGGCAGCTTGCCCTGTTGCCAGCGATCGAGAAAGCGCAGGAATAGTGCGGGCAGCATCGCAGTGGCGGCGGGCTGTGCACCGCGTTTGATCGTTTCGGCGAGCGTCGGCGCGATAAAGCCGGGGATCTTCGAAAAACCGTCGGCTGCGACGCGCTGGTTCGTATCCTGGATGAACGGATTGCTGAAGCGCTCGATCACCACGTCGCGATAGCGTTGCAGATCGATCGGGCTTGGCGTCAGACACGGAATCACGTCTTGCGTCACATAGTCGTACGCGAATTTCTGGATCGCCGGATCGATCGTGCCTTCATGAATGTAGCGCAAGCCGATCAGTGTGCCTGCCCATGCGATGCAGCTATGCGTCGCGTTCAGCACGCGGATTTTCGCTTCCTCATAGGGCATCACCGACTCGACGAGTTCTGCACCGACCCGCTCCCATGCGGGCCTTCCCGCGCGGAACTGATCTTCGATCACCCATTGGATAAACGCTTCGCCCATTACCGGGCATGCATCGTCGATGCCGGTCGCGGCGCGCACGCGTTCGCGCACGTCTTCGGTCGGGCGCGGCGTGATGCGGTCCACCATCGAATTCGGGCTTGAGGTGTTCGCGTCGAACCACGCACGCAACGCGGTCGCGCCGCGGTGTTCGAGAAACTGGGTCATGCCGGCGTGAAAGCGATGACCGTTGCTGCGCAGGTTGTCGCAGGTCTGCAGCGTCACGGGTCCGGCATCGCGCTGCATGCGCGCTTCGAGAATCGCCGCGAGCGCGCCGTAAATCGTGCCGCGCGCCCCCTTCAGATCGGCGGCGAGGTCGGGGTTGGCGGTGTCGAGCTTGTCGTGTTCATCGAGGTAGTAACCGCCTTCGGTGACCGTGAACGAGATGATCTTGCAGGCCGGATCCGCACCGGCGTCGATCAGGCCTTGCAGATTCTCCGACCACGGCACCACGCGTTTGATCGAGCGGATCGCTTCGTACTTGCGCTCGCCTTGCGGCGTAACGGTCTCGAGCGTGTACACGCCGTTTTGCGCAGCGAGTGCGTCCATCACTGCGTTCATGTCGCTGCGGATATTGCCGACGGTCAGCGACCACTGTGGTTCGCCTTCCCGATGCGCTTCATTCAGCCGGTGCAGATACCACGCCTGATGCGCCCGATGGAATGAGCCTGCGCCGATGTGAAGGATGACGTGTGCGCCGCCGTCCGGGCTAGTCATGGTTTGTCTCCTGAATGTTCTGTGCGCACGATCATCGCGCGTGCGAAGATGTGATGTGGAGCATTTGCTCAGTTTGTGAACTTATGATCGTATTCGTCGGGGCGAAAGTCAAGGCGGCTGCGCGGGGTTTTCGTGCGGCAGTGCGGCATCGCAAGTTGAATGGCCGCAACGCGCCACGCTAAAAATTTATGCCGCGCGGGTTCCATTTCGCGCATCGGACTAACAAAATGTTGACTAGCTCCCGCCGCGATTGAGTCCAACGGACAGCGGACAAGCAGACAAGCAAAAGCACATAGCGTCCCACGCGGCGCACACAAGGAGGCAGACATCTATGAACTACGTCATCGGCGTCGACATCGGCACGCAGAGCACGAAGGCGCTGCTGGTCGATCAGCAGGGCGCGATCGTCGCGCAGCATTCGAGTGCCTATAAGCCCGATACGCCGAAGCCGCTATGGGCCGAGCAATGGCCGTCGGTGTGGATGGACGCGGTGGCCGAATGCATCGCGCGTTGCGTCGACAAGGCGCGCGCGACCGGTGTGGACGCGGCATCGATCAAGGCGGTGTGTGTGAGCAGCCTGTACGGCGGCTCGGGTATTGCGGTCGACGAACAGATGAAGCCGCTGCACCCGTGTCTGATCTGGATGGATCGTCGCGCCACCGCGCAAGTGGAATGGGTGCGCCAGCACGTCGATGTCGAGCGGCTGGCGGCGATCACCGGCAACGGCGTGGACAGTTACTACGGCTACACGAAGATTCTCTGGCTGCGCGAACACGAACCCGAAGTATGGGCGAAGACGCGCTACTTTCTGCCGCCGAACGCCTACGTGATTCATCAACTGACCGGTGAACTCGCGGTGGACCACAGTTCCGCCGGCAACATCGGCGGCATCTACGACATCGCGCAGCGTCGCTGGTCGGACGAAGCGCTCGACATGCTCGGCATCCCGGCGTCGCTGATGCCGCAGCGGCTGGTCCAATCCACCGATGTAGTCGGCGGTCTGTTGCCGCAATGGTCGGCGCAACTCGGGTTGGCGCCGGGCACGGCGCTGGTGGCGGGCGGCGTCGATGCGGCCATCGCCACGTTTGCCGCGGGCGCGACGCGCACCGGCCAGCACGTCGCGATGATCGGCACCAGCATGTGCTGGGGCTATATCAATCAGAGCGTCGATGCGCGGCATGGACTGGTGAGCATGCCGCACGTGTTCAACGGGCAGCGCGATCTGTATGTGTTCGGTGGCGCGAGCACCGCGGGCGCATGCGTGACGTGGTATCGCGAGCAGTTCTGTCATGCCGAAGAAGAAGCGGCGCGTGCATTACCGCATGGCGACGCGCATCGGCTGCTCGAAGAATCCGCGGCACGCATTCCGGCCGGTGCGGATGGCGTGATGTTCCTGCCATATCTGATGGGCGAGCGCAGCCCCGTATGGGACGCGCAGGCGAGCGGCGCGTTCGTCGGGCTGAGCCTGTTCCATACGCGTGCGCACCTGTATCGCGCAGTGCTCGAAGGCGTGACGTTTGCGCTTCAGCACAACATCGTGATGGGCCGCAAAGGCGCACAAACGCTCGACGACAAACTGATCGTCGTCGGCGGCGCAGCGCATTCGGACCTGTGGATGCAGATTATCGCGGACGTCACCGGTTTTCCGGTGTTCACGATCGAGCAGGACGTCGAAGCGGCGATGGGCGCGGCGCTGCTGGCTGCAGTGGGCGTGAACCTCGTTACGCAGGAAGTCGCGCAGGGCGGCTGGGTCACGCTGGTCGAACGCGCGCGTCCGGAGCCGCAGCGACAGGCGCTGTATGCGGAGCGTTTCGAGGTCTACACGGATCTATATCCGTCGTTGAAGTCGGCAATGCATCGGCTGCGGCCCGCGTAAGCGGCGCTTCAGAGCACGGTGCGCACGTGCCACAGTTCCGGAAACAGCACGACGTCGAGCATCTTGCGCAGATAGGACGCGCCGGCCGTACCGCCGGTGCCCTGCTTGAAGCCGATGATGCGCTCGACTGTCGTGACGTGGCGGAAGCGCCATTGGCGGAATTCGTCTTCGAGATCGACCAGTTCTTCAGCCATCTCGTACAGATCCCAATGCCGCGACGGATCGCGATAAACCGCGAGCCAGGCGGCCTCGACCGACGCGTCGTGTTCGGTCGGCTGGGTCCAGTCGCGCTCGAGCCGTGACGGTGAGATATCGAAGCCCCGGCGTGCCAGCAAGCGCACCACTTCGTCGTAGAACGACGGCGCTTCCAGCGCCTCGCGCACTTCGTCCTGAATCTCGGGCCGATGCGCATGCGGCTTCAACATCTGCGGGTTCTTGTTGCCGAGCATGAATTCGAGCAGGCGGTACTGATACGACTGAAACCCCGACGAACCGCCGAGATACGGCCGCATCGCCGTGTACTCGGACGGCGTCATCGTCGCGAGTACGCTCCACGCCTGCACCAGTTGTTCAAAGATACGCGACACGCGCGCCAGCATCTTGAACGCGGGTGGTAGTTCGTCGCGATGCACGGCGGCAGTCGCGGCGCGCAGTTCGTATAGAGCAAGCTTCAGCCACAGCTCGCTGGTCTGATGCTGGATGACGAACAGCATCTCGTTGTGATCCGGCGAAAGCGGATGCTGCGCGGACAACAGCGCGTCCAGATGCAGGTAGTCGCCATAGCTCATCGACTTCGAGAAATCGAGTTTGGCGTCGTGCCAGCCGGCGCCTTCGCTGGGCGCGTCGACGGACATGTGCGGCGTATGCGCGCCACCGCCGCTGCTGGTGCTGGTGCGTCTGCCGTGCGGAGATTCGTCGCGTGCGCTCCGGTCGTCTTGCAGCTTCGTCGGATCCGTGGTCATCGTGAGTTCCCTGGCTGCGTGAGCTTGTTCAGGTCACCGCGACGCGCGCGGCAAATTCCGGTGCCCGCCAGGTTTCGTTGGCCAGCACATCGCGCAGCGCTTCGACCGCATCCCACGCGTCGACGTAGCGCGTATAAAGCGGTGTGAAGCCGAAGCGCAAGATCTCCGGTTCCCGATAGTCGCCGATCACGCCGCGCGCGATCAGCGCTTGCATCACTTCGTAGCCGTGCGGATGCGCGATGCTCACTTGCGAGCCGCGCTGTGCATGTTCGCGCGGCGTGACGATCCGCAGCGGAAATTCGTCGCAACGGGCTTCGACGAGTTCGATGAACAGGTCGCTCAGCGCGAGCGACTTTTCGCGTATCGCCTGCATATCGGTCTGCAGAAACACGTCGAGTCCGCACTCGACCAGCGCGAGCGAAACGATCGGTTGTGTGCCGGACAAAAAGCGGCCGATGCCGTCGTCGGGCTGGAATACCGGGTCCATCGCAAATGGCGCGCGGTGTCCCCACCAGCCGGACAGCGGCTGCTCGAATCCGGTTTGATGACGATGCGGCACCCACACAAACGCCGGTGCGCCGGGCCCGCCGTTCAGATACTTGTACGTGCAGCCGACCGCGCCGTCCGCGCCGACACCATTCAGGTCGACCGGCACCGCGCCCGCCGAATGTGCGAGGTCCCATAACGCGAGCGCGCCGCGTTGGTGGATCAGCTGCGTCAGCGCGGCCATGTCGTGCATGTAGCCGTTGCGGTAGTTGACCTGCGTGATCATCGCGACGGCGGTGTCGGCTTGCAGCGCCGCCGGCAATTCGGATGGGTCGTCGATCAGCCTTAGCTCGCAGGCGCCATCGAGTTGCTTCACGAGGCCTTGCGCAATATACAGGTCGTTCGGAAAATCGCCGCGCTCCGCGACGATCACGCGACGCTTCGCATCGCGTTGTTTCTGCGCGCGCAGCATCGCCGACAGCAGCTTGAACAGATTCACCGAAATCGAATCGGTCACCACGACTTCGCCATGCGCCGCGCCGATCAGCGGCGCGAGCTTGTTGCCGAGGCGCCGCGGCAACGCGAACCAGCCGGCGTTGTTCCAGCTGCGGACGAGGCCCTCGCCCCATTCGGCGGCAATCACCACCTGCGCGCGCTGCGCGGCTGCCGCGGGCGACACGCCGAGCGAATTGCCGTTGAGATAGAGCGTGCCCGGCGGCAGCGCAAATTGATTGCGCAGCGGTGCGAGGGGATCGGCGGCGTCGAGGGCCAGGGCTTCGTCACGGGTTTTCATCGTCGTCCAGTTGCCATCAGCAAAGAATCAGCGGGTACGGGTTAGCGGCGCAAGTTTGCGGTACACGTCAGTGGCACAGGTCAGCGCCATAGGTTACGGGCACAAATCAGCCCGACCCCGGCAGTGCGCGCAGCACCGCGCGCACCGGGCTCGCATCGAGCGTCGTCAATTTGAGCGGCAGCGCGATCAGTTCGTAGTCGCCCGGTTCCACGTCATCCAGCACGATTCCTTCCAGGATCGCCATCCGGTGCGCGCGGATGCGGTGATGGGCGTCCATGGTTTTCGAGTCTTGCGGATCGAGCGACGGCGTATCGATGCCGATCAGCATCACGCCGTGCGCCGCCAGCAGATCGATGGTTTGCGGCGCGACCGCGCAGAACGCACTGTCCCACGCATCGAGCGGCGCGCGCCGGTAAGTGCGCAGCAGCACGCGCGGCGGCACCCGCCCGAGCGCGCCGGCCACCTGCTCCGGCATCACCAGCGGCCCCGCGCCGATGCAATGGATCACGCGGCAAGGCCCCAGGTACGGCTCGAGCCCCACTTCGCCGATCCCGGCGCCTGCCGCGTCGTAGTGCAGCGGTGCATCCGTATGTGCGCCGGTGTGCGGCGACAGCGTCAGCCGCGCGACGTTGACCGGCGCACCGGCCTCGATGCGCCACACGCGTTCGATGCCGACCGGCGTATCGCCGGGCCACACGGGCGTGGCCGGCGCGACGGCCGGCGTGATGTCCCACAGCGCGGGCGGGCCGCTGGGCGGGTGATAGGTCTCCATAAGTTCGATGATAGGCGGCTCAGGACGAAATGTGATTGCGAAAAAAACTCGTTATTTCCCGTGTGTTGGAACATAATTTGGTTCAGACGGAAAAGGGAGACCGAAAATGAACGCGATCTCGCTCGACGCCACCGATTGCCGTATCTTGACGGTGCTGCAGCACGAAGGTCGAATCAGCAATCTTGATCTGGCGGAGCGCATTTCGCTGTCGCCTTCCGCCTGCTTGCGGCGGTTACGTCTGCTTGAAGAACAGGGTGTCATCGAACGCTACCGCGCATGCCTGAACCGCGAAGTGCTGGGGTTCGAACTCGAAGCGTTCGTGCAGGTTTCGATGCGCAACGAGCAGGAAAACTGGCACGAGCGTTTCGCGGAATCGGTGCGCGACTGGCCGGAAGTGGTTGGCGCCTTCGTCGTAACCGGCGAAACGCATTATTTGCTGCGCGTGCTCGCGCACAACCTCAAACACTATTCGGATTTCGTGCTGACCAAGCTGTATAAGGCGCCCGGCGTGCTGGATATCCGCTCGAACATCGTGCTGCAGACGATGAAAGAAGATTCGGGTGTGCCGGTGAGCCTGGTGCCGGGCGCGAAAGGGTAGGCGCGCGAAGAAGCCGGTGCGAGCCGGTAGCGCAGGGTGCGCGTGGTGCCAGCCGTTCGCCGTGCCGTTTGCCGTTTTCCAGACCGCGGCCGCGCGGCGTCCGCGTCCATGGTCGATCGCGGTCCAGCGGGGCTGCCTAGTCGCTGCTGCGCCGTCGCTCAGATCTCAGAGCGGCTTGAGCGTATGAAATCCGCCGTTCTGAAACACCAGCGGCGCAGCCTCCGCGGTGGCGTCGTGCACGCCGCAGCGCTCCACTTCCCCGACGAAAATCACGTGGTCGCCCTCTTCATAGCGGCTGCGGTTGTGGCATTCGAACCACGCCAGCGCGCCGTCGAGCACCGGCATGCCGCTGTCGCCGGCCGCATGCGACACGCCTTCGAAGCGATCGCCCTTGACGGTCGCGAAGCGTTTGCACAAGTCGATCTGCGACGCGGCCAGCACGTTGACCACATAATGACTGTTGCTCCGGAACACCGGCATCGATGCCGAGCGTGTGGCGAGACTCCACAGCACGAGCGGCGGCGTCAGCGATACGGTATTGAACGAGCTGGCGGTGATGCCGATCAGCGCCCCCGAAGGCGCGCGCGTCGTAATGACGGTGACGCCGGTCGCGAACTGGCCGAGCGCATGACGGAAAGCGGCGGCGTCGAAGTTGGGCGGCTCAGCGCGCTTCATCGTGCGTGATGCTCCTGCGGCAGCGGGTTGACGAAAGAGCGGGCTGCGCCGATGGCAAGAATGGGATGGAAAGTCATGTAGAAATTTGACGAATTGGCCCAATTTTAGCGGAATCGCAGATCGGCCAGGACAGTGACCAGCGCTTGGCATAAGGCGGTTGCAAGCTGCGGGCTATGCGGTAGCGTGCATTGCCGCATGGTATGGATGGTGCATCGGTCGCGAGACGGACCTTATCAAGGAGCGAGCAGCATGAGTCAGACAGTCGAAACCGCCACCCTTGGCGGCGGATGTTTCTGGTGTCTCGAGGCGGTTTATCTGGACGTCGACGGGGTCACCGCGGTGGAATCCGGCTACGCCGGCGGGCAGGTCGATCGACCTTCGTACGAACAGGTCTGCGACGGCAACACCGGCCACGCGGAAGTCGTGAAAGTGGAGTTCGATCCGTCGCGGATCAGCTATCGGGAGATTCTCGATATCTTCTTTGCGATCCACGATCCGACCCAGCTGAACCGTCAAGGCAACGACGTCGGAACGCAGTACCGTTCGGTGATCTTCACGCATTCGGATGCGCAGCGCGATACCGCGTTGCAGGCGATTCGCGAGATCGGCGAACAGCGCATCTATGATGCGCAGATCGTCACGCAGGTGCTGCCGCTGGACGGCAATTACTTTGCGGCCGAAGCCTACCATCAGAACTATTTCGAGCAGCATCCGAACCAGGGGTATTGCTCGTTCGTGGTGGCGCCGAAGGTCGCAAAATTCCGCAAGACGTTTGCGCACCGGATCAAGAGCGCGCGGGCGTGATGCGGGTATGAAGCGGGTATGAGGCCGGCGGCGCGGCGCGAGTGACGGTGGATTTCACCCCGTACGGCGCGGGGTGAGTGGCGGTGGGTTTCACCATGGGGCGAAGCGCGAGTGGCGTTGGTTTTAACGTACCGCGCGGCGTCAGCGGACTCGGATGTGACTAGGCGCACGCGGCTGCAATGGCCGCGGCGCCTTTTTCGTTTTCATCGCCAGGCCGCGCACAGGCTGCGGCGATTTCGCGGGCAAGCTGCACGCAGGACAGCGGCGCCGACCCCTCCGCCTTGTTGTTGACGGCGATCAGCACCGGCTGACCGGCTATCGCATAGCGTGCGGCGAGTTCGGCGAGCGCGGTGCGGGTGGCGGGGTCTTCGTCGACCAGTTTGTCGAACGGCTCGTATTTGGCCTTGGCCTGCTCGTACTTGAAGCCGCTATGCAGACTCCAGCGCACGATCAGCGGCCCGGCGGGCGTTTCGTCGAGTAGCGCCAGCGCCGCGGCTTGCCGCAGCGGGTCGGGCATGCGCGCATGCAGGCCGACGCAATAGCGCACGCCGGCTGCTTTCAACATGCGGATGAAGCGTGGCGTCAGCAGGCAGGCGTCGCGGATTTCGATCGCGTAGCAGGTGCCGGACGACGCAGCGCCGGATGCCCCTTCGGCGGTTCCCCCGGAGGCGCCTTCGGCTAGCGGCGGCAGCGCGGCGAAGAATGCCGCCAGCTGTGCGATGAATTCAGCGGGCCGCGCGAGCAGCGTGTCGGGCAGCGGCGAGAACTGGAACACCAGCGCGCCGGCTTTCGCACCGAGGCCATCGAGGCACGGCCGCACGAATTCGTCGGTGGCCATCTGCGCGTTCAGGAAGCACGGATTCGGCGATACCGGCTCGCCGCGCTCGGCACGCACGGTGGCGTCGGTGATCAGGGCCGGCGCCTTCACGATAAAGCGAAAATGGTCGGGCACCTGCTGCGCATAGCGCAGATATTCGCTCACCGTCAGCGATGAATAGAACGACCGGTCGATGCTGACCGTACGCAATAGCGGATGCGCGCCGTAGGCAGTCAAGCCTTCGCGCGACAGCTTGCTGTTGCTGTATTCGTCGCCATAGACGATGCCGTGCCAGCCAGGAAACGACCAGGTCGACGTGCCGAGGTGGACGTTCGGCGGCAACTGGGCTGCGAGCGCAAGTGCTTCGTCGGAGGGTTCGGCAGCGGTTACGCCCTTGCTGCGGCGTTTCTTTGCGGGCGCGGTGGGTGTGGTGGGTTCTGCAGGTTCGATGGCTGCGGCTGCGGATGTGTTGCTGGCCGTGCTTGTGCCCGGCATCGCTGCGCTTTCAGCCGGCGCAAGACCGGGCGCTCGAAGCGCAGATTCTGCTACAAGGTCGTCTTGCCACAACGAAGCAGTTGCCGCAGCCCGAGCCTTCGGTTCGCCCGCTTCGCGAAGCGGGGCGCTCGCGCGAGGCGATGCTGACGCCTGAGCCTGATCGTGTTTCAGCGGCGGCGTCGAAGCCGCGGCGCTGTCGTCCGCCGGTTCGCCGAACATGTCGAGCTGTTCGGCCGGCACGTCGCGGTTATGATCGCGGCGTTCTTCCATCGCTTCCCTGGGTTGTTCTTCTCAACGCGGCGTTGCGCCCGGCTGCCGCACAGGCAGCCCGCACAACGCCGGGCGCAGGCAGTTTACCGCGGCTGATCGTAAATATAGCGGCGCGACCACGGCAAGGTCGTCGCGCTGCGGCCAGCCTTGCGACAGACCACCTGGTAAATCGACACGTCGTCGTTCTCGAACGCGTACGCGCAGCCGGCCAGATACACGCGCCAGATGCGGAATTTCTCGTCTTCGACCAGCTTCTTCGCCTGTTCCGCCTTGGCTTCGAAGTTGTCGGTCCAGATGTCGAGCGTGCGCGCGTAGTGGCGGCGCAAACTTTCGACGTCGAGCGCCTCGATGCCGCCACGCTGCATCGCCTCGAGCACGAGGCCGATGTGCGGCAGTTCGCCATCCGGGAACACGTAGCGGTCGATGAACTCGCCGCCGCCGAGCGAGGTTTCGCCGCTGTCGGCATCACTGGACGTAATACCGTGATTCATCGCGACGCCGTCGTCGGTCAGCAGCTCGCGGATCTTCTTGAAGTAGCCCGGCAGGTTCTTGCGGCCGACGTGCTCGAACATGCCGACGCTGGTGATGCGGTCGAACTGGCCCTGCACGTCGCGATAATCCTGCAGGCGGATCTCGATCTTGTCGGACAGGCCCGCCGCCTTGACGCGCTCGGTAGCCAGATCGAACTGGTTCTGCGACAACGTGACGCCGACGCACTGCGCGCCGAACTTCTGCGCCGCGCGCAGCACCAGTGCGCCCCAGCCGCAGCCGATGTCGAGCAGTTTCTGGCCGGGCTGCACCTGGATCTTGCGCAGGATATGGTCGATCTTCTTCAGCTGCGCGGTGGCGAGGTCTTCATCGCCGTTCTCGAAATACGCGCACGAATACACCATGTTCTCGTCGAGCCACAGCTTGTAGAACTCGTTCGAGACGTCGTAGTGATACTGGATGGCTTTTTTGTCCGACGACTTCGTATGATTGAAGTAGCGCGTCACGCGGGCGAGCTTGCTGGCGCTGGTCACGGTGCTGCGCGCCAGCGAATAGCTGACGTTGATGATGTCCGAAACCTTGCCCTCGATATCGATCTTGCCTTTGATATACGCTTCGCCGAGATTGTCAAGGCTCGGATTGAGCAGCAACGGCAGCGCCGACGCGCTATTCACCTTCAGTGTGACTTGCGGCTCCGCGAATTGCCCGAAGTCGTGCTTCTGGCCATCCCACAGAACGAGACGGGCGGGCAGGTTCGCGTTGGCCCGGACTTCCTCCACCCATTGCGCCAGCTTTTTCTCCCAGAACATTCGATCTCTCCGTTAATTCAAAAAAATCAAAGCCAAGCCTGGCGAATTGGCGCACCCATTGGTAGTGCTTCGCGTGGCGCGGGTGCGCCGGATCCGTTTGGCGCATGCGGCTCAGCGGAGCCGCGCAGTCGCCGGTGTCGTGCCGGTATTCGGTCTTACGGCGACAGGCGCTCGATTCGCCAGGCGCCGCCTGCGCTGCGTATGAAGCGCAGGCGGTCGTGCAGCCGGGAAGGGCGTCCTTGCCAGAATTCGATTGCGTCGGGTTGCAGGCGATAGCCGCCCCAGAACGGCGGGCGCGGCGGATTTTCGCCGTACTGCGCGCGGATCTCGGTCTCGCGCGTCTCGAGCACGGCGCGGCTTTCAATCACCTGACTCTGCGCTGAAGCCCACGCACCGATGCGCGACGCAAGCGGCCGCGACGCGTAGTACGCATCGCTCTCTGCGGCGTCGGTCTTGTCGATGCGGCCTTCGATGCGCACCTGGCGCTCGAGCTCGACCCAGTGGAACAGCAGGCTTGCGCGCGGATTGACGGCGAGCTCTTCGCCCTTGCGGCTCTCGTAGTTGGTGAAGAACACGAAGCCGCGCTCGTCGACGCCTTTGACCAGAACGATGCGTGCCGCCGGGTAGCCACGCGCGTCGACGGTGGCGAGGGTCATCGCATTGGGCTCCGGCAGCCTGGCGTCGACCGCTTGTGCGAACCATTTTTCGAACTGGCGAATCGGGTCGCGGTCGATGTCGGCTTCATCTAGTGAGCCGAGCGAATAGTTTTTGCGGAGTTCGGCAAGGGAGCTCATGTTCTTATGCAAGCGCTACAGTGGGGCCAGTATAGCGAATGACGCGTTTTCTTGCGCCGGATGTGCGGCGCGCCGGTTGGCGCCATCACACGCTATACGGCCCGGCACGATGGGCCGGACAGACCGGAGGTAGTACGGCAACAAGCTGGCAACTAGCTGGCGGGAAAGCGCCGTCGTGCAATCAGGCAAAATAGAGGCTTCGCTTTTGCGGCCATCGCCGCGCCTGCCTCACCCAAGCCACCCATCATGCAGACCGATCACGCCGCCGCGCCTTTCGATGTTACTACCAGCCACAGCAGGAATGAAGCGGACCGCGCGCGCCGCTTTGGCGGGGTCGCGCGGCTGTATGGGCCGGCGGCGCTCGCGGCCTTCGAGCGGGCTCACGTTGCGGTGATCGGCATCGGCGGCGTCGGCTCATGGGCGGTCGAGGCGCTGGCGCGCAGCGCGATCGGCAAGTTGACGCTGGTGGACCTCGACAATATCGCCGAGAGCAACACGAACCGGCAGATCCATGCGCTAGACGGCAACTACGGCAAGGCGAAAGTCGACGCGATGGCCGAGCGCATCGCGTTGATCGATCCGCAGTGCGAGGTGCACGTGATCGAAGACTTCGTCGAGCCGGACAACTTCGCCGCGGTGCTGGGCGGCGGCTTTGATTACGTGATCGATGCGATCGACAGCGTGCGGACCAAGACGGCGCTGATCGCGTGGTGCGTCGAGCGTGGGCAGCCGCTGATCACGGTTGGCGGCGCGGGCGGGCAGCTCGATCCGACGCGCATTCGCATCGACGATCTGGCGCAGACGATTCAAGACCCGTTGCTGTCGAAGGTGCGCGGACAACTGCGCAAGCAGCACGGCTTCCCGCGCGGGCCGAAGGCGAAGTTCAAGGTGAGCGCAGTGTATTCGGATGAACCGCTGATCTATCCGGAAGCGGCCGTGTCCGACAACGATGCGCAGGCTGACGAGGTGGTTGCGTCACCGGGGCCGGTCGGGCTCAACTGCGCGGGCTTTGGTTCGAGCGTGTGCGTGACGGCGAGCTTCGGACTTGCCGCGGTCGCACATGTGCTGCGGGAGATTGGGCGGCGCGCGGTGGGGTGAGCTTGCGCTCTTTCGTTCGCTTGTCCGTTCGTTCGCGTAAGTGCCGGAAAGGGCCGTTTGCGGAAGCGGTGCGCGGAGATGGTGGGCGGCGGGACCTGCGTAGTGTGGTTATGCGGCCACGCGGCTTTGCGGATATATGCTCATGCAGCCATGCAGCCATGCAGCCATGCAGCCATGCAGCCATGCAGCCATGCAGCCACGCAGTTGCGCAGCCATCCGGACGTGCGGCGCTGCCGGTGTTTCGGCATACGCCGCACGCCTTGCTGCTTGCCAGGCGGCCTGGCCTAGTTCAGCGCCGCGCCCAGTGCGCGCCGCCACTTCGACACGAGCTGCGGATTGTGCGCGGCCAGGTCGAACACCGACAGCATCGTCTTGCGGGCGATATCGTCGCGGTACGTGCGATCGCGCTGCACGATGGCTAGCAGATGCTCGAGCGCGCCTTCATATTTGTGCCGTGCGATAAACGCGCTGGCCAGGTCGAAGCGGGCATCGAGGTCGTCCGGATGCTCGGCGACGCGGGTTTCGAGCGCGTCGGTGGGCGGCAGGTCGGACGCTGCGTCGACCGCATCGATGCGGGTCTTGATCGCGTTAAAGCGTGCGTCGATGCCTTGCGTGGTCTTCGGCGACAGCAGTTCGACCTGCGCTTTCGCTTCATCGATGCGGCTGTCGGCAAGCAGCATTTCGATCAGATCCATGCGAGCGTCGTCGAAGCCGGGGTCGAAGGCGAGCGCTTCTTTAAGTGAGTCGTAAGCGTCGTCGCGCCGGCCCTCGGCCAGTGCCTCGCTGGCGGCTGCGCGCGCTGCATCGGCGCCGTCCGGCACCAGCCGGTCCAGAAACTCGCGCAACTGGCCTTCCGGCAGCACGCCGATAAATTGATCGATCGGCCGCCCGTCGGCAAACGCGACGACGTGCGGGATGCTGCGCACCTGGAAGTGCGCGGCCAACTCCTGGTTCTCGTCGACATTGACCTTCACGAGCTTCCACTTGCCTGCGTATTCAGTCTCGAGCCGCTCGAGCATCGGACCCAGCGTCTTGCACGGGCCGCACCACGGCGCCCAGAAGTCGACCAGCACCGGCGCGAGCGTCGATGCGGCGATCACGTCTTTTTCGAATGTGGCCAGGGTGGTTTCCATTGCAACCTCTCGTCAAACAGTCAGGCGGGGTAAATAAGGGCAGGTGCCGCGAGTTCAATATAAGCGAAGTGCGGATGGAGCGGCGGAGCGAGCAGTGCGGTTAGTGGCAGACCCGCGTCAGCTCATTGCAGCCCGCGGCCGATCACTGCGGCTTGCGTTCCGGCAGCGGGATCCACTCGGTCTCGCCCGGCACCTTGCCCATTTGCTGGTTCGTCCACGCTTCTTTCGCGTGTTCGATCTTGTCGCGCGTGCTGGCCACGAAATTCCATTCTATAAAGCGCTCGCCTTCGAGCTTCTCGCCGCCGAGCACCATCACCCGTGCGCCGTTGCTGCTGGCAAGCGTGACGGTTTCGCCGGGCGTCAGCACCGCCATCGTGGCCACCTCGAGCGGTGTGCCGTCGATCGACAGGTCGCCGTCGACCAGATAGACGCCACGCTCGTCGTGCTCCGGCTCGAGCGCGATCGCGCTACCCGCTGCGAATTCCGCGGCCACGTACAACGTGCCGGAAAAGGTGCGGGCTGGCGCAGTATGGCCGAAGGCGCTGCCCGCGATCACGCGCAGCGTGACGCCGTTGCGCTCCAGCTGCGGTAGCGTGTCGGCCGCATGATGCTCGAACGACGGTTCGGTGTCTTCGTCGGCAAGCGGCAGCGCGACCCACGTCTGGATGCCATGCACGGTCGAGCTGTTGACGCGCTGGTCTTCCGGTGTGCGCTCCGAATGGACGATGCCTTTGCCCGCGGTCATCCAGTTCACGTCGCCGGGGACGATTTTCTGCTCCGACCCGAGGCTGTCGCGATGCATGATCGCACCTTCGAACAGATAGGTGACCGTCGCGAGGCCGATGTGCGGATGCGGGCGCACGTCGATGCCGATGCCGGCGGGCAGCGTGGCCGGACCCATATGGTCGAAGAAAATAAATGGGCCGATCAGACGCGCGGCCATCGCAGGCAGCACGCGCCGAACCGTCAGATTGCCGATGTCGCGCAGATGAGGCTTCAAAACCGCTTTGATCGATGAAGACATGACGAGGCTCGGGGCAAGTGGGGCTGGATGGCCATTCTAACTGCCCGTTGCGAGCGGCGCCTTTTTAGCTGGCTGCGGCGTGCCTGTGGGCACCGTGCCGCGCGGCCGTCAAGGTATGACCGTGCGGTCGAGCCAGCCGATCGACAGATGCGTATGCAGCAGCATGACGGCGAGAATCAGCAGCGTGCAGAGCGATTGCGCAACCACCGCGCGGTGCAGCCGGTCTGCCTGCGCGCGCCACCCGGCCGCGCCGGGCTGCAGGCGTTGCAATGCCGCGCTGGCGGGTTCGCGCACGCGCTTTTCGATGATCGACTCGACCACGAAAACCGCCACGCTCAGCACAAACCAGCCTTGCAGGGCCGCGTGCCAGCCGGCGAGCCAGAACAGCACGAGGCCGGTGAGCAGGACGAGCCAGCCCGACACGTTGTAGCAGGTATCGGTGGCGTCGAGCCCTTTGAGCAGCAGGGTTTGCGTGCCGGGCTCGCAACGCTTCAATCCGGCCGACAGCCACGGCGCGAAGATCAGTGGACCGGCCGCGGCGACTGCGGCCAGCGCATGCGCGAATTTGACGAGAGCGTAGTTCAAGGCATTCCTCTTCAGTACGTGACGAACGTACCGAAGATACCGATGCGGTGTCTTGCCGCACAGCGGGGAACACGACAACGCATCGAATGGGGCCGACAAGCGTGTTGTGCTATGACGCTGGGCTATGGTCGTCGTCATGGGCTTCGACGACACCTGCATCGTTTGCATGATGCGCATCGTGCGTGCCACGCGCCGGTCTCAGACGCTTGCGTACCCGGCTTGGACATTCGTCGCTGAAGCGCCGAAACCAGTGGCCGAACGAATCGCCGGACGCGAAGCCGAGCATCGTCGCCAGTTCTTCGTTCGATGCGCCCTGCGCGAAGCCGCGCCATGCTTCGGCGAGCAGCAGCCGGTTGTGCCATTCGCGAAACGTCAAACCGGTATCCCGGCGCAGCAGCCGGGCCAGCGTGCGGTCGGTCGCGCCGACCAGACGCCCCCAGTCGGCGAGGCTTCTGCGCTGTGCGGGATTGGCGATCAGGCTGTCGGTGACTTTCTTCAGCCGGGCGTCGTGCGGCAGCGGCAAGGTGAGCGTGCTGCGCGGTACGCACTGGAGCTCGCCGAACAGCACGTCGAGCATGCTGTTGCGGCGCGCCGGCGTGAGCGCCGCATGCGGATCGGCGAGCCGTTCGCACAGTGCGACGATCAGCGGCGACGCATCGATCAGCTTGATGCCCGGCTCGAAGCCGTCGCAGGCCGCCGCGGGGATGTACAGCACCAGCAGCTCGACCCGCTCGTGGGCCGCGCCCCAGTGCACCGTTTCGGGCGGAATCCACACGGCCATGTCGCGCTTGAGCAGCCAGCGCGCGTCGCACGTATGGCCGTAGAGCACGCCATTTTTTACCAGCACGAACTGCCCGAGGCGGTGTTGATGCGGTTCGCTATCCTGTTCCGAGAAGCGGTCGAGCGTGCGCGTGACGATTGTGACTTCCTGCTGCCAGTCTTTCCAGTCCATGTGTACCGCTAAGCATGATTCATGTCGTACCGCGCCGGCAGCAGAAGGGCGGCCGCGAGGCCGGCCAGCATCAGCGCACCGAGCATGGTAAAGCATGTCTGAAACGACGCCCCGCCGGCGATGCGCAGTTGCAGCGTGCCGAGCGCGTTGATCCCGAGCGCCGCGCCGAAGTTGCGCAGGAACTGGATGGTCGAGGTCCACGTGCCGAGGCGTGGCGCGGGCGCGCGGTTCTGTGCATAGACGAGCGTGGTGGTGGCGGTGAAGCCCATGCCGAGGCCGATCAGGGCCAGTGCGGCCGCGCTCAGCAAGACCAGCCGATGCGACAGCGCGAGCGGCATCACGAGGCATCCGGCGCCGAGCAACAACATGCCGTACGACGCCATCCTGCGATAACCGGCGCGGGCAAGCCGGCCGCCGCACACGGCAGCGCCGACCACCCAGCCGAGCGCCGCCATCATGATCAGCATGCCGATGGAAAGCGAACCGCCGGCGAACTGCTGCAACGCGAGCGGCAGCAGTGTGACGGACGCGTAAAGCCCGGCACTGGACAACAACACGAGCGCGCTGGCTGCCAGCAGCGTGCGCTGCCGCAGAAACTCGAGCGGTATCGGGCTGAGTTCTGCGCGCGGCCGCAGGCGGGCCACCAGCAGAATGCACGCGGCCGTCGCGGCGACCAGCAGGCCGAAGCGCCACTGCGTGGCGTGAGCCGGTTCGGTGATCAGAAGCAGCGCGCTGCATAGCAGAACCATCAACAACGCTTGCGCGGGAAGATCGATGTGCGTGCTGCCGGCGCGCTTGCCGACTGGCGGCGCGAGGCAGAGCATCAGCAGCGCGGCAAGCCCGACCGGCAGATTGAACCAGAAGATCGCGCGCCAGCCGAACCCGGTGGCGAGCAGGCTGCCGAGCAACGGACCGGCCACCGCGGAAAGGCCCCACACGCTGCTCAGCATGCCTTGCATCTTGCCGCGGCGTTCGGCGTCGAACAGGCTGCCGAGCAACGCATACGACAGCGTGATGATCGCGCCGGCGCCCGCGCCCTGCAGCACGCGTGCTGCGATCAGCAGCGGCATCGACTGGCTGAGCGCGGCACCTGCGGAGGCTATGAGAAACAATGCCAGCGCCGCTTTCAGCACGGTCGAGATGCCGAGCCGGTCCGCACATGCACCGGCTAGCGGCGCAACCAGCGCGACCGGCAGCAGGAAGCCGGACATGATCCACGGATAAAGCTCGGGGCGTCCCAGTTCGCTGCTGATCGACGGTAGTGCCGTGCTGACGATCGTGCTGTCCACCGCAGCGAGGAACAGCGCGACGACGACGGTCGCAACGCTGGATCGGCTGCCCCGGTCGCTGGTTTTCTGGATATCGAGAGCGGCTTCTTTCATGGTCATCGGTCGATATCAGCCTGCATGCACGACGGACGACGACGCAAAGCCTCGCAGGATCGCGGCGGTTTCGTCGTCGAGGTGCTCGTCCACTTTGCGGATCAGGTCGCCGGATTGCACGAGCTTGCGAAACCGCAGCGTGATGTCGAGCTGGGTTTGCGCGGCGGCGTTGTTCTCGGTGTAGTCGAGGTCGAAGGCAGCCTTCACGGTGGCCGCGCTCGCGATGGCCAGCTGCGTATTCAGCGCTTCGGTTTCGTCGATCAGCTGGTGCATACGCGCGCGTTCCACCGTGCTCAACCGGGGCACGATTTCGTCGAACACCGCGTGGTCGCACTGGATGTGGCGTGCTTCGTCGAGACCGTGAAAATGCAGTAGCTGGGTCAGAAAGCGGCGTTGCAGCGGGTCGGCCAGTTTCAGCTTGCGCTCGAATACGGTGATCACCGATTCGCCGACGTACGCGGCCGAGCACAGCGCGGCCAGCTTGACGAGCGGCGCATCGTTGCCGCTGTACAGCTCGACGCGCTGCCGGAACAGGTTGTCCGGCAGCTTGATATCGCGTCCTGCGAGGTGACGTACATATTGATAGAAGCTGTTCGCGTGATTGATTTCTTCGGCTGCGAAGCACGACAGCGCGTGATAGAGACCATCGCCGGCGTTGAACGGCGTGCGCTCGGACTGCAGTTCGCAGGCAACGCGGCACAGCACGGTGGCGACGTGCATTTCGAGCTCCGCCAGCTGCGCTAGCTCCTTGTACAGGTACGCTACCGCCTTGCGTTCCTCACCGGCTTGACCGACCAGCACGCGCGACAGAAAGTCCAGCTCCTCAGGAACGGCTGCGCGTTCCCAGGGCATGCGGTTCGGATGCAGATAGTTCAGGTGCGCGTTCTGGTTGATGTCTCTGAATCGGTTCATGGCAATACCTGCTTGATTTGGGCTCACGAGCGCGCGTACGAAAGCGCGTTGAAAATGCTGCGCGATCGGTCTTCGATCGCGCGCCGGCCGTGCATCACACGTGTGTTGTCGATCAGCACGATGTCGCCCGTTTGCCAGCCGATCTCGGTGGTAAAGCGTTCGCATAGCGCTTCCGTTTGCTCGAGCAGCAGCGCGGGAATCGCGCAGCCGTCGGCAAAGGTGATCACCGGTTTCTCGTAGTGATTCGACGGGCCGAACAGGCTGTTGGCGAAATTGCGGCTTTCGCGCGGGTTGATCCGGCTGGCACGGATTGCCGGCGTGCGAAAGCGGTAGTGAATCGAGCCGTCGTCGTTCGGTACGACCTGTGCGGTGCCGGGCTGCTCGATCAACGCGAGCAGATCGTCGAGGCTTGCGTCTTCGACGCGCGCGAGCGTGCGGCCTCGCGATGCCAGCGCGTGAAACACATAGGTTTTCCAGCGCAGCGCATTGACTCGCCGCGTGTACACGATGTCCTGCGCGCCGAACGCTTCGCGCTGTGTGGCGTTCATGTGTTCATAGACGAGCTTGCCGTCGCAGACGGTGGTTTGCGACCCCTGACTCGGCGCTGACTCGCAATAGAACCAGCACAGGTCCGGCCAGAACGGGCTGTTGCCATTCTCGCAATGCAGGCCGACCGCGTCATATCCGGCGTCGACTTTCTGCGCCGTGTCGCCGTCGAACTGGCGTGCCGGATCGAGACTGATCGTGGTGCTCGTGCAGCGCACCAGCTGCGAAAAATGCCCGATGCCGCGCTGAAAACCGCGCAGCACCAGATAGCCGTGTTCGGCGAGCTGATCGAGCAGATAGGTGGGCGTGAGCCGGCTTGCGTCGCCTTCGTTCAGCGACGTGAGGACGGCACCCGAGCCGGCGTGCGCGGTTTCACGAATGTTCATCGAGTGGCTGGGCCTTGTGGTGAGAGGACAGGAATGAGGCGACCGCATCCCGGCGCGGCCGCCCGGTGACCGTAAAAAGCTGTTCCATCACTTGCGCGGTGTGCTCGACCAGCACCGGCTCCGGGATCTGTTCGATCTCGTTCAGATGCTCGCGGGCGTAGGCGGCGATGGCCTGCTTCGTCTGCTGCTCGTGCGATAGATCCGCGACGACGAAGATGCCGCCGAGAAACTGCTGCTGGTCGCCGTGAACGATCACGTGCAGCACGCCGGGCACCGACCGGTACGCGGACTCCAGCCACTCCGGCGAGATGTTGCGGCCGTTGGCGGTGATGATCAGCGTCTTCTTGCGGCCGGTGATCGTGACGAAGCCGTCGCTGTCCAGCCTGGCGAGATCGCCGGTGTGCAGCCAGCCGCCATCGTCGACCACGCAGCTGCTCGGGTCGTCGTTCGAATAGCCGGCGAAGAGCGAGCTGCTGCGCAGGCAGAGTTCGCCGTCGTCGGCGATGCGCACCTGCACATGCGGCAGAGGTTGGCCGGCGGTCCCGATGCGGTTCGCGCCGCGGCGGTTCCATGTCGCGACGGAGCTGTTTTCGCTAAGGCCATAGCCCTGGTAGACAGGAATGCCGCAAGCCTCGAGCGCGACGAGCGCCGCCGTGCTGACCGGGGCGCCGCCGGCGGCGAGCAGGGGCGCGCTCGGGCGGCCGAACAGCATTTGCATGGGATCGGTTTGCGCCTCAGGCTCACGTACCCTGGTGGCCATCGCTTCGACGAGCGCGGGCGTCAAGGTCAGTGCCGATGCGCGCGCTGCGCGGATCAGTTCGAGCCGATCGGCGGCGACGACGCCCGGGCTGCCGAGCGGCGGCATATCCGCCGGCGGCAGCACCAGTGCACCGCCGGACGTGAGCGGCATGTAGATCGCGGTCACCTGCTCGATCAGCAGGCTCAGCGGCACGAGGTTCAGGTAGCGCTGGTAGTCGTCTCTCGCCGCGCAATGCCACAGCGAACCGACCAGTGCGTCGAGGCCGTGGCGGCGGATCTGTACGCCCTTCGGCTGCGACGTGGTGCCCGACGTGTGCACGATCTTGACGATACAGTCGCGCGCGGCTTGCGGCAGCGGCAACAGTTCGCTAGCCGGCGTGCCGGCGGGTTCGTTCAAGGTCAGGTTCAGGGTGCGCAGCGGCGGGTACGGGCCGGCTTGTTGCCCCGCTTGATGCCCCGCGTGTTGCCCCGGTTGTTGCCCTACTTGTTGCCCGGTTTGCCGCCACTCGTCGATGCGCGCCGCCCCGGCGGCATCGGTGAGTACGATCTTGCAGTGATGCAATAGCCACGCCGCCTGCTGCGCGGAAAAAGCGAGCGGCACCGGAACCTCGATCAGCTCGCCGAACATCAGCGCGAGGTCGGCCAGCACCCATTCGGCGCTGTTGCCGGCCACGAGGCCGATATGCGAATGCGGACCCGCGAGCTTGCGCAGCTTCGCGGCGAGCTGCCGCGCGGCTTCGGTCAGGCTCTGGTACGTGTACATCACATGCTCGTCGAAGCTGCCGTCGCCGCGCGCCTGCAACTGGATCACTGCCGGCGCATGCGGCGTGCGTGCCGCCTGGCGGACGAATTCGTGCAGGACGTTCATGCCGCCGCCTGCGCAAGCAGTGCTTGCGGTTGACCGAAGCGCGCGAATTCGGAAAACACCAGCCGCCCGCAATGCTGGCTGAACAGATGGCCGCAGCGCTCGAGCAGGATCACACCGGTTTGCGGCGCCTGATCGTAATAGCTGCCCCACGCCGCTTTCTCGTCGGCGGAAAGCCGTTCGACTGACGCATTCGACAGGATGTCGAATGGAATCTGATGAAAGCCGAATAGCTTGCGCAAGCGAGATGTAGCGGTGCAGACGATCGCCTCTGCGCCCATATGCCAGACGACGATCGGCAGCAGCCGGATCAGATCCGCAGCGGCCGCCGGCCGGTTCGACGCGAGCGAGCCCACTTCGACGAATTGCTCGCGCGCCAGCTTGCGCTGCGTCAGCTGGAACACGCTGTCGGCGAGCGGCACATCGATATAGCGCTCCGAAAACAACCGCTCGCGCTGCGACGCGAACGAGATGCCGGCGCACGCTGCGAGCTGCCCCGACTCCCTTTGCGTGCTGGCGATAATCACATCCGGGTCTGGCTGGATGCTCGCCCGGTAATTTTCAAGGTAAATGCCCGCGATAAAATCGCAGGCGCTTTGTGCGGCCGTATTTCCCCTGCCGATGACATCGAGTTGCGTGGAATACGCAAGCTCGTGTCGTTGCTTGTGCAGAAAACTGCTCATCTTTTATTGCTCTCCGCGGTTGGCTACTTGATCGCGAGGAGAGACTTTAGATGTGCACGGGAGGCCGAAGAATGTTCGGTAACGACAAAACCCCGAGCAGGACGGACACGCTCGAAGCGGATGACAGAAAGTACAACGGCCGCGTCAGCGGCCGTCGCATCGCTTGTCGGAAGCGCGCGTAACACCTGCGCGCAAAACCTGCGGGTTACGTCATGCGGCTCTTCGCGAGCGGTGGGTTCGCCGCGAAGTAGCGCTTGATGCCGGTCATGATCGCGTCGGCCATGCGCTCGCGGTACGCGTCGTCGTTCAGGCGGCGCTCTTCGTCCGGGTTGCTGATGAACGCGGTCTCGACGAGGATCGACGGAATGTCCGGCGCCTTCAGCACGGCAAAGCCGGCCTGTTCGACCGATCCCTTGTGCAGCTTGTTGACGCCGCCCACTTCCTTCAGCACGAAGTTGCCATAGCGCATCGAGTCGCGAATCTGCGCGGTAGTCGACATGTCGAACAATGCGCGGTTCACTGCTGCGTCGGCGGTCTTCACATTGATGCCGCCGACGCTGTCCGACGAGTTTTCCTTGTTCGCCATCCATTGCGCGGCGGCGCTCGATGCGCCGTGCTCGGACAGCGCAAACACCGACGAGCCGCTCGCTTGCGGCGTGGTAAACGCGTCCGCGTGGATCGACACGAACAGATCCGCGTTCACGCGGCGCGCCTTCTGCACGCGCACGTTGAGCGGCACGAAGAAGTCTGCGTCGCGCGTCATCATCGCGCGCATGTTCGGCTGCCCGTCGATCTTCGCGCGCAGCTTCTTCGCGATGTCGAGCGCGACGTGCTTCTCGTACGTGCCGCTGCCGCCGATCGCACCGGGGTCTTCGCCGCCGTGGCCGGGGTCGATCGCGACCGTCAGCAGGCGTACGGTTTTGCTCTTGCTGCCTTTGGGCGCAGTGAACGAATAGGTGTCGTTGTCGTCGTCGCTATCGTCGTTGCGGGCGATGGCGGGCGGAGCGGGCTGGGGCTTGCCGGTCGGCGTGCGCGGGACGGCCGGAGCGGTGGGCGCGGCGCCTGCATGCAGCGGTGGGCGTGCAACGGGAGCGGCCGGGGCGCCACCTGCGTTGTTGGCGGAATTCGCGCCGGCACTATTGCCAGCGCCGTTGCCCGAATTCGCCGCTGCCTGCGCATCGTTCTGCGCGTACCTTTCAAAGAACGCGTCGCTGCTGTCGCCAGGCGGCGCGGACGGCCCGTTCAGCGTTGCATTGGGCGGCGTGTTCGCTTCGTTGAGCCGCTGTTCCTTGCGCTCGCTTTGCGCGAGCAGGTCCATCAGCGGATCGGGCGCCACTGCCGGATACAGGTCGAACACGAGCCGGTACTTGTACGAACCGACCGGCGGCAGCGTGAACACCTGCGGCTTCACGGAGCCCTTCAGGTCGAACACCATGCGCACCACGTGCGGCTGATACTGGCCGATCCGCACCGACTCGATCTGCGGATCGTTCGGCGCGATCTTCGATACCAGGTCCTTCAAAGCCTGATCGAGATCGAGGCCGCTCAGGTCGACCACCAGCCGGTCCGGACCCTGCAGCAATTGTTGTGTGTTCTGCAGCGGCTGGTCGGATTCGATCGTCACGCGCGTATAGTCGCGCGCCGGCCACACGCGCACGCCGAGCACCGAACTGGCCCACGCGAGGCGCGGCGCGACGAGGCCGAGCACCAGCGTCGAGGCGCCCGCGCGCAGGATCTGGCGGCGCCGCCAGTTGTGCGTGGCGCCGGCTGCGGCTTCAATCGAGCGGAACGGTTTGATCAACATCTTTCGAGACATGCTTTTCCTGATTCGCTATACGCCCGGGCCGTCAGCATGCGCCCCTCGCCGTCGACATCGACAGTGAACACCAGATCCGGCACACCCAGCAGCGTGCCCGCGCGCTGCGGCCATTCGACGAGGCAGATCGCGCCGCTGTCGAAATACTCGCGAAAGCCCGCGTCGGCCCATTCGGCCGGATCGTTGAACCGGTACAGATCGAAGTGATAGAGCTCAAGTTCCCCATCGGACCTCGGTACCGCATAAGGTTCGACGAGCGTGTAGGTTGGACTGCGCACGCGGCCGGCGTGCCCGAGGGCGCGCAAGGTGGCGCGCACCAGCGTGGTCTTGCCGGCGCCGAGGTCGCCGACCAGATGCACCTGCAGCCCCTTGAAGCCCTCTTTGCCGTGGGCGTTGCGCTCGGCTTCGAGCGCCTTGGCGAAGCGTGCGCCGAACGCCGTGGTGGCGGCTTCGTCCGCGAGCGGCACGTGGCGCTCGAGCAGGACTTCGGCGGCGAATTGCGTCGCGTGGTCGGGATGGACAGGCATTCTCGTAAAATGACTTGATGAACCGAAGCCCGCAGCACCCTGTTTCCATGCCCGACTCCACCGGCAAATCGTACGATTCGCACGACGCGCACTCCGCTGCGCCGCTGCACGCGCCGTGTCTTGACGATGCGGCGCTGGCTGCGCTCGCGTCGCGCATCAAGACGTGGGGGCGCGAGCTCGGATTCGGCGACGTGGGTATCAGCGATACCGACCTCGCGGATGCCGAAGCGGGCCTCACTGCATGGCTGGACGCGGGTTGCCACGGCGAAATGGATTATATGGCCAAACATGGGCTGAAACGCGCGCGGCCGGCGCAGCTTGTGGCCGGAACGCTACGCGTGATCTCGGCGCGGATGGCTTATTTGCCCGCCGGCACGGGCGCTGGAAAGGGCCTTGAAAGCGCAGCGGCTGATGTGTCGGACCCGCTGCGCGAGTCGCCCGACGCGCTGCAGCCGGATGATTGGCGCAGGCGCGAGCACGCTCGGCTGGAGGATCCGGCTGCTGCAGTGGTGTCGATTTATGCGCGTGGCCGCGATTATCACAAAGTGATGCGTAATCGTCTGCAGCAGCTCGCCACGCGCATCGAGGCGGAGGTCGGTGCGTACGGCTACCGCGTGTTCACCGATTCGGCGCCGGTGCTCGAAGTGGCGCTCGCGCAGAAAGCAGGGGTCGGCTGGCGCGGCAAGCACACGCTGCTGCTGCAGCGCGATGCGGGCTCGCTGTTCTTTCTCGGTGAGATTTACGTCGATCTGCCGTTGCCGACCGATGCGCTCAGTGCGCCGGAACGCGCGCCGCAAACCGAGGGCGCACACTGCGGCAGTTGTACGCGCTGCATCGACGCGTGCCCGACCGGCGCGATCGTGGCGCCCTACAAGGTCGATGCGCGGCGCTGCATTTCGTATCTGACGATCGAGTTGAAGGGCAGCATTCCGCCGGATCTGCGGCCGTTGATCGGCAATCGCGTGTACGGCTGCGACGATTGCCAGCTGGTGTGCCCGTGGAACAAGTTTGCGAGCGCGGCGCCGGTGGCGGACTTCGACGTGCGGCATGGGCTCGACCGTGCGTCGCTTGCCGAACTGTTCGACTGGAGCGAGGCCGACTTCGATACGCGTATGCAAGGCAGCGCGATCCGGCGCATCGGCTATGAGTGCTGGTTGCGTAATCTGGCGGTCGGGATCGGCAACGCGCTGCGCGCCGACCCGGCGGCCCTTACGCCCGACGCACGCGCCGCGCTCGTCGCTGCGCTGCGGCGCCGCGCGGATGACCCGTCGCCGCTGGTGCGCGAACATGTGCAATGGGCGCTCGATGCCGCGTAAAGTGGCGTAAATTTCCGACGGCTCTGTGGGCTTGTGCGGCAGCCGGTTTTGAAAGGAGATGCAGATGAAGTTCAATGCCGTGATCGATGCGCCGTTCGGCAAGGTCGGCATTCGCGTCGAAGGGGCGAGCGTGCGCGAGATCGTTTACTTGCCCGACTCGATACCCAATGTCGAACCCGACTCACCGCTCGCGAAGCAGGCGGTCGAACAGATCGAGCAGTACTTCGAGCGTGCGTCGGCGAGTTTCGAGCTGCCGCTCGCGGAGATCGGCACTGCGTTTCAGCGGCGCGTATGGCAGGCGATCTGCGAGATTCCGCCCGGCGCCGTGAAGACCTACGGGCAACTCGCGAAGGTAGTCGACAGCCATCCGCGCGCGGTGGGCCAGGCGTGCGGCTCGAACTTCTTTCCGATCGTGATTCCGTGCCATCGGGTGGTTGCATCGAGTGGCATCGGCGGCTTTGCGCATCATGGCGACGACGGTTACTACCGTAACGTCAAGCGCTGGCTGCTCGCGCATGAAGGCGTGGCGGGCTACGCATGAGCGATACGTTGAACGACGATGCACCGGTGAGTTCGCCGCTGCTGGAGGCGAGCGGCGCTTCGATCGACGCGTTCTGCGACGCGTTGTGGCTCGAACACGGGCTGTCGCGCAACACGCTCGACGCGTACCGGCGCGACTTGCGCCTGTTTGCGCAATGGCTGGCGGCGACCCGCAACGGCTCGCTCGATACCGTTGGCGAGGCGGACCTGAATGCCTATAGCGTGGTGCGGCAGCAGGATAAATCGACTTCCGCGAACCGGCGCCTTTCGGTGTTTCGCCGCTATTACGCGTGGGCGGTGCGCGAGCACCGCGCGGTTTCTGACCCGACGCTGCGCATTCGCTCGGCGAAGCAGCCGCCGCGTTTTCCGAAGACGCTGACGGAAGCGCAAGTCGAGGCGCTGCTTGGCGCACCCGATATCGATACGCCGCTCGGCTTGCGCGACCGCACGATGCTCGAGCTGATGTATGCGAGCGGCCTGCGGGTGACCGAGCTCGTGACGCTGAAGACCGTCGAGGTCGGCCTGAACGAAGGCGTGGTGCGCGTGTTGGGCAAGGGCGCGAAAGAGCGGCTGATCCCGTTTGGCGAAGAGGCGCATGGCTGGATCGAGCGCTATCTGCGCGACGCGCGGCCCGCGCTGCTCGGGGCGCGGGCCGCGGATGCGCTATTCGTGACCGCGCGAGGCGAAGGCATGACGCGCCAGCAGTTCTGGAACATCATCAAGCGGCACGCGGCTGCCGCGGACGTGCGCGCGCCGTTGTCGCCGCATACGTTGCGACACGCGTTTGCGACGCATCTGCTCAATCACGGCGCGGATTTGCGTGTCGTGCAGTTGCTGCTCGGACATACCGATATCTCGACGACGCAGATTTACACGCACGTGGCACGCGAGCGGCTGCGGGCGCTGCATGCGGCGCATCATCCGCGTGGGTGAGGGCGGGCGGTGGATGCGTTGTGTGCGCGTGTGCGTTCCTCGTGTGTGTTGCGCAGCATCGGACGTGCTTGCGCATGCACTGGGTGCTGCGCATCACCTGCGCGGGCGGTGTTGCAGCCATGTCGCGCGGCAGAGCGGACCTCGCTTATACGAGCTCCCGTAACTGGTGCTTCAGGATCTTGCCGGTGGACGCGGCCGGTAGCGCAGCCAAGATCCGCACTTCGGCGGGCCGTTTGTAAGGCGCGAGCCGTGCGGCGCTCCACGCGATCAACTGTTCGGGCGACAAGCGCGCGCCCGCCCTCAGTTCGACGAATGCGATCACCTCTTCATTGCCCTCGACGTTGCGCCCGAGCACGGCCGATTGCACGATGTCCGGATGCGCGTTCAGCGCCTGCTCGACTTCGGCCGGGTAGACATTGAAGCCCGAGTGAATAATCAGTTCCTTGCTGCGCCCGACGATGTACAGCGCGCCGTCCGGGTACTGCTGCGCGAGGTCGCCGGTTTTCAGCCAGCCGTCGGGGGTCACGGCGGCCTCGGTTTGTTGTGCGCTCCGATAGTAGCCGAGCATCACATTCGGCCCGCGCACCCATAGTTCACCAATCTCGCCTGGCGCGACGTCGATGCCGTCCGGTGCCACGAAGCGTACTTCGATGCCGGGAATCGGCGTGCCCACCGAGCAATCGGCACGCGGTGCATCGAGCGACGTTTGCGCGACGGTCGGGCTGCTTTCGGTCATGCCGTAGCCGTTGTGCAGCGTGACGCCGTACACGCTTTCGACGCGCGCTTTCAACGCGGCATCGAGTGGCGAGCCGCCGGTGTATGCGAAACGCAAGTGCGGCGCCGACCATGGCAGGCGTTGCGCGTGCAGGTATTCGAGCAGTTTGGCGTGCATGGCGGGCACACCCTGGAAGATCGATACGCGTTCGCTGGCCAGCGCCGTGCGTACTGCTTCGGGCGAGAAGCGCGGCGCAAGTCGCAGCGTCGCGCCGGCATGCAGGCTGCCGAGACACACGGACGCGAGTCCGTACACATGCGAAACCGGCAGCACGGTGTAGACCACGTCGTCGGGCCCGACGCGACGCAGCATGCTGGACGTTGCCGCGATGAACAACAGGTTACGGTGCGACAGCATCACGCTTTTCGGCGCGCCGGTGGTGCCTGTCGTATAGATCAGCGCGGCGCATTGGCGCTGCGGCGCGGCTTCGACCGGTTCGGCGTTCGCCTGCGCATCGAATGTGTACGACCATGCGCCGATGTCGACGACGTCTGATTCTTCTGCCGCCAAGGTGTCGAGTGCCGGCGCGGGTCGTGCGGCGCAGCGCTGTGCATGCTGTGCCGCATCAGGTGAAGTCTCCGTGAGGTACGCGACAATGCGTGGCCGCGCGTGCGTACCGATCGCGTCCAGTTCCGGCGCCGCAAGCCTTGCGTTGCACAGCAACGCCCATGCGTCGAGCCGCGCCGCAGCAAACAGCAACACGATCTGCGCCACGCAGTTTTCCGCGACGATCATCACACGGTCGCCGCCGCGCACGCCGAGCGAGCGCAGCAGCGCGGCGGCGGCGTCGACTGCGTCCGCCAGTTGTGCGTAGGTGAGGCTGCGTGCGTCTTCGATCAGCGCGACGTGTTGTGGGTCGCGCACGGCGCCGAACACCGGTATGTCGGCGATCCGGGCCGACAAGGACGCTTGCAGGACATCGGCATTGACAGCGAGTGCTGCCCGGTTTGGCGATGGTGTCAATGCGATCTCCCTGAACGGCTGTGAAACGTGTGCACAAAGCATGCAGCGGTCCGGCACGTGCATGGGTGGGCGCTTGGTGATTCGCGAACGATCGTGCCACAGCCATGGCGTGCGCACAATCTGCCGTTTGGCGGATGGCGCGCCACGGTGCCCGGACATTACAATGCGCCGATGAGCAAATCCAGACATGTTTCCGAGACGCCCGCCACGCAGTTCCTGCGCCGCCACGGCGTCGCTTTCGGCGAGCACCCGTACGATTACGTCGAGCACGGCGGCACGGAGGAATCGGCGCGGCAGCTTGGCGTCGACGAGCATCAGGTGGTGAAAACGCTCGTCATGGAAGACGAGCACGCCAAGCCGCTGATCGTGTTGATGCATGGAGATCGCACGGTTTCCACCAAGAATCTTGCGCGGCAGATCGGCGCGAAGCGCGTCGAGCCCTGCAAGCCCGAGGTGGCGAACCGGCATTCGGGCTTCCTGGTCGGCGGCACCTCGCCGTTCGGTACGCGCAAGGAGATGCCGGTGTACGTCGAGTCGAGCATTCTCGAACTCGACACGATCTGGATCAATGGCGGCCGGCGTGGGTTTCTCATCAGTATCGCGCCGGGCGTGCTGACCGAATTGCTGGGCGCGAAGCCGGTGCAGTGTGCGAGCGTCGATTGAACACCGTTGCCGCTGCGGGCCGGACCACGCGTACAGACCGGCGCCCGCAGCCTGGTTAAAATGTGCGCCGTCGCGCGCACGACGCTAGAAGCTTCGTCGGTCTGCAACCCATACTTATAAGAGTTTCGACATGGAAAACCTGATTGTCGCCGTCGTGGCCTATCTGATCGGCTCGGTGTCGTTCGCCGTGGTCGTGAGCGCCGCGATGGGGCTCGCCGATCCACGTTCGTACGGCTCCGGCAACCCGGGCGCCACCAATGTGCTCAGAACCGGCAACAAGAAGGCCGCGATCCTGACGCTTATCGGCGACGCGCTGAAGGGCTGGCTCCCGGTCTGGGTGGTCGATCATTTCGGCGCGCGCTATGGGCTGGACGAAACATCGGTTGCGATCGCCGCCATCGCGGTGTTTCTGGGCCACCTGTATCCGGTCTTCTTTCGCTTCAAGGGCGGCAAGGGCGTCGCCACGGCCGCGGGTGTGCTGCTGGCAATCAACCCGATACTCGGTATCGCCACGCTGTTGACCTGGCTGATCGTCGCGTTCTTCACGCGTTATTCGTCGCTGGCGGCGATTTGCGCGGCGATCTTCGCACCGCTGTTCGACGGCTTTCTGTTCGGTGCGAATGTGGTCGCGCTGGCGGTCGTCGCGATGAGCGCATTGCTGATCTGGCGGCATCGCGGGAACATCGCGAAGCTGGTGGCGGGGAAGGAGAGCAGGATCGGCCAGAAGAAGAAAACAGCCGACGGTGAGACGGCGGAAGGCGCGGGTCCGAAGCGCTGAGCGAGGCTTGGGCGCGGCTCGGTGAACTGCGAGAGCTGACGGCGGCCCGAGGGCGCTGCGTGTGCACCCGCCCGCGGGTGGATTGACCGTTGCGGCGATGCCACCCACACCAAGGCTCGGAGGGCTCGTGCGCTTGCAACTGTGGGATGCGTCGCGCCCCGTTGAACGTGCGCAACTGCCGGGCGCGGGCGAGATCTATCGGCCGCCGCTGCGTAGCTGCTCGGGCCGCCGTGCGTAAGCTGTGTGCGCAACGACATGCATAGCGGCATGCGAACGCCGTGCGAAACCCGCCGGCCGCACGCCGCGTCTGAACCGCCGCCTGACTCAGTCGCGGAAATTATTGAAGTCGAGCGGTGTATCCGTCACGTCCTTGCGCAGCATCGCAATCACGCTTTGCAAGTCGTCGCGCTTGGTACCTGTTACGCGTACCGCGTCGCCCTGGATGCTGGCCTGCACCTTGATCTTGCTGTCCTTCACGAGCTTGACGATTTTTTTCGCCAGGTCGCCCGATACGCCTTTTTTCACGGTGACGATCTGCTTCACCTTGTCGCCACCGATCTTCTCGATCTTGCCGTAGTCGAGAAAACGCACGTCGACATTGCGCTTCGCCAATTTGGACAGAAGTACGTCTTTCACCTGGCCGAGCTTGAAGTCGTCGTCGGCGAACATCGTCAGTTCGCGTTCTTTTTGCTCGACGCGGGCGTCGGAGCCCTTGAAGTCGAAGCGCGTCGAAATTTCCTTGTTCGATTGCTCGATCGAATTCTTGACCTCGATCATGTTCGCTTCGCTGACAACGTCGAACGATGGCATTTTTCTCTCCCTTAGTGCCGCGGTGCGGGCGCCGCCCGAAGGGCGCGCAACTGCACTCGCTATAATCATGAACCGGACGCCATTTTACCGGCGCCATATCTTTTGCCCAAGGACCGCACACGACTTGTGCGGTTTTCCGAAATATTGCACCGCGCCGCGGTCTGCCGATACTCCAGCCGATGTCCCTGTCCGTTCCTGTTTCTTTCATTGCTGACTATCCGCTGCGGGCACATAACAGCTTCGGTTTCGATGTACGCGCGAAGTTCGCGTGCCGCATTGAATCCGTGGATCAGTTGCTCGCGGCTGTGCGCCATCCGCACGCGGCAGGTCTTGCGCGGCTGGTGCTCGGCGGCGGCAGCAACGTCGTGCTGACGCGCGATTTTGCCGGCCTCGTACTGCTGGTGGCGCTGCGCGGCCGGCGCGTCGCGCACGAAGACGATGCAGCGTGGTACGTCGAGGCGGCAGCCGGTGAAAACTGGCATGAGTTCGTCCAGTGGACGCTCTCCCAAGGGCTGCCCGGGCTTGAAAACCTCGCGCTGATTCCCGGCACAGTGGGTGCGGCGCCGATTCAGAACATCGGCGCGTACGGGCTCGAAATGGGCGAGCGCTTCGCATCGTTGCGCGCGCTGGAGCTGGCAACCGGCGAAATCGTCGAGCTGGACGCCGCGGCCTGCCGGTTCGGCTATCGCGACAGCTTCTTCAAACAGGAGGGGCGCGACCGCTTCGTGATTACGTCGGTGACGTTCAGGCTGCCCAAAGCGTGGACGCCGCGTGCGAACTACGCGGACCTCGCGCGCGAGCTGGCGACAAATGACACAAGCGGTACAGGCGGTACAGGCGGTACAGGCGGTACAGGCGGTACAGGCGGTACAGGCGGTACAAGCGGTACAAGCGGTACAAGCGGTACAAGCGGTACAAGCGGTACAAGCGGTACAAGCGGTACAAGCGGTACAAGCGGTACAAGCGGTACAAGCGGCGCCGCCGCACCGACCGCGCAGGCGATCTTCGATGCGGTAGTGCGTGTGCGGCGCGCGAAACTACCCGATCCGCTTGAAGTCGGCAACGCCGGGAGTTTCTTCAAGAACCCGGTGGTTGACGCGGCACAATTCGATGCGCTGCGCGCGCGCGAACCCGAGTTGGTCTCGTATCCGCAGCCGGATGGCCGCGTGAAGCTCGCGGCGGGCTGGCTGATCGACCGCTGCGGCTGGAAAGGGCGCGCGCTCGGCGCAGCGGCCGTGCATGAGCGTCAGGCGCTGGTGCTCGTAAATCGGGGCGGCGCGACCGGCGGCGAGGTGCTGGAACTCGCCCGGGCGATTCAGCGCGACGTCGTGCAGCGCTTCGGCGTGGAACTGGAGCCCGAGCCGGTTTGCCTTTGACCCGAATGGCTGGTTGTTGGTGCGGGCAGCGCGCCGCCAAACAAAAAGCGCCGGGCATGTTTCCATGCACCGGCGCCTTTGCAACGCACGCGGCGTGACGCTATCGAGGCTGCTTATCTCGCCCGCTTACTCGCCACGCGTACGGCGCGCCGTTTCAGCAATCCGCATCCGCAACGCATTGAGCTTGATGAACCCGCCAGCATCGGCCTGGTTATACGCGCCACCATCGTCGTCGAACGTGGCGATCGTCTTGTCGAACAGCGTGTCTTTCGAATCGCGCGCGACCACCGACACACTGCCCTTATACAGCTTCACCCGCACCCAGCCGTTGACCTTCTGCTGCGTATGGTCGATCAACACCTGGATCGTGCGACGCTCCGGGCTCCACCAGTAGCCGTTGTAGATCAGCGCAGCATAGCGCGCCATCAGATCGTCTTTCAGGTGCGCCACTTCGCGGTCGAGCGTGATCGATTCGATGCCGCGGTGCGCCTTCAGCATGATCGTGCCGCCCGGCGTTTCATAGCAGCCGCGCGACTTCATGCCGACGTAGCGGTTTTCGACCAGATCCAGCCGGCCGATGCCATGCTTGCCGCCAAGGCTGTTCAGCTCGGTCAGCATGTCGGCCGGCGACAGGCGCTTGCCGTTCAGCGCAACCGGATCGCCGTGTTCGTATTCGATGTCGAGGTATTCCGCCGCGTCCGGTGCCGCTTCCGGCGACACGGTCCAGCGCCACATATCCGGCTCGGCTTCCGCCTTCGGGTCTTCGAGGTGGCGGCCTTCGAACGAAATGTGCAACAGGTTCGCGTCCATCGAGTACGGCGCGCCGCCTTGCTTGTGCTTCATTTCGATCGGAATGCCGGCCTTTTCCGCGTACGCGAGCAGCTTTTCGCGCGACAGCAGGTCCCATTCGCGCCACGGGGCGATCACCTTGATGCCGGGTTCGAGCGCGTAGTAGCCGAGTTCGAAGCGTACCTGGTCGTTGCCCTTGCCGGTTGCGCCATGCGAAACCGCCTGTGCGCCGGTGGCGCGCGCGATCTCGATCTGACGCTTCGCGATCAGCGGACGTGCGATCGACGTGCCGAGCAGATATTCGCCTTCGTAGATCGTGTTCGCACGGAACATCGGGAACACGAAGTCGCGCACGAATTCTTCGCGCAGGTCTTCGATATAGATGTTTTCCTGCTTGATGCCGAGTTGCAGCGCTTTCTTGCGCGCCGGTTCCAGCTCTTCGCCCTGGCCGATGTCGGCCGTGAACGTGACGACTTCGGCGTCGTAGTTGTCCTGCAACCACTTCAGGATGACGGAGGTGTCGAGGCCGCCCGAATAGGCGAGCACGACTTTCTTGATATCGCTCATGATGAACTCGTAGCTGGGAGAACTGGTGCGCGCCGGCCGCCCCGGTGCGCGGAAAAAACGTATTTTGACACCAAACCGCCACGTATCCCGCGTTTCGGGATGACGGCGGGCGGTTGGTGCTCGTGCTTAATGATTCAGCTTGCCGAGCAGCAGAAATTCCAGCAGCGCCTTCTGCACGTGCAGACGGTTCTCGGCTTCGTCCCACACCACGCTCTGCGGGCCGTCGATCACTTCCGCGCTGACTTCCTCGCCGCGGTGCGCGGGCAGGCAGTGCATAAACAGTGCGTCCTTCTGCGCGCGCGCCATCATGTCCGCATCGACGCACCAGTCTGCGAACGCCTTTTTGCGCGCTTCGTTTTCGGCCTCGAAGCCCATGCTGGTCCACACGTCGGTGGTAATCAGATCGGCGCCGGCGCAGGCCTCGTTCGGGTCGTCGAATTCTTCGTAAGCCGATGCGCTTTCAGCCGCCACCATCGCGCGATCGAGCTTGTAGCCCGGCGGCGTGGACAGTTTCAGCTTGAAGCCGAGAATGTGCGCGGCCTCGATCCACGTGTAAAGCATGTTGTTCGCATCGCCGACCCACGCCACGGTCTTGCCGCGAATCGGGCCGCGATGTTCGTAGTACGTGAAGATGTCGGCCAGCACCTGGCACGGGTGATATTCGTTGGTCAGTCCGTTGATGACCGGCACGCGCGAATTTTCCGCGAAGCGCTGGATGATGTCCTGGCCGAACGTGCGGATCATGATGATGTCGACCATCCGCGAAATGACCTGCGCCGCATCTTCGATCGGTTCGCCGCGGCCCAGCTGTGTGTCGCGTGTGCTCATGAACACCGCGTGGCCGCCCAGCTGGAAGATACCCGCCTCGAACGACAGGCGCGTGCGCGTCGAGTTTTTCTCGAAGATCATCGCGAGCGTTCGGTCGTGCAGCGGGTGGTAGGTTTCGTAGTTCTTGAACTTGCGTTTGAGAATGCGAGCCCGCTCGAACACGTATTCGTACTCGTCCAGCGAGAAGTCCTTGAACTGCAGGTAATGGCGGATTTTTTTGGCGGTCATGAAACAAATACGGCGGTCTCACCCGGCCAGGAAGGCCGGACGGCGCCGCCGTCGTTTGTGGTAACTCAAAGCAGCATAAAGGATTTTCCTCTATTTGACGAGTCGGCCGGATGGCCGGTATGCGGCGCAGCCGTTGAGAAAAATTGTTGTCCGCAGCTGCGTGAAAGGCTTGTGTGCAGTGCGGAAAACACCCTGCTGCGCTATAATCCAACGGTTTTTTAAGCCCAGCTTTCAGGCTCAACAGCAGGCGGCGCGCGCATGTGTGGCCTGCAGGGCAATGCCCGGCGCCTGCCCGGCGACCTTTAATGGCCGCATGCGGCACGAGGCTGGCTCGATGCGGCCCACGGCGGCTTGCATGCGTGCGTGCCCGTGTTCAGGTAGCTTTTCCGTACGCGCTCTGCTGGGCGCAGTCACTCAGGGTTTCCTACATGGTCGACACACCCCCAACCGAGTACTTCATTCAAGGCATCACTAGCGCGGGAAGAAAGTTTCGGCCGAGCGACTGGTCGGAACGCCTCGCAGGTGTGATGTCGGGTTTTGGGCCGGGAGCGAGGGGACGGAATGCGCGGCTGCAATACTCACTTTATGTGCGCCCAACCATGCTTGGCGACCTGAAGTGCGTGATTCTGGATTCGCGGCTGCGCGATATCGAACCGATGGCGTTCGACTTCGTGATGAACTTCGCGAAAGACAACGATCTGGTTGTCACCGAGGCCTGCGAACTGCCGGCGCATCATGGAACGCAGCAGGGCAGGTCGCTGTGAGTTGATGCAAGGACTCGATGCAGGGCTTGTTGCAAGGTCCCACGCAAGAAACCCGCTTCGGCGGGTTTTTTTGTGCCCAGGGGCTGGACCTTAAACCTGAATGAACCCCGAACTGAACGACAAAAAAGCCCGCGAAGGCGGGCTTTAATGATGCAGCGGAAACAGGAAGCAACCCGCGCGAGGCGGGTTGACCGGACTCGATTCGAATACGGTGATTACTGTGCTGCTGCAGGCGCTTGCAGCACCTTGAGGGCTGCAGCCAGGCGGCTCTTATGGCGAGCGGCCTTGTTCTTGTGAACGATCTTCTTGTCGGCAATGATGTCGATGGTCTTCGACGATGCACGGAAGATCTCAGCGGCTTTCGCCTGATCGCCGGCTTCAACTGCCTTGCGGACAGCCTTGATGGCCGTGCGGAACTTCGAGCGCAGCGCCGAGTTGTGCGAGTTGGCCTTGGCGGCCTGGCGGGAGCGCTTGCGTGCTTGTTTGGTATTTGCCATGACGTTGGTTCCTTATCCTGTTCCTGTTTCCAGTGCCGGGTGGCTTTGTGCATGCAATCGTGCACGGGGACCCGGCGCTGCTTTTAGATTCGACCTGCGGAAGCGATTGCCCGCAGGCGCTGTATCAAATCTGACGACGACAACTACGCGAACCCGGACCTGCTGGAGAGTCTTCTGGGTGGAAAAGAAGAGCGTCCAGTAGCCATATAATGACTAGCCGAGCTTCGAAACCGGCGATTATAGCAACAAAATCAGGCACGTGCCAATCAAAAGCCTGCACGAGGCGTGAGCCGCAGTCGCGCACAGCCCCCGGCGCTTGGGCGCCTTGTCCCGCCTGCCTGCCATCGGCAATTCCGCCAACCCGGCCCGGAGTACGCCGCAAACCCACGCCGAACGGCACAAATTCGCGCTGAAATCGAACGTCCGGCGCGCGGACAGGTCCGAATCGCATTTTTGACCGATCTTCTGCCCTGGACGCACCCGTATAATAAGCGCCCCATGAATCTATTCCGAGCCCTGCTGACAGTCAGCGGTTTCACGCTGCTGTCGCGCGTGACCGGGCTGGCACGCGAGACGCTGATCGCCCGAGCGTTCGGCGCCAGCCAATACACCGACGCGTTCTACGTCGCCTTCCGGATCCCGAACCTGCTGCGCCGCATTTCCGCGGAAGGCGCGTTTTCGCAGGCCTTCGTGCCGATCCTTGCCGAGTTCAAGAACCAGCAAGGACACGACGCGACCAAGGCGCTGGTCGACGCGACCTCCACAGTGCTTGCGTGGGTGCTCGCGGTCGTGTCGCTGCTGGGCGTGCTGGGTGCATCGTGGGTGGTGCTGGCGGTCGCTTCGGGTTTGCGCACCGACGGCGACGCGTTCCCGCTCGCCGTCACGATGACGCGGATCATGTTCCCGTACATCGTGTTCATCTCGCTGACTTCGCTCGCGTCGAGCGTGCTGAACACGTACAAGCATTTCTCGATGCCGGCCTTCGCGCCGGTGCTGCTGAACGTCGCGTTCATCGGGGCTGCGGTGTTCGTCGCGCCGCATCTGCATACGCCCGTTTATGCGCTGGCGTGGGCGGTGATCGTCGGCGGCATCCTGCAGTTCATCGTGCAGATGCCGGTGCTGAAGAAAATCGACATGCTGCCGCGCATCGGTCTGCGTCCGCTGCGCGCGCTCGCGCATCGCGGCGTCAAGCGCGTGCTCGCGAAGATGGTGCCGGCGATGTTCGCGGTGTCGGTTGCGCAGATCAGTCTGATCATCAATACGAATATTGCGTCGCGCATCGGGCCGGGCGCGGTTTCGTGGATCAACTACGCGGACCGGCTGATGGAGTTTCCGACCGCGCTGCTCGGCGTCGCGCTCGGTACGATCCTGCTACCGAGTCTTTCAAAAGCGCACGTCGACGCCGACCCGCTCGAATATTCGGCGCTGCTCGACTGGGGCCTGCGCGTGACCTTCCTGCTGGCGGCGCCCAGCGCGATCGCGCTGTTTTTCTTCGCCGAACCTTTGACCGCCACGCTGTTTCACTACGGCAAATTCGACGGCCATTCGGTCGTGATGGTCGGGCGTGCGCTCGCGGCTTACGGCGTCGGTCTGGTCGGCCTGATCCTGATCAAGATCCTCGCGCCCGGCTTCTATGCGAAACAGGACATCAAGACGCCGGTGAAGATCGGCATCGGTGTGCTGATTTTCACGCAGCTGTGCAACTATCTGTTCGTGCCGATTTTCTCGCACGCGGGGCTGACCTTGTCGGTCGGGCTCGGCGCTTGCATGAACGCGCTGCTGCTGTTCTTCGGCTTGCGGCGCCGCGGTATCTATCGGCCGTCGTCGGGCTGGTCGGTATTTTTTGTTCAGCTGCTCGGCGCATGCCTCGTGCTGGCCGGCATGATGCACTGGCTCGCGACGAGCTTCGACTGGATCGGCATGCACGACCGGCCGCTGATACGCATCGTGCTGCTCGGCGCGTGCCTCGTTCTGTTTGCCGCGCTATATTTCGGTATGCTGTGGCTGATGGGCTTCAAATACGCGTATTTCAAAAGGCGAGTGAAGTGATCACGATGACGCGGGTTCTCGAATATTTCAGCGCGCTTGTCGTCGAAGACGATAGCCTCCCGCTCACCGAAGCGGCGCTGTCGCTCGCACAGGATGCTTACCCCGATCTCGACCTGCAAGGCACGCTCGCGGAAATCGACGAGCTGGTGCTGCGCCTGAAGCGCCGCATGCCCGAAGATGCGGACGTCAAGCAGAAGGTCACAGTATTGAACCGGTTCTTCTTTCGCGAACTGGGCTTTGCGGCCAACGTCAACGATTACTACGACCCGGACAATAGTCACCTGAACGTCGTGCTGAAGCGTCGGCGCGGCATTCCGATATCGCTGGCGGTGCTGTATCTGGAGATCGCCAGCCAGTTCGACATTCCGGTGCGCGGCGTGTCGTTTCCCGGGCATTTCCTGCTGCGCGTATCGACGCCGGAAGGCGACGTGATGCTCGATCCGACCAGCGGGCATTCGCTGTCCGAGGCGGAGATGGTCGACATGCTGGAGCCGTATGTCGCGAAGGCCGGCGATTCGGTCGGCCGCGCGCTGCGCATGCTGTTGCAGCCGGCCACGCGGCGCGAGATCGTCGCGCGCATGCTGCGCAACCTCAAATCCACGTATCTGCAAACCGAGCGCTGGCAGCGGCTGCTGGCGGTGCAGCAGCGGCTTGTGATCCTGTTGCCGGACAGTATCGAAGAGGTGCGCGATCGCGGCTTCGCGTATGCGCGGCTCGATTACCTGCGGCCGGCGCTCGAAGATCTCGAGCGCTACCTCGGCGACCGGCCCGATGCGGACGATGCGACGGTGGTCGAATCGCAACTGCAGGAGATCCGGCAGCGCACGCAGCACAACGACCGCGATTGACTGCCGTGTGGCGGGGCGGGCGCGAGTGTGGCGCTGCCATGAATCTGCTGCGCGAAACCGCCATCTGAATCCATCACACGAAACCGCTAGCCATTGCGCGACCCGCGCGGCGCACGCGGTTCCCGTTCAGGCTGCAGTGTTGAGCCGCCAGCCTTCAGCCTTCAACCATGGCTGGCGGCTTTGAATGATGGCCAGTAACGCGCCGCCACCAATCTACTTCGGCTGCATCCGGATCGCGCCATCGAGGCGGATCACTTCGCCGTTCAGCATCGTATTGTCGAAGATCTGCTTGACGAGCATCGCGTACTCGGCCGGTTTGCCCAGTCGCGGCGGAAACGGCACCATCGCGCCGAGGGCGTCCTGCACCTCCTGCGGCATACCGAGCAGCATCGGCGTTTCGAAGATGCCGGGCGCGATCGTCATCACGCGGATGCCGTTGCGCGCGAGGTCGCGCGCGAGCGGCAGCGTCATGCCGGCGACACCGGCCTTCGAAGCCGCATAAGCGGCCTGGCCCATTTGCCCGTCGAAGGCCGCGACGGATGCCGTGTTGACGATCACGCCGCGTTCGCCGGCTGCGTTCGGCTCGAGCTTCGCCATCGCGGCCGCGGCGAGGCGCGCCAGATTGAACGTGCCGATCAGATTGATCGCGACGGTTTTGCTGAACATATCGAGCGAATGCGGGCCATCCTTGCCGACGGTTTTCATCGCCGGTGCGACGCCCGCACAGTTGACGAGTCCGCGCAGCGGGCCAAGCTGGCCCGCCGCGGCGACGGCTTGTATCGCATCGTCTTCGCGCGTCACATCGCATTTGACGAACACGCCACCCAGCTCTTTGGCGAGCGCATTGCCCGCGGCTTCATTCAGATCGGCGAGCACGACCTTGCCGCCGTGTTCGGCGACGAGACGCGCGGTGGCGGCGCCGAGGCCCGACGCGCCGCCGGTGATCAGAAATGCGTTGTCGCGGATATCCATGTGTTCTCCTGGCTGAAATTCGGCAAACATCGACGCGCTAAAGCGGATGTCTGCCGATTGTAGCGGCTGGGTTGCCGGCGCGAAAGTGACGGCAAGAGGCTTCATGCAACGCAAGGCAACATGCTTCGGATCGCTGATAATCGAACGTCGGCGAGCGCGTGAATAAAAAAACCGCCTGTAAAGGCGGTTTTCATCGTGCTTGCCGCAGCAGGCTTTAGCGCATCACTTCAGCGCTTCGAACGTACGCGCGCGAATTTCGTCGACCGTGCCGAGGCCCGAAATGCGCCGATATTGCGGCGCCTTCAGCGACGTAGACGCATCGCCGTTCTTCGCCCAGCCGTTGTAGTACTCGATCAGCGGTTTGGTCTGCGCGACATACACATCGAGGCGCTTGCGCACCGTCTCTTCCTTGTCGTCGTCGCGCTGGATCAGCGGCTCGCCGGTCACGTCGTCGACGCCATCGGTTTTCGGCGGATTGAACTTCACGTGATACGTGCGGCCCGAAGCCGCATGCACGCGACGTCCGCTCATGCGCACGATGATCTCGTCGAACGGCACGTCGATCTCGAGCACGTAGTCGATCGCGACGCCGGCCTGCTTCATTGCTTCGGCTTGCGGCAGCGTGCGCGGAAAGCCATCGAACAGATAACCGTTCGCGCAGTCCGGCTCGCGCAGGCGTTCCTTGACGAGGTTGATGATCAGTTCATCCGTGACCAGTTCACCGGCATCCATATAACGCTTCGCTTCGATGCCGAGCGGCGTGCCCGCCTTGACCGCGGCGCGCAGCATATCGCCGGTCGAAATCTGCGGAATGCCGAACTTGTCCTTGATGAAGTTTGCCTGGGTGCCCTTACCCGCTCCGGGGGCCCCCAACAGGATCAAACGCATTGTGATATCTCCAGATCTCTATGTAAATTCTGTTCGGCGCGGGCGCGGTTCGCGCACTTCACGCAGGGGATCGCAGGTTCGTCGTGAGGTTCGCCTGGCCGTTCTGGCAGAGCATGTGTCGTACAGCCGGTCGTGCCGGTAAGCTGAACGACAGCGCTGCAACATGGGCCACCAGGTGAGGTCGATCACCTCGTCCAGCAGCTTGCCCACCAGCGGAGCGAAACCCCGCGAACCCTTGCGCTGCATGGTTCGCGTAATCGCCCGATTATGCCATGGGTTTTTACGCCGACGCCCTGAAAAGAGCCTGTACACGCGCCAGATCGGCCGGCGTGTCGACGCCCGGCAACGGCGCATCGTGCGTGACCAGCACGGCGATGCGTTCGCCATGCCACATCGCGCGCAACTGTTCGAGCGCTTCGACCTGCTCGAGCGGCGACAGCGCCAGCGACGGATAGCTGCGCAGGAACTTCGCGCGATACGCATACAGGCCGATGTGCCGGTACACGGTGGTGGCCGGCGCGGGCATGGCGGCGACGTTGGGCCAGTGCGGCTGCCACGCGTCGCGGGCCCACGGAATCGGCGCGCGCGAGAAGTACAGCGCGACGCTGCGCGCATCGAGCACGACCTTCACCACGTTCGGATTGAACACTTCGGCGGGGTCGGTGATCGGATGCGCGGCGGTTGCGATCGCGCAGTCCGGGTTGGCCGCGAGGTGCGACGCTACGCCGCGCACCAGCGCCGGGTCGATCAGCGGTTCGTCGCCCTGCACGTTGACGACGATCGTGTCGTCGCTCAGGCCGAGTTGCACGGCCACTTCGGCCAGCCGGTCGGTGCCGGACGGGTGATCGGCGCGCGTCAGCAGCGCGTCGATGCCGTGGCTGCGGGCGGCGTCGAGCACCGCCTGCGCATCGGTGGCGATCAGCACCTGCTGCGCGCCGGCCGCGCGCGCCTGCTCGGCGACGCGCACGACCATCGGCTTGCCGCCGAGGTCGGCGAGCGGCTTGTTGGGCAGACGGGTCGAAGCGAGGCGGGCGGGAACGACGGCGATGAAGGGCGGGATGGCAGCAGTCTGGTTCATCGGAGAGACAGGCGATGGAGCCATCGCAAGCGGACCCGCCAGGCGGCGGCGACCGTGCGAAGGGTGCGAAGGTTAAGGCATCGGAGCGGCTACACCCGGCGTTTCAGGTCCGGGCACAGCCGGTGAGTACGGCGCAAATGGAACGCAGCAACGCGCAAACAACGCGCAAACAAGGTGCAAATACGGCAAGAGGCAACACAGAATGCACCGGCAAATTCAACGACGCATGCGGCGCTCAAGCATGTGGCGCCAAAAGACACAGGCAACACGCTGGCACGCTACGGCGGGCACCTTGGCACCCGCCACATGCATCACGCCACCGAACCCGGATTCAGGTCGACTGGCGTGCCCTCGACGGTTTGCCGTGCCTCGTCGACGAGCATCACCGGAATGCCGTCGCGAATCGGATAAGCAAGCTTGTCGACGTTGCAGATGAGCTCCTGCGCGGAACGGTCGTAGCTGAGCGGGCCCTTGCAGATCGGGCAAACGAGGATTTCAAGCAGGCGGGCGTCCACGGACTTTCTCCACAACAGATTCGATGAGGCGATGATCGAGCGCGGCTTCGACCGGGACTACCCAGATGCGCGCATCATGCCAGGACGCCAATTTTACCGCATCCTTTTCGGTGATCAGGATCGCATCGGCTTCGACGTCGGCGAACGGGCTGCTCGCGTACGCATAGTGATCGGGCAGCGCGCGCGTGTTCGGGGTGATACCGGCGGCACGCAGGGTCGCGAAGAAGCGTTCGGGCGCGCCGATGCCGGCGGCCGCGAGCACGCGCGTGCCGGCGAACTGGGCCAGCGGTCGACGCAGATGCGGGCGGTCCAGATGCCAGGCGTCGCCGGGCGTCAGGTGCAGCGCGTAGGTGTTGGGCCACGGCGGCAGCGTGCGTTCATAGGGGCTGTTGATCAACGTCGCATCGCGGCGCCGCGACAGCGGCTCGCGCAGCGGGCCCGCCGGCAGCAAAAAGCCGTTGCCGCCGAGACGATGATCGAACACCACCAGCTCGACCTTGCGCGCGAGGCGATAGTGTTGCAGGCCATCGTCGCTGACGATCACGTCGACTTCGCGATGCGCGGCGCGCAGTGCCTGCGCTGCCGCGACGCGGTCCGGGCAGACCCACACTGGCACGTTGGTGCGGCGTGCGATCAGCAGCGGCTCGTCGCCGGCCGCGGCGGCGCTCGAGGCCGGCGTAACCGGCGTCGGGCCGCGCACGGTCGCGCCATAGCCGCGCGATACCACGCCCGGCGTGAAGCCGGCACTACGCAGCGCTTCGACCAGCGCAATCACCGTCGGCGTCTTGCCGGTGCCGCCGACCGTCACGTTGCCGACCACGATCACCGGCACGCCGACCTCGACGGTCTTCAGCCAGCCGGCCGCAAACGCGGCGCGCCGTGCGGCCGCGATTGCGCCGAATACGCACGCAAGCGGCGTCAGTGCCCATGCGAACGGGCCGCGCCGTTGCCATTCGCGCGCGATGTAGGCCTCGATTCGGGCCCCGAGACTGGATTTCAGTTCACTCATCGAATGAAGGCGTGGCCGCCGGTGCGGCGTGCATGCCCCGCGAGCAAGCAGTGCGAGGGCAACACGGGGAACGGCACGGACATCGGCAAAGGCCTCCGGGAGCGGTCGATCGGATTGAAGCAGAACGGTGGCTGCAAGCGCGGCATGTGCGACACGGCCGTGCAAAACAGACAGGCAGGTGGTCGCCGCGACCCGGCACTCTAGCGCGCGAAGCCGTGCAGCCGCAAGTCGCGATCGCTCGCATGGGCCGCGCCATGCAGCGTGAGGGCATCGTGTCCGGTCTGTGGATAACTTTGTGGAGAACTCGCCCCGCATGCGTTCAAAAGCGCCGCCGCCTAAGCGTGTAGCCGGTATAGGAATTCGTTTAACTGATAAAAAATCAATAAAAATCAATTGGTTACTTCGTAATCAATGGGCTTTCCAAGGGGTTTTCGGGGAGGGCCAGCCTACATCCCGGCATGTGGACACTTTTAACAACCTGACTAACCCGAAGCGCGCAGGCTGGACGCCGCTGGCCGCTCGGTCTATTGTCTGTCCGACCTGATGCAACACCTCATCGAAAAACGCCATCCGACCTCTCGCCGCATGAATTCCGACAGTTCTTTCTCTTCTTCCTTACCCACCGGTGGCGATGCGGTCGTGCCGGTGTCGGCGCTGAACCGCGCGATCGGCACGATGCTCGAACGTTCGTTTCCGCTGGTGTGGGTGTCCGGTGAGGTGTCCAACTTCACGCGCGCCGCGAGCGGCCACTGGTACTTCTCGATCAAGGACGCGCAGGCGCAGATGCGCTGTGTGATGTTCCGCGGCCGCGCGCAACACGCGGAATTCACGCCGCGCGAAGGCGACCGCATCGAGGTGCGTGCGCTCGTCACGATGTACGAGCCGCGCGGCGAATTGCAACTGAATGTCGAAGCGGTGCGCCGCACCGGCCAGGGTCGTTTGTATGAAGCTTTCCTCAAGCTGAAGGCCAAGCTCGAAGCCGAAGGCTTGTTCGCCGCCGAACGCAAGCGGCCGCTGCCCACGCATCCGCGCGCGATCGGCATCGTCACGTCGCTGCAGGCAGCCGCGTTTCGCGATGTGTTGACCACGCTCGCGCGCCGCGCGCCGCACATTCCTTTGATCGTGTATCCGGCGCCGGTGCAGGGCGCCGGCGTCAGCGCGAAGCTGGCGGCGATGGTCGACACCGCCAGCCGCCGACGCGAAGTCGACGTGCTGATCGTGTGCCGCGGCGGCGGTTCGATCGAAGACTTGTGGGCCTTCAACGAGGAAGTGCTGGCCCGCGCGATCGCGGAGAGCGCCGTGCCGGTGGTCAGCGGGGTCGGTCATGAAACCGACTTCACGATCGCCGATTTCGCTGCCGACGTACGTGCGCCCACGCCGACCGGCGCCGCCGAACTCGTCAGCCCGCAGCGCGTGCTGTTGCTGCGCGATCTCGACCATCGGCACGCCACGCTCGCGCGCGGCTTCGGCCGCATGATGGAGCGGCGCGCGCAGCAACTCGACTGGCTGGCGCGCCGGCTGGTGTCTCCAGCGGAGCGTCTCGCGCGGCAACGCACGCATTTGCAGCAGTTGAGCGTGCGGCTCGCGTCGGCCGGCGCACGGCCGGTGCGCGACGCTAAAGCGCGCTTTGCGCTGCTGCAGATGCGCTGGCAGCGCTGGCGCCCCGATGTCGCCCAGCAGCGCGCCGCGGTGAGTCGCCTCGATGAACGGCTCGCACGCGCTTTCACGCATCAACATGACAAACGTGTGGTGCGTGTCACGGCGCTTGCTTCACGTCTTGAAGTGCTGAGTCCGCAGCGCACTTTCGAGCGCGGCTATGCGGCGCTGATCGATGCGCAGAATGGCCGCGCATTGCGCGCGCCTGCGGCGTTGAAACCCGGGCGCCGCCTGACCGTTCACCTCGCCGAAGGCTCCGCGGACATCGCACTGGCCGACGTGCAGCCGCGTCTTACCGAAGGCTTTTGAGCGCGGGTAGTTTTGACAGCACGATGAAACGCGGCACGCGCCGGCCCTTGCCTGCAACATGCATGGACCCGGCAATCGGCCCTGGAGGTTTTACTACGCAATACCGTCGCGATTACAAGATTTGCCGCGCAATTGTTCGGTGCTTTGCTAAAGACCGTGCGTTTGCGGGGTTATCTCAAGTCGCCTACAATCCATTGCTCCAACAAGCTTTATCCGCAGAACTCCCCATAAACAGATAGAAGGAAAGCACCATGGAACATCAGCTCCCGCCGCTGCCGTACGCGAAAAACGCACTCGCTCCGCACATGTCGGAAGAGACGCTCGAGTTTCATTACGGCAAGCACCACCAGACCTATGTGACTAACCTGAACAATCTGATCAAGGGCACCGAATACGAAAGCCTGTCGCTTGAAGAGATCGTCAAGAAATCGTCGGGTGGCGTGTTCAACAACTCGGCACAAATCTGGAATCACACGTTCTTCTGGAACTCGCTGAAGCCGCAAGGCGGCGGCGCACCGACCGGCGCGCTGGCTGAAGCGATCAACAAGAAGTGGGGTTCTTTCGACAAGTTCAAGGAAGAGTTCGCCAAGACCGCAATCGGCACGTTCGGTTCGGGCTGGGCATGGCTCGTGAAGAAGGCCGACGGCTCGCTCGACCTCGTCTCGACCAGCAACGCCGCCACGCCGCTGACGACGGACGCGAAGGCGCTCCTCACGATCGACGTGTGGGAACACGCTTATTACATCGACTACCGCAATGCGCGTCCGAAGTTCGTCGAAGCATATTGGAACATCGTGAACTGGGATTTCGCAGCAAAGAACTTCGCGTAATACGCGCGCAGCGAAATGCGGTGCATGTGCCCGCACGATGCCGGCCTGGCACCGCAGCAGGATTTGCGAAAAGAAGCCCTCCGATGCGAGGGCTTTTTTTATGCCGGCGCGATTCGATCGCAAGCAGCTTGCGTTCGACAGCTATTGGAAAGGTACGCGTACCAGACAATGGCCAGCATCCGATACCTCAATGAAGCAGGCCATCGATGTCGGCGAGGTGTCTCTGACGAGGTAGCTGGCAACCTGGTGCCCACGCGATCGTTTGTGTGTATGTCGGCGTCGCTGTCTTGAATCGAAACGGACTGCGCAACAACTCTGCGGCAGTGCGTATTTGCAGCGATTGCCGCAGCTCGCGTTTCGAAAAGGCGGGATCGCATCGTGGCGCTCGACAATCAGGAGGCCTCCCCGTCGCACGGGCGTCATATTCCTGCGTAACCTTCGCAGCGAAGCCCGATTCGTTGTGCTCGCAAGCGAACGGTGTGGACCGCGATGCTTGCCGTTGTAAACATATGTCAGTACACTCGATCGCGGCATAACGCGGCGGGTTTGCAGGTGTGCAGCGTCTGAAGAGGCCGCATGCGCTCAATCTCGAAGGCTCACAGGGTGACACGGTGGTATGGCTGTCGCCGGGTGTCGAGCAACGCTTGCGAAGGCGGGCGGCAACCAGGTGTTTTGAAAGCGCGAGAGCCACATCGTCTTCGTCGATGCAGCTCTCGCGCGCTAGCGTGCACGGCATTCCTGAACACGTCAGCCGGTTGTCAAACCCTGCAGCAGTCACGCCGCTGCCCGGTTCCGGTGCGCAGGCCATCGAGCTTCCCGTTGCGTTCACAACCAGTTTTCAACAAGTGGCTGCCGCTGCGCTCCCCTATCTATCGTGGCTTGAGTGATGACCCCAGAACTCGATGCGTCCAAGGTGCCCGATTCGCTTCCCGCACTTGTCTGGAACGGCACGCGCGACGGCGCCGCCGATTTCCTGAACGGCGCGTGGACCGATCTGACCGGTCGCCCTTTGGCGGAACTGCTGGGCTTCGGCTGGCAGCGTGTGCTGCATCCCGACGATCTCAGCGACATGCAGGCCTATTGCGCACGCGCACAGCAGCGGCGCGGCCAGGTGCGCATTCTCGATGCGCAAGGCCGGTATCACGTGTTCCTGCTGAGTATCGGTGCGCACGTCGCGCATGACGGTGCGCCAGAGGGCTTTGCCGCTACCGCGATCATGCTGTGCAGCGGCGCGGCCTGCGAAGAAACTGCGGATGCCGCCGCGCGCGAGTTGCAGTTTCCGTGGAGCCACGTGCCGGTGATGGTGTGGAGCGCGCGGGCCGACGGCTATGTCGACTACGTCAACGATCGCTGGGTACACGTCACCGGTCTGCCGCTCGAGCGCGCGCACGGCTGGGGCTGGAAGATCGCCGTGCATCCGCACGATCGCGAGGGCTTCATCTGGAAATGGCTGCATCTGCTGCAGCATGGCGTCGAAGGCTCGATCGAAGGGCGTATCGGCACTGAAGAGCGCGGCTACCGGTGGGTGATGTCGGTGGCCAATCCGGTGCACGATGCGGCCGGGCGAGTGAGCCGATGGTATGGCGCGATTCTCGATATCGAAGACCGCAAACGTGCGGAAGATGCGCTGCAGGACGCACACGACAATCTGATGCATGCCACGCGCGTCGCCACGCTCGGCGAACTGACCGCGACGATCGCGCATGAGGTCAGCCAGCCGCTCGCGGCGATTGCCGCGAACGGCGCGGCGGCGCTGCGCTGGCTCAATCGTGCGGAGCCGAATCTCGACGAAGCCGGGCTCGCCATCGGGCGGATGATCAAGGATGCCACCCGCGCGACCGACGTCGTGCGACAGCTGCACGCGCTCGCGCGCAAGGACGAATCCGCACGCCAGCTCGAGGACGTCAATCACATCATCCAGGAGACCGCGCTGCTCGCGCAGCCGCAACTGACGCGCAACCGCGTGGTGCTGAAGCTCGATCTGGGCGCGGCGCTGCCGCTGGTCGAAGTGCGCGCCGTGCAGCTGCAGCAGGTGCTGATCAACCTGATGACGAACGGCAGCCAGTCGATGAACGAAGTCTACGACCGGCAGCGGCAGTTGTCGGTGAGTTCGGGCGTCAACAGTCGAGGCGGCGTGCGGGTGATCGTGCGCGACGTCGGCATCGGTATTTCGGCAGGAGATCGCGACCGGATGTTCGCGCCGTTCTTCACGACGAAACACGACGGCATGGGCATGGGGCTATCGATTTGCCGGACCATCATCGAAAGCCACGGCGGCACGATTGCCGTGTGCGACAACGAAGGGCCGGGTGTGCATCTGGTGGTCGATTTGCCGGCCGCCGCGCACGCAGGCGGGCGGCTGGCGCGGGCGTAAAGCCTGCGCCGTGCGGGCGCTGGTAGCGCGCTTGCGTCAACCCGCGTCGGAGCTTGCCGCAGCCTTGCTGCGCGAACGCCGTCCACGCGACGACGATTTGCGGGCGGGCTTGCCGGCGGTTTCAACCGCTGGCGCGGTTTCCGTCTCAATCGCAGCAGGCACTTCCTGAAACGCGGCATCGAGCGGCAGTTGTTCGCCGGCGCGCGGGCTGTCCGCTTTATCGTCGCCCGCGGCCTTTTTGCTCTTGCGCGCTTTCTTTGCCGCCGGTTTGCGTGCCGTACGTTGTTTCTTGCGGCCGGTCTCGGCGTTGTCGGCCAGCTCATCGCGCGGTTCAAGCGTCGCTTCGGCCGATTCATCGCCGCTGGTGTGAAGCGCGGCCGGTGCGGCTTGCGTCGACGCTTCTTCGCCGATCCACGAGAAGCTTTGTGCTTCTTCGAGCGATTCTTCGTTCGCCATACCCGCCGGCAAGCGCTGCGCGACACTTGCGATCGGCTCTGCGGCGCTCTCGCCGGCCGCAGCGGCCGCGGCGTTGCGATACACGTAGGTGCCTGACTTCTCGTCGCGTCCGACTTCGAGCAGGCCGCGCGCCTGCGCTTCTTCCAGCAGATTGCCGAACGCGCGGAAGCCGTAATAGGTTTCGTTGAAGTCCGGCTTGCGGCGCTTGATCGCGTTCTTCAGCACCGACGCCCAGATCTTGCCGCTGTCGCCGCGTTCGGTGGCGAGCGCATCGAAGGTCTGCACGGCGAATTCGATCGCCTTGGTCTTGCGTGTATCGAGATCTTCCTTGCGCTGCTTGTCGCCGTCGGGCGCGCGTTTAGCCGCGTTTTGCGCCGGCTGCGGCGCGCGTGCCGCTTCGCGTTTCGCGGCGGCGCGCTGGTTTTCGCGTACGAGGTCGTCGTAGAAAATGAATTCGTCGCAGTTTGCGGTGAGCAAGTCCGACGTCGAGCGCTGCACGCCGACGCCGATCACCTGCTTGGCGTTTTCGCGCAGCTTGGACACCAGCGGCGAGAAATCGGAATCGCCGCTGATGATCACGAAGGTGTTCACGTGCGACTTCGTATAGCAAAGGTCGAGTGCATCGACCACGAGGCGGATGTCCGCCGAATTCTTGCCGGATTGCCGTACGTGCGGGATTTCGATCAGCTCGAAGTTCGCTTCGTGCATCGCGGCCTTGAAGCCTTTGTAGCGGTCCCAGTCGCAGTACGCTTTCTTGACCACAATGCTGCCTTTCAGCAGCAGCCGCTCGAGCACGAGCTTGATATCGAATTTTTCGTATTTCGCGTCGCGCACGCCGAGCGCGACGTTCTCGAAGTCGCAGAACAGCGCCATGCTGACGGTGTCGGAAGACGACGCCATGATTTCTCCAGTGAAATGCGGGCCCGCTGTGCTGCGCGGCGGGCGGAAACAGAGAAAGTATTAGATCAGACCGCGCACCGCAAGCGGCTTCGACAAAAACGCGCAGATTGGCTGCGATGCGTTTCGCGTGGGTGAGGGGTTTGCGGGTCGTGAAAAGGCTGAATGTGCCGTATGAGCCCGCCAGACCCAAAGTGCGGTGTGGGCTGATCGATGAATAGCTTACGGTGCGCTCAGCGTGAAACGGACGCGCCGCACTGCGCGTGCCCGTTCCGTGCCGATCGGCCCCATTCGGCCGCACCTTGCCGGCCGCACCTAGCTACGATGTGCCGCCACTTCCCAGTTGATGTCGACGCACAGCACCTGCATGCCGCGTGCGGATTGCGCGGCAATCGACGCGGTCACGCACAGGTGCGCCTCGTTGATCGACAGATATGGCGGCGTCACATGCACCTGGCCGGGCATGCGTACCGCCTCGATGAAATACGGGCGCCGTTCCCAGCTTGCGCCTTCCGAGTGCAGCAGCGGACGGAAACGCTTTGCGCGTTGCGACGCCCGCACAGACGGCAGCACGTTGTCGCCGATCTGCCGGCCCGATGCATCGAGCAAAAAGCAGCGCGCGGTTTCGCGCAGCGCGAGCAGCGGCTCGCACGCGTCCACCATGGTTGCGCCGGCAACCAGTTGCGCGCTCGCCTGTTCGAGTGCCGCGACGAACGGTGCGAGGCGCTCGGTCTGCGCGCGATCGCGGGCCGCGACCCGCTGGCGCAGCGCCGCGCTCAGGCCGTCCATCAGGCCGACGGTGGCCTGCGGCTTGACCGGATCGACGCTCGGGCACGCGAAAAAGCCGCCTTGCACGAAATCGACGTTGCATTCGAGTGCGATCAGCGCGTCGCGTTCGGTGCTGAGGTTGCCCATCAGCACCAGTTGCCCCGATTCATGCAGCAGCGACACGATGCCCGGCAGCACGCGCTCGATATGCGAATGCTCGCTGGCTTGCGCGAGAATGCCGCGATCGAGTGTCACGATATCGGGACGCAGTGTCCACACGCGGTCGATATTCGAGTGCTTGGCGCCGAAGCCGTCGAGGGCGATCAGGAAGCCTGATTTGCGCAATGCATCGATGATTTCGGCAAAACGCGTGGTTTCGCCGCCGGCCTGCTCGGTGACTTCGAGCACCACCCGTTGCGGCGGCAGGCCCAGGGTCTTCAGGCTCGCCAGCAGCGCGTCGCCGTAGCTCGTGTCCATCAGCGCGGCCGGATGCAGGCTCAGGAAAAGCCATTCGTCGTGACTGTCGAACGCATTGAAGTTGCCCAGATGCAGCGATTCGGCGAGCCGCCCGAGTTCCAGCAGGTCGCCGCGCCGTGCCGCATGCGAGAACACGACGTGCGACGGCACGTGCGCAGCGGTTTCGTCATGCACGCGTAGCGACGCGTGATAGCCGATCGCGCGCCGGTGCGATACCGAAAAGACCGGTTGAAACACGCTGAAAACGGTGTAGTCGCCGTAACGGACGGTGCGTCGGGAGCCTTCCTCTCCCGCGATGGGGCGCGGCGGCTGAAAGCCCGGAGGATCGAGTTCGACCATGCTCATCGTGTCAATCATGATTGGGGACGCGTGGTGCGCGCAGTTTGCTGCCGGGTTCTTTTGCCGAATGGTTTGCTGCGGTTTTGCTGCATTTTTCTTGCCGTACTTTTCGCCGCGTTTTTGCGCGATTTTCACCGTGTGTTTACCGCGGTTTTCATTGCAGAGTCACGTTAACAGCCCCAGTTTACAGGATCATTCAGCAAGAAACATGCGCACGGGCAATCCGACGCGCGTTGCGTTGCGATGCGGGTCCTGCGGTCCACGCGCCACGCCGCGTGTCGGCGCGGCGCGACGGCACGCACATCGATGGTGCGTGGCACGCCCCGTCGCGGTTCGCGTGCCTGCGCAGATGGCGTGGCCGCTCGCCGCGCTGCGCTTCGCTGGACGCACCTTCAGGTGCGTTCCGACGGATCGGTTTTCTTCGACGGCTGGCGGATATCGGGTGCGAGCTGCGCGAAGATCCACGACGTGCCGGCCGTGATGATGCCTACGCACACGAAGGTCGCGTGAAAGGCCGGCAGCGAGTTGGCTTCCGTCACGCGCGGCATCAGGCCGGTGAAGGTAGTCAGCATCGCACCGGCCACCGTCACGCCGAGGCTCATCGCCAGCATCTGTACCAGCGAGAACAGACTATTGCCGCTACTCGCGCCGCCGGTGCCGAGGTCTTTCAGCGTCAACGTGTTCATCGCGGTGAACTGCATTGAATTGACGCCGCCGAAAAATGCCAGCTGCACGAGCCGCAGCCACAGTGGCTGGTGCGCGGACGTCAGGCCGAAACTCGCCATCGCGAGACCCACCAGCACCGTGTTCGTCACCAGCACGCGCCGATAACCGTATTTGAAGATCAGTTGCGTGACGAGCCGCTTCGACGTCATGCCGGCCGCCGCCACCGGCAGCATCATCAGGCCGGCTTCGAACGCGCTGTAGCCAAGGCTGATCTGCAGCAGCAGTGGCAGCAGGTACGGCATCGAGCCGGCGCCGATGCGCGCAAACAGATTGCCGAGAATGCCGACGCTGAACGTATGGATCTTGAACAGATCGAGCGAGAAGATCGGTTGCGGATCGCGCACCGCGTGCAGTCCGTAGGCGACGAAAAAGCCGAGGCTCAGGATCAGCAGCACCAGTACCGTTGCGTGCTCGAAGCCGAATTCGCCGCGGCCGTCGAGCGCCATCGAAATCGCGATCATCGCGACGATCAGCAGCAGGTAGCCTTTCAGATCGAATTTCGCGGTGTCCGGGTTGCGCGAATCGGGCATGAAGATCCCCGTCGCGATGCAACCGATGATGCCGACCGGCAGGTTGATCAGAAAGATCCAGTGCCACGATGCGATCTTGACCAGCCAGCCGCCGAGCGTCGGCCCGATCAGCGGACCGATCAGACCTGGGATCGCGACGAACGACAGCGCCGGCAGATAGCGCTCGGCGGGAAACACGCGCAACACCGCGAGGCGCCCGACCGGCAGCAGCATCGCGCCGCCGACCCCTTGCAGGATGCGCCACAGCACCAGCTGCTGCAGCGTATGCGCGTTCGCGCATAACAGCGAGCCGACGGTGAACACCGCAGTCGCGGCCATGAATACGCGCCGCGTGCCGAGCTTGTCTGCGAGCCAGCCGGATACCGGAATCATCACCGCCATCGTCAGCGAATACGCGATCACGACCGACTGCATGCGCAGCGGCAGTTCGCCGAGGCTCTTCGCCATCGCGGGCAACGCGGTGTTGACGATCGTCGAATCGAGCGTCTGCATGAAGAAGCCGGTCGCGACGATCCATAGCAGGATCGTCAATGCGCGGTCGGAGGGCTTGGCGGGTGTCTCGGGTCGAATCGTTGTATTGGGCATGGCGCGCGGGAGGGGCAGCGGGGCCGGGCGAGCCGGACGGGCGTCATTTTAAGCAAAAACGCCAGGGCGGGGCAGGGGTACGGTGACCGTGAGCTTGTCACGCACAGGTCGCAAAGCGGGTCCTGATCGGCGGCGATGCGGAGTGCATTGCAACGGCGGCACATCGATTGCCGCGATCGATGCCGCAACGCATCTACCCCGGCAGCTTGCTTGCCGCTTCGAAAAACGCCTTCGCGCGCGGTTCGGTCGCGAATGCCGCGTTGATGCGCGTCCACGGGCTCATTTCGCCGTTCGGCCGGAAGTAGTTGCCTGGCACGACTGAAACGCCCAGCGGCTCGCCGCATTCGACCAGCGCAAGCGAATCGCCGACATGCGGCACGCGCGCCCATACGAACTTGCCGCCCAACGGATTTTCGAACACCTGCCAGCCTGAATCTTCGAGGATCTGCACGGCGGCGCCGAATGCCTCGCGCATGCGCCGGCGCAGGCGTTCGAGATGTTTGCGATACATGCCGCGCTCGAGCAGCGCGACCGTCACCGCTTCGGCAAAGCGCGAGCCGCCGATGCTGGTCAGCATCTTGATGTCGGCGAGATCCTTGATGAGCGGATGTTTGGCGATCACATAGCCGATCCGCAACGACGACGACAGCGTCTTCGACAGGCCGCCGATGTACACCACATGCTCGAGCTGATCGAGGGTGGCGAGCCGGTCGGTTGGTTCGGCCTGAAAATCCGCGTAAATATCGTCTTCGAGGATCGTAAAGCCGTGCTCGCGCGCGAGCTGCAGCAGACGAAACGCGACATGCGGCGCCACCGTAGTGCCGGTGGGATTGTGGAACACCGTGTTGATGAAGAACAGCTTCGGCCGATGCAACTGCAATTGCGCATGCAGCACATCGAGATCGGGACCGTTGCGCGTACGCGGAATGCCGACCAGCTTCACGCCGTGCAGCTTCAGCAGACCGAACAGGTTGTAGTAGCCCGGATCCTCGACGAACATCGTGTCGCCGGCCTTCAGCATGTAGCGCATCAACAGGTCGAGCGCCTGGCTTGCGCCATTCGTGACGAGGATCTGCGTGGCGTCCACTTCGAGGCCAAGCAACGCGACGCGGCTGCGCAGATGCTCGCGCAAGGTCGCGTTGCCGAGCGGCGTCGCATAGTCGATCTGGCTCGCCGCATCGGTGCGCGACACATAACGGATCGCCTGGCCGAGGCTATCCATGTCGCGCCACGATTCCGGGATGAAACCGCTGCCTAGTTTCAGCGCTTCGCCCGGGTAGTTGAACTGCTGCTGGATGTGAAACGACTCTTCCTCTGCGCGCCGCGGGTCCGACGTGCCCTGCGATTCCTGTGCCGTGCGATGCCGCTCGGCGACGTAAAAGCCCGACCCGTGCCGCGAATCGAGATAGCCGAGCGACACCAGCCGGTCGTACGCTTCGATCACCGGGAAGCGGCTGATCTGGTGATCGGCGGCCAACTGGCGGATCGACGGCAGCTTGGTGCCGGCGTGCGCGATTCGCGAGCCGATCCACTGCTGGACGCCGCTGACGATCTGCTCGGTCAGCGGCACACCGCTGTCGCGATCGAGTTCGATATCGAGTTTCATGGCGCGGCCTCCAACCGGTACGGACGTCTGCAAGTGCAAAGTGTCAGGTTTTTTGACTGCACAGTTCTGCCGAAAGTGTTCGGTACTGTGCATGTGACTGTTTGCATCGTACGGCAATAATGAACGTACCGAAATACCTGAAGAGGAGCACTGCGATGCGCGAAATCCGTACATTCGAACTCGGACACGGCGAGCCGGCCGCCGCATGGCGCGTCGCGCAGCCGCTAATCCTGCAGGTGCTGACCGGCGAAGTGTGGCTGACGCTCGAAGGCGACCCCGAAGACTACTGGCTGGCGCGCGGCCAATCGTTCTGTTTGCCGCGCGATGCGGTGGCATGGCTGAGCGCGGAACGAGGTGGCGCTCAGGTCGCGGTATCGTCTGCTGGCGGGCGCGGAGCCGGGATGCAACGCGTATCGCGCGCGGGTACCTGGAGCTGGCTGCCGCGCTGGTTGCTGGCAGCGTGAGTGGAGTGCGGCCGGCCTACGCGCCGTGAGCATCGTCTGAAAGCCCTGTGAAAGCGGGCTGCGCGCCGGCCGGTGCGTGTCGTCCGCTTCAACTCGCTCGCTTCAACCATTCCCTTCATATGCGCCGATGTAACGCGCGCGCGGCCGGATCAGCCGGCCATCCGCTGTCTGTTCCATCGCATGGGCGATCCAGCCCGCCACCCGTCCTACTGCAAACAGCGTGAATGCCGCGCCGGCCGGCAGGCCGAGCACGCGCTCGAGCGCGGCTAGCGCGTAGTCGAGCGTCGGCTCGGCGCCGGTGGTGTCGCGCATCGCGGCCGCCAGACTTTGCACGGCCGCGAGCGGCGCACGCGCCGGCGCGCTGTCGGCGAGCATCTGCAGCAGCAGACGCGCACGCGGGTCGCCCGCCGGGTATAGCGGATGGCCGAAGCCGGACAGCAGCGGACGCTGTGGCTGTGCGGTGGCGTGTTCGTCCCGTGCGAGCCGGGTGGCGAGAAAACGGTCGAGGTCGTCGGCGCGCGCCGCTTCGTCGAACAACGCGGCGACGCGTGTGGTCTCGCCGCCGTGCCGCGGGCCTGCCAGCGCGGCGAGACCGCCTGCGATCGCGCCGAACAGATGCGTGCCGGTCGATGTGATGCAGCGCACCGTGAAGGTCGACGCGTTCAGCTCGTGATCGGCGCAGGCGACCAGCGCCGCACGTAGCAAATTGATCTGCACACGGCTGCGTACGCCCCATGCGGTGGCCAGTTGCCGATGCAGCGGTTCGTTCGACGGCGCCGACGAGATCATTGCTGCTGCGACGAGCCGCAACAGCGTGCATGCGGTGTCGAGTTGCGCGTCGCGGCCGAGCGCCCACACGCGCGGCATCTGCGCGGCCGCGGCCGGCAGCAGCACGAGTGCGCGGTCGAGCGGTGTGTGGTCGCCCCACAATTTCAACCACGCGGACCATTGCGCGGCGGCGAGCGGCGCCGCCGGCGCCTGGGCGATGCGCCGCTCGCTGCATTCCCACAGCAGCGCGGCAACTTCTTCGAGCGTCGCGGTGCGGGCCAGTTCGATCGCATCGTGGCCGCGGTAGAACAGGCGCCCGTCGGCAATCAGCGTGATCGCGGATTCGAGGACCGGCACGCCCCAGTCCAGCACCTTCTGCGCGACCTTGCCGGCGCGCTTGCCGTCGGCCTTGCGACGCGCGAGGCGGCGCACTTCGTCGGCGTCGTACAGCCGACGTTTCGATGCGACGTCGGGTGCCGAGCTCAACATGCCGCGGCTCACGTACGCATACAGCGTCGGTACGCTGATGCCGAGCGCCTCAGCGGCTTCGTCAGCGGATAAAAAACGGGTGGCCGGCATAGGAATTCGCGGAAACAGCAGAAATCGATATATGTTGATTTTATAAATCAATATTGATGGTTGCGCGAGCGAAATCTAGACTGAAGGCCATTCGGTTCGCGTGTCGTTGCTTACTTCGTCCTTCCACCTTGCCGCCTTCGCACCTTCCGACCATGACGCCACTTGCCGCTCTCGATCATCTGTGGACCGCCGCCGGCTGCGATGCCGCGGCGCTCGACGCCGTTTCGATCACCGGTAGCGATCCTGCGCTGCCGTCCGTCTATCGGGTCGGCACGCTGGCCGCCGCGACGATTGCCGCGACCGGTCTGGCGGCGGCCGAATGCATGCGGTTGCGCACCGGGTTGACGCAACGGGTCGAGGTCGACGTGCGGCGCGCGCTCGCGGCATTTCGCAGCGAACGCTATCTGCGCGTGAACGACGGGCCGCCGCCGGAACTGCGCAATCCGCTGTTTGGATTCTTCGCGACGCGCGATCACCGCTGGATTCAACTGCATACGAACTTTCCGCATCACCTCGATGGCGTGCTGAAAATTCTCGACTGCGCGAATGAACGCGACGCGGTCGTCGCGGCCATCGGCGAGTGGGATGGCGCTGTGCTCGATCAGACGCTCGCCGATGCGGGACTGCCGGCGGCGTTGATCCGTTCGCCGCGCGAATGGGCGGCGCTCGAGCAGGCGAAGGCGATTGCGAATCTGCCGCTGTTCGAAATCGAGCGGATCGGCGATGCGCCGGCAGAGCCGATTGGTCGTGATGTCGGGCGTACCGCAAGCGCCTTCGGTGCAGCGGGTGCTGAGAATGCCGCAAGTGCCGCAAGTGCCGCAAATGCCGCAAATGCCGCAAATGCCGCGAACGCCGCGAACGCCGCGAACGCCGCGCGGCCGCTCGCGGGTGTACGCGTGCTCGATCTGTCGCGGATCATCGCCGGTCCGGTGGCGGGCCGTGCGCTCGCTTCGCATGGCGCGCAGGTGTTGCTCATCAACGGTCCGCATCTGCCGAACATCGCGCCGCTCGTGATCGACAACAGCCGCGGCAAGCGTTCGGCAACGCTCGATCTGCGCGATGCGTCCGGTTGCGACCAACTGCGTACGTTAGCGAGCGACGCCGATGTGTTCCTGCAGGCGTACCGGCCCGGCGCGCTCGCCGCGCGTGGTTTCAGCCCAGAGCAGCTCGCGCAGTTGCGGCCCGGTATCGTCTGCGTGTCGATCAGTGCGTATAGCCACGCCGGGCCGTGGGCGATGCGGCGCGGCTTCGACAGTCTGGTGCAGTCGGCGAGCGGCATCGCCCATACCGAAAGCCGCGCGGCGGGCACCGATGCGCCGAAGCATCTGCCGTGTCAGGCGCTCGATCACGCCACCGGCTACCTTGCCGCGTTCGGCGCAATGGTCGCGCTGGCGCGGCGCGCAGTGGAGGGCGGCAGCTGGCACGTGCGCCTGTCGCTCGCGCAGACGGGCCGCTGGCTGCAGTCGCTTGGGCAAATCGAAGACGGCTGGCGGGTACCCGATGTGAGTTTCGACGACGTGCAGGATTGTCTGCACAGCGTCGACTCGCCGTTCGGCCGCGTGCTCGGCGCGGCGCCCGCGGAACGGCTATCGCGCACGCCGGCGTTTTACGCGCGGCCGCCGGTGCCGATCGGCACCGACGCCGCGCGTTGGGAAGATTAGTGCCGAAGGCCGACGGTGGAAGGGCGCCGCGAAATGCTGCAGCAACACGCTGCAGCAACAGGCCGCAGCAACAGGCCGCCGCAACAAGCCGCAGCAACAGGCCGCAGCAACAAGCCGCAGCAAGAGGGGCATCGACGCCACGCCTATTTCCGCAATTCAGCGACGAAGTCGTAATAGTCGTTGCGGCAATACGTATCCGTCAGTTCGATCGCACGCTGGTCCGCCGTGTACCCGACCCGCGTGATCAGCAGCAGCGCTTCGTTCGGTGCGATGCTCATCTGCTGCGCGATCTCCGGGCTCGCATTGACCGCGCGGAAATGCTGCAGCGCGCGCACGATCGCGAGGCCGCGGTTGTCGAGGAACGTGTAAAGCGAATCGCCGATCGCCTGTGGATCGGGAATCACCGCAGCCGGGAAGGTGGAGTTTTCGACCGCCATCACGATGCCGTCCGCTAGACGCAGGCGCCGCAAGCGGGTCACGGCAGCCGCCGGCGACAGCCCAAGGCGGATCACTTCGTCGCGATTGGCCGGCACGATCTCACGGGCTATCCATTTCGAACTCGGCGTAAATCCGCGCCGGCGCAGCATTTCGCTGAAGCTCGACAGCCGCGACAGCGGATCTTCGTAGCGCGGCGTGATGAAACTGCCGGCGCCCTGGGTGCGGCGAATCAGCCCCTGCTCGACCAGCAACGCGATCGCCTTGCGCGCGGTGATGCGCGATACGCCCAATGCATCCGACAATACGCGCTCGGACGGCAGCGCTTCGCCAGCGTTCCAGCGGTTGTCGTGAATCGCGTGGCCGAGCTTGCGGGCGAGTTGCAGATAGAGCGGCGTGTCGTTTTCCGGGTCCGGGCGCAAGTCGCGCCAGCGGTCTTCCGAGGCTATGTCCATGAAGTGTGCGCGAGAGGGGCGAGCGGCAATTCTATGACATCGGCGCGCTGCGTTATAGCAGGCTTTTGCCTGGCTTCGTGCGCTTGCGGCTGCACAGACGCTAAACTCGACGCTCGATACGTGCAACGCAACACGTCCATGGAGAAGCCGATGACAACCGATATCGCCACGGTGGCGCTGCCCAACGGCGAGCGCATAGCGAAGCTGGGGCAGGGTACGTGGGAGATGGGCGAGCGCGCGTCGCAGCGCGCCACCGAAATTGCGGCGCTGCGCGCGGGCATCGAACTCGGCATGACGCTGATCGATACCGCCGAGATGTACGGCGAGGGCGCGACCGAGACGCTATTGGGCGAGGCGCTGGCCGGCCTGCGCGACGAAGTGTTTCTGGTCAGCAAGGTGTACCCGCACAACGCCAGCCGGCGCGGCGTGCTGGACGCGTGCGAACGCTCGCTCAAGCGCCTGAAGACGGATCGGCTCGATCTGTATCTGCTGCACTGGCGCGGCTCGGTGCCGCTCGAGGAAACCGTCGCGGCATTCGAAGCGTTGCGCCGCGCGGGCAAGATCCGGCATTGGGGCGTGTCGAACTTCGACGTCGACGATATGGAGGAACTGTTCGACGTGCCGGATGGCGATGCATGTGCGACCAACCAGGTTCTGTATAACGTCGCGCGGCGCGGACCGGAGTTCGATCTGCTGCCGTGGCAACGCGCGTGCAAGATGCCGGCGATGGCGTATAGCCCGGTCGATCATGCGCGTCTGCCTCGGCGTTCGCCGCTTGACGAGATTGCGGCGGCGCATGGGGTGTCGGTGTTTCAGGTGGCGCTGGCGTGGGTACTGCAGCAGCCGGACGTGCTCGCAATTCCGAAGTCAGGCCATATCGAACACGTGCGCGACAATCGCCGCGCGCTCGATCTGCAACTGGGCGCCGACGATCACGCGAAGATCGATGCGCATTTCCGCGCACCGCGCAGCAAGCGGCCGCTTGAAATGTTGTGAGCGTGCGCGGCGCTGTTGTCGCGTGATTGCGTGGCTATGGTTTGACGCTCAGGTGCATGGGTGATGCATGTGTACCGAGCCGAGCAACGCGACTTCGGCCGGCGTTTGCTTCAGCGAAGCGGCATCGACCTGGCTCGCGTCGTGCACGAAATCGTCGACGATCGACGCGACCGGTATGTCGCGCAGGCATAGCGACACGCGCTGGGTTTCGCCCGCAGGCAGCGACGCGCGCTGCGCGAGGAACAACACGCCGTATTGATAGCCGTGAATGATGCCGCGGACCGCGCCGATGCATTGGCCTTGCGCGACGTTATCGTTTTTTTGCTGACAGAGCCGCGCGAGCGATTGCGCGGAGAAGGTCGGATCGACCGGTGGCGCGGCGCGCAATTGTGCAGCTTGTGCGGCTTGAGCGGTTGCCGGTGCGGCTGGGGTTTGCGCTTGCGCCTGCGTGAGCGATGCAGCGCTGGCTAGCGCAGCCAGCAACAGTGTCGATGTGGCGCGCGCGGCAAAGCGGGGGGCGTGTCCTTGCATATCGTTGGCCTCATATCGAACGGTGACACCGGTATGAGGCACTCGATGCTGATTGGTTCCGGCTGTATGTCGAAGCCGTCGCACACGGTCGACCCTGCACACGATGCGTTTGCGGTCCGGGCGGTGACGTCCGACCGGGGGATCGGAACATCACCGCCGCCGCAGGCGCGCTGCTGATGCCGCGCTGCCCGTTGTGCACTCCCTCGGGTGACTGACAGTGCGGGCGCACCGTGCGCCGGATCTAGTGTCCGCCGCCGCCACCGCCTCCGTTGCCACCGCCGCCACCACCGCTGCCTCTGCCGTAGCCACCGCCGCCCTTGCCGAAACCGCCGCCGAACCCTCCACCGAAGCCGCCGCCAGGACCGCCTGCGCCGAAGCCTCCGCCCGGGCCGCCCGCACCGAAGCCGCCACCGGGACCCCCTGCGCCGAAGCCTCCACCGGAGCCTGCGCCGTGACCGCCGCTAGCGCCGGCACTGCCGCCTCCGCAACCGCAGCCACCGCTGGAGCTACCACCGCCACCACCGCCACCGCCGCCACCGCCGCCACCGCCGCCACCGCCGCCACCGCCGCCACCGCCGCCACCGCCACCGCCGCCAC